>DASZTV010000105.1:0-99137 GCA_035548125.1 Mycobacteriales bacterium | reverse complement strand
GGCTTGAGGAAGATCAGCGGCTGCTCGGGCACCTCGCCGCCCATCTCGGCGGCATGCGACGCGTAGTTCTTGCCGATCGCGACGACCTTGCTCGGGAGCACCGGTGCCAGCAGCTTCACCGCCGACAGTGCCGCCCGGCCACCGGTGAACTCCACCGGCGCGAACGGATGCGCCGTGATCTGCGCGACGGTGTCCCCTTCGACCACTCCGAATGAGACGTCACCCTCGTGGGAGAACCGGGCGATCCGCATCTACCTGAGTTTATTGAGCGCCGCGAGATCGTCCTCGTTCGGCACCCACGCGCCGGCAGCGACGTTCGCGCGTACCTGCTCCGGCTTGGTCGCGCCCGCGATCACCGATCCCACCGCCGGCTGCGCGGCGAGGCCACCGATCGCGACGTCGAGCAGCGATGCCGCACGCTCCTCCGCGTACGCCGACAACGCCTCGACCTTGTCGAACCGATCGTCACTCAGCCAGTCCCGGCGGGCGGCCAAGCGCGTCCCCTCGGGCGCGTCGAGGCCACGCTGGTACTTCCCGGTCAGCAGCCCGTTGGCCAACGGGTAGAACGGCAGCACCCCGACCCCGTAGCGCACGCACGCCGGGACCAGCTCCGCCTCGACTCCTCGCTCGATCAGGCTGTAGTGGTTCTGCGCGCTGATGAACCGGGGGTGGCCGCTGCTTCGCGCCGTCCAGTCGGCGTCCGCGAGCTGCCAGGCCGCGAAGTTGGAACAGCCGAGGTAACGCACCTTGCCTTCATCGACCAGCTCGTGCAGCGCCGCCAGTGTCTCCTCGATCGGCGTCTTCGGGTCGGGAGCGTGCAGCTGGTACAGGTCGATCCAGTCCGTACGAAGCCGCCGCAGCGATGACTCGATCGCCTTGCGGATGTAGCGGCGCGAGCCGCGCGCACCCCAGTCCGGCCCGAGCTTGCCGCCCATGTCCATCCCGAACTTGGTGGCCAGGACGATGTCGCTGCGGGCAGCGCCGAGCACCTCTCCGAGGAAGTCCTCCGACTCCCCGTAGATGTCGGCGGTGTCGAAGAGCGTGATCCCGGCGTCGAGTGCCGCGTGGACCACCTCGCGGGTGGCGTCGAGGTCGATCCGCCGGCCGAAGTTGTTGCAGCCGAGGCCGACCACCGACACCGTCAGCCCCGAGTCACCGAGTCGGCGAAAGCGCATGTCCGTCACACACCGATTCTTACCCGGGGGCTCGAGGTGGCTGCCTCACCCCTTGTCGAGCAAGCCGTAGGTGTAGGCGTCGTCGAGCGCCTCCCACGACGCCGCGATCACGTTCTCGTCCACGCCGACGGTGTCCCACTCGCGCTCGCCGTCGGAGGTACGCACCAGCACCCGGGTCACCGCGCCGGTGCCGTGCGCGCCCTCAAGGATCCGCACCTTGTAGTCGACCAGCTCGAGCTTGCCGAGCTGCGGGTAGAACGGCTCGAGCGCCTTGCGCAACGCCATGTCCAGCGCATTGACCGGGCCGTTCCCCTCGCCCGTCGCGACGATGCGCTCCTCCCCGACGCGGATCTTCACCGTCGCCTCCGAGGCCTCGTTGCCTTGGCCCCGGCTATCGCTGATGACCCGGTAGGACTCCAGCTCGAACGGCCGAGCCCGCTTGCCGTCGACGGCCTCGCGCAGCATCAGCTCGAAGGACGCCTCGGCTGCCTCGAACGAGTAGCCCTCCGCTTCCATCGCCTTGACCTGCTCGATGACCTTGCCGACCACCTCCCGGTCGACCTCGATGTCGAGCTCGCGCGCCTTGAGCTCCACACTCGCCCGGCCGGCCAGCTCCGACACGAGCACTCTCATGTCGTTGCCGACCGCGGCCGGGTCGATGTGCTGATACAGGTCCGGGTCGACCTTGAGCGCCGACGCGTGCAGTCCCGCCTTGTGGGCGAATGCACTCGCGCCGACCCACGGTTGGTGGTCGTCCGGCGCGATGTTGGCAAGCTCCGCGATTGCGTGGCTGACCCGGACCAGCTCGGTGATTGCCCCTTGGGGCAGGACCGGGAGATCGAGCTTGAGCTCGAGCCCGGCGACGATCGAGAACAGGTCGGCGTTCCCGGAGCGCTCGCCGTACCCGTTGGCAGTGCCCTGCACGTGGGTCGCACCGGCCTGTACGGCGGCCAGCGAGTTCGCCACGGCGCACGCGGTGTCGTCATGGGCGTGGATGCCCACCCGGGTCGCCGGCTGGTTGAGCCAGCCCACCACCTCATGGACCACCTCGGACAGCCGCGTCGGGAGCATCCCGCCGTTGGTGTCGCACAGGGCGACCACCTCGGCGCCGGCCTCCGCGGCGGCGGCGAGCGCGGCGAGCGCGTAGTCGCGGTTGAGGTGGTAACCGTCGAAGAAGTGCTCGGCGTCGAGGAACACCCGCCGGCCCTCGCCGACCAGGAACCGGACGGTGTCGCTGATCATCGCGAGGTTCTCGTCGAGGGTCGTACGCAGCGCCCGCTCGACGTGCCCCGTGTGCGACTTCGCCACGAGGGTGACGACCGGGGTCTGCGCGTCGACCAGCGCGCGCACCTGCGGGTCGTCCGCAGCCACCACGCCCGCCTTACGGGTGGCGCCGAACGCGGCGAGCGTCGCGTTGACCAAGGACAGCTCGCCCGCAGCCGCGCGACGGAAGAACGCCTCGTCCTTGGGGTTCGCGCCCGGCCACCCGCCTTCGATGAAGCCGACGCCGAGAGAGTCCAGGTGCGCGGCGACGGCGAGCTTGTCATCCACAGAAAGCGACAGCCCCTCCATCTGCGACCCGTCGCGCAGCGTCGTGTCGTAGACATGCAGGTCGGTGAGTGCCACCGGTTCGGTCCCTTCGGAAGTGTTTGTTTCCAACAAAAAACCCTCCGACCCGGTCAGGGCAGCGGAGGGTTGCGCGTCGGCTGTGGTGCTTAGCCGACGCGCCCAGAAATAATCGTGGTGAACTGCGTCACGCCATCAGTGTTCGGCACGACACCGCTATCGGTCAAGCGGAACGACCGACATCGCAGCGGCCGCGGCCCGCGCGCGGGCGCGCGCGGCCTCCACGTCGTCCGCTCGCGCGACGGCGACGCCCATACGGCGACCCGGGTGAGCGGCCGGCTTGCCGAACACTCGCACCAATGTCTCCGGCTCGCTCAGCGCGTGCTCGACGCCCGCCACAGTCGGCGCATCGATCTCTCGGTCGGCGAGGACGACCGCACTCGCCGACGGCCGAAGGTTCGCGACATCGTCCGGCCGCACCGGCAAGCCGAGGATCGCTCGCACATGCAGACCGAACTCACTGGTGGTCTGGCTGAGCAGGGTCACGAGACCCGTGTCGTGCGGCCGCGGACTGACCTCGCTGAACAGCACCTCGTCCTCGGCGGTGACGAACAGCTCCACGCCGAACACGCCGCGACCGCCGAGCTCATCGGTGATCTTCACCGCGATGTCGGTCGCGCGTTCCAGCGCGAGTGCCGACATGGATTGCGGCTGCCAAGACTCGCGGTAGTCGCCGTCCTCCTGGGTGTGCCCGATCGGCGGACAGCAGGTCGTGCCCGCCGCATGCCGCACCGTCAGCAGCGTGATCTCGTACGCGAAGTCGATGAAGCCCTCGACGATCACCGCCTGCTCGGCAACCCGGCCGGACGTCCGCGCATAACGCCACGCCTCCAAAGGGTCGTCGTCGACGCCGACCACCGACTGGCCTTTGCCGGACGAGCTCATCACCGGCTTGACCACGCACGGCCGGCCGAGCGCCTCCACCGCCGCGACGTACTCCGCCTCGGTCGTCGCGAACCGGTACGGCGACGTCGGCAGCCCCAACGTCTCCGCCGCGACGCGTCGGATGCCCTCGCGATCCATCGTCAGCCGAGCCGCACGAGCGGTCGGGATGACGGTCCAGCCTTCGCTTTCGAGCTCGATGAGGGCGTCGGTCGCGATCGCCTCGACCTCGGGGACCACCAGATCGGGCTTGGTCTCCTCGACGAGTGCGCGGACTGCCGCGGGATCGAGCATGTCCAGCACCCGACGGTGCGGCGTGACCTGCATGGCAGGCGCGTCGTCGTACCGGTCGGCCGCGACGACCTCGACGCCGAGTGCGGCAGCCTCGCGCACGATCTCCTTGCCGAGCTCGCCGGAGCCCAGCAGCAGCAGTCGCGTCACGAGCGGGACGCTACTGGACGGATGAACCGAAACGGCTAGCGAACCCGGTGCATCCAGCCGTGGCTGTCGGCGGTGCGGCCGTACTGCAGGTCGATGAGCGCCGCCCGCAGCTTGTCGGCAACCGGGGTGTCCGTCGGCAGCGTGACCTCGCCGCCGTGCCACTTCAACGTGCCGACCGGGGCGATCACCGCCGCGGTGCCGCACGCGAAGACCTCGGTGATCCGGCCGGTGTCGACACCCTTGCGCCATTCGTCGATGTCCACCCGGCGCTCCTCGACCTCGTGACCGAGCTCGCCCGCAAGCGTTCGAAGCGCGTCGCGCGTGCCGCCTTCAAGGATCGTTCCGGTGAGCTCCGGCGTCACCATCGTGCCGTCGTCCTGCACGAACCACAGGTTCATGCCGCCGAGCTCCTCGACCCACCGGCGCTCCGTCGAGTCGAGGAACAGCACCTGGTCGCAACCGTTGGCGATGCCCTCCTGCTGGGCGACGAGGCTCGCAGCGTAGTTGCCGCTGCACTTCGCGGCACCGGTGCCACCGGGCGCCGCACGCGTGTAGTCCTCGGACAACCAGATCGTGACCTGCTTCGCACCGCCGCCGAAGTACGGGCCCGCCGGCGAGGCGATCACAAGGAACGTCACATGCGACGAGGGCTTCACGCCCAGACCCACTTCGGTCGCCATCATGAACGGACGCAGGTAGAGGCTCGCGTCGCCATTGCGAGGAACCCACTCCGAGTCCTGGCGGACCAGACGGTCCGACGCCTCGACAAAGTCAGCCACCGGCAGCTCGGGCAGCGCGAGCCGCGCCGCCGACCGATTGAACCGCTCGCCGTTGAAGGCCGGCCGGAACGTCGCGATGCCGTCGTCAGGCTGTCGGTAGGCCTTGAAGCCCTCGAAGATCGCCTGCCCGTAGTGGAAGACGTGCGTCGCCGGATCCATGCTCAACGGGCCGTACGGGCGTACCTGCGCGTCGTGCCACCCCGCGTCGGGCGTCCACTCGACCGTGACCATGTGGTCGGTGAACACCTTGCCGAACCCGGGCGCCGCCATAATCTCGGCGAGGCGCTCAGCTGACGTCGGATGTTGCGTCTCCTCGACGCTCCACTCAAGGCCCATAGGTCGAGATTAGGCGAGCCTCGCCGCGATCGCATCCCCGATATCAGCGGTACGCCGCTGCGCGTCCCCACGCTCGGCGAGGTCGGCGGCCGCTGCGTCCTCGACCCGCTTGGCCGCATCCGCGAGCCCGAGCGAGTCCAGCAGCATCGCCACCGACAGTACGGTCGCCGTCGGGTCGGCGATCCCCTGCCCGGCGATGTCGGGCGCGCTGCCGTGCACCGGCTCGAACATGCTCGGCGCGGTGCCGTCGACGTTGAGGTTGCCACTCGCAGCGAGCCCGATGCCGCCGGCGATGGCAGCGCCCAGATCCGTGACGATGTCCCCGAACAGGTTGTCGGTGACGACCACGTCGAACCGACCCGGCTGGGTGGCGAAGTAGAGGCACGCCGCGTCAACGTGCGCGTAGTCGACGGTGACGTCGGGGTAGTCCGCCTTGACCTCGTCGACCGTTCGCTGCCACAACGAGCCGGCGTGCACGAGCACGTTCGTCTTGTGCACCAGGGTCAGCTTCTTGCGCGGCCGGGCCTGGGCGCGCCGGAACGCGTCGCGCACCACCCTTTCCACGCCGTAGCGGGTGTTGATGCTCTCCTCGGTGGCGACCTCGTTGGCGGTGCCGGTCCGCATCGAGCCGCCGACCCCGACGTACGGACCCTCGGTCCCCTCGCGCACGACGACCATGTCGATGTCGGCGGGCGACACGCCGGCAAGCGGGGTCTCGACGCCCGGGTAGAGCTTCACCGGACGCAGGTTGACCGCATGCTCGAACGCGAACCGGATCTTCAGCAGCAGTCCGCGCTCGAGAACGCCCGGCGGCACCGACGGATCACCGACGGCACCGAGCAGGATCGCGTCGTACTGGCGAAGCTCTTCGAGCACGCTGTCCGGCAGCGTCTCGCCGGAGCGGTTGTAGCGGGCCGCGCCGAGGTCGTAGTCGGTGGTCTCGACCTTCACACCGTCCGGCTCCACGGCCGTACGAAGCACCTTCAGACCCTCGGTCACGACCTCGATCCCGATGCCGTCGCCGGGGATGACTGCAATTCGGGCTGTCTTGGTCACCCTCAGATCGTAGTGTCGTCTCGTGTCGAGGCGAGGCTGGGTGCTCTTCGTCGCGATGTGCTTCATCTGGGGCGTGCCGTACCTGCTGATCCGGGTCGCGGTCCGCGACCTCAGCCCAGCGGATCTGGTGTTCGGTCGCACCGTGATCGGCGCCCTGCTGCTGCTCCCCGTCGCGGCGTGGCGCGGGGTGCTCGGCGGGCTTCGCGGCCACTGGCGCTGGGTGCTGCTCTACACCGCGGTCGAGCTGACGATCCCGTGGCTGCTGCTCAGCAGCGCCGAGGAGCACCTCACCAGCTCCTTCGCCGGCCTGCTGGTCGCCGCGGTGCCGCTCGTCGGGATCGGAATCACCCGAGTCCTCGGGCTCAACGAGGTCATGACCGCGCGCCGGTGGGCAGGACTGCTCGTCGGGATAGCCGGCGTCGCCTCCCTCGTCGGTCTCCAGGTCGGCAAGGTCGACATGACCGCGGTCGGCGAGATCGCGATCGTGGCCGTGGGCTACGCGCTCGGCCCGCTGATCCTGTCGCACCGGCTGGCCGACGCTCCAGGGTTGGCTGTCGTTGCGGCGTCGCTCGGCGTCACTGCGCTCGTCTACGCGCCTGCGGCGATCATCAGCCCGCCGCACCATCTGCACGCAAAGGTCGTGTGGTCGGTGGTCGGTCTCGCCGTGGTCTGCACCGCGCTCGCGTTCATCGTGTTCTTCTGGCTGATCGCGGAGATCGGGCCGACCCGCGCCACCGTGATCACGTACGTCAACCCGGCGGTGGCGATCGCGCTCGGCATCGCCGTACTCGGCGAGCACCTCACCGTCGGGATGATCGTCGGTTTCCCGCTGGTCCTCGCCGGTTCGGTCCTCGCGACCTCGCCCGGACGGGTCGATGCCGGCGAAGAGCCGCCGTTGGAAGACGCGGTCGTCGCACCGGGTTGATCCCGATTGCCTAAAATCGTCCCGATGCGATCGCGGCGCCCGCTGCATGTCCTCGTCGTCGATGACGACGCGCCGACGCGCGACCTGCTCGAGAACCTGCTCGCCGACGAGGGCTTCGGCGTCGACTGTGCCGCAGACGCCGCCACGGCGCTGAAGCTGCTCTCCGAGCGCAAGCCCGACGTGGTGCTGCTCGACATCATGATGCCGGAGATCAGCGGCTTCGACCTGATGAGCGAGATGCGCAGTCGCGAGAACCTCCCGATCATCTTCGTGTCCGCGCGCGGCGGTGAGACCGATCGTGTCCTTGGCCTTCGCATGGGCGCCGACGACTACATCGTGAAGCCCTTCAGTGGCGCAGAACTGGTCGCCCGCATCTACGCGTTGGTCCGCAGGGGTGGGCGGTCCGCAGCCCCCGAGCCGCCGAAGCGGCTTCACTACGGCCGGCTGACCCTGGACCTCGGCGCGCGCGAGGTGGCGCTCGGCGGCGAGGTCATCGACACGACGGCGAAGGAGTTCGACCTGCTGGCCCTGCTCGCAGCGTCACCGCGACGGGTGTTCAGCCGTGCGCAGCTGCTCGAACAGGTGTGGGGCTCATCCACGAAGTGGCAGGACCCGTCGACGGTGACCGAGCACATCCGGCGGTTGCGACTGAAGATCGAGGCCGACTCGAGCCGACCGAAGTACCTGCACACGGTCAGAGGAGTGGGCTACCGCTTCGAGGGCTGAGCTCTCGCCTTCCCGGTTCGTCCGAAAAGACGAATTGTTCGAACGTTGTGATTCCGTCGCGCGGCCGTTGCGGCGGAGCGTGGACCTTGAGGTTCGGCGCCCCGCAGAGGGGCTCGCGAGGGCCGAAATCCGGCACCTCGGGTGACTGCTCCCAAGGGGTACACATGCACAAGATCAGCAACAAGAAGAAGGCAGCTGCGGTTCTGGGCGCCGGAGCGATGGCCGTCGCGGGTAGTGGCGTCGCCTTCGCCTACTGGACCCAGGGCGGCTCTGGCACCGGCGCTGCAGTGACCGGCAGCACCTCCAACGTGACGGTGGTGTCGACCACCCCGACGTCGAGCCTCTACCCGGGTGGCAGCGTCGCGCTGTCGGGCAAGTTCGACAACCCGAACCCGGGCTCGGTCCGGATCGGCACCGTGACCGCGACGGTCGGCACTCTTCCGGAAGGCTGCGTGTCCGGCGACTTCTCGATCTCCGGCACGGCTGCTGTCAACGCCGAGATCCCGACCGGCAGCAACGTCGGCTCGTGGTCCGGCATCACATTGAGCATGAACGACACCGGAGTGAGCCAGGACGCGTGCAAGACCGCGACCATCCCGGTCACCTTCAGCGTCAACTGACCTTTCCCTATCCGAACCGCCCGGAGGACGGCAATGACTGACCACCCACTAGGCACTGCGAGCACCGACGACGAGAGCGAGCGTCGCCGTCGGGGACTGTTGTGGCTGTGGCTGGCAGTCGTTGCCGTCCTCGTCGCGGGGCTGTTCACCGCCATCCATGGGCTGAACGGGAGCCCTCGCGCCTTCAGTGGCCAACCCTCGGGCGGCGGTGGCTCCGGATCCGCGACGGCCTCGGGCCAGTCCACGAGTCCGGTGGGCGCGCAATCCCGTCCCGTCTCGATCCAGGTCTCGGGCAGCCAGCGAGGAGGCCTCGCTCCGGGTGTCACCAGCCCCGTTGTGGTGCGGGTCTCCAACACTGGGGACAAACCGGCACGGGTGACCTCCGCTCGGGTCCTCGTCGGGGACGCGTCGGCGTCATGCACCGCCGCCGAGAGCATCCGCGCGACCAAATACAACGCGTCGGCGCTCGGCGCCGAGCGCTACGACGTCGCTCCCGGGCAGAGCATCAAGATCCCGCTGGCCATCTCGATGCTCGACCTGCCGAGCAACCAGAACGCGTGCAAGAACGCGCGCTTCCCCCTCACCTTCCAAGCCACCGCACAGCAGGGCTGACCCCACACATGTTGAGCCACCGAATCACCGCTGCAGTTCAGCGCGGCGCGACGATCGCCTTGGGAACGGCGATCGTCGCGGTCGCGTTCACCGGCACCGCCACGGCGTACTGGCGGGTGTCCGGTGGCGGCAGCACGACCGTCGCGACCGGCACCGTCTCCCTCACGGCGACGGTCTCCCCGGTCGCCGGCCTGTATCCGGGTGGGAACGTCCCGGTCACGATCACGGTGAAGAACACCAGCGCGGCCGCCGGGATGAAGCTGACCTCGATCAGCCAAGCCGGTGCGGCAACGGTTCAGACCGCCGGCAAGGGGACCTGCAACGCCTCGGTGGTGTCGTTCACGTCCGGGACCTTGCCCACCACGACGATCGCGCCGAACACCACCGTCGCCGCTCCCGGCTCGGTGGCGATGAGCAGCACGGCCGCCGACGGCTGCCAAGGAACCACCTTCGCCATCCCGCTCATCGCGAACGGACGTACGTCATGACCCGCAAGGTGACCGGGACGATCGCTCTCACCATCGCATTGGTGATCGGGCTCGCCTCAGCGGCCTCCGCCTACTTCACCGCGAGTGCCAGCGGCACGCAGCTGGCCACCTCCACCACGCTCTCCTCGCCGGTCACGGTGACCGCCGCGGCGGCGGGCACCACCGGATTGACTGTGAGCGTGACGACCGGACCCTCCACGCCTGCGGCGACCGGATACATCGTGTATCCGCACGGCTCGACGTCCTCGCCCGCCTGCACGATCACCGGGTCGACCGGGAGCTGCTCTGTCACGGGTCTCACCGCGGGCTCGACCACGTCGTACGACGTCTACAGCACCTTGGGCAACTGGATCTCGAGCGCTTCCAGCCCGCTCAGCGGCACCACCACCCCTGCCAAGCCATCATCCGTCGTGGTTGCAGGCACCGGCTACGTCGGATCCGGCAACAAGACCAACGCCGAGGTCGACGTGACCCTGCCTGCCACGTCGTCTACTTCCGACACCCTCCACGTCACGATCAGCGACGGCACCACGACCGTCACCGTGCCGACAAAGGCCGGCTCGAGCGGGGCGGGCACGGTCGCCTTCACGGGCATCGACCTGTCCTCGCTGAGCGACGGTCCGCTGACGATCACCGTCTGGTCGACCAACGCCGGCGGCGCCTCGGCCAACCTGACCGCCGCAGCGGTCAAGGACACCGCTGCGCCGGCAGTGACGATCGCTGCTCCGGCCGCCGGGTCGACGACGAGCACCACGACGCCGACGTTCACCGGCACAGCAGGCTCCCAGGCCTCCGACTCCGGGCACAGCGCCGACGCCTCGACGGTGTCCGTCAAGCTCTACGCCGGCACAACCGCCACCGGATCACCGATCCAGACGCTCAGCGCCCCGGTCAGCGCCAGCTCGTGGTCGGTGGCCGCAAGCAGCGCACTCACCGTCGGCAACCAGTACACGGTGCAGGCAACCCAGACCGACGGTGCAGGCAACTCGGGCACCAGCACCTCGGTGACCTTCACCGCGGGGAACCCGACGCCGCCCGGCCTCACCTTCGTCAACGTGACAACCACCGCGTCGTCGGCCTCCTACAACCCGACGGTGAGCTGCCCGTTCGTGCTCATCTCCTACGCCTGCACGATCAGCCCCGAGGTTCCCAACGGCAACTCCCGGACGCTCACCGCACAGGTTGCGCTGATGGACGCCAACGGCCAGGTCGTCGCCAACACGACGGGCAGCCCCATCACGATCGCCCTCGTGGCGGCGGGAGCCGGGCTGAAGACCTTCTCTCCGGCCACGGTGACGATCGCCGCCGGCGCGACCAACTCCGGAGCCTTCACCCTGACGCTGACCAACGGCAGCACCTTGCAGGCGACGGTCACGGCGACGGCGATCGTCGGTCTGTCGACCTACGTGTCCTCCATCACGTCGTAGCCCGGCTACGACGTGATGTCAGGCACGGTTGATCGCACTGACCAGTGCGTAGAGCGACGCGGTGGTGATGCTCGGCGAGACGCCACACCCCCACAGCACCTGGCCGCCGACGGCGACCTCGAGGTAGGCAGCGGCCTGCGCTTCCTCACCGGCACTGCGCGCGTGCTCGTGATAGTCGAGCACCCGGGCGTCGATACCCACCTCGGCGAGGGCATGGACGAGCGCAGCGATCGGGCCGTTGCCCTGGCCGCTGATCTCTCGCTCCACGCCGTTGTGAACGACCTTCGCCTCGATGTGGTCGATCTCGCCTGAGTTGATGGAGTAGCTCACGAGCTGCAGCGGCTCGGTGCGTTCCAGGTAGGTCTCCCGATACATCTGCCAGATCTTGTCCGGAGCTACCTCTCCACCCTCGTTGTCGCACACCGTCTGCACGATGCGGGAGAACTCGATCTGCATCCGTCTCGGGACGTCGAGATGGTGGTCGTACTTCATCACGTACGCCACGCCGCCCTTGCCGGACTGCGAGTTGACCCGGATCACGGCTTCGTAGCTGCGCCCGACGTCCATGGGGTCGATCGGCAGGTACGGCACGCCCCAGGTGTAGTCCTCGACCGCCACGCCTGCCTCGGCGGCGTCGCGCTCCAGCGCTTCGAACCCCTTCTTGATGGCGTCCTGATGCGAACCGCTGAACGCGGTGTAGACCAGGTCGCCGCCGTAGGGGTGGCGAGGGTGGACCGGCAGCTGGTTGCAGTACTCCACCGTGCGACGGATCTCGTCGATGTCGGAGAAGTCGATGCCCGGATCCATGCCCTGGCTGAAGATGTTCAGCCCCAGCGTGACCAGGCACACGTTGCCGGTCCGCTCACCGTTTCCGAACAGGCAGCCCTCCACCCGGTCGGCGCCGGCCTGCACGCCGAGCTCCGCCGCCGCGACCGCCGTACCGCGGTCGTTGTGCGGGTGCAGGCTCAGGATCACCGCGTCGCGGCGCGCGACGTTGCGACCGAACCACTCGATCGAGTCGGCATAGACGTTAGGGGTGGCCATCTCGACCGTCGCCGGGAGGTTCAGCACCACCTTGCGGTCGGCACTGGGCTCCCAGACGTCCATCACGGCTTCACAGACCTCGACGGCGTAGTCGAGCTCGGTACCGGTGAACGACTCCGGTGAGTACTGCCACCGCACGTCGGTGCTGCCCAGCAGCGACTCGGCGTACTTCTGGCACCACTGGGCGCCGCGGACCGCGATGTCCTTGATGCCCGCCTTGTCCAGACCGAAGACGACCCGCCGCTGCAGCGTCGACGTCGAGTTGTACAGGTGGATCAGCGCCGTGCCCTGGAAGCCGACCAGCGACTCGCAGGTGCGCTCGATCAGCTCTTCGCGTGCCTGCGTCAGCACCTGGATCGTCACGTTTTCCGGAACGATGTCCTGCTCGACCAGCTGGCGGATGAAGTCGAAGTCGGTCTGGCTCGCCGCCGGGAAACCGACCTCGATCTCGTTGTAGCCGATGTCGACCAGGAGCTTGAACATGCGCATCTTGCGCTCGGCGTCCATGGGGTCGATCAGCGCCTGGTTGCCGTCGCGGAGATCGACGCTGCACCACTGCGGCGGGCCGCTGATCACCTTGCTCGGCCAGGTACGGTCCGGCAGGTCGATGGGTGCGAAGGGTGTGTAGCGGTGGTGCTGCGGCATCCGTGCCGTCTGCTCAGTCATTTCGGGTTTGCTCCTGTCGAGGATGTCGAGTGGCAAACCGGCGCGCTGTTTCTGGTCACAGCCGACTCCCGCAGCGGGGGGCCGGTGGTCGACCCCGCTACGGGCGGGTAAGGAGCAGGAGCGCGTGCATCTCGTTGATTACGGTACCAAACTCGGGCGCAGCCGTCGCATCCCGAAATACACGAGGGCCAAGAGGACGAGCGCGGCGACGCCGTCCAGCCAGTAGTGGTTGGCCGTGACGACGATGAAGTACGTCGTGAGCACCGGGTGGATCAGCGCAAGCCAGCGCCACCTGCTGCGAGTGACGACGATGATCGCGGCCGCCACCAGGACCGCCCAGCCGACGTGCACCGAGGGCATCGCCGAGAGCTGGTCCGTGACGCCCTTGCCGAGCCCGTCGTACACGGACTGGTGGTAGCGAGCCGCGAGGTCCACCATGCCGAAGCTCGGGATCAGCCGAGGCGGCGCGGTCGGCATCCAGGCGATCAGCAGCGAGATGCCGGTGAAGCCGACCACGAGGTTGCGCCACTTCGGATAGACCTCACGGTGGCGGATCATCAGCCACAGCAGCGCGACTGCGAATACGACGATGTGTGCCCACGCGTAGTAGCCGTTGGCGATCCGCGACCACGTCTCGTGCCCGAGGATCTGCCGCTGCAGGGCGGCTTCGCTGGGCAGGTGCAGCACCCGCTCGGCATGCCAGAGCCAGCGACCGCGGCCGAAGGCACCGGCTTCGTGGAAGACCGAGTAGTGCCCGACGACCCGCCAGATGACGAAGAGGATGTTGAGGAGCACGAACTCCTTCAGGAGCCAGCCCCACCGCGCGAAGTCCCTGACCTTCGCCCGCTCGGAGGACGCGGCAAGACCCTCGCCGAACGCCCTGCCGCAAGAGGTGCAGACGTTCTCGGCCATCGGCACCCGCGCGTGGCAGCCGACGCAGACCCACGTCGGCTCGGCCACTGCATCCGTCACCCAGTAAGGATGCGTCGAGCGCACCCTGGTTGCCCCGAAACACGCGTGGAGACGCCCGAAAGGTTGGCTCGAGGGCTAGTCGAGGAAGCTGAGCCGCACCGTCCGGGACCTGTTGTCGACGTTGGGATCGACGAGTACGACGCTCTGCCAGGTGCCCAGCGCCAACCGGCCGTCGTCGACGGGGATTGTCAATGACGGTGACACGAACGCCGGCAGGACGTGGTCCCGGCCATGTCCCCGCGTGCCGTGGCGATGGCGATAGATGTCCTCCCTCGGTGCGAGTCGGTCGATCACCGTCGCGAGGTCGCTCTCGCTGCCCGAACCTGTCTCCATCAACGCGACCCCTGCGGTCGCGTGAGGCACGAACACATTGATCAGACCGGCGACACTGTCACCCACGAAGTCGGCAACTTCGTCAGTGACGTCGGTGACCAGGGTCGAGCCGGTCGTGATCTCGAATGTCTTGGTCCGCATACCCATAGGGTGCCCGACATGCCCAAGGACTCCCACCGCCTGCCCGTCGACACTCACCTCGTTGCTCCCCTCGGCCAAGAGGATGTCGAGATCCGGCGGCTCGCCGAAGTCGGGTTCGACGGCGCCTTCACGTTCGAGGGCGCGCACGACCCGTTCTTCCCGCTGGTCACGGCAGCGACGGCAGGCACCGGACTGCACCTGATGACCAACGTCGCGATCGCGCTCCCCCGTTCGCCACTGACCCTCGCGTACGCCGCGTGGGATCTGCAGACACTGTCCGGGGGGAACTTCCGGCTCGGTCTCGGCAGCCAGATCAAGACCCACATCGAGCGTCGGTACGGATCTCGGTGGGAGTCCCCTGTCGGTCAGATGCGCGAGTGGGTCGAGGCGATTCACGCGATCTTCGACGCGTGGCAGACCGGAGAGAAGCTCGACTACCACGGCACCTACACGTCGCACACGCTGATGACGCCGTTCTTCAACCCGGGTCCGAACGAGTACGGGCCGCCACCGATCCTGCTGGGCGGGCTCGGCCCGAAGATGACCCAGATGGTCGCGGAGGTGGCGGACGGGCTGCTGACCCATCCGTTCAACAGCCGGCGGCACCTGACCGAACGCACGCTTCCCGCCGTCGACGCCGGCCTCGCCGCCGCCGGTCGGCCGGCCCGCGGGTCCGACGGCGACACCTTCCAGCTGATCCTCGAGGCGATGATCTGCTGCGGGCGGACCGAGGAGGAGATGACCGCCGCCGAAGCCGACACCCGCGCTCGGCTCGCGTTCTACGGCTCGACCCCGTCATACCGCCCCGTGCTCGAGGCAGAAGGATGGGAAGACCTGCAGCCGGAGCTGAACCGGCTCTCCAAGGAAGGCCGCTGGGCCGAGATGGGCGATCTCATCGACGACACGATGCTGCGGACGCTGGCGGTCTGCGGCACCCCCGCGGAGTGCGCGGCCGGGGTCAGGGAACGGTTCGCTGAAGCGACCCGGGTCGCGCTGACCATGCCGCAAGGTGCCGGGCCGGACCTCACTGCCGAGCTGCTCAGCCTGCTTCGAGAAAGCTGACCACCGTCTGCCGGAACTCCTCCGGGCAGTCGATCCACGGGTTGTGCGAGGCGTTCGGCAGCTCCACCACCGTGGCGTTCGGCAGCATGTCCGCGACGAGATGACCCGCCTTCACCCCCGTGATGCCGTCGAGCGCTCCGACGATGACCAGGACGGGAGCCTCGAGCGCCTTGAGCCGCTCTCTGAGGTCGAACTCCGCGGCAACCTCGGGACCGGGAACGAACGCGGCCATGGCCCGCATCGACATCTGCCGGTCGGTGGACTCGGCGTGCGCCTGTGATCGCTCGTCCCAGCGCGCGTAGCCGAACACGCGCAGCTGCGGGTCGAACCGCTGCCGCATCCGCTCCGGCATCAGCTTGAGCTCCGCCTCGACCGCGGCGGCCTCGGCGTACCAGGGTTCGTCCGATCGACTCGCCCGGATGGCCGCGATGTCGGCCTCGACGTCGCCGAACGGCTTGCCGGAAGGGGTGACGAGTACGACGCGACCGAGCCGCTCCGGATGCTTCGCCGCATAGGCGAGGGTGACGAAGCCGCCTGCGGAATGCGCGATCACGTCCATCGCGTCCAGGCCTTGTGACTCCCGCACCACCTCGAGGTCGTCCGCAAGCCGGTGGAAGGCGAGAGAGTCGCGGTCGGCCGGCAGCGGCGACATTCCGGTGCCGCGCAAATCGACCCGAAGCAGCCTGCGTCGCTCCGACAGCCCGGCGAGGTCCTCGAGATACTCCGACGCGCGCGCCGGCCCGCCGGGCACGCACACGAGAGGTGGGCCGTCGCCGATCACGTGGACCGCGATCGACTCGCCGTCCGGCGTGTCGAGCCGGAGCAGTGACTCAGCCACGGTCAGTCCAGCGGCAGGTGCGCGGCGCGGACCTGCGACGCACCGACGGAGGCCGCGATCTCGTCGAGGACCGCGGGCGGGATGGCCGAGTCGATGGTGAGCACCATGAGCGCCTGACCGCCCTCGGAGGTACGCGAGACCTGCATCCCGGCGATGTTCACGCCCGCCTGTCCGAGCAGCTGGCCCACCGCACCGACGATGCCGGGGCGGTCGTCGTAGGTGACGAAGACCATGTCCTCCGCGAGCGCAACCTCGACGTCGAAGCCGTTGACGCCGACCAGCTTCTGCACCATGCGGGGTCCGGTGAGGTTGCCGCCGACCGACACTGTCGTCCCGTCCGGCAGAGTGCCCCGCACGGTGATCAGGTTGCGGTAGTCCGGGCACTCCTCGGTCGAGGTGAGCGTGACCTCGACGCCGCGCTCTGCGGCGAGTAGCGGCGCGTTGACGTAGGTGACCTGGTCCTCGACCACGTCGGTGAAGACGCCGCGCAGCGCGCCGAGCTGCAGCACGGACACGTCGAAGGCAGCGATCTCGCCGCGGATGTCCACCGTCAGGCCGGCGGGAGCACCGGCCGCCAGCGCAGTGAACAGCCGGCCGAGCCGCTCGATCAGCGGCAGGCTCGGGCGCAGCTCCTCGGCAACCGCGCCGCCCTTGACGTTCACAGCGTCGGGAACGAGCTCGCCGGCGAGGGCGAGCTTCACCGACCGCGCCACCGCGAGGCCGGCCTTGTCCTGCGCCTCGGCGGTCGAGGCGCCGAGGTGCGGGGTGACCACCGCGCGCGGCTCGGCGAAAAGCGGCGAGTCCGTGCACGGCTCTGTGGCGTAGACGTCGAAGGCGGCGCCGCCGATCCGGCCCTCCTTCAGCGCGAGTGCCAGTGCGGCCTCGTCGACCAGCCCACCCCGGGCCGCGTTGACGAGAATCGCGCCGGGCTTCATCAGCGCGATCTCGCGCTCGCCGATCAGGCCGGCCGTCTCCTTCGTCTTCGGCAGGTGGATGGAGATGAAGTCGCTCTCGGCGAGGACCTCGTCGAGCGCCATCATCTGAACGCCGAGCTGCGCGCCGCGGGCGGCGGGCACGTAGGGGTCGTAGGCGACCAGGCGCACGCCGAAGGCCTTCAGCCGCTCGGCGAAGAGCTGGCCGATCTTGCCGAGCCCGACGACGCCGACGGTCTTGTCGGCGACCTCGACGCCGGTGAACGCGCTGCGCTTCCACTGCCCGGCCTTCAACGACTCGTTGGCCGCAGGGATGTTGCGTGCCGCTGACAGCAGCAGCGCGACCGCGTGCTCCGCCGCGGACGTGATGTTCGAGGTCGGCGCGTTGACGACGAGCACGCCGCGCGCGGTCGCCGCCTCGGTGTCGACGTTGTCGAGCCCGACACCTGCCCGCGCGACGACCTTTAGCCGCGTGCCGGCCGCCAGCGCCTCCGCGTCGATCTGGGTCGCGCTGCGCACGATGACCGCGTCGACGTCGGCGAGCGCGGGAAGCAGCGCCGCCCGATCCGCGCCGTCGACGTGGCGTACCTCGCAGTCTTCCGCGAGGACCCCCAGCGCCGCCGGCGCCAGCTCCTCGGCAATCAGGACGACCGGCTTAGTCACCACGCAACCCTACTGACCCCCGAACTACCGCCAGCCGGGCGCCACCCGCCCGCAAGAGAACACAAACGTTGAAGGAGTGATGTTTCCCGGGTGTGTCGACGCCTCGTCAGCCACCCTGGCAACGTTTGTGTTTTCTTCTGCACCGGGGGTGGGGGGCCGGGTTTGGTGGCGAGGGTTTAGGCGTCCTGCCTGATCCAGGACATCAGGCCGCGCAGCTTGCCGCCTACCTCTTCGATCGGGTGGGCCGCGCCCTCGGCGCGGTACTTGTCGAAGTTCGGCCGTCCGGCGTCGTCCTCGGCGATCCACTCGCGGGCGAACGTGCCGTCCTGGATCTCGCCGAGGATCCGCTTCATCTCCGCCTTGGTGGCGTCGGTGATGACGCGCGGGCCGCGCGAGTAGTCGCCGTACTCCGCCGTGTCCGAGATCGACCAGCGCATCTTCGCCAGGCCGCCCTCGTACATCAGGTCGACGATCAGCTTCAGCTCGTGGAGGCACTCGAAGTACGCCGCCTCCGGCTGGTACCCGGCCTCGGTCAGCGTCTCGAAACCGGCCTGGACCAGCGCCGACACGCCGCCGCAGAGGACGGCCTGCTCGCCGAACAGGTCGGTTTCGGTCTCCTCGGTGAAGGTAGTCTTCAGCGTTCCCGGGCGGGTGCCGCCGATGCCCTTGGCGTACGAGAGCGCGAGCGCGAGGCCGTTGCCGTCCGGGTCCTGCTCGACCGCGACGAGGCACGGCACGCCGCGGCCCTCCTGGAACTGCCGGCGCACCAGGTGGCCGGGGCCCTTCGGCGCGACCATCGCCACGGTGACGCCGGCCGGGGCGGTGATGTAGCCGAACCGGATGTTGAAGCCATGACCGAAGAACAGCGCGTCGCCGTCGGAGAGGTGGGGCTCGATGTCGTTGGCGAACAGGTGCCGCTGCACGGTGTCGGGCGCCAGGACCATGATCAGGTCGGACTCCGCCGACGCCTCGGCGGGTGTGACGACCCGAAGCCCCTCGGCCTCGGCGGCCGCGCGGCTCTTCGAGCCTTCGGGGAGGCCGACGCGGACGTCGACGCCGGAGTCCCGGAGGTTCAGCGCGTGGGCGTGGCCCTGTGAGCCGTAGCCGAGGATGGCGACCTTACGGCCCTGGACGAGCGCGAGGTCGGCGTCGTCGTCATAGAAGATCTCGGGCACGGCTACGCGGTCCTTTCAACGGAACGAAGGGTTCGATCAGTGATGCTACGGGCACCGCGGCCGACTGCCACGACCCCCGACTGGACGAGCTCGCGGATCCCGTACGGCTCCAGCACCTTGATGAAGGCATCGAGCTTGTCGGAGGTTCCCGTCACCTCGATGGTCACGGCGTCGGTCGCCACGTCGACGACCTTCGCGCGGAACACCTGAACGATCTCGAACACCTGCGAGCGAATCGTCTGGTCCGCCTTGACCTTCACGAGCAACAGCTCGCGCTGGACGGCCGACTCGTTCTCGAGCTCGACGACCTTCAGCACGTTCACCAGCTTGTTGAGCTGCTTGGTCACCTGCTCGAGCGGTAGGTCTTCGACGTTGACGACGATCGTCATCCGCGAGACGTCACCGTGCTCGGTCGGGCCGACCGCGAGGGAGTCGATGTTGAACCCGCGACGGGAGAACAGCGAGGCGACCCGGGCGAGCACGCCCGGCTTGTTCTCGACCAGAACGGAAAGCGTGTGCCTACTCAACGACCTCACCCATCTCGTAGTCGAAGTCCGGTGCGGTCTCGCGCGCGATCTTGATGTCGTCATTCGATGTTCCAGCGGCCACCATCGGCCACACCATCGCGTCCTTGCCGACCACGAAGTCGACCACGACCGGCGCGTCGTCGACCGCCATCGCCTTCTCGATCGTCGCGTCGACGTCGCCCGCGGCATCGCAGCGCAGACCGACGCAGCCCATCGCCTCCGCGAGCATCACGAAGTCGGGAAGGTACTGCGTCCGCCCGGCCTTCAGGTCGGTGTTGGAGTAACGACCCTCGTAGAAGAGGGTCTGCCATTGCCGCACCATCCCGAGCGAACCGTTGTTGATGACCGCGACCTTGATCGGGATGCCCTCGATCGCGCAGGTCGTGAGCTCCTGGTTGGTCATCTGGAAGCAGCCGTCACCGTCGATCGCCCACACCAGCGCATCCGGGCGGCCGACCTTCGCACCCATCGCGGCCGGCACCGCAAAGCCCATGGTCCCGAGGCCGCCGGAGTTGATCCAGGTGTACGGCTTCTCGTACGACACGAACTGCGACGCCCACATCTGGTGCTGGCCGACGCCGGCGACCACGACGGTGTCGGGCCCGCAGATCTTGCCGAGCCGTTCGATCACGTACTGCGGCACCAGCGTGCCGTCCTCGTGCTCGTCATAGCCGAGCGGGTAGGTCTTCTTCCAGCCGTTGCACTGCTTCCACCACGCCTCGTAGTCCCCCCGGCGACCGGCCTCGTGCTCCGCCTCGAGCGCGGTGACGAGGTCGGCGATCACCTCGCGGACATCGCCGACGATCGGCACATCCGCCGTACGGTTCTTCGAGATCTCCGCAGGGTCGATGTCGGCGTGCACGACCGTCGCGCCCGGTGCGAAGCTCGAGAGCTTGCCGGTCACCCGGTCGTCGAACCGTGCACCGAGGGCGACCAACAGATCGGAGCGCTGCAACGCAGCGACGGCGGACACGGTCCCGTGCATGCCGGGCATGCCCATGTGCTGCGGGTGGGAGTCCGGGAACGCCCCGCGCGCCATCAGTGTCGTGACGACCGGGATCCCCGACAGCTCGGCGAGGCGGCGCAGCTCCTCGGCCGCGTGGGCCTTGAGCACGCCGCCACCGACGTAGAGCACCGGACGCTTCGCGTCGACCATCAGGCGTGCGGCCTCGCGCACCTGCTTGCCGTGCGGCTTGGCCGCCGGCCGGTAACCGGGCAGCTGCATCTCCACCGGCCAGCTGAAGTCGAACTGCGACTGCAGCGCGTCCTTCGCGATGTCGACGAGCACCGGGCCGGGTCGCCCCGTCGCCGCGATGTGAAAGGCCTCACTCAGCGTGCGCGGGATGTCGGCGGGGTCCTGCACCAGGAAGTTGTGCTTGGTGATCGGCATCGTGATGCCGCAGATGTCCGCCTCCTGGAACGCGTCCGTCCCGATCGCGGCCGACGGCACCTGACCGGTGATCGCCACGATCGGCACCGAGTCCATATAGGCGTCGGCGATCGGCGTGACCAGGTTCGTCGCGCCCGGGCCGCTGGTCGCCATGCAGACGCCCACCCGGCCGGTCGCCTGCGCGTAGCCGGTCGCCGCGTGGCCCGCCCCCTGCTCGTGGCGTACCAGGATGTGGCGAACCTTCTGCGAGTCGAAAAGCGGGTCGTACGCCGGAAGAATCGCGCCGCCGGGGATCCCGAAGACCACCTGCGCGTCGAGCTCTTCCAACGAGCGCACCATCGCCTGCGCCCCGGTCAGCCGCTCCACCTTCACCACTCCCGAACTGTTGGCCTGACAAGAAAATCTCGGTCCGAAAACCCTGCGTACATACAAAAGCCCCTTGCGCTAGAAGCGCGAAGGGGCGGCAGGCGATCTGAGCTTCCTCAGAGCACCTGCTCACTAACTACGAGAATGCTGCGCACGCAACAACAGTGCGTCACGAGCGCGATCCTGTCAACCTCGAACGTCAGCCGCAGACGGCGCCGTTCGCCGCGGAGCCGACGAGGCGGGCGTACTTGCCGAGCACACCGGTCGGGTAACGCGGTGGCGGAGGCGCCCAGCCCTCCTTGCGCTTCTCCAGCTCCGCCGGGTCGACCAGCAGGTCCAGGGTGCGCGCACCGACGTCGAGGCGGATCTTGTCGCCGTCGCGCACGAACGCGATCGGACCGCCGTCGGTCGCCTCGGGAGCAACGTGCCCGATGCACAGCCCGGTCGTACCCCCGGAGAACCTGCCGTCGGTGAGCAGCAGTACGTCCTTGCCGAGTCCGGCGCCCTTGATCGCTCCGGTGACTGCAAGCATCTCCCGCATGCCGGGTCCGCCGCGCGGACCCTCGTAGCGGATCACGACGACGTCGCCCGCCTTGAGCTCGCCGTTGGTGACCGCGTCCATCGCGGGCTGCTCGGTGTCGAAGACCCGGGCGGTCCCTTCGATCACCGTCTGGTCGAAGCCCGAGGTCTTCACGACGGCGCCGTCGGGCGCGAGCGAGCCGCGGACGATCGACATGCCGCCGGTGGCGTGCAGCGGATTGGACATCGCGCGGATCACATCACCGTCGAGATCGGCGGGGGCGAGGTCCGCGAGGTTCTCCGCGACGGTCCTGCCGGTCACGGTGAGGCAGTCACCGTGCAGCAGTCCCGCGTCGAGCAGCGCCTTCATGACGACGGGGATGCCCCCGACTCTGTCCACGTCGGCCATCACGTGTCGACCGAACGGCTTCACGTCGGCAAGCAGCGGCGTCTTGTCGCCGATCCGGTTGAAGTCGTCCAGGGTCAGCTCGACCTTCGCTTCATGCGCGATCGCGAGCAGGTGAAGAACCGCGTTGGTCGAGCCCCCGAGGGCCATGACCACCGTGATCGCGTTCTCGAACGCCTCCTTGGTCAGGATCGTCCGCGCGGTGATGCCCTGGCGGAGCATCTCGATGACCGCCTCGCCGGAGCGCACCGCGGCTTCGTCGCGGCGCCGGTCGACCGCCGGCGGCGCGGCGCTGCCAGGGACCGACATGCCGATCGCCTCGAAGGCGCTCGCCATCGTGTTGGCGGTGTACATGCCGGCACAGGCCCCCTCACCTGGGCAGATCGCGCGCTCGATCTGGTCGAGCTTCTCGCGCGTGATCCGCCCGAGCGCGCAGGCCCCGACACCCTCGAAGGCGTCGATGATCGTGAGGTCGGCGTCGTCGAGGTGCCCCGGCAGCGACGTGCCGGCGTAGAGGAACACCGACGCCAGATCCAGCCGGGCCGCAGCCATCACCATCCCGGGGATCGACTTGTCACACCCGGCGAGCAGCACCGACCCGTCGAGGCGCTCGGCGAACATCACCGTCTCGACCGAATCGGCGATCACCTCTCGCGACACCAGCGAGGCGTGCATCCCTTCGTGGCCCATCGAGATGCCGTCCGACACCGAGATGGTGCCGAACTCCAGGGGCACTCCCCCGGCCTGCCGCACCCCGTCCTTCGCGCGCTGGGCGAGCCGCGCGAGCGACAGGTTGCACGGGGTGATCTCGTTCCACGAGGAGGCAACGCCGATCTGCGGCTTGTCCCAGTCGTCGTCGGTCAGGCCTACAGCGCGCAGCATGCCCCGTGCGGGCGCGCGCTCGTATCCCTCGGTGACGTCCTTGCTTCTCGGCTTGAGATCTCCCACGCAGTGAAGATTAGACAGCGGGTGCAATCCGCTTTCAGCGTGACCCGGTCCAGCGTGGAGGAATCTCGCCACCCGCCGTCAAACAGTGCAGCGTGATCACTCGGACTTTTGCCGTCGTCGCGCCCGCCGTGGCCTCGATCGTGGCTCTCAGCGCGGTCACCGGGGCGGAGCACACCGCGGCACCGGCTGCGACGTCGAGCCATCACCCGGTCAAGGCAGAAGCATCTCTGGCCGGCGATGGCCCTCGCATCGCCGCAGCCAACGCGTTCACCTACGACGCACCGGGCCTGAAGCCCGGACAGGTGGAGATGACCACGGTGTCGGCTCGCCCGTCGTTGATCACCGGGCATGAGGCGACCCTGGCGATCCGCGGCCTGACCCGCGGTGACCACCTCGTGGTCACCGTGAACGGCAAGCGTGTGCCGAGCAGGACGTTCCATCGGGTGGCGAGCCGTCCCGGCCAGGCGCCCGGTCAGGTCCTCGGGGTGATCCGGCATCTCACGATCGGCAACGACACCGTACGCGCGACGGTGACGGGGACTCGATACGGCGCACGGAGCATGCAATTGCAGCTGGACGTCCACTCGCTGCAGGGGCCGATCATCACCGGACCGCATCAGGAACCATTCGTCTGCGAGACAGCCGAGAACGGTCTCGGCAAGCCGCACGGCGACAACTGCGTGGCCAAGCAGCGGATCCATTGGTGGTACAAGGACCTCCTCGGCAACTTCCACCGGCTCGCGGACCCGTACGCGGCGTACCCGAACGACGTGAGCACCACAACGGTCCGAGGGAAGCGAGTGCCGTTCGTCGTACGCGTGCAGAACATCGTGATCAACCGGTCCGTGACCCGGCTCGCCGTGCTCGACGACCCGCACGCCCGCGGTCGCCACCACGCCTTCAAGCCGGTCGACTGGAACCGCAAGATGATCTGGCACTTCGGCGAGTCGTGCGGCACCGGTTTCGAGCAGGGCAGCGACGGCGGAGAGGCCACTGCGTTCAGCCCACTGTCCTCGATCGGCGGCGAGAACCTCGCCGGTCCACTGCTGGACCTTCCCGGCCTGATCGGCAAGGGCTACATGGCCGGAGAGTCGTCATTGACGATCTTCGGCGTGCACTGCAACCAGGTGCTGTCCGCCGAGACGTTGATGATGATCCGGGAGTACGTCACCAACCACTACGGACTCGTGCACTCGATCGTCGGCGGCGGCGGGTCCGGCGGCGCGATCCAGCAGTACACGATCGCCAACGGCTACCCCGGCGTCCTCGACGCCGGTACGCCGATCCTCAGCTTCCCGGACGTGGTCAGCACCGCGATGACGGTCGGGGACTGCGTCGTGCTTCGCCACTTCTTCGCCGATCATCCCGGATGGAACCTCGGCAAGCAGGTCGCCATCAACGGCCTGGCGTCGAGTGGTGCGTGCGACGACTGGGAGGACCTGTTCGGCGACAACCTCAAGCCCACCAGCTGCCCCGGCGCGATCCCGGATGCCGATCGCTACAACCCCCGGACCAACCCGGACGGCGTGCGCTGCGACCTGCAGGACGACCTCAAGAACATCCTCGGCACCGATCCGAAGACCGGCGCCGCGCTGCGGCCGCTGGACAACGTGGGTGTGCAGTACGGGCTGCGGGCGTTGCAGTCCGGTCAGATCACCCCTGCGGAGTTCGTCACGCTGAACCGGGCGATCGGCGGGGTCGATCTCGACGGCAACTTCATGAAGCGCCGCGAGGCGATGTCGACCTACGAGGCGAAGCGACTGTTCGCCGACGCCCTGATCGGCGAGTACGGCGCAATCAACCAGGCGCCGATCATCGACCAGACGATCCCGGTGACCGATGAGATCCCGACGGTCGACATCCACGACCAGGTCCGGCCCTACGAGATCCGGGCACGCCTCGACAACAACTACGGCTCGCACGCCAGCCAGTCGATCTGGAGCGGGGTACCGCTGCCGTCGTCGGCAATCCTGGTCGCCGAGCAGTGGCTGACCGCGCTCGACAAGCTGCAAGCCCACTACCCGTACAAGTCGCGGGCATGGCTGGTCGCCCACTCGCGGCCGGCCTCCGCCGCGGACGCCTGCCACGTTGCCGGCGCCGGGCTTCCCACCGGATGCTCGGTGCTGATGCATTCCGGCCCCCGCCAGATGGCCGGCGGGCCGTTGAGCGAGGACGTGCTCAAGTGCCGGCTACGGCCACTGGACCGCAGCGACTACCCGCCGTCGCTGTCCGCGGCACAGTTCCGGTCGCTGCAACGCATCTTCCCGAGCGGCGTGTGCGACTACACCAAGCACTCAGTGGGCTGGCGGGCGAAGAGCCGCACCTGGGTGTCGTTCGGTGACTCGACCCTCTATCGCGAGCCGGTCGTCGTGCCGTACCCACTCGTCCGATCGCGGGTGCCGTCAGCGGCATAGCCGCGCCGGCTCGGATCAGCCGAGCCGTTCGAGGATGAGCTCGCGGGCGCGCTTGGCGTCCGCGGATCCTCCCGTCGCCTTCATGATCGCGCCCACGAGCGGCCCGACCGCACCCTGGTTCCCCTCGCGGATCTTCGAGGCGATGTCGGGGGCACCCTCGATCGCCGCGTCGACAGCCGCGATCAGCTCGTCCTCTCCCGCGACCCGCCAGCCGTGCGCGTCGATGACCGCGTCGACGTCGCCTTCACCCGCGACGACGGCGTCTGCGACCTGTCGCGCAAGCTTGTTGGTCAGCGAGCCGTCGTCCTCGAGGGCACTGATCCGCGCGACGCTCGCCGGCGTGATGGCGAGCTCCGATACGTCGACCCCGAGGTCGTTCGCCCGGCCGACGAGGTAGCCCAGCCACCAGCCCTTCGCCTTGGCGGACGAGGCGCCCGCGTCGATCGTTGCCGCGACCAGGTCCACGATGCCGGCGTTCGTCATCTGATCCATGTCGACGCCGGTGTAGCCGTGGGTCTCGGCAAACCGCGCCCGGCGAACGCTCGGCGGCTCGGGCAGTTCGGCACGCAGCTTCTCGACCAGCTCGCGCGGCGGTGCGAGTGGCACCAGATCGGGCTCCGGAAAGTAGCGGTAGTCCTCCGCGTCGGACTTCACCCGCCCGGAGCTAGTCGTCCCACTGTCCTCATGGAAGTGACGGGTCTCCTGCACGACGGTCCCGCCCCCGTCGAGCACTTCTCCCTGGCGCTCGACCTCGTGGCGGACCGCACGCTCAACCGACCGCAGCGAGTTGACGTTCTTGGTCTCGGTCCGGGTGCCCAGCTGTCCGGCATCCGGCAACATCAACGACACGTTCACGTCCGCGCGCATCGAGCCCTGCTCCATGCGAACGTCGGATACCCCGAGGTCACGAAGTACGTCGCGCAGCTCCGTGACATAGGCACGCGCGACTGCAGCTGCCTTCTTGCCGGCGCCGCGCACCGGCCGCGTGACGATCTCCACGAGCGGGATACCGGCGCGGTTGTAGTCGACCAACGAGTGCGTCGCGCCGTGGATCCGGCCGGTCGAACCCCCCACGTGCAGGGACTTCCCGGTGTCCTCCTCCAAGTGCACCCGCTCGATCTCCACCCGGTAGCTGTCGCCGTCGACCACGACGTCGAGATAGCCGTTCACGCACAGCGGTTCGTCGTACTGGCTGATCTGGTAGTCCTTCGGCATGTCCGGGTAGAAGTAGTTCTTCCGCGCGAAGCGGCACCACTCGGCGATCTCGCAGTGCAGCGCCAGACCGATCTTGATCGTGAACTCGATCGCGGCGCGGTTGGTGACGGGCAGCGAGCCGGGCAGGCCGAGGCACACCGGGCACACCTGGCTGTTGGGCTCGCCGCCGAACGCCGTCGAGCACCCGCAGAACAGCTTGGTCGCGGTGCCCAGCTCGACATGGGTCTCCAGGCCGAGAACCGGTTCGTAGCTGTCCAGAACGCTCTCGTAGCTCACGCTCCTAGTCTCTCCTACGTGGTCGAGCGGGAAATCCGGGTCTGGGGAGATCCGGTGCTGAAGACGGCATGCGACGCGGTCGCTGTCTTCGACGACGCCATCGCGGCCATCTGCCAGGACCTGATCGACACCGTGACCGCGCGCGAGGGACGGGCGGGCCTCGCGGCCAACCAGATCGGCGTCGGCATCCGCGCGTTCAGCTGGTTCATCGACGGCGAGGCAGGAGTGGTCGTGAACCCGCGGCTGGTGGCTGCTGAGGGTGAGCAGGACGGCGACGAGGGGTGCCTGTCGCTCCCCGGCCTCTGGTACCCGCTCCGGCGCGCGGCCTACGCCGCCGTCGAGGGCGTCGACGCCACCGGCGCTCCGGTTCGTGTCGAGGGAACCGGGCTGATGGCACGCTGCCTCCAGCACGAATGCGACCACCTCGACGGGACGCTCTACATCGAGCGGCTCGACAAGGACACTCGTCGTCAGGCGCTGCGCGACCTGCGGGCCTAGCGGCTGCGCTCCCAGACCTGCTCGAGCAGCCTTGACGTGCCCAGCGCTCCCTCGAGGGCAGCGCCCACCCGGTAGAGCCGGTCGTCGGCCAGCACCGGCGCCATCACCTGGAAGCCCACCGGCAGACCGTCGTCGGACAGCCCGCAGGGCAGCGACATCGCAGGCCCGCCGTAGAGGTTCGACGGGATGGTGCACAGGTCGGTGAGGTACATCGAGAGCGGATCGTCGACCCGCTCGCCGATCTTGAACGCCGTCGTCGGCGTCGTCGGGGACACCAGCACGTCGACCTGCTCGAACGCGTCGGCGAAGTCGCGGCTGATCAGGGTGCGAACCTTCTGCGCCTGGCCGTAGTACGCGTCGTAGTAGCCGGCGGACAGCGCGTAGGTCCCGAGGATGATCCGGCGCTTCACCTCCGGGCCGAAGCCGGCCTCTCGGGTGAGCGCCATCACCTCCTCCGCCGACCGCTCGCCGTCGTCGCCCACCCGGAGCCCGTAACGCATCGCGTCGTAGCGGGCGAGGTTGCTCGACGCCTCGCTCGGCGCGATCAGGTAGTACGCGGCGAGGGCGTAGTCGAAGTGCGGGCACGACACCTCGACCACCTCGGCACCGAGGCCGGCCAATGCCGACACGGCTTCGTCGAAGCGGGCGGTGACGCCCGGCTGGTAGCCGTCCCCGGCGAGCTCCTTGACGACACCGATGCGCATCCCCGCGATGTCACCCGATCGCGCGGCCTCCGTCACGGCTGGGACGGGCGCGGAGATGGAGGTCGAGTCGCGCGGGTCGTGGCCGGCGATCACCTCGTGGAGCAGCGCCGCGTCGAGGACGGTGCGCGCGCACGGACCGGCCTGGTCGAGGGAGGAGCTGAACGCGATCAGCCCGTAGCGGGAGACCCCGCCGTACGTCGGCTTGACGCCGACGGATCCGGTAACCGCCGCCGGCTGGCGGATCGAGCCGCCGGTGTCGGTTCCGATGGCAAGGGGCGCGAGAAATCCGGCTACCGCAGCCGACGACCCGCCGCCCGATCCGCCCGGGATCCGCTCGAGGTCCCACGGGTTCCGGGTCGGACCGTACGCGGAGTGCTCGGTCGAGCTCCCCATGGCGAACTCGTCCATGTTGGTCTTGCCGAGCACCACGATGCCGGCGCCGCGCATCCGCTCGACGATGGTCGCGTCGTACGGCGGGACCCAAGCCTCGAGGATCTTCGAGCCCGCCGTCGTCGGGACGCCGCGGGTGACGATCACGTCCTTCAGCGCGAGCGGAACGCCGGCGAGCGGACCGCTCAACTCGCCCGCGTCGACCCGCTTCGCCTGCGCGAGCGCACCCTCGCTGTCGACATGAAGAAAGGCGTGGTAGTCCCCGTCCCGCTCGGCGATCCGATCGAGATGCGCCTGCGCCACCTCCACCGCGGACAGTTCCTTTGCGGCGATCCCGGAGGCGACCTCAGCCGCGGTGAGCCGACAGATGTCGGCGGGGTCGGCCACGGCTACTCCTCGTCCAGGATCCGCGGGACCCGGAACCGCTGTTCCTCCGCAATCGGAGCCGCAGCGAGGGCTTCGTCGAGGGCAAGCGACGGTACCGGTTCGTCGTCGCGAAGCACGTTGGTGAGGGGGACGGCATGGGACGTCGGCGGGATGTCGGCGGCAGCGACCTCCTGCACCCGGCTGACCGCGCCGAGGATGACGTCGAGCTGGCCCGCCATCGCGTCCAGCTCGGCATCGGTCATCGAGATCCGCGCGAGTCCGGCGAGGTGCGCCACGTCGGCGCGGCTGATCGTTGCCACCCGCCAAGGGTATCGGCGGGCGATTGGCTATTTTTCGCCGCGTTGTGCCAGTGCGTCGGCGGCTTGCGGGCCGCCTGACAACAGTGCCTCGAACCCGGCCTCGTCGAGAATCGGGACTCCGAGGTCGACCGCCTTGTCGTACTTCGCTGCGCCGGGTGCGTCGCCGGCAACGACGTACGACGTCTTCTTGCTGACCGAACCGGTGACCTTGCCGCCCCGCGACTGGATCGCCTCCGCGGCACCGTCGCGGGTGTAGCCCGACAACGTGCCGGTGACGACGATCGTGAGGCCGTCGAGCGGGCCGCTGCCGCGCTCAGGGGCGTCCTCGTCGACCGTCGAGATGCCGCCGGCCCGCAACCGCTCGACGATGCCCCGATGACGCTCGTCTCCGAACCACGCCGCTGCGGCGGCGGCGATCGTCGGGCCGACGCCGTCGACCGCGGCAAGCTCCTCGGGGCTAGCGGCCATGATCGCGTCGAGCGAGCGGAACTCGCGCGCGAGCGCCTGGGCCGCGGTCGGTCCGACGTGACGGATCGACAAGCCGACGAGCAGCCGCCACAGCGGCCGGTGGCGCGCCGCCTCCAGACCGGCGAGGACCTGCGCGATCTTCTTCTGGCCGAATCCGCGCAGCCCGTCGAAGGACTCGGCCGTCAGGTGGAAGACGTCCCCGATGTCGTCGATCCGGCCGGCGTCGAGCAGCGCGATCGCCGTCTCGTAGCCGAGCCCGTCGATGTCGAGCGCACCGCGACCGGCCAGGTGGAACACCGCCTCACGGCGCTGCGCCGGGCAGCTGACGGTGTTGGGACAGCGCCAGTCGACCTCTCCGTCACCGCGCGACAGCTCGGTGTCGCACTCCGGGCAGCGAGTCGGCATGACGAACGCCTTCTCCTTGCCGGTACGCAGGTCCACCACGGGACCGACGACTTCGGGGATGACGTCACCGGCTCGTCGTACGACGACGGTGTCGCCGACGAGCACGCCCTTGCGCTTGACCTCGTCCTCGTTGTGCAGCGTCGCGGTGCTGACCGTGACCCCGCCGACATGTACCGGTTCGAGAGCGGCGAACGGCGTGACCCGCCCGGTCCGGCCGACGTTGACGAAGATCCCGTTGAGCTTCGTGGTCGCTTCTTCGGGCGGGTACTTCCATGCGACGGCCCAGCGCGGCGCCTTGGAGGTCGCGCCGAGTCGGCCCTGCAGAGCGAACGAGTCGACCTTGATGACGACACCGTCGATGTCGTGTTCGATGTCGTGGCGATGCTCACCCCAGTGCGCCACGTAGCGTCGTACGCCGGCCAGCCCGTCGACGACCTCGTAGCGAGCGCTCACCGGAAGGCCTAACGCCTGCAGCGACGCGTAGGCCTCGGACTGGCTGGAGACCTCGAACCCATGTCGCGCGCCGATCCCGTGGACGGTGAGTGCCAACGGCCGGGTCGCCGTGACCCGCGGATCCTTCTGCCGCAGCGATCCGGCCGCGGCGTTGCGCGGGTTGGCGAACGGCGCCTTGCCGGCCTCGACCAGCCCCGCGTTGACCTCGGCGAAGGCCGCGGTCGGGAAGAACACCTCGCCGCGCACCTCCAGCAGGTCCGGGATCTTCTTGCCGGTCAGGCGCGACGGCACGTTACCGATCGTCCGGACGTTGAGCGTGACGTCCTCACCGGTCACACCGTCACCGCGGGTGGCCGCGCGGACGAGGCGTCCGGCCTCATAGACCAGATCGACGGCCAGCCCGTCGATCTTCAGCTCGCACAGCCAAGCCACGACCGGGGTCTCGCGGGTGGCCCGCGACACCCACGCCTCGAACTCCTCGTCGGAGAACACGTTGTCCAGCGACATCAGTCGCTCGAGGTGCCGCACCTCCGCGAAGTCGGTCGACAGGCTCTCCATGACCTTCTGGGTCGGTGAGTCGGGGGTGCGCAGCGAGGTGTAGTCGGCCTCGATCGCCTCGAGCTCGCGCATCTTGGCGTCGTACTCGGCGTCCGAGACCGTCGGCGCGTTGTTGATGTAATAGCGGTACGCCAGATCCTCGAGTTCGGAGGCGAGCTCGGCGTGCCGGCGAGCAACCGCCGCGGGCGGCTCAGCACGTTTCGCGCTCACGTCCGCCACCCCACCCTCCGCCCACCTGAGGTGCCGGCTACGCGGGCCCTCAAGTGATGATCCCTTCCGGCGCCTCGAGAAGCGCATTCGAAGCCTGCCGCAACACGCGGTAGGCCGAGCTGACCCATCCTTGCGACGCGCCCGCGAGCCCGCACGACGGGGTCAGCGCAACCGACTCGGGGAGCCGCTCCGGTGCGAATCCGAGCTCTCGCCACAGCCGGCGCACCGGATCGGCGACTGCGCGCGGCGTGGGCGGAACCCCCGGACCGAGGGCGGGGACCGCCCCCAGCCACAGGGCCGTCCCTGCCTCCACGAGCTCACCCAGGTCGTCGTGGTTCACGCCGCCGAGCGTCAGGTCGACACCCACCGCCGCAGCTCCTGCGGCACGAAACATCCGCAACGGGGCATCCGCCGCACAACAGTGCACGGCGACCCGCCCTCCGGCTGCGGCGATCACGGCGCGCAGCGCCGACTCCACGTCCGCGGTGTCCGGGACCCGCAGGGTGCCGAACCCGCTCTCGGTCGGCACCCGGCCCGCCAGGACCGCGGGAAGACCCGGTTCGTCGAGCTGCAGGACGAGTCGAGCGCGGGGCACCCGGCGGCGTATGTCGGTCACATGTTCGGCCACCGCTTCGGCCAGCGACGCGATGACATCGGCGACGGCTCCGCGATCGCGGAGCGCCCGGCCGCCGCGCGGGAGCTCGAGCGCCGCCGCGAGCGTCCACGGTCCCGCGAGCTGCACCTTCAAGGGTCCGTCGTAGCCGGGTGCGGCGACCGGCAGGAGCGCGTCGAGGTCCGTAGCGAGGAGCTCGAGAGCAGCTCGTTGATCGGCACCTGCCCGATCGACCAGCCGCCAGCCCGACGGCGTGCGGTCCACTGCGAGACCGACCAGCTGAACAGCCGTACGACCGATCATGTCGGCCCCCGGCCCGCGGCCGGGCAACTCGGGCAGGTGCGGAAGCTCCGGAAGCTCGTCGAACGTCGTGGCCCAGGCCGCGTCGATGTCGGTGCCGGGCAGCGAACCGACGCCCGTCGCGACCCCGGTGAGCTGTGCGTCCATCACCGCGAAGACTACGTAACCGCCCGGACGCCGCGACTGAGACAATGGCGACCGTGCGACGTCTCCTCTGCCTGCTCGCAGGTCTGGTCCTGACTGCGAGCTGCGGCGCAGCCGGCAGCTCCACCGCTCTCTCCTCGGTCCAGCGAGACCAGGCGGGACCGGCGCTGGGCATCCGCCACGTCTTCGTGATCGTGCTGGAGAACGAATCGTCGGAGTCGACGTACCTGCACAACCCGCATCCCTACCTCGGCAAGGTGCTGCAGCGGCAAGGCACACTGCTGACGAACTTTTACGCAACAGGGCACGTCTCGCTCGACAACTACCTCTCGATGGTCTCCGGCCAAGCGCCCAACCTGATGACGTCGTCGGACTGCCAGCTCTACACAGACTTCAACGGCACCACCGCACCCGCGAAGCTCAACAAGTCCGGCCAGGCGGTGGGCGTCGGCTGCGTCTACCCGTCGAACGTGAAGACGCTCGCCGACCAGCTCACTGCCCACCACGTCAGCTGGGGCGGCTACATGGACAACATGGGCAACGACCCCGCGCGGGAGCAGAAGCGCTGCGGCGTCCCCCACACCAACCTGCTCGGGCAGGACGCCACCCAGAAGGCGACCGCACGTGACCAGTACGCCGCGCGCCACAACCCGTTCGTCTACTTCCATTCACTGATCGACTCCGGGTTGTGCAAGAAGCACGTGGTGGCGCTGACCGAGCTCAAGGCGGACCTGAAGCACGCGGCGACCACGCCCCGCTTCACGTTCATCACGCCGGACCTTTGCAACGACGGCCACGACGCCGGTTGTGCCGGTCCGGACGCGAAGGGCAAGCGCACCGGTGGGCTGACCTCCGTCGATCACTTCCTGTCCGTATGGGTACCGCGCATCGAACGGTCACCGGCCTACCGCGCCAACGGGATCATCATCATCACCTCGGACGAGTCCGAGACCCAGGACGCCTCCAGCTGCTGCCACGAGAAGGGCGGGCCGACCGACCCGCTACCCGGGCTGACCGGTCTCGGCGGCGGCAAGATCGGAACGCTCGTGATCGGCCGCTGCGTCGCGAAGGGCCGCCGGGACCCGACGCCGTACAACCACTACTCGCTGCTGCGCAGCCTCGAGGACATCTTCGGGATCACCAAGGGCGGGACCGACGGGCACGGCCACCTCGGCTACGCCGCCGCGGCAGGCCTCCGGCCGTTCGGCCACGACCTGTTCTCTAAGTGCTAACGCGCGGAACGACGCGGGGCCATTAACGCGCGGAACGACGCGGTGCGATCTTCTTGGTCGCCGTCTTCTTCACCGGCGCGCGTGAGTTCGTGCTGCGGGTGGCCCGCACCGGCCGGCTGACCGGCGCATCCTCCTCGTCGTAGTCCTCCGCCCCGTCGGGCTGGGCCCGGAAGCTGCTCGTCGAGGTCCGGGTGCGACCGCGCTCAAGCCACGCGACGTCGGCGCGGAGCGTCTCCAACAGCTCGTCGCGATCGGCCGTCGCGGACCGCACCGCGATGCTGTAGCGCGCGATGACGTCGAGGTCGGTCAGCTGGACGGAGTCGGCCATGCGCTGAGTTTATGCGTCGAGCAGGTCGAGGACCGCCAGCACGGTGCGCCAGTTCCGTGCCGTACCCGCGACTCCGATCTTCTTCTGCCACGGCAGCGTCGCGAGCTTCGAGCGTCCCGCGCCGTTCGGAAACCACAGGTAGAGGTGGCGCCCGTCTGCGACGAACCGGTCCGGCGCGAACGCTGCTGGATCGATCGCCGCCAGACCTGCCCGGTCTGGCTCGCCGGTGAGGAAGCTGACATGGAGCCGGGCGGGTTCGCCGACGTGCTCGGGCATCGGGTTGCGCTCGACCACCGCAGCGAGCTCGGCGCGGGTGCGCACGGTGACCTCGACGTCGAGGCCGAGCCCGGTCTTGATCAGGCCTGCGACCTGCTTCCTCACCACGTCAGAAGACCTGGTGTCCGCGGTGACGACGAGGTTCCCGCTCTGTACATACGTCGCGACGTCGCGAAAACCGGCATCCGTCAACGTCTCGCGCAGCCAGGCCATCGGCACCTTGTTGTGGCTGCCGAGGTTGACCGCATGCAGCCAGGCGACGTAGCGCGGCACTAGCGGGCAGCCTCGATGGTCGCGGACCCGACTACCCGATCGTCGTCGTAGAGGACGAGCGTCTGACCGGCCGCAACACCGGCCAGCGGTGCAGTGAGCTCGACCTCGAGTCTGCCGTCGGACACGACGGCACGGCACTCGATCGGCTCGGCGTGAGCCCGGACCTGGGCGAGTCCGACGAGCTCGCTGCGAGGCGGCGCGCCGCACCACGTCGGTGTGCCGCAACAGATCCGGGTGACGCTGAGCCGCTCGACCGGCCCGACCGTGACGGTGCGGTCGACGGGTGAGATCGACAGCACGTAACGAGGCTTGCCATCCGCCGCGGGCCGGCCGATCGCCAGGCCGCGGCGCTGCCCCACGGTGAACTGAAAGGCGCCGTCGTGGCTGCCCACGACCGCACCGGTCTCGTCGACGATGTCGCCGGGAGCTGCGCCGAGCCGGCCCTGCAGCCAACCCGCCGTGTCCCCCGACGGGATGAAGCAGATGTCGTGACTGTCCGGCTTGCTCGCGACGGCAAGGCCCCGGACGGCCGCTTCGGCTCGCACCTCGGACTTGCGCGAGTCACCCAGCGGGAACATCGCGGCGGCAAGCTGCTCCGGGCGCAGGACGGCGAGCACGTAGGACTGGTCCTTCTCGCTGTCGACCGCCCGGTACAGGTTGCCGTCGACGATCCGCGCGTAGTGGCCGGTCGCCACCGCGTCGAAGCCGAGCGCGAGGGCGCGGTCGAGCACCGCCGCGAACTTGATCCGCTCGTTGCACCGGATGCACGGGTTCGGCGTACGGCCGGCGGCGTACTCCGCGACGAAGTCGTCGACGACTTCTCGGGTGAACCGCTCGGCGACGTCCCAGACGTAGAACGGGATGCCGAGGACGTCGGCCGCCCGCCGCGCATCGCGGGAGTCCTCGAGCGAGCAGCAACCCCGCGCGCCCTCCCGGTACGACGCGGGACTCGGTGAGAGCGCGAGGTGGACGCCGGTGACATCGTGGCCGGCATCGACCGCGCGCGCAGCAGCGACCGCGGAGTCGACGCCACCCGACATCGCGGCGAGCACCTTCATGGCGACGCCCTCACCGTGCCGCAGCGGTCCGGGCGCGCTCGACCGCGGGACCGATCGCAGCGATCAGGTCGTCGACATCGTGAGGCGTCGAGGTGTGACCGAGCGTGAACCGCAGTGAGGACTTCGCCCGCTCCTCGTCGTGGCCCATCGCGAGCAACACGTGGCTCGGGCGTGCGACGCCGGCGGAGCAAGCCGACCCGGTCGAGCACTCGACGCCTTGCGCATCCAGCAACATCAGCAGGGCGTCGCCTTCGCAGCCCGGGAACGAGAAATGGGCGTTGCCGGGCAGCCGGTGGTCGGGATGGCTGCGCGGGTCGCCGTTGAGCTGGGCGTCCGGAACCACCTCGAGCACCCTGCTGACCAGGCCGTCCCGCAGCTCTGCCAACCGCTCGCCGCGCTCCTTGCGACTGGCGACCGCAGCATCTACGGCAACGGCGAACGCCGCGATCGCCGGTACGTCGAGCGTCCCGGACCGCACATCACGCTCCTGACCGCCACCGTGCAGCAGCGGAACGCAGTCGACGTCGCGTCCCAGCAGCAGGGCGCCGACGCCGACCGGGCCGCCGAGCTTGTGGCCGGTGAGGGTCAGCGCGGCGGCGCCGGACGCTGCGAAGTCGACGTCCAGCGCGCCGACCGCCTGTACGGCGTCGGTGTGGAGCGGAATTCCGTAGGACGCGGCGACCTCGGCGAGCTCGGCGATCGGCGCGACCGTGCCGACCTCGTTGTTCGCCCACATCGCGCTGACCAGCGCGACCTCGTCCGGGGCCGCCTCGATCGCGTCGCGGAGAGCCGATGCCGAGGTACGTCCGAGCGAGTCGACCGGCAACAGCACCAGGTCGGCGTCGTCGTGCTCGGCCAGCCAGACGGCCGGATCGAGGGCCGCGTGGTGCTCGACGGCGGAGATCAGCACCCGCCGGCGCCGAGGCTGCGCCTCGCGGCGCGACCAGTACAGGCCCTTGATTGCGAGGTTGTCGCTCTCCGTCCCGCCACTGGTGAAGACCACCTCGCTCGGCCGAGCGCCAAGCGCCGCAGCGACGCTCTCCCGGGACTCCTCCACGATGCGCCGCGCGCGACGTCCGGCGGCATGCAGCGACGAGGCGTTGCCGACGCGGCCGAGCAGCTCGGCCATGCGGTCGGCCGCCTCGGCAAGAATCGGCGTGGTCGCCGCATGGTCGAGGTAAGCCATCGTGGCCTTCAGCCTATGGCGCGGCCGTGGGAAGGCCGAGCGGCGAGCTACTCGGCGAGGATGCGGGAGGAGTACTGGCGCCCGCGCAGCCCGGCGAGCTCGTACGGGTCGCTCAGCACGATCTGGGTCGGCAGCGCCCCCGCGAGGGCGCGGATGTCGCCGGCCGCACCGATGACGATGCCGGCGGCGTCACCGCCTTCCGGCGCGAGCCGCACCACGACGCGGGTCGCGTCGTCGCGACTGCGGCGCCCGATGACGATCCGCCAGTCGCGGATGTCGCGGCGCCCCGAAAGGGCCGACGCGACGGACCGAAGGTCGAGGGCCTCTCCGGTGCCGAGCCGGGTGACCAGCGCGTTGCGCTGCACCCCCTCCACCCGGGGTACGACTCTGCGGCACGACGGGCAGGGCGCGGTTGTCACGGCCTCGACGACGTCGCCGGTACGCCAACGCAGGAGCGCGCTGCCCCGCATGCCCAGCTGAGTCAGGACGAGCTCACCACCACCGCTGGTGTGCTCCCCGGTGTCAGGGTCGACGGCCTGCAGCACTTCGAGATCCGGGTAGCCGTGCAGGCCGGCTCCACCACCGGACGGCCGGCACTCCCCCCAGAGCAGGCGCGCGCCGGCGGGAGCATGCACCGCGAGGACGGCGAGGTCGCCCGCGCCGACGGCGCGTCGCGCGGCATGCGTCGCGGCGGCGCGTTCGGCGTCGGAGGGCGCACCCACAAGAAGCACCGTGCGCAACGAGTCCAGGCCACGGAGCCGCTCGAGCAGGTCGACGGCGCGTTCCGTCGGCAGCGCCAGCACCGACGGTGGCGCCAGCCGGATTGCGGCCGCGAGGTCGCTGATGTGACTACCCGGGAACAGCGCGGGTGCGCCGGCACCGAGTGCGGCGTACTGCAGTGCCACGTGATCGGTTGTTGCGGCCGGCTCCACAGCCGACACCAGGACGTCATTGCGAGTCAACCCGAGCACGGACCACAGCCTCGCGCCGGCTCGCGCGACGGTGTCGAGGTCGGCCCGCGTCGAAGCAATCGGGAAGCGCATCCCGTTGCCGGTGAACACGTATGACGTGGCTCGGGTGTCGGAATCGACGACCCGCGCGTAAGCATCCTTACGGAACGCCCGCAACCGGATCGCGTGACGAAGTGCCGGGCCGCTGGCGTGCAGCGCGAAGCCCGCTTCTCCGGCCTGGAGCACCAGCGCGGCCATCAGCGCCGGGTCGCCGGTCGGACTGACGTCGCGCTCCCCCATCGCCGGGATCGTCGCCAGGTCCGCCACGGTGCGAATCGACGATGCGCGACGGTTCAGCTCAGTGAAACGGCGCCGCCACAGCGGCGAGAACGGCGCGATCGAGTCACGGACCTGGGCCGCCACCAGACGGTCCTGCAACGTCGCGAGCGCGGCCGGGTTGTACCGGTCCCAGGGCGTTGCCACGAAGCGAAACTACCGGGTCGAAACCCGCTTAGCCCTTGCGCGCCTCGATCTGCTCGGTGACCTGCGGGACAACCTCGAACAAATCGCCCACGACGCCGAAGTCGACCAGCTCGAAGATCGGCGCCTCGGGGTCCTTGTTGATGGCGACGATGTTCTTCGAGGTCTGCATGCCGGCGCGGTGCTGGATCGCGCCGGAGATGCCGACCGCGATGTAGAGCTGCGGCGACACCGTCTTGCCGGTCTGGCCGACCTGGTTCTGGTGCGGGTACCACCCCGCGTCGGTCGCCGCGCGCGAGGCGCCCACCGCCGCACCGAGGGAGTCCGCGAACTTCTCGATCAGCGCGAAGTGCTCGCCGGACCCGAGACCACGACCGCCGGACACGACGATCTCGGCCTCCGTGAGCTCCGGGCGGCCGCCCTTCTTCTCGCTGACTCGCTCGAGGACCTTCGCCTTCTTCGCGCTGTCCGACAGGGCGACCGTGACCTGCTCCTCGGCCGGCGAAGCGGGTGCCGGCTCGGGGGCTGTCGAGTTAGGACGGACCGTGAAGATCGGCGTGCCCTTCGCGACCTTCGACTTCACGGTGTAGCCGCCGCCGAAGATCGACTGGTCGGCAACCAGATCGCTGGAAAGGCCTACCGCGTCGGTGATGACGCCGGAGTCGAGCTTGACCGCGAGGCGCGCGGCGATCTCCTTGCCCTCGGGCGAGGACGGCACGAGCACCGCGGCCGGCGAGGCGCTGCCGACGATCTGCGCGAGCACCTCGGCCTTCGGCGCGATGATGTAGCTGTCAAGCTCGGCGTCGCCGGCGATGTAGACCTTCTGCGCGCCGTACTCGGCGAGGACGGCCTTCGCGTTGTCGTATCCCGCACCGACGTAGACCGCCGACGGTTCACCGAGTGATCGGGCCAGCGTGAGCAGCTCGAGCGTCACCTTCTTGGGCGTGCCTTCGAAGTGCTCGACGAGAACCAGGACCTCAGCCATTTCTGTTTCCTCTCCTCAGTCCTGGTCTCAGATGAACTTCTGGGCGGCGAGGTACTCGGCGAGCTTGGTGCCGCCGTCCCCCTCGTCCTTGACGATCGTTCCGGCCTGCTTCGGCGGGCGAGCGGCGAACTCCGCCACCGACGTACCCGAGCCTTCGAGCCCGACCTTGGCCGCGTCGATTCCGGCATCGGCCAACGTCAGCGTCGTCAGCGGCTTCTTCTTCGCGGCCATGATCCCCTTGAAGGAGGGGTAACGCGGCTCGTTGATCTTCTCGACGACGGAGACGATCGCGGGGGTCTGCGCCTCGACGACGTCATAGCCGGTGTCGGTCTGCCGCTCGATCTTGACGGTCGAGCCGTTGACCTCGACCTTGCGCGCGAAGGACAGCTGTGCGGCGCCGGTCCGCTCGGCGAGCATCGCCGGGATCACGCTCATCCGCGCGTCTGTCGACTCGACACCGAGGATCACCAGGTCGTGCGGGATCGTCTCGAGCGCCTTCGCCAGCGCGTACGACGTCGCGAGAGCGTCGGAGCCGTGCAGCGCCGGGTCGACGACGTGCACCGCCGAGTCCGCACCCATCGACAACGCCTTGCGAATCGTCTCGACGGCCTTCTCGGGACCCATCGTGAGGATGGTGACCTCGCCGCCACCCGCCTCCTTGAGACGCAGCGCCTCCTCGACGGCGTACTCGTCGAGCTCGTTCATGACGCCTTCGACGCCCTCACGGTCGAGGGTCTTGTCAGCGTCGCTGAGCTTCTTTTCCTCGTAGGTGTCGGGCACCTGCTTCACGCACACGACGATGTTCATGGCCGGCGGCCGACCTCCTGCGGTAGGTCCTTGTTAAGGAGCAGCGTCACGGCACTTGGGTCTTGGCGACACTGGGTGTCCGTGCAGCGCAAACTCTAGCAAGCGCAAGGGAAGAGTGACGACGGCGGGTCCCCTGCAGCATGATCACCGCCATGGCCGGCTTCGACCCCGAGACCTATAAGCGCACCACCACCGAGCAGTGGCAGGCCGCAGCGCCGAAGTGGGCGGCGTGGACGCCCGTGCTCGAGGACTGGTTGGGCGCGGCGACAGAGCGAATGCTTGACCTCGCCGGGGTCTCCCCCGGCAGCCGTGTGCTCGACGTCGCCGCGGGTGCCGGCGGTCAGTCCCTGGCCGCCGCGCGCCGGGTGGGGCCCGAGGGAAGCGTGCTTGCCACCGACATCGCGTCGAACATCCTCGAGTACGCCGCCGAAGCGGCGCGCGCGGAAGGCCTCACCAATCTGACCACCCAGGTGGCCGACGGCGAGGAGATCGGCGTCGAACCCGCGCAGTTCGATGCCGTGATCAGCCGGCTGGGCCTGATGTTCTTCCCGGACCGGGCCCGGGCGCTCGCCGGGATGCGCCAGGCGCTGCGCCCGGGCGGGCGCCTCGCCGCCATCGCCTACACGACGCCGGAGCGCAACGCGTTCTTCTCGACACCGATCACGCTTGTCCGTGAGCGCACCAAGCAGCCGCCTCCGTCACCCGGGCAACCCGGGCCGTTCAGTCTCGGCGCCACCGGGGTGTTCGAGGCCGAGCTGCTCGCCGCGGGCTTCACGGACGTCATCGTGGAAGCGTTCGACGCACCGGTGCGGTTACCGGACGCCAAGGAGTACACCCGCTTCGCGCGCGAGTCCTTCGGGGCGCTGCACCAGATGATGAGCGGTCTCGACGAGGACGCTCAGGAGGCGATCTGGTCGGAGGTCGAGAACGCCATGAGCCGCTACGAGGGCCCCGCTGGCTTCGCCGGGCCCTGCGAGCTCCTCATCGGAGCCGGCACCAAGGCCTGAGCGAAGGCCCTTCCGAGGCTCCCGCGGCTACGCCGCGGACGTCCCCGCAAGTACCCGGACACCAGTCGGCGCGGTCAGCGTCGCCCCGCAGTCGCAGGCCGAGCCGGTGAACCGCTGCGAATCGCAGCCGTCACCGTGGCACCCGACGTTGTGGCACCCGGAGCACTCGTGGAGCAGGTTGTTGCAGGCGCTTCCGTCGAAGAGCCGTCCATTGCATCTGCGCATCGGATCCCCCTGGACCTCGTTGGATTAGCTCTGCGGACCTAGTGGAACTGCTCTTCCTCGGTGGAGCCCTTCAGCGCGAGCGTCTCGGCCTCCGGGTCGATCGCGGTGGCGACCAGGTCGAAGTAGCCGGCGCCGACCTCGCGCTGGTGCTTGGTCGCGGTGTAGCCGTCGGCCTCTGCCGCGAACTCCTTCTCCTGGAGCTCGACGTAGGCCGACATGTCCCGGCTGGAGTAGCCCTTGGCCAGCTCGTACATCGAGTAGTTCAGGGCGTGGAAGCCGGCCAGAGTGATGAACTGGAACTTGTAGCCCATGGCGCCGAGCTCGCGCTGGAACTTCGCGATGGTGTCGTCGTCGAGGTGCTGCTTCCAGTTGAACGAAGGCGAGCAGTTGTAGGCGAGCAGCTGGTCCGGGAACTCCTTCTTGATCGCCTCGGCGTACTGCCGCGCGAGTTCGAGGTCCGGCGTGGACGTCTCCATCCAGAGCAGGTCGGCGTACGGCGCGTAGGCCAGACCGCGCGTGATGCACGGGTCGATGCCGTTCGTCACGCGGTAGAAGCCCTCCGCGGTGCGGTCGCCGGTGACGTACTGCTGGTCGCGCTCGTCCACGTCGCTCGTGATCAGCGTGGCGGCCTGCGCGTCGGTCCGTGCGACGACGAGCGTCGGGACGCCCTCGACGTCGGCAGCGAGCCGCGCCGCGTTGAGGACCTTGACGTGCTGGTTGGTCGGGATCAGCACCTTGCCGCCGAGGTGACCGCACTTCTTGGCGGAGGACAGCTGGTCCTCCCAGTGCACACCGGAGGCGCCGGCCGCGATCATCGACTTCATCAGCTCAAAGGCGTTGAGCACGCCGCCGAAACCGGCCTCGGCGTCCGCGACGATCGGGGCGAACCAGTCGACGTCGGTGTTGCCCTCACTCCACGTGATCTGGTCGGCGCGCATCAGCGCGTTGTTGATCCGGCGAACCACCGCCGGCACCGAGTTGGCCGGGTAGAGGCTCTGGTCCGGGTAGGTCTGCCCCGACAGGTTCGCGTCACCGGCGACCTGCCAGCCGGACAGGTAGATGGCCTTGAGGCCGGCGCGCACCTGCTGCACGGCCTGGTTGCCGGTCAGCGCGCCGAGCGCGTTGATGTAGTCGGAGGAGTTGACCAGGTCCCACAGCTTCTCCGCGCCGCGGCGGGCCAGCGTGTGCTCTTCCTGCACCGACCCGCGCAGCCGGACCACTGCCTCGGCGTTGTAGTTGCGCTCGACGCCCTTCCAGCGGGGGCTGGTCTCCCACTCCTTCTGGAGGGCTGCGGCCTGGTCGGTCAAGCTCGTGCTCACGGATCGCTCCTCATTCATGTCTTCATTGACAGTGCCCCGACAAGGACAGTGCCCCGACAAGCGGGGTTCGAGTGAACTTCCTGCTGTGTTCACCATGATTGCGTACGTCTACCGCCAGGTAGCAGCGGGTCGCGCGAGAAGATTTCGGAATATTCGCGTATCGTGAAGAACGTGACCGCTGTGAACGGCGCGGGGGTGGATCCGGTCACACTCGGACAGCGGATCCGCCACCTGCGTCGCACCCGCAACCTGACGCTCGCCGACCTCGCCTCGCAGGTCGGATCGGCCAGCTCCGCACTGTCGACGATCGAGAACGGCCGCCGCGAACCGCGGCTGTCGCTCCTACAGAGCATCGCCGGCGCCCTCGACGTGAGCGTCGAGGACCTGCTGCGCACCGAACCTCCATCACGTCGAGCCGCGCTCGAAATCGCCTTGGAACATGCCCAGCGCGAGGCGTCGTACGCCTCACTCGGCCTACCGCCCCTGCGGCCGAGCCCACGGATCCCAACCGACGTGCTCGAGCACGTGGTGGCGCTCCACGACGAGCTTCGGCGACGTGATGCGCGGTTCGCCGCCACCCCGGAGGCGGCGCGCGCGGCCAACGTGGCCCTCCGCCGGCACATGCGCAGCGTCGACAACTACTTCCCCGAGATCGAGTCCGCCGCCGCCGCCGCGCTGCGGTCCGTGGGCTACGGCGGCGGCGCGGTCCCGCAGCGGTTGATCACCGAGCTCGCGACGCACTTCGGCTTCACGCTGCACCACGTCACCGACCTGCCCGAGTCCACCCGGTCGGTGACGGACCTGGCGAACCGCCGCATCTACCTGCCCCAGCAGCCGGCCGGTCACGACCCGCGCTACGTGGTGCTGCAGACCCTCGGTCATTTCGCGCTCGGTCACACCGACCCCGCCGACTTCGCCGACTTCCTTCGCCAGCGCGTGGAGGCGAACTACTTCGCCGCCGCTTCGCTGGTCCCCGAGGACGCCGCGGTCGCCTTTCTCGCCACCGCGAAGCGCGACCACGCCATTGACATGGAGGATCTGCGCGACGTCTTCGCGGTGTCGCACGAGACCGCCGCCCACCGCTTCACCAACCTTGCGACGCATCACCTCGACCTGCCGGTGCACTTCACGCGCACCGACAGCATCGGCACGATCTACAAGGCGTACGAGAACGACGGGCTCGCCTACCCGACGGACGCCACCGGCGCGATCGAGGGACAGCGCGCCTGCCGGCAGTACTCCTCCCGGCGGGTGTTCTCCGCTCCGGAGCGCTACAGCCTCTACGCGCAGTACACCGACACCCCGAACGGCACGTTCTTCTGCACGGCCCACGTGCAGCCGGCCGCGGGCGGCGAGTTCGCCGTCACCGTCGGTGTGCCGTTCCAACATTCGAAGTGGTTCCGCCACTCGGGCACGCAGCACCGCGCGAAGTCGACCTGCCCCTCGCCGAGCTGCTGCCGCCGGCCACCCGCCGAGCTCGAGGAACGATGGGCCGGGCAAGCCTGGCCGTCGGCCCGCGCGCACAGCCACCTTTTGGCCGGCGCCCTACCGCAGGGAACGTTCCCCGGTGTCGACACGTCAGAGGTCTACGCCTTCCTCGACCGCCACGCGGCCGCCAGGTAGTTAGACGAGGGAGTCCCGCCAAGCCCTGGCGAGGGCGGCGTACTCGCCGGTCCCTGCCTCGAGCAGGTCGGCAGGCGTGCCGTCCTCGACGATCCGGCCGTCGCTCATCACCAGCACCCGGTCCGCGATGCCCGCCGTCGAGAGCCGGTGGGCGATGATCAGCGCCGTACGGTCGACGAGCACGGTGCGCAACGCGTTCTGCACGAGCCGTTCCGTTGGGGCGTCCAGCGACGAGCTCGCCTCGTCGAGGATCAGTACGGCGGGGTCGGCAAGCAGCGCCCTGGCGAACGCGATCAGCTGACGCTGCCCGGCGGACAGCCGCGAGCCGTTCTTGCCGACGCTCTCGTCGTAGCCGTTGCGAAGATGCGAGACCAGCACATCGACGCCGACCGCTCGGCCGGCCTCCTCGATCTCTTTGCGTGAGGCGCCGGGCCGGCCTAAGCCGATGTTGTCCGCGACCGATCCGGTGAACAGGAACGACTCCTGGGTCACCATCGCGACGGCGTGCCGCAGGTCGCTCTCGGCGAGCTCACGAAGGTCGATCCCGTCGACCGAGATCGTGCCGCTACCCGGGTCGTAGAACCGGCTGAGCAGCCGGGCGAGCGTGCTCTTGCCCGCGCCCGTGTCACCGAGCAGCGACACCGTCTGGCCGGCGGGAATGAACAGGTTCAGCTCCTGAAGGACTGTGCGGTCCTTGCGGTAGCCGAAGGAGACCTCGCGGAACTCGACCTCGCCGCTGAACAGTCCGTCGGGAAGCCGCCCCGACACGTCGAGCATCGGCACGGCGGGCCGCTCGTCGAGCACGCCGGCAAGCTTCTCGACTCCCGACGCGGCGCCCTGGAACGAGTCGTAGAACTGGCTGACCTCGGCCATCGGCTCGAAGAACTGCCGCAGGTAGAGGACGAACGACGCGAGCACGCCGACTCCGAGGTCGCCGTGGATCACGCGGTACCCGCCGTAGAACAGGACCGCCGCGGTGGTCAGGTTCCCGATCACCTGGATGCCCGGCCAGTAGACCGATAGCAGCTTGAACGACTCCGCGGTGGTCCGCCGGTACCGGTCGTTGAGGCCGCCGAAGATCTCGTCGTTGCGCGGCTCGCGGCGAAACGCCTGGACCGCGCGGATCCCGCGCAGCGACTCGGTGAAGTGCACGATCACCAGCGCGATGGCCTCGCGGGTCTTGCGGTAGGCGGCCGTCGATCGGCGTTGGTACCAGCGGGAGAGGAAGAACAGCGGGATCAGCGACGCCAGGGACACCACCGCCAGCGGCCAGTCCAGGACGAGCAGGATCACCGTGACCGACAGGATCGTGAGCGTGGCGGTGACGAGGGTGTCGAGTCCGGTGTCGAGCAGCGCGTTGATCGCGTCGAAGTCGGAGGTCAGCCGGCTGATCATCCGACCCGACGTGTAGCGCTCGTGGAAGGACAGGCTGAGCGCCTGGAAGTGGGTGAACACCCGCCGTCTGAGCTCGATCACCGCGTCCTGGCCGACCCGACCGGCGCCGAGCAGGAACGTCCTCGTCAACACGGCCTGGATCAGCGCGCAGCCGACGATCGCCACCGTCGCCGCCACCAGCGCTGCGTGGTGGCCGTGGCGGGCGTCGCGTACCCCTCTGTCGATCCCGACGCCGACCAACGCCGGGATGGCCATCTGCGCGCCGGTGCCCAGCACGATCGCAGCGCCGACGCGCAGGATCGCGCGGCGGTGGGGCCGGAGCAGGTCACCGATCAGCAGACGCGTCCTGCGTCGGAGCAGGACGGAGACGGAGGACGGCATCTCCTCGTCGTCCTCCGCCGCAACGCCGCGCCACCGATCGAGGTCCTCCTCGTCGATGCCGACGTCGTCCATAGACTCGGTGCTCACGCGGCCCACCCCTCGTCCACGGAGAGGATGTGCGCATACTCCGGGAGCGCCATCAGCTCCGAGTGCGTACCGATCGCCACCAGAGTCCCGCCGGAGAGCAGAGCGACCCGGTCGGCCAGCGCGACCGTCGACGGCCGGTGCACCACGAGCAGTCCGGTCGTGTCTGCCAAGACGGCGCCGAGCGCCTCCTCGACCAGTGCCTCGGTGTGGACGTCGAGCGCCGACAGCGGATCGTCGAGCACCAGGACCGACGGCCGGGCGATGACCGCCCTCGCGAGCGCCAGCCGTTGCCGCTGCCCTCCGGACAGTGACAAGCCCTGCTCGCCGACCCTGGTGTCGAGACCCCAGGGGAGCTCCTCGACGAAGCGTGCCTGCGAGATGTCGAGGGCGGCCTGGATGTCCCTGTCACTGGCATCGGGCCGGCCGAGCACGAGGTTCTCGCGAACGCTCATCGAGAACAACACCGGGTCCTCGAACGCGGTGGCGACCTGGCGACGCAGCGAGGACAGCTCGAGGTCGCGGATGTCGACGCCGTCCAGGGTGATGCGACCCGCCGTGACGTCGTGCAACCGCGACGGCAGGGTGGTCAGCACGGTCTTGCCCGAGCCCGTCGCCCCGACGATCGCGACGGTCTCGCCGGGTTCGATGACCAGGTCGACGTCGTGCAGCACGTCCTCGGTCGCGTCGCCGAACCGGAAGCCGGCACCCTCGAACGCCAACCGCCCCCGCGCCTTCACCAGCGGTGCGGCCTCGGGCCGGTCAGCGATCGTGGGCGTCGTGTCGAACACCTCGATCAGGCGGACCGCCGCCGTCGCCGACTCCTCCGCCATGGCGAGGATCCAGCCGATGTCGATGACCGGCCATTGCAGCAGGACCAGCAGCGTCACGAACGCGACGAGGGCGCCGAGGGTCATCGACCCGTGCGCCACGGCCAGCCCGCCGAACAGCACGACCACCGCCATCGTGAGGTTCGGGATCAACTGCAACATCGCCCAGAACTTCGCGGTGAGCCCGACCATCTCCAGCTGCGATCCACGGACCACCGCCGCCTGATCGAGGAAGCCCGACGTCAGCCACGGACCGCGACCGAAGGCCTTCGTCACGCGCACCCCGCTCGCAGCCTCCTCGGCGAGCGTCGCCAGGTCACCCTGCTCGTCCTGCAGCCGCCGCGAGACGAGCGCGTACGTCGCGCCGAACCGGCGGGTGAGTGCGATCACCGGGACGGTCGCGAACGCGACCACGATGGCGAGCTGCCAGTAGGTCGCGAAGAGCAGGCCGAGTACCGCGACGTACTGCATCGTGTTGACCACGAGGTAGATCGCGCCGAACCCGAAGAAGCGCCGGATCGTGGAGAGGTCGCTGGTGGCACGAGACAACAGCTGGCCGGTCTCCCACGTGTCGTGGAACGCGATGTCGAGTCGCTGGAGATGGGCGTACAGGTCGTCCCGGATGTCCCGCTCGACGGTCAGCACGGCCGCCCATTGGAGCTGGCGGCGCACAGCGATCAGCCCCGCCTCCGCGATGCCAAGCGCGAGGACCAGGAGGAACAGCGGAAGCAGCTCGCCGGACTTCCCCCGCTTGATCGGGCCGTTGACGATGGCCTCGATGACGAGGGGGACGCACGTGCTCGACGCGACACCCAGCAGCGCCGCGAGAAAGCTGATCGTGATGCGTGTGCGCCACGGCCGTAGGTAGCTGCGCAACCGCCACAACGCGCCGAAGCGTGCCCGCTCGGCTGCGAGGCGACTACGGCCGGCGTCCTCCCGCTCCGAGTCGATCGTGGCCATTAGACGAACGTAACCGTCCCTGGCAACTCGATTTCGGACGATCAGCTGCCCTTGAACGCCGCCTTTCCAGGACCGTTCTCGATGAAGGAGCTCATGCCGATCGTGCGGTCCTCGGTGGCGAACAGGGCAGCGAACTGCTGGCGCTCGATCTCCAGACCGGTCCCGAGGTCGGCCTCTCCCCCGTAGTCGATCGCTTCCTTGGCGGCACGCAGCGCGTAAGCGGCGGCGTTGGCGAACTGTGACGCCCAGCGCACCGCCACGTCGTACACCTGGTCGGAGGGGACGACCTCGTCGACCAGGCCGATCGCGAGCGCTTCGTCGGCCTTCACGAACCGCCCGCTGAAGATGATGTCCTTGGCCTTTGCCGGGCCGATCAGCCGTGGCAGGCGCTGCGTGCCTCCCGCGCCGGGAATGATGCCCAGCAAGATCTCGGGCTGGCCGAGCGTGGCGTCCACCGCGGCGATCCGCCGGTCGGCACACAAGGCGAGCTCGCAACCGCCGCCGAGGGCGTATCCGTTGATCGCTGCGACCACGGGCTTCGGGATCCGCGCGACCGAGGTGAACGCCGACGTGAGCGCGGCGCTGCGGTCGACCATCTGGGCGTAGGACAGTTCCGCCATCTCCTTGATGTCCGCACCTGCCGCGAACACCTTCGGCCCGCCCCACACGACGACCGCCCTGACGTCGGTGCGCTCGGTCGCCTCCTTCGCGGCGGCGCGGATCTCCTCCTGGACCGCGATGTTCAAGGCGTTCATCTTCGGACGGTCCAGTCGGATCGTTCCGACGCCCGCATCGACGGTCAGGTGCACGAACTCAGCCATGATCGAAGCCTAGGAGCAGGCGCCGTCTATGGTCAGCGCATGGGGTTGGACTGGGGCATCGGACGGTACGAGGACACCGGCGTCACGCTCGAACCGGTCGCCGAGATCGTGGCCGCGGCAGCCGGCGTGGTGCGCGGCGAGACCGCGCTCGACCTCGGCTGCGGCACCGGAAACGCCGCGATCGCCCTGGCCTTGGCCGGCGCGCACGTCGTGGCGGTCGACCCGGCTGCCCGGTTGCTCGACGTGACCCGGGAGCGCGCAGCCGCGGCGGGGGTCGCGCTCGATGTCCGGTCGGGCGAGGCGGCCGCCATTCCGCTCGCGGACGCTTCGGCGGATCTGATCGTCTCTGTGTTCGCCGCGATCTTCGCGCCCGATCCGGCCGCGGCCCTCGCCGAGATGAAGCGGGTACTCGCCCCGGGCGGACGGATCCTGCTGACGGCGTGGATTCCCGGCTACGGGATGGGCAAGGCCTACGAAAGCCTGGGACCGGCAATGGCGCGGGCGCTCGGGCGTCCCGTCCAACCCGAGCGGTTCGCCTGGCACGACCACGGCAGCCTGTCCGCACTCGGCGAACCGCTGGGCCTGTCCGTGTCGATCGACGAGCACTCGATCAAGTTCACCGCCGAGTCTCCGGAGGCACAGGTCGAGTTCGACGCGACCACCCATCCGATGTGGATCGACTCCTTCGCGCAGCTCGCGGCGGTCGATGCGGGAGAGGACGTACTCCGGGTCCCGGCGCTGCAGGCGCTGCGAGAGGTCAACGAGGACCCGGCCGCGTTCCGTACGACGAGCCGCTACGTGATCGCGACCTTGCGCTGAAGCGAAGCGCGAGTCAGAACAGCGCGTTCGCGAGCGCCCGCCGACCCGCGGTGAGGCGCGGGTCCGCAGGGTCGAGGACCGCGAACAACGACACCAGGTGCTCGCGCGCCCGGTCCCGGTCGGCACCCGACGTGCGTTGGACGAGACCGACCAGCCGGCCGATCGCCGCGTCCACCTGATCGAGAACCATCTCGAGGTCAGCGGCCGCCAGCTGGGCGGGGACGTCATCGGGGCGTTCGCCGGCAGTCCGCCGAATCGACGCCTCGTCCGCGCCTCGGGTGCGTACGAGCAGCTCGCAACGAGCGACCGTCATCTGGAGCTCGACGTCGTCCGGGCTGCGGTCGAGCAGCGTGCGGTAGGCCGTGAGCGCCGCGTCGAGATCACCTCTGTTCAGCGCGTCCTGGGCCGCCGCGAACTCCGGGTCGGGTAGCGGCGCTTCCGGCGCCGGCGCCCCGTCGCCTGGGTCGACGGTGCCGGTGACCCCGTTGGCAGCAGCGACGCGCAACACCTCATCGAGCACCTTGCGCACGTCGGCTTCCGGCAGCGCGCCCTGGAACAGCGGGACCGGCTGACCCCCGATCACCGCGATCACGGTCGGGATGCTTTGGATCTGGAACGCCGCGCCGAGCCGCTGCTCGGCGTCGACGTCGATCTTGGCGAGGACCCACCGGCCGGCATCGGCGGCGACCAGCCGCTCGAGGACGGGTGAGAGCTGCTTGCACGGTCCGCACCACTCGGCCCAGAAGTCGAGGACCACCGGCACGCGCATCGACATGTTCACGACGGCGGACTCGAAGGTCGCCTCCGTGACATCGATGACGAGACCGCCCGGCGCCGCGGCGGCGGGTCCATTGCCCGGCGATGCGGCCGCAGGCGGCTGCTTCAGGCCGGACAGGTCGACCGCACCGGGTAGCCGAATGTCAGTCGGCCGCATGTTCACGGCCTAGAGCCTAAGAGTTGTCAGGCTCTCAGCGCGTTCCGGCGGCGCCAGAACCTGACAACTTCCTAGAAGCGCGCCGGCTCTCGGTAGGGGCCGAAGACCTCGCCCATCGCCGCGCAGATCTCGCCCAGCGTGGCCTCGAGGCGACAGGCGTCCAGGATCAGCGGAACCAGGTTCGCCGCGCCCGCCGCGGCTTCGGTCAACCCCGCGAGCGCCGCCGCCACGGCGTCGTGGTCCCGGTCGGCCTTGCGCTGCGCGAGCAGGCTCACCTGGTCGAGCTCCACCTGGTGAGACACCCGCAGGATCTCGAGATCGCTGGCAACGGTGTCCGCATAGATGTTGACGCCGACGATCTTCTTGTCGCCCTTCTCAAGCTTGGTCTGGTAGCTGAACGCGGAGTCCGCGGTCTCCGCCATGAACCAGCCGTCCTCGATGCCGCGCAGGATTCCGGACGTCATCGACCCGTCCGAGCCCATGTCCCGGATGCGCGCGAAGATCTCCTCGGCCTCCGCCTCGATCGCGTCCGTCAGCGCCTCGACGTACCAGGATCCGCCGAGCGGATCGGCGACGTTGGCGACCCCGGTCTCCTCCATCAGGACCTGCTGCGTCCGCAGCGCGATCTCTGCCGCCTTCTCGCTGGGAAGAGCGAGCACCTCGTCGAGCGCGTTGGTGTGGAGCGAGTTGGTGCCGCCGAGCACCGCAGCGAGGGCCTCGACCGCGGTCCGCACGATGTTGTTGTCCGGCTGTTGCGCGGTCAGCGAGACGCCTGCGGTCTGGGTGTGGAAGCGCAGCCACTGCGCGCGCGGATCGGTGGCGCCGTAGAAGTCGCGCAGCCAGCGCGCCCAGATCCGGCGCGCGGCGCGGAACTTCGCGATCTCTTCGAAGAAGTCGATGTGCGCGTCGAAGAAGAACGACAGACCCGGTGCGAACTCGTTGACGTCCAGCCCTCGCGACAGGCCCAGCTCGACGTAGCCGAAGCCGTCGGCGAGCGTATACGCGAGCTCCTGCGCCGCGGTCGTTCCGGCCTCACGAATGTGGTAGCCGGACACCGACAGCGGCTTGTAACGCGGGATCTCGGCCGGGCAGTACTCCATCAGGTCACCGATCAGCCGGAGGTGCGGCTCGGGCGGGTACAGCCACTCCTTCTGGGCGATGTACTCCTTGAAGATGTCCGTCTGGAGCGTGCCGTCGAGCGTGGCGATGTCCACGCCCTGACGCTCCGCTGCGACGAGGTACATGCAGAAGACCGGGACCGCCGGACCGGAGATCGTCATCGACGTCGTGACGTCGCCCAGCGGGATGCCGGCGAACAGCACATCCATGTCCGCGGCCGAGTCGATCGCGACACCACAGTGGCCGACCTCACCCAAGGACTTCGGATCGTCGGAGTCGCGGCCCATGAGGGTCGGCATGTCGAAGGCGACGGACAACCCGTGCCCGCCGGCCTCGAGGATCATCTTGTAGCGCTCGTTCGTCTGCTCGGCGTTGCCGAATCCCGCGAACTGCCGGATCGTCCATTCCTTGCCGCGGTAGCCAGTGGCGTAGAGACCGCGGGTGAAGGGGAACTCGCCGGGCCAGCCGATCCGCTCGAATCCCGGGTACGCCGAGCCCTCCGGCGGCCCGTACACCGGCGCCACCTCGACGCCGGACAGCGTCGTGAAGTCAGCGTCGCGCACCTTGGACTTCTCGAACCGCTGCTGCCAGCGAGCGCGTCCGGCCTCGATCTCGTCCGGGCTCACGTCTACCTCCGCCCATCAACGGCGTCGGCTTCACCGACACTGACAGGTCCAGGATACTAGGACGTCCTACTAAATCCGGAAGTCCCCCGCTGACACCCGCAGCGTGCGGAGCTGATCGAAGATCTGCTGCAGCGACTCCTCGTCGTACATGTCCAGTCCGAAACCGTCTGCCATGAGGTCCGCGGTGGCTCGCGTCACCGCCTTGCGGCCCGCCGGCGTCAGCCTGGCGAGGACGCCGCGGCCGTCCCGCGGGTTCGGGCGACGCTCGACGAAGCCCTGGCCGACCAGCCGGTCCACCGTGTTGGTGACGCTGGTCGGGTGCACCATCAACCGCTGCCCGATCACCGACAGCGGGAGCTCGCCGGCACGGCTGAAATGAAGGAGTACGAGCGCCTCGTAACGGGCGAAGCTCAGCCCGTAGGGCTTGAGGATCTCGTCGAAGCGGGCGAGCAGCAGCTGTTGCGCGCGCATCACGGAGGTCGCAACCCGCATCGCGGCGGCCGGCCCGAACTTCTCCGTCCAGATCTCCCCGGCGCGCGCGATCGGATCGAACGGCAGGTCGAGCGGGTCGCGGGGCATCGGGGTCGGACTAGCTTTCCACGGCTGCCACCAGCCGGTCCGCGGCGGCATACGGATCGCAGCGGCCGGCCAGCACATCGTCGGCGAACTGGCCGAGCAGCGCTCCCTCCCGCAGGTCCCCGATGCGCTCGCGCAATGCGGTCACGGCAAGTGTCTCGATCTCCTCGACCGCGCGACGGCGACGACGCCGGTCGAGCTCCCCGGACTCCGTCAACCACGCGTGATGGCGATCGAGCGCTTCGACCAGCTCGGGGATGCCGTCGCCCTTTGCCGAGATCGTGCTGAGGACCGGCGGCTTCCAGTCATCAGCGGACCGCTTCTCGCCGAGGGCGAGCATCGACTTCAGGTCGCGGACCGTCTGGGTTGCCCCGTCCCGATCGGCCTTGTTCACCACGTAGAGGTCGGCGATCTCGAGAATGCCGGCCTTCGCCGCCTGGATGCCGTCACCCAGGCCCGGCGCCAGCATCACCACAGTGCTGTCGGCGAGAGAGGCGACGGCAACCTCGGCCTGGCCGACGCCAACTGTCTCGATGATCACGACGTCGCAACCCACCGCGTCGAGGACTCGAATCGCCTGCGGCGTCGCCCAGGAGACGCCGCCGAGGTTGCCGCGGGTTCCCATCGATCGGATATAGACGCCCGAGTCGGTCGCGTGCTCCTGCATCCGCACCCGATCTCCGAGCAGCGCACCGCCGGAGAATGGCGACGTCGGGTCGATCGCCAGCACGCCGACTCGTTCGCCCCGGGCGCGGTACGCCGAAAGCAGCGCGGACGTGGTCGTCGACTTGCCCACGCCCGGCGACCCGGTGAGCCCGAGCAACCGCGCGGTGCCCGCGTGGGGCGCGAGCGCCGCCATCACCTCGCGCAGCTCCGGCGCGGCGTTCTCGACGAGGGTGATCAACCTGCCGACGCTGCGGTGGTCACCCTCTCGCGCGCGCGTGACGAGCCCGCCGACATCGACCGCCATGCCGGATCGCTTATGCGGGTACGCGCAGCAGCAGCGCGTCGCCCTGGCCGCCGCCGCCGCACAGCGACGCAGCGCCCAGCCCACCGCCGCGGCGGCGAAGCTCGAGGGCCAACGTGAGGGCGAGTCGGGCACCCGACGCACCGATCGGGTGTCCGAGCGCGATCGCACCGCCGTTGACGTTGAGCTTGTCCCACGGCAGATCGAGCAGCTTCGCCGAGTGAACCCCCACCGCCGCAAACGCCTCGTTGATCTCGACCAGGTCGAGGTCGGAGACCGTGGCCCCGGCACGAGCCAACGCCTTGTTGATCGCGTTGGCGGGTTGCGCCTGAAGCGACGCGTCGGGCCCGGCGACCACCCCGTGGTAGCCGACCTCGGCGAGCACGGTGGCGCCGTGTCGTTCGGCCGCCTCCTTGGACATCACGACGACGGCGCAAGCGCCGTCGGAGATCTGCGAGGCGGAGCCGGCGGTGATGGTGCCGTCCCTCGCGAACGCCGGGCGAAGCTGAGCGAGACCTTCGACGGTCGTGTCGGCGCGCACGCCCTCGTCCGCGGTGAACGGCAGCGGATCCCCCTTGCGCTGCGGCACCATGACCGGAACGATCTCGTCGTCGAACAGGCCGTTCTTCTGCGCGGCCGCCGCGAGCTCGTGAGACCGAGCGGCGAACTCGTCCTGGACCTCACGCGCAATCCCGAGCTTCGCGTTGTGGGCCTCGGTGGACTCCCCCATCGCGCACTGGTCGAACGCGCAGAACAGGCCGTCGTACGCCATCGAGTCGACCAGCGCGGCGTCGCCGTACTTGAATCCCTTGCGCGAGCCGGGCAACAGGTGAGGTGCGTTCGTCATCGACTCCATCCCGCCCGCGACGACGACGTCGTACTCGCCCGCGGCGATGAGCTGGTCGGCGAGGGCGATCGCATCCAGGCCGGACAGGCACACCTTGTTGATCGTGAGCGCCGGGACGGTCATCGGGATACCGCCTTTGACGGCTGCCTGGCGGGCGGTGATCTGACCGGCGCCGGCCTGCAGCACCTGACCCATGATCACGTAGTCGACGGCGTCGCCCGAGACACCGGCGCGGGTGAGTGCCGCTTCGATCGCGACTCCTCCGAGGTCCGCTCCGGAGAAGTCAGCGAGTGATCCCTGAAGCTTGCCGATGGGGGTACGCGCACCCGAGACGATCACCGAACCTGGCATGCCTGACACGATACGTGGATGCGCGAGCCTCTCCTCACCCGAATCGACCATGTCGGCATCGCCTGCCGCGACCTCGAAGCGAGCATCGAGTTCTACGTGGCGACGTTCGGATTGGTGGTCGCCGGCCGCGAGACCAACGAGGCGCAGGGAGTGAAGGAGGCGATGCTGCACGTCGCGGACGCACCGGGCGGCGCGTCTTACGTGCAGCTGCTCGAGCCGCTGTCCCCGGATACCCCGGTCGGAAAGTTCATGGCGACGCGCGGCGAGGGGGTCCACCACATCGGCTACGGCGTCGTGGACGTCGGCGCGGCGCTCGAGGACCTCGGCGGCAAGGACGTCCGGCTGATCGACGAGCGGCCTCGGCACGGCTCACTCGGCGCCTCGATCGCGTTCCTGCACCCGAAGAGCGTCGGTGGCGTGCTCACCGAACTGGTTCAGACGGCAGGCCAGTAGATGTTCCGGGTGTTCACCGAACCCCAGCAGGGCGCGTCCTACGACCAGCTGCTCACCGTTGCCCGTACCGCGGAGGCCGCGGGCTTCGGTGCCTTCTTCCGGTCCGACCACTACCTGAAGATGGGCGAGGTCAGCGGCCTGCCCGGAGTGACCGACGCGTGGACGACGCTCGCCGGGCTGGCGCGCGACACCTCGACGATCCGGCTCGGGACGCTCGTGACGCCGGTGACATTCCGCCACCCGGGCAGCTTCGCGGTGATCGCCGCCCAGGTGGACCAGATGAGCGGAGGCCGCGTCGACATCGGCATCGGTGCGGGCTGGTACGGCGCCGAACACGACGCGTTCGGGATTCCGTTCCCCGAGCTCGCCGACCGTTACAACCTGCTCGAGGACCAGCTGGCGATCCTCGCCGGCGCCTGGTCGGCGCCGTCCGGCTCGACGTTCGACTTCGAGGGCAAGGCGGCATCTGCCCACATCGCCGCCGACACGATCCGTCCCGCCCAGAGCCCGCGGCCGCCGATCGTGATGGGCGGCTTCGGCGGCCCGAAGTCGGCCCGGCTGGCCGCGACGTACGCCGCGGAGTACAACGTCCCGTTCGCCTCCCTCGAGACGACGAAGGCCACCCACGACAAGGTCCGCGCCGCCTGCGAAGCGACCGGGCGCGACCCCGGATCGGTCGTCTACTCAGCCGCTCTGGTGCTCTGCTGCGGCGAGACCGAGCCGGAGATCGCCCGGCGCGCGGCGGCGATCGGCCGCGAGGTCGGTGAGCTGCGCGAGAACGGGCTGGCCGGGACGCCCGCCGAGCTGCTCGACAAGCTCGGCCGCTTCGCAGCGGAAGGTGTCGAACGCTTCTACCTGCAGCTGCTCGACGTCAACGACCTGGATCACCTGCGGCTGGTGGCCGAGCAGGTCATGCCCCACGCGCCGGGTTCCTAGCCGGGCCACTCCGCGGGAAGCGGGCCCTTGTCCGGCGCAACCGCCGAGACGATCAGGTCGAGCACCTCTTCGGTGTAGCCGACGAGGAGGTGCTTCGCTCCTTTCACCTCGACGACCTCAGCCTGAGGGACCGCGGCGAACCGCCGCCGCGCTTCCGGTGGACGCAGGTAGTCGTCGAGCTCGGGAACGATCGCAAGGACCGGCTTGCCGGAGGCTGCCCACGTGGCAAGGTCCTGCTCGGTGGAGTACCGCAGCGGTGGCGCGATCAGCACCGCCCCGACGACGCTCGGGTCGCAGCCGTGCCGGAGGGCGAGGTCGGTGCCGAACGACCACCCGACCAGCCACGGTGAGGGCAGGTCGCGATATTCGACGAGGTCGAGGGCCGCAGCGACGTCGTACCGCTCGCTGTCGCCGTTGCCGAAGACTCCCTCGCTGCGACCGGCCTCACTCGCGGTACCCCGGGTGTTGAAGCGGAGCACCGCCAGGTCGGCCAACGCCGGCAGCCGATACGCCGCCTTGCGGAATAGATGGCTGTCCATCATTCCGCCGTGCGTGGGAAGCGGGTGCAGCGTCACGAGCGTTGCTCGTGGCGGCGCAGCCTCGGGGAGTGCCAGCTCGCCGACCAACGCCAGGCCGTCAGCGGTGTGCAGCGTCACGCGTTCGCGTCGGGCGGGCAGCACCGTGTTGGCCCGGATCTCACTCACCGGCGGCGGTCCCGCGCCCGCCAGCACGGCGTGTGCCAGTGGCGCCGGCCGGACTCGTCGCCCGCGCGCCACGCCACGATGTGCGGGACGCCGGGCCGGATCTCCTGCTGGCACCCCGGACACCGGTACTCCTTCACCGCTGCCTCCGCGGCGATCGGGCGCACCAGCCACTCGCCGTCCGCGTGGCTCTCCTGCATCGCCCACCCGGCCGTCCGTAGCGGGGCCGGACTCTCGTCGCGGCGACGGGAACGGCGCGGACTCACCGGCGTCCGCTCATGACAGGGCGTCAGGGCCGAGCGCTGCGAGCTCGTCGAGCAGCGGCGAGGGTGCGAGCGACGGCAGATGCGTCGCGGCGGCAAGGTGCGACAGCACCGACCGCACGTCGTCGGCTCCGACCGCGGCGAGCATCGCGAAGGGTCCGTCGGCGTAGCCGCACCCGAGGCGCATCGCGGCGTCGACATCGTCCCGAGTGGCGTACCCGTCGTCGACCATCCGCACGGCGTCGCCGAGGTGTGGCAGGACCAGGTAGTCGACGACGTAGCCGGCACGGTCCCGGCACGCGATCGCGGTGTGGCCGGAGTCGGCGTAGTGCTCGACCACGGTGGCGACGGCGTCCGGGTCGCTGAGCGAGGTGGCGACGACCTCGACGACGCCGGATCTCGGCGCCTTGGGCACGTGCACGCCGACCACGTCGCGCTTGCGCTCGAAGCCGGCCAGCAGCGCCGTCACCGGCGCCTCGTCACTGGTCACCACCGCGAAGACGCTGGACGGCGCTGCCGACCTCGCGCTTCGCGCGAGCAGCTCGGCTGTCGCCGTCCGCGAGCCACCGTCGACGACGACGACGTTCACCGCGCCGCGGGAGGACCCGAGCGCGAACGCCGGCGGCGCGATCGTCGCCTCGCTCGCGCCCGCCTCGTACCGGTAGTAGCCGCGTCCGGTCTTTCGGCCCAGGTCGCCGGCCATCACCAGCCGTCGCAGCAGCGGGGCAGGGGCGTAACGCTGGTCACGCGTCTCGTCGAACATCGTCTCCATCACGTCGAGACAGACGTCGAGGCCGATCAGGTCCATCAGCGTGAGCGGCCCCATCGGGACGCCGCACGCCGCGACGATCGCGGCGTCGATGTCGGAGACGCTCGCCTGGCCGGTCTCAGCCGCACGTGCTGCCGCGTTCAGGTAGCCGAAGAGCAGCGCGTTCGCGACGAAACCGGCGCGGTCGCCGACCACCACCGGCGTCTTGCCGCAGCGCTCCGCGAGCGCCCTGACCGCTTCGGTGACCTCGCGGTCGGTACGGACCGTGTGCACCACCTCGACCAGCCGCATGACCGGCGCGGGATTGAAGAAGTGCATGCCGATCACGCGCCCGGGCCGACCGGTCGCAGTCGCGATCCGGGTCACCGGGAGCGAGGACGTGTTCGTCGCGAGCACCGTGCGCGCCGGGCAGATCCGGTCGAGCTCGCCGAACAGCGACGCCTTGACGTCGAGCCGCTCGGGGACCGCCTCCGTGACCAGGTCGGCGCGGGCCAGCTCACCTCGGTCGGTCGTGAAGGTGAGCCGCTCGAGGATCGCGTCGCGCTCGTCCGCAGCGAGCTTGCCGCGATCCACCGCTTTGCCGAGCGAGTTCTCGAGTCGCTTTCGGCCGGCGCCCAGCAGCGCGTCGTCGATCTCGACTGCGACCACGTCAAGCCCGGCGCGGGCGAAGACCTCGGCGATGCCGGCGCCCATCGTGCCCAGCCCGACAACGCCCGCAGTACCAATCTCCACCCCGCCATCTTGCCCGCCGGGCAACCCGGCGAGGCGGGTGACTACGGCAGCATCACGAGACGAATCTGGCGGCCGGCGTACCCGGCGGGTTGAAGACGCCGGGTACGGCGTCCGGATTGGCGACGCACACCTCGCCCTCCAAGCCGTCGGGGTCACGGAAGAACATCGACAGAACTTGTCCGAAGTCGGTCACGAACTCGTCCGCCGCGCCGCGAGCGATCAGCCGCCGCCGAATCTCCTCGAAGGCATCCAGCGATGCCGCGTGAAGCCCCAGATGGTCGAGTCTGCCGCGGCCGAGCATCGGGGTCTGCCGCTGCGCTTCGGTGTTGCCGCTGACCTCGAAGACGTTGAACTCCGCGTCCTCGCCGATCTTGACGAAGGTCAGGGTGCCTTCGTCTCCGATCTTCTGCTCGCCGAGCACCTCGGCCTCGAACACGTCCTGGTAGAAGCTGACGAATCGCTCGGTGTCGGCGGTGATGACCGCGACGTGGTTGAACCCGTTGAGCAGCATCGCGAACTCCTTCACCTAGCTCTTGCGCCCAGCCAGCCTTGCCAGCCAGTCAACCAGCCGCCGGCCGTGCCTGCTGCTCGTCAAGCGCGGCACCGACCAGCGCCTGTGCCGCCCAGCTGGAGACCCGCGCCGTCTCGCCGGCGTCGAGCCCACGAAGATCTTGCAACACGATGAAGGCCTCCCACCCGACGACCATGGCGAGGCCCGACACCAGCTGTTCGAACAGATCGGGATCCAGCTCGCCACGGAGCGGATCGACAGCGCGCTCTATCCAGCCGATCCTGCGGTAGCCGCGCTTGGGCTGCGCGCCCTGCGCGGGCGCGTCGACGGTGAGCCGGATCAGTGAACGGCCGAGCGGCATCGTCGTGGCGGCCATCTCCCCGATGGCGCGGATCATCGCCTCCACCCGCTCGACGGCGTCGGCCCCCCGGCCGGCCGCGGCGTCGATGGCCGCGTCGACGCCTGACTGGCTGAGCAAGCCGAGCGTGGCGTCGAGCAGCAGCTGGTCAACGGTCGGGAAGTACTGGTACACCGTGCGCCGCGAGACCTCGGCCGCCTCCGCGATCTCGCTGACCCCCGGGGCCGGTCCGCCCGCAGCGAGCAGCCGCGCGGCCGCGTCGACGATCCCCGCCCGGGTGCGACGTCGTTGCCGGGCGCGCCCGGCGTCCTCCGCGACCTCGCGCATTTCATCCCCTCCGGCGCTTGACGTCAGCCGAGGGCATAAGTATACATGCGTGCATTCATTGCACATCCGTGCAACGACTGAAGGGGGTCACATGAACGCCATGACAGCCGAGGAACGAACCGCTCCGAGCGGCGACACCCGGACCGACGGGCCGGTCACGTTGATGAATCGCTTCGCCGTGCGTCCGGAGCGCGACGACGCGTTCCATGCCTTGTGGACCGACACCAGCAAGTACTTCCGCGCCCAGCCGGGCTTCGTCTCCCTCCGGCTGCACCGCGCGATCTCCACCGGTGCGGAGTACCGCTGGGTCAACGTCGCGACGTGGGAAAGCGACGCGGCCTTTCGTGCCGCGCACAACAGCGAGGAGTTCCGCCGGGTGGTCACTCAGCCCGGATGGGACGAGTTCCCGAGCTCGCCGATGCTGTACGAGGTCGTCACCGCGGTCGGTTGAGGATGCTCGAGGTCAGGAGGCGAGGGCCGGCCCGCGAAGCGTGCCGGTCATCGCACCTGCCGGTCCGAACAGCCGCTCACGCCACCTGGCGATCAGCTCCTCGTTGGGCCGGTCGCTGGGATGGAAGCCGCGGCGCTCGTACTCCTTGAGGCTCCGCCAGACCTCGCGACTGAAGATCGGCTGCTGCCGGGCGACGCGAAGGCTGTTGCGAAGCACGCCCGGTCGGTAGGTCTCGCGGTCGGTGAGCAACGACACGGCAATCTGCACCGCGGTGCTGATCACGAACAGGTAGCGCGCAAGCTTCATCGTGTAGATCCGCAACCGCTCGCCCCCGCCGACCGATCGGTAGACGTCGAAGGCAACCGCCTTGTGCTCGCTCTCCTCGAGAGCGTGCCAGTAGAACAGGTGGCGCACCGAGTTGTGACCGAAGGACTCCTGCACGTCGGAGTTGGTCAGCACAAGCTCGGCAAGCGTGGCGGTGACGTGCTCCAACGCGGCGGTCACGGCGAGATTGGTGATCGGCGGGGTGTGGCGCTCCCGGAAACCGATCATCCGACGAACCATTCGCTCGACGAACTTGGTGTGGTAGCCCAGGGAGTCCAGATGAGTGTTGAACGCACGGTGCTCCCGGCCGTGCGTCACCTCCTGTCCGATGAATCCGGAGACCTGCGCCGCGAGCACCGGATCGGTGATCTGGTCGCGGTAGTGCCGCACCGAACGGACGAAGAAGTCCTCGCCGTCCGGGAACACCGCGGAGAGCGCAGCCGCAAGATGGCTGAGGATCAGGTCACCGTCCGCGGCGAAGTGACGCGGTACGTCGGAGAACGTCGGCTCGAGCGCGACGCGGCGAACCGGTACGTCGATGACGGACACGTCCGAAGCCTATCCATTCCGAATATGACCGGCGAACCGTCCGGCGGTCGTGCGAGGATGCGAGATCGTGACCAGTGCCTCCCCAGCGGGGTCCGATACGACTCAGTCCCCCGCCGCCCACGCCGTCGACCTCCACAAGACCTACGGAAGCGGTTCAGCCGCCGTACACGCCCTGGCGGGCGTCACGGTGACGTTCCCGCGGGGCGAGTTCACCGCGGTGATGGGTCCCTCTGGCTCCGGCAAGTCGACGCTGATGCACTGCATGGCGGGCCTGGACCGGCCGACTTCCGGCACGTCGTTCGTCGGTGAACACGACATCGGCGCGCTCGACGACACCGGGCTCACCCAGCTGCGCCGCGACCGCGTGGGCTTCGTCTTCCAGTCCTTCAACCTGGTGCCGACGCTGACGGCCGGGGAGAACATCACGCTCCCCGCCGATCTGGCCGGCAAGGAGGTCGACAAGGAGTGGTTCGCCTACCTGGTCGAACACCTGGGAATCAAGGACCGGCTCAGCCATCGGCCGACCGAGCTCTCCGGCGGGCAGCAGCAGCGCGTCGCCTGTGCGCGGGCCCTGATCAACCGCCCCGACCTGATCTTCGCTGACGAGCCGACCGGCAACCTCGACTCCAACGCGTCCAACGAGATGCTCGCCTTCCTGCAACGCTCGACCCGCGAGCTCGGACAGTCGATCGTGATGGTCACTCACGACCCGCACGGCGCGGCGTACGCCGACCGCGTCGTCTTCCTCGCCGACGGCGCCATCGTCGGCGAGCTCGCCAAGCCCACCGCCGACAAGGTGCTCGAGCACATGCGGAGCTTCGGTGCCTGACGAGACCGGACGTCGCTGACATGTGGCGCGTCACCTTGAAGGGGCTGCTCGCCCACAAGCTCCGGCTCACCCTCACCGCCCTTGCGATCGTGCTCGGCGTCACGTTCGTCACCGGCACGTTCGTGCTGACCGACACGTTGCACCGGACGTTTTCGAACCTGATCGGGAACATCTACACGAAGGTCGACCTGCAGGCGCGTGGCGTGGCGCAGTTCAAGCACACGAACTTCGGCGACACCGCGACCCGCAACCCGATCCCGGAGTCGCTGCTCTCCACGATCCGCAACGTGCCCGGCGTCTCGGCAGCAGAGGGCGGGGTCAACGGCTACGCGCAGTTCGTCTCCCCCGAAGGGAAGGCGATCAGCGGCGGCAGCATCGGACTCAGCTACGACCCGAATCCGTCGCTCAGCTCGCTTCACCTCGTCAGCGGCGGGGCTCCCGCCGGGCCCGACGACGTCGCCATGGACGCCGGGACCGCGAAGAAGTACCACTTCGCCCTCGGCCAGCAGGTCAAGGTCCTGCTCGCCGGCCCGACCAGGACGTTCACGCTGACCGGCATCGTGAAGTTCGGAACGGCCGACAACGTGGCCGGCGCATCGATGGCTGAGTTCTCCCTGCCGACAGCGCAGCAGATCTTCCAGGAACCCGGGCGCCTGGACACGATCAACATCCTCACGGCGTCCGGCACCGACACCGCGACGGTCCAGCGAGCGGTTCAGGCCGCGCTGCCGTCCGACGTGCAGGTCGTGACGGGCAAGACCGTGGCCGACGAGCAGACCGATACGGTCAACCAGGCTCTCGGGGTCTTTTCGACCGCACTGCTGGTTTTCGCGTTCATCTCGCTGTTCGTCGGCGCGTTCACGATCTTCAACACGTTCTCGATCATCGTCGGGCAGCGGACCCGCGAGCTCGCGCTGCTGCGCATCGTCGGCGCCAGTCGGCGGCAGGTGTTTCGCTCGGTACTGGGCGAAGCGGCCGCGGTGGGCCTCGCCTCCTCACTCATCGGGCTGGGGGTCGGGGTGCTCGCCGCCTTCGGGCTCGAGGGCCTGTTGCGCGCGTTCGGCATCACCCTTCCTGCCTCATCGCTGGTCTTCCAAGCCCGTACCGCGATCGTGGGCCTGGCTGTCGGCGTCGGCGTGACCGTGGTCGCCGCGATCGGCCCGGCGCGACGCGCCGTGCGGATCTCGCCGATAGAGGCGATCAGCCAGCACCAGGTCGGGCTCGAGATCTCCAACCGCCGCCGGCTCACGATCGGTGGCGCGCTGGCGGTACTCGGCGTCGTGCTGCTCACCGTGGGCATGGCGGTCGGGCAGCTGCCACTCGTCGGGATCGGCGCGGCAGGCGTCTTCCTCGGCGCCGCGATGCTCGCCCCGACGTTCGCGCGACCGGTGTCGAGTGTGATCGGCAAGCCCCTCGCACGCTGGTTCGGGCTTCCTGGACGGCTCGGGCGCGAGAACTCGATGCGCAGCCCGCGGCGGACCGCGCAGACAGCATCCGCGCTGATGATCGGACTCGCGCTCGTCTCGGCCATCACGGTCTTCGGCGCGTCGTTGACCAAATCGGTCACCAGCGCCGTCGATCAGGCGGTCAGCGCCGACCTGATCATCTCCGACTCCAGTGATGGCTCACCCGGCATCAGCAACGCGGTCGCACCGATCGTCACGCACCTGCCCGGTGTCACGAACACCAACATCGTCTATGACGGAACGGTGCAGGTAGGCGACAGCCTCGAGGACGTCACGGCGATCTCGCCCCAGAACCTCGGGCAGACCGTTCTGGTCCGGATGGACTCCGGAAGCCCCGGATCGATCGCCGCGGGCGACCTGCTGATCGACGCCAGCACCGCCGACTCGAAGCACCTCGCGGTCGGCGACACCCTCGATGTGAAGTACGCCAAGACCGGCGTGGTCGGCATGAAGATCGGCGGCATCTACAAACCCAACGCCCTTCTCGGTTCCTACGTCGTCAGCAACGAGTTCTTCCTCGCCCACTTCGACCAGGCGCTGCCGATCGCCGTATTGGCGCGCACCAACGGCAACCAAGAGCCTGCCGTCACCGCTGCCCTCGCCGCCTTCCCGAACGTGCAGGTGCAGACCCGAGAAGAGTTCCAGAAGTCGCAGAAGGACCAGGTCAACCAGCTGCTCGGCCTGATCTACGCGCTGTTGGCACTGGCCGTGATCATCGCGTTGATCGGCATCATCAACACGCTGATGCTTTCGGTGTTCGAACGCACCCGGGAGATCGGCCTGCTGCGCGCGGTGGGGATGACCAGGCGCCAGATCCGAGGGATGGTTCGCGCGGAGTCGGTGATCCTCGCGTTGTTCGGCGCGCTCGTCGGGGTGGTCATCGGCACCGGGCTCGGCCTGGCGCTCGTGTCCTCCATCGGCGCGCAGGAACTCAGCGAGATCGCCGTTCCGATCCCCAGGCTGATCGTCTTCCTCGTCATTGCTGCCGTGCTCGGCTTGTTCGCGGCGACCTTCCCGGCGCGGCGCGCGGCGAAGCTCGACGTGCTACAGGCGATCGCCGCCGAGTGAGTCGGCCGAGCTAGAACAGGCGGTCGGCCGAGGTGTCGATCCCCCGCAGCTCGTCGTAGTCCACCTCGACGCAGACGATGCCGCGATCTGCCGCGAGCACCTTTGCCTGCGGCTTGATCTCCTGCGCGACGAACATGCCGCGGACCGGACGCAGCAGCGGGTCGCGGTCCAGCCGCTCGAGGTAGCGGGTGAGCTGCTCCACGCCGTCGATCTCGCCGCGCCGCTTGATCTCGACGGCAACCGCCGCCCCGGAGGCGTCTCGGCACAGCAGGTCGACCGGGCCGATGTCGGTCGGGTACTCGCGCTGCACCAGTGTGAATCCCGCTTCGAGGGTGCCGCAGTGCTGCGCCAGCAGCACCTGCAGGTGCGCCTCGACCCCGTCCTTGACCAGGCCGGGGTCGACACCGAGGTCCGCGGCCGCCTCCGACACCACCTCCTCGATGGTGATAAGGAGCTGCTCACCCGCCTTGTTGGTGACCGTCCACACGCCCTCGTCGGTTCGCAAGGTGCACGGCGGCGTCATCCACATCAGCGGCTTGTAGCCGCCCGCGTCGGAGTGGACCAGGACGGACCCGTCGGCCTTGATCAGGAGCAGCCGCGCGGCGAGCGGCAGGTGCGCGTTCAGCCGCCCCGTGTAGTCAACCGAACAACGAGCGATGACCAGGCGCACCCGCCAAACCTAAGGGATGGCGGGCGGATCACCCGCCGGACGCGTGGAACAGCGCGTGCCGGCGAATCGCCTCGGCCGTGGGGCCGGGTGTCCAGCCCAGCTCGCGGACGGCCTTGCTGTGGTCGAGCGGCGGCATGAAGTGCATCAGCCGGACCGAGATTGTGGTGAGCGGCACGTCCCGGCGGAAGATCCGGCTGATCACGTCGCCGACACGTCCGATCGCCTTGATCATGGCGAGCGGCACCCCGACGCGCGGCGGCCGGTGTCCGGTCGCGGTGGCAGCCGTCGCGAGCAGCTCCTTCGACGACATCATTCGCTCGGAAATGATGTAGCGCTCGCCCGCCCGCCCGTGCGCCTCCGCGAGCAGGAACGCGCGGGCCGCGTCCTCCACCCCGACGACCTCCATGGCCTGCCCTCGGACGTATACCGGCACCTTGCCGGCCGCAGCCGCCTTGATCAGCCGACCGTGCGCGACCGGGCCGTAGTCCCCCGGCCCGAACGTCGTGGACGGGCAGAGCACCACCACGTCCAGACCGTGGTCTCGGTGGTAGCGAAGGACCGTACGCTCCGCGTCCAGCCGCGACTTGATGTACGGGCCACCGAGCGTCTCCCACTCGTGCGGGGTGTCCTCGTCCGCGAAACCCTCACCGGAATGCCCGATCGTGCCGATCGTGCTGCAGAACACGAAGCGCCCGACGCCGGCGCGGACCGCGGCATCGAGTGCGTGCGTCAGGCCCTCGACGTTGGTGCGGAACAGCGGGCTCGGGTCGTGAAGCGATGGCCGGGCATCGACGATGCAGTAGAAGACCGTCGCCACACCTGCCATGGCCCGGTCCAGGGCCGTGTCGTCGAACAGCTCACCCGCGCATCGCGACACCGGCAAGCCCTCGAACGCGCGCGTCGCGCTGGACGGCCGGATCCAGACCCTGACGTCGTCACCGCGCTCGACCAATTGCCGCGTGACGTGCGAGCCGAGATATCCACTTGCTCCCATGACGAGCTTCGTCCCGCTCATCGGCGATCCGTCATCCGCCGAGCCGCGAGCCGTTGCAACCGGCGGCGAAGCCGCTCCGAGACGAACAACGTGACGAAGGGCGTGCGGATCTCCTCCCGCAGCCTGGTCAGCTTCGATGACTTGAGCCGCCACGCGTCGCCGGTCTTCACGTAGGTCTCGAGGTAGTGACCGAATCCGTGCATCGTGATTCCCGGGGCGAATCGGACCACGTCCTGCATCGCCCACACGCCACGCGCGGTCGTGGCGGACGTCAGTTCGAGCTCGGGCTGCTGCACCTGATGGACCGTCACGGCACGGCTCAGTGCGTCGCGCACGAACGCGACGAACGCATCGGCTCCCTCGATGACAACGCCGCCGGACTCGCTCGTGTCGCTCACGAAGTCGTCTGCGAAGAGCTCCCGAAACCCGGACCAGTCTTTCGTGTCGAGGGTTCGGCAGTAGGCCGCCTTGAGCCGTTCGATCGCCGTCAGCTCCTCGGCGGCGGGACACACACGAGGAACCTACCCGGCCTCGTCGTATGGTCGGGCAGACGAGGGGACCGCCGGATGCAGTTGACGACGAAGCTCGGACGAACCGAGCTGCGGCAGTCGCGCACAGACGTGCTCGCACTCCCGATCTTCATCGGGGTCATCCTGCTTGCAGTCCTGGTCCGGCAGTTCATCCCACCGGACCCGAGCCCGATCGTGCTGGCCGGGTGCGGGGTGTGCGCCGCGCTGGACGTCTGGCTCGCGCGATGGCTCCAGCATCGCGGGGCGGCGACGATGGTCGTCACCGCTGACCAGATCAGCGTGGTTCCGCCCGGGGCCGCGGGAGGCGGCGCCGCTCCGCAGGTCCTGAACCGAACACCGGAGACCACGTTGAGCTTCCGCCTGCAGTCGAACGGCTTCGTGGGTGACCAGATCAGCTACCTGCTCAAGCTCCACGACAACGCCACCGGCGCGGAGCTCTCAGTGACGGCTTTCGGCAAGCGCAACGTTCGCCGTGCGTGCGAGGCGCAGCACTGGCAGTTCGGTGACGATCAGCCAACCCGGTAGTGAACGTGCAGTGCGATGGGTGAGTGCGTGACCGACACCTGAGTGAGCGGGACCGGTGAGATGCCTTCGAACATGTCTTCTCCACTGCCGAGCAGCGTCGGAATGATGTCGAGGAAGAGGTCCTCGATGACCCCCGCCTGGAACGACTGTCTCACCGTCGAGGCGCCGCCGGCGATGTCGATGTCCATGTCGCCGGCGACCTCCTTCGCTCTGGCGAACGCGGCGTCGAAGCCCTCGGTCACGAAGTAGAAGGTGGTGTTTCCGGCCATCTCGACCGGCTCCCGCTCGTGATGGGTGAGAACGAACACCGGGGCGTGGTACGGCGGCTCGTCGCCCCACCATCCCTTCCAGTCCTCCGTCCAGGGTCCACGCGTCGGCGCGAACATGTTGCGGCCCATGACGTAGGCGCCCATCGGCCGCATCAGCTCGTCAGTCGCCGCGGCGTCCGCCTCGTGCATGTCCTCCCGATCGAGATGCCACCGATGCATCTCGATGCCGCGTTCTCCCAGACCGTTCTCCAGGGACTGGTTCGGTCCGGCGACAAACCCGTCGAGGGACATGGACATGTGACAGGTGACACGGCTCATGGCTCTAGTAGAGGGGACAATGCGGAGTCATGTCGACACCCACGGCCTTCACCGAGCTGGTCGGTTGCGCGGTACCGGTGCAGCTCGCGCCGATGGGCGGCGGCGTCGGTACGCCCGAGCTCGCGGCGGCGGTGTGCGCGGCAGGCGGACTCGGGATGATCTCCTCGTTCGGGCCGGCCCCACTTGCCACGCAGCTCGCCTACCTGCGAACCCACGCCGCCGAGCCCTACGGGGTCGGCTTCTTCGCGTTCGCGGTCGACGCTGTCACCGGTGACCTCGAGGCCGCGGCTGAGGCATGCCGCGTCGTGGATGTCTTCTGGGGCGACCCCGACGCCGGCCTTGTCAGCCGGATCCACGCCGGAGGCGCGCTCGCGTTCTGGCAGGTCGGGAAACGGGACGATGCGCTCGCCGCAGCCGATGCCGGATGCGACGCGGTCGTGCTCCAAGGTGTCGAGGCCGGCGGCCACGTCCGCGGGACCGAACCGCTCCTCGATCTGCTCGAGCAGACGTGCGCCGCGCTGACGGTGCCGGTCGTCGCCGCGGGCGGGATCGCGACTGGGAAACACGTACGGCGGGTGTTCGAGTCCGGCGCCAGCGCCGTTCGGGTGGGCACCCGGCTACTCGCCACGACCGAGTCCGCGGCGCACGCCGCCTATCTCGCGGCGCTGGTCGCGGCCGGCGAGGGCGACACCGAGCTCACCACCGCGTTCCACATCGGCTGGGAGGATGCTCCTCACCGCGTGCTGCGAGACTCGATCCTCGCCGCGCGCACCTCCGAGGAGCCGTTCGCGTGGCTCGAGAGCGGCGGTGACCGCACGCCGCTCCGCCGCTGGTCTGCGATGCCGCCCACTCTCTCGTGCGCCGGCGAGGTCACTGCCATGGCGATGTATGCGGGAAGCGGGGTCGCCGACATCGCGGGCGTGCTGAGCGTCGCGGACGCCATCGAGTTGCTGTTGCGCGTTGAATGAAGGGATGAGCCACTTCGAAGCCGGCCAGATCGTCACGGTGTTCAGGTCGCGGCTCGCCGCCGACCCCGACCCTGGGTACCACGAGCAGGCCGCCCGGATGAGCGCGCTGGCTCGCACCATGCCGGGCTATGTCGATCACAAGTCGTTCACCGCGGACGACGGCGAGCGGGTGACGATCGCGACGTTCGCCGACCGGGCCAGCCACGACGCATGGCGATTGCAGGCCGACCACGTCGAGGCACAACGAGCGGGTATCGCGGGGTACTACGAGACCTACTCGCTCCAGGTTGCGACAGTCGACCGCGTATCGAGATTCAACCGCGAGTAGGCGGGCATAGACGTCTCAGTAGCTTCGCTTCGTGGGGGCGCAGTGACCGACCAGCACGTCCCGGCGGACCGTGCTGCCTCGGCTGAGGAGCTCGCGGCGACGACTCGGACCCAGTCCTTCACCGCCGTCGCGCCGAGCGCCGCGGCGGCCCGCCGATTCGTCCTGGACGCACTCCACAGCTGGGGACTCTCCCGCCACGACGACGATGCGGCCCTGTGCACCGCCGAACTCGCGACGAACGCGATCCTGCACTCGCGTCGCGGCTTCACCGTCGCGGTCCGCCGAACGGTAGACGGCGCGCGAATCGACGTGCAGGACGACCACCCCGAGCGGCTGCCCGTCGTCGTGCCGTCGGCGCTCGGACCGCTGGACACCGGAATCACCGGCCGGGGCTTGATGATGGTCGCGGCGATCGCTCGGCGTTGGGGTTACTTCACCACCGACATCGCGAAGACGGTCTGGGCCGAGCTCACCGACGAGGCGGTCGACGCGCCATCGGAGCCGCACGTCGAGCTCGCATCCCGGACACCCGCTTCGGGGGGCTTCCTCCTCCGGCTGCTCGACATGCCGGTGCGCTTGGCCATCGCAAGCGGCGTGCAGGTCGACGAGCTGGTGAGAGAGGTCCAGCTTGACCCGGCTCGCCTCACCGTTGCCGACCGCGACTTGCTCCACGAGCTGCTCGAGCGCAGCGCGCGCTCCCGGCTGGTCGGCCGCCAGGCAGCTTTCAAGGCAGCCGCCGAAGGCCTGGTGGCGTACTCGCTACAACTGCCGGTCACGCCGGACGAGGTCGCCGCGATGGCCCTGTTGTCGCCACTCCTGGCAAGCCTCGCCACCCAGGGAGAGATCGAGGCGGCTGCGGTGGGCGACGAGGTGCTCTCGATGCGCTCATGGATCAACGAAGAGATCACCGCACAGGCCGGAGGGGCCGCCCCCACGCCCTACCGAAGCGCCGACTAGCGGATCACGGCCTAGAGCGAGCGGTACAGCCCGCCATCGGCGAGGATCTGCGCGCCGTTGATGTAGCTCGCCGCGTCGCTCGCCAGGAAAACGCACAACCCCACCAGGTCCTCAGGCACGCCGATCCGGCCCATCGGGTTGATCGCCGCCGCCTGATCCTTGAATCCCGCGGGCCACGCGAGGGTGATGTCGGTCTCGAACGCCCCTGGCAACACGACGTTGGCGCGGACCTTCGGCGCCCAGGTTCCGGCGAGGCCGAGGGTCAGCGCGTTCAGGCCCGCCTTCGCCATGGCGTACGGCAGCTCCACGGCGGTAGGGCGCAGCGAGCCTGCGGTCGAGACGTTGATGATCGACCCGCCGTCACCGTCCGCCATCCGCGCACCGATCGTCGCGCTGAGCCGGAACGGGCCGCGGGCGTTGACAGCATGGACCTTGTCGTACAGCTCCTGGCTGACCGAGGCGAGCCCGTCGTAGAGCGGTGACATCCCGGCGTTGTTGACCAGCACGTCGCAGCGGCCGAGCTCGCGGTAGACCGTCTCGACCAACGCGTCGCAGTCGTCCCATTCCCCGACGTGACATCGCACGGGCAGGACCCGTCGTCCGGTCGAGTCGGCGACCTCCGTAGCGGCGCGCTCGCACGCCTCGAGCTTTCGGCTGGCGATGACCACGTCGGCACCGGCGCGGGCGAGCCCTTCGGCGACCGCGCGGCCGATTCCCCGGCTGCCGCCGGTGACCACTGCGACCTTGCCGCTCAGATCGATGACGTGAGGCATCGGCCGAGAGTAATGTCCGCCGCATGGGACTCATGGACAAGGTCAAGGCGCAGGCCGAGGTTGCGGTCGCCAAGGGGCAGCAGGCGATGGCGCAGGGGCAGGCGAAGGTCGAGGAGATCCAGGAGAAGCGGGCACTCGACAGCCTGCTGCGCGAGCTCGGCGAGGCCTACTACGCCGCTCAGCGTTCGGGCGGCCCACAGTCAGCCGTGGACGCGGCGCTCGCAGCGGTCGACGCTCATCACACGGCTACTGCGGGCTCCTAGCCCGCTGCGGGCTCGATCGCCAGCACCCGGTTGAGCCGAGTGGCCGCCAGCAACCGCTCCACCCGCTGCGGCACGTGCCGCAGGACCAGCCGGCGCTCGCGGCGCGAGGCGAGCCGGTGTGCGCCGACGAGTACGCCGAGCCCGCTGGCATCGACGATCTCCACCCCGGCCAGGTCCACCACCAGGTCTCCCTCACCGTGATCCGCAGCTGCCACGAGAACGGCACGAAGATCCGCGACGGTGGCAGCGGCGAGTCTGCCTGACACCGAGACCAGAGATCCGGGTGCGTCGACCGAGATCGAGATGTGAGCGACGTCGGGGTTCGGACGGGGCCGCGCCACAGCGGGCGCGGCCGTGCGGGAGGGATCAGTCAGGACCTGCATCGCGCGCCTCTCGCTCTGGGTTGATCCCCCTTTACCCAGTACGACGCGCGAGCAGGCGCGTTGGTTGCCTCGGATCCTGCCTTGTCAGGTCACAACAAGGTGTCGTCGCTGACCCGCCGAATGTTCGCGCCGAGGTCGCTGAGCGTCTCGACGAAGGACTGGTATCCACGATCGACGTGGAAGGCGTCGGCGATCGTCGTCACGCCGTCGGCGACGACACCAGCCAGCACGAGGGCCGCGCCCGCTCGGATGTCGGTGGCGCGCACCGGTGCTCCTGACAACCGCTCGCGCCCCCGCACGATCGCGTGATGGCCGTCGGTGCGTACGTCAGCGGCGAGCCGAATCAGCTCGTCGATGAACATGAAGCGCCCCTCGAAGATGTTCTCCGTCACGAACGCGACTCCGTCGGAGACCGCGTTGAGCGCGATCGCCATCGGCTGCAGGTCGGTCGGGAAGCCCGGATACGGCAGCGTGACAACGTCGACCGCGCGCGGCCGGATGTCGGAGGCGACGGCGAACCCGTCGTCGTACGTCGTGACAGTCGCCCCGGTCTGTACGAGCTTGTCCAGCGCAAGCTCGAGATGTTCGTGGCGTGCGCCGCGGACCCGGATGTCACCTTGCGTCATCGCCGCCGCGAACGCCCACGTGCCGGCAACGATCCGGTCACTCACCACGTGATGGCTGGTGGGGTGCAGCGAGTCGACGCCTTCGATCTCGAGGGTCGACGTCCCGATCCCGCCGATCCGTGCCCCCATCGCGACCAACATCTCGCAGAGGTCGACGATCTCGGGCTCTCGCGCGGCGTTGTCGATCGTGGTCGTCCCTTTGGCGAGTACCGCCGCCATCATGATGTTCTCGGTCGCACCGACGCTCGGGAAGTCCAGCCAGATCTGGGCTCCCGCGAGCTGGGCGGCTTCCGCTACGAGATAGCCGTGCGTGCTGTCGAACACCGCGCCGAGACGCTCGAGCCCCATCACGTGCAGGTCGAGCGCACGCGAACCGATGGCATCACCACCCGGAAGGGCGACGCGCGCGCGGCCGGTCCGCGCCAGCAGCGGTCCGAGCACGCAGATCGAGCCACGAATCCGCCGTACGTGCTCGTAGTCGGCCTCGTGGCCGATCTCCGCCGGCACCGTGATCGAGATGTCCGGCGCCGAACCGTCGACGCTCGCGCCGAGCTCGTTGAGGACCTCCGCCATGATCGGCACGTCGCCGATGTCCGGCACGTTGGTCAACCGCGTGGTGCCGGTGGCGAGCAACGAGGCGGCCATCACCTTCAGGACGCTGTTCTTTGCGCCGGCAACTGTCGCCTCGCCCGCCAACCTGGCACCGCCGACGACCTCGAACTGCTCCACGTGCGCATGGTAGGTCGACCCGGCCCGCGTAGTGTCAGGAGCCGTGAGCCCTCGCGAGCGGCAGACGTCAACTGTCCACCTCACCCGGATCTACACCCGCACCGGCGACGACGGCACCACGGCACTCGGCGACATGAGCCGGGTGAGCAAGTCTGATCCGAGAGTGATCGCGTACGGCGACGTGGACGAGACGAACTCAACGATCGGCGCCGCCATCGCACTGGGTGGCCTCGAACCCGATCTGGTCGACCTGCTCACTGCGATCCAGAACGACCTGTTCGATGTGGGCGCCGATCTGTGCACGCCCATCGAACCGGACCCCAAATGGGAGCCGCTGCGGATCGACCAGAGCTACATCGACCGGCTCGAAGCCGCGTGCGACGTCAACAACGCGCGGCTGCAGCCGCTCGACTCCTTCGTCCTGCCCGGCGGGACGCCGGGCGCCGCGTTGCTGCACATCGCGCGTACGACGACGCGGCGAGCAGAGCGTGCGGTGTGGGTACTGCTCGCCGCGGAGCCGAAGACCACCAACGGCCTCACCGCGACCTACCTGAACCGGCTGTCGGACCTGCTGTTCATCCTCGCCCGGATCGCGAACCTCGCGACCGGCGACGTGAAGTGGACCCCTCAGGCCGGCCGCGCGTAGGCGCGCTTCGCGGTCAGGATCAAAGTCCCGAATGCGCGAGCGACGAAACTCGGAGCGGAAGCTTCGCCCCGGTCTTAGCCGCTCTTGACCTTGACCCTGACGATGAGAGCTATTCGCCCTCGAGCTCGACCGACTCGGCGAGGATCGTGACGCCTTCTGCGCTGACCGACAGGAAGCCGCCACTCACGTTGGCCACCAGGTCGCCCTCGCCGGCTCGCCGGATCGTGACGGGCGCCTCGACGAGGGCGCCGAGCAGCGGGATGTGCCGCGGCAGGATCCCGAGCTCGCCCTTCGGTGTGCGGGCATGCACGAACTCGGCCTCGCCGGACCACACCATGCGGTCCGGCGCTACCAGCTGCACCTGCATCGTTGCCATCGCCCGACGCCTACTCTGCGAGCCGCTTCGCGTTGGCCTCTACATCCTCGACGCCACCGCACATGAAGAACGCCTGCTCGGGCGCCTCGTCGAACTCGCCGTCACAGAGTCGCTTGAAGGAGTCGATCGTCTCGGTCAGCGGCACGAACTTGCCCGGTATGCCCGTGAACTGCTCCGCCACGAAGAACGGCTGCGACAGGAATCGCTCGATGCGACGTGCCCGGTTGACGGCGATCCGGTCCTCTTCGGAGAGCTCGTCGATACCGAGGATCGCGATGATGTCCTGCAGGTCGCGGTAGCGCTGCAGGATCTCCTGGGTACGACGGGCGACCTGGTAATGCTCGTCTCCGACGTACCGCGGGTCGAGGATCCGGGAGGTCGAGTCGAGCGGGTCGACGGCCGGGTAGATGCCCTTCTCCGAGATCGACCGGGAGAGAACGGTCGTCGCGTCGAGGTGGGCGAACGTGGTGTGCGGCGCCGGGTCGGTGATGTCGTCGGCCGGCACGTAGATGGCCTGCAGCGAGGTGATCGAGTGACCGCGCGTCGAGGTGATCCGCTCCTGAAGCTCACCCATCTCGTCGGCCAACGTCGGCTGGTAACCCACGGCGGAGGGCATCCGGCCGAGCAGCGTCGAGACCTCGGACCCGGCCTGCGTGAACCGGAAGATGTTGTCGATGAACAGCAGCACGTCCTGCTTCTGCACGTCACGGAAGTACTCCGCCATCGTGAGGCCAGCCAACGCGATCCGCAGGCGCGTGCCCGGCGGCTCGTCCATCTGACCGAAGACGAGGGCGGTGTCCTTGAGGACGTCGGCCTCTTCCATCTCCAGGTAGAGGTCGTTGCCCTCACGAGTGCGCTCACCGACGCCGGCGAACACCGAGCGGCCACCGAACTGCTGGGCGACCCGGCGGATCATCTCCTGGATGACGACGGTCTTGCCGACACCGGCACCGCCGAACATGCCGATCTTCCCGCCGCGCACGTAGGGCGCGAGCAGGTCGATGACCTTGATGCCGGTCTCGAACATCTCGGTCCGCGGCTCGAGCTCGTCGATCGGCGGCGACGGCCGGTGGATCGGCCAACGCTCGGTGACCTGGATCTGGTCCATGTCAGCGTCCAGGGCGTTACCCAGCACGTTCCACACGTGACCGAGGGTCGCGTCCCCGACCGGCACGGAGATCGGCGCGCCCGTGTCGGTGACCTCGGCGCCGCGGATCAGACCGTCGGTCGGCTGCATCGAGATCGCCCGGACCATGTTGTCGCCGATGTGCCCGGCGACCTCGAGCGTCAGTTCGCGCACATCGTCGCCGAGGGTCCGGGAGACCGTCAGGGCGTGGTAGATCTCCGGCATCTCGTCGGGAGCGAACTCGACGTCGACGACCGGGCCGATGACCCGGACGACGCGGCCGGTCCCGCCGTGGCCAGTGGCCGACTGCTCGGTGGCGGTGGCTGTCACAGTTCACTCCCTGTCCCGGCGAGCGCCTCTGCGCCGCCGACGATCTCCATGATTTCCTGCGTGATCTCGGCCTGGCGGGCCGCGTTGGCATCCCGCGTGAGCTTCTTGATGAGCTCTTCCGCGTTGTCTGTGGCGGACTTCATCGCACGCCGGCGAGCGGCCTGCTCACTCGCCGCCGCCTCGAGCATCGCGGCGTAGACCCTTGCCGTGAGGTAGCGCGGCAGCAGGGCGTCGAGCACGGCCGCGCCGCCCGGCTCGAACTCCATCAGCCCGCTCGGCCCGCCGCCGGACTCGTCCTCAGCGTCGGGGACGTCGGCCGGGTCGAGCGGCAGCAGCCGCGAGATCGCGACGCGCTGGGTGGCCATCGACTCGAACCGGGTGTACACGAGATGGATCTCGTCGATCCCGCCGTCGCCGGAACCCTTCACGAACTGCTCGAGCAGATCGTCGGCGACCGCCTTGGCGTCGTCGTAGGACGGCTGCTCGGAGAACCCGCTCCAGGCATGCGAGGTGTCACGACCTCGGAACCGGTAGAAGGCGATCGCCTTGCGGCCCACCAGGAACGGCACCGTGCTCACGCCCTGCTCGCGAAGCTTCGCAGTCGTCTGATCGCCCGCCCGCAACACGTTGGCGCTGTAACCGCCTGCCAGGCCACGGTCGCTGGTCACCAGCAGCAGCGCGGCAGCGGCGACGTTCTCGCGCGGAGTCGTCAGCGGGTGCGACCCGCCCACCACGCCCGGCGCCGTGACGGTGCGCACCACATCGGTGATGGCCTCGGCGTAGGGCCGAGAGGCGGCGATCCGCTGCTGCGCCTTGACGATTCGAGACGCCGCAATGAGCTCCATTGCGCGCGTGATCTTCTTCGTCGACTGCACCGACTTGATGCGGCGACGAGCCTCGCGAAGCTGTGCACCCATCTAGCTAGGCGTTCTCGCTCGGCGCGGAGGTCTCGAACGTCTTCTTGAACTCGTCGATCGCGCTCTGCAGCTGGTCCACGATCTCGCCCTCGATCTTGAGGTCGGCGATGATCGCGTCGTAGATCCCCTTGTGCTGACGCGCCACGAAGTCGAGGAAGTCGCGCTCGAAGCGGGAGATGTCGGCAACCGGGATGTCGTCGAGCGCACCCGACGTACCGGCCCAGATCGAGACGACCTGCCGCTCGACCGGGTACGGGGTGTACTGCGGCTGCTTGAGCAGCTCGACGAGACGGGCGCCTCTTTCGAGCTGCGCCTTCGACGCCTTGTCCAGGTCGGAGCCGAACGCCGAGAACGCCTCCAGCTCGCGGTACTGGGCGAGGTCGAGACGCAACCGTCCGGCGACGCTCTTCATGGCCTTGGTCTGGGCGTTGCCGCCGACCCGGGAGACCGACACGCCGACGTTGATCGCGGGGCGCACGCCGGAGTTGAACAGGTCGGTCTCGAGGAAGATCTGCCCGTCGGTGATCGAGATGACGTTCGTCGGGATGTACGCCGACACGTCGTTGCCCTTGGTCTCGATGATCGGCAGGCCGGTGAGCGATCCGCCGCCGAGGTCGTCAGAGAGCTTCGCGCAGCGCTCGAGCAGCCGGGAGTGCAGGTAGAAGACGTCGCCCGGGTAGGCCTCACGACCCGCCGGGCGGCGCAGCAGCAGCGAGATGTTGCGGTAGGCGTCGGCCTGCTTGGACAGGTCGTCGAACACGATCAGCGCGTGCTCGCCGTTGTACATCCAGTGCTGCGCGATCGCGGAGCCGGCGTACGGCGCGATGTACTTGAACGCGGCGGGGAACGACGCCGGAGCGGCGACGATGGTCGTGTACTCCATCGCGCCGGCCTCTTCCAGCGCGTTGTGCACCTGCGCGACCGTCGAGCCCTTCTGGCCGATGGCGACGTAGACGCACTTGACGGCCTTCTTCGGGTCGCCGGACTTCCAGTTGTCGCGCTGGTTGATGATCGCGTCGAGGGCGACAGCGGTCTTTCCGGTCTGTCGGTCCCCGATGATCAGCTGCCGCTGACCGCGACCGATGGCGGTCATGGCGTCGATCGCCTTCACGCCGGTCTGCAACGGCTCCTTCACCGGCTGGCGAGCCATGACGTTCGGCGCCTGCAGCTCGAGCTCGCGGCGCTGCTCGGAGACGATGTCTCCCTTGCCGTCGAGCGGGCGGCCGAGCGGGTCCACCATGCGACCGAGGAACGCGTCACCGACGGGGATCGACAGCACGTTGCCGGTCCGGCGGACCTGCTGACCCTCCTCGATGCCGTGCGACTCGCCGAGGATGACGCAGCCGATCTCCCGCACGTCGAGGTTCAGCGCGATGCCGAGCAAGCCGCCCTCGAACTCGAGCAGCTCGTTCGTCATAGCCGAGTACAGACCCTCGACCCGCGCGATGCCGTCGCCGGTGTCCGTGACCACGCCGACCTCGTCGCGCGAGGCCTTCGGGTCGTAGGAGGCGACGATGCCCTCGAGGGCCTCGCGGATCTCCTCCGGACGGATGCTCAGCTCGGTCACTGCGTACTCCTCGTATCGATCTTCAGGCTCGCGCCGAGCGGGTGCTCGACCGGCCGGTCAGCTTGCGGCGGGCTTCGGCGAGCTGGCGCGCGACGCTCGCGTCGATCAGCTCGTCACCGACCCGCACGGTGATTCCGCCGATCAGGGCGGGGTCGACCACGACCTGCAGTTGCAGCTCGTGCCCGAAGGTCCGGCTCAACGCGGCGGCGAGGTCCCGCTGCTCGTTCTCGGTCAGCTCCACGGCGCTCGTCACGTGCGCGATGAGTCGCTGCCGGCGCTTTGCCGCGAGGGACGACAGCTCACGGAGGGCGGCTTCGATCGTGCGACCGCGCGGCTCGAGCACCACCCGCTCGATCAGCGTGGAGGTGACGCCGTTGACCTTGCCGTCGAGCAGCCGGTGCAGCAGCTCACGCTTGGCCTCGCCCGGGAGGTTGCGATTGGTGAGCGCGTCGCGCAGCGTCGGCTCGGCGTCGAGAATCCGCTCGAAGCGGAACAGCTCGTCCTCGACGGCGTCGAGGCTGCCGGCGGTCTGCGCCGTGATCAGCGCTGCGTCGATCGCGATCTCCTCGAGCGCGTCGACCAGGTCGCGCGACTGCGACCACCGCGACTGGACGGCCGCGGCGACGATGTCCAAGGACGACGCATCGATCCGGCTGCCCAGCAGCTGAGACACCACGTTGGACTTCGTGACGCCGGTAGCGGCGGGATCGGACAGCGCACGCCGCAACGACGCGCGGCTGCCGAGCAACGACACCACAGCGAACAGCTCGTCCGACAGCCGGCTGAGGTCGCCCTCGGCCGGCAGCCGGTCGCGAAGCGCGCCGAGCGAGTTGCGGCTGGCTCCCTGCATCAGGACGAGTGCTCCGAGTCGGCGAGCTCCCCGGCGCCGACGCCCGCGATGAAGTCCTCAACCAGCTTGCGCTGGCGGGCATCCTCGCGAAGCGAGTCGTGGACGACGCGCTCGGCCAGTGTGGTTGCGAGCTCACCGATCTCGGCACGCAGGGCGAGGATCGCCTGCTGCCGCTCGGCGGCGATGCGGGTCTCGGCAGTCGCCAGCATCTCTTCGACGCGCGACTGAGCCTCGGCGCGAGCCTCCTCGACGATCTGACCGCGCTCGGCCTGGGCCTGCTCGCGAAGCCGGGTCGCCTCACGCTTGGTCTCGACGAGCGCCTCGGAGTACTCCCGCTCCGCCTTCTCCAGGCGGGCCTTCGTCGCTTCGGCTTCCTCGAACTGCTTCTGGATCGCGTCCTGTCGCGCGTCGACCATGGCGGTGATCCGCGGGATCACCTTCTTGGCGAGGAAGATCACGACGAGGATGAAGACGATCCACTCGAAGATGAACGTCCCGTTGGGGATCAGGAAGTTGTTCGTCTTCTCGGATGAGTCTTCCGCCGCGGCGACGACGAGTGGGTTGAAGAGCACGAGCGACTCTTACTTCCCGAGGACGAACGCGAACAGCGCGGCGAACGCCAGGTTGATGAAGTACGCCGCCTCGACCAGACCGACGGTCAGGAAGAACTGACCGGTGAGCTGGCCCTGGGCCTCGGGCTGCCGAGCGATACCGCTGATCAGCGCGTTACCGGCGATACCGTCACCGATACCGGCGCCGATCGCGCCGCCGCCCAGCGCGAGGCCCGCGCCGATGAGGCCGCCCGCCTTGGCGATCGCCTCCTGGGTAGTGGTTACTGCCACGGTTTCTCCTTTTAGTTACGTCGCGCACCCGAGCCCGGGAGCGTCAGTGCTCCTCGGCCGTTGCGAAGCCGAAGTAGAGGATGGTCAGGAACGAGAAGATGAACGCCTGGATCGGTGCGATGAGACCGGAGTCGAAGATCCGCCAGCCGAAATCACCGGCCCCGTACAGCACGAACCACTTCGCGGGGAGCAGCGCGATCACGGCGAGCATGATCCCGCCGGCGAAGATGTTGCCGAAGAGTCGCAGCGACAGCGACAACGGGTTGACGACCTGTTCGAGCACGAGGATCGGACGGCGGATCGCGGGCTTGACCGTGAACCAGTCGCCCACGTAGCGCCCACGCTTCCGCTTGATGCCGAGGTAGGTGTAGAGCACCACGACCGTCAACGCGAGCGCGTAGACCAGGTTGACGTCGGCGGTCGGCGGCGCCAGCCGCTCCGGGCTGTGACCGGACGGGAACCACGCGAGCCAGTTGCAGAACAGGATGAAGAAGAACAGCGTGGCGCCGAACGGCACCAGCCACGGCGGGACGTCGTGACCGACGGCCTGCTCGACGTACTCCCGAGTCTGCGCGAGGACGAGCTCGGTGATGATCTGCACCCGACCGGGCACGCCGCTGTGGGCCTTGCGCGCGACGTAGCTGAGGAACGCGACGGTCAGCAGCGCGGCGAGTGCCGTCGTGTACATCGTGTCGTAGTTGAAGGTCAGTCCGATGAAGTGGAACGACGGGTGGTCACCGACCGAGATGTCGGCGGCCGGCACGACGGCGAGCGCGGGAGCGATCACTGGGCCACGACCCGACGCAGCGGCTTGACCAGCAGCGACATCATCTCGAGCTGGAAGAGCACCAGCCCGACGAAGATCCCCCACCCGTTGCTACGCCACAGGGCAGCGACCAGGAAGGCGAAGACGGTGATCAGGCCGAGCCTGGCCAGCGACGTCTTCATCACGAGCGACCTCGGGTTGGCGACATCCGGGTTGAGCGTCTGGGTGTCGTTCCAGAGCTTCCGGGCGTTGTAGCCGCCCATCGCGAGACCGAAGCACACGAACAGGCCCACTGCCGGGCGGCCCACGGCCACGCTGATGCCGACCGCTGCCACGCCGAGGACTCCAGCAAGGATCAGCGCGTTTCGATACCCACGCGCGACGGCGCTCCATTGAGCGTCGAGGGCCACCGTCTTCCTCTCACGTTTCGTCGGATCGGACACTGTCGTCAGGTTTGGCGGAGTGGTCTGGTCTGGCGGATTGAGTTGTCGGGGCAGGCCCGGTGCGGTTTCCAACCGGGCTGGAGCGGGTAAACGGCCGGATCACCTGGTACGCGCCGGCGGCGCCACCCAAGATACCAACCGCGGTGCCCACCAGTGCGAGGAGGGGGGACGTCCCGAGTTCGTGATCTCCGAGGACCCCGGCGAACACCCCTATGCCCACGCTGGCGCCGAACGCCGCACCCAGCCCGAGCAGGGTGGAGATGCCGATCGTGGGCTGGTCGGGTCGTCCCGTCATGCCACGTACGACATCACGGCGTGAAGGACCGCCGAGAGTAGGTCTGGTGGACGCTGAGCGTCTGGTCGATCTCGATGAAGGCCGTGTTGGAGCAGGTGTAGCCGCCGAAGAAGTCGTGCAGCTGCTTGAACTTGAACTTGACCGGCTTGCCGGCGTAGGTCGCGTGGATGTAGCTACCCGACCCCCAGTACCGGTTGGTGGCACGCAGCACGTGCAGCTCGCGTCCCTTGGAGTCCGACGTGCCCTCGAGGCCTCGGTAGTGCTGGTAGAGCACTCCCCGGATGTGCATCTTGAGCTCGAACCCGTCGGGGAATGCCTCCAGGACGCGCGACTGGGCGAAGTTGTCGACGACCTCGCCGTGACGGGTGATGTGCATGTAGTCCCCGCCGCCGTAGTGCATCCGCACGTTCTTGTGGTGGAAGCGGATGCTCACCACCGCTGGCCGGGCTCGCCAGGTACCGACCAGGCAGTGGTCGCCGACACCCTTCGAGGCGACCACCCGAGGCGCCGCAAGGCTCGTTGCGGGCAGCGCAACAATGAGGCTCGCCACCGCGGCGACGACCCCGATCCGCGCTGTCACTCTGGTCCCCATGGCCACTCCCCTAAGCCGCGTCACAGGACAAACTAGACGCGCGGACCTCTGTGCACCAGACGCAGACGGGGGACATTCGTCGCGACCAGCAGCGTGGCGACGCCCGCGAGCACGACTGCGACGACCACGAGCGGACGGCCGTGGGACAGGCCGAGCGCGACCGTTCCGCCGGCGATCAGCGCGGACCAGGTGTACATGATCAGGACCGCTCGCGCGTGAGAGTGGCCGAGCGTAAGCAGCCGGTGGTGCAGATGTTGCTTGTCCGGCGCCCACGGCGCCTGCCCGGCGCGGCTGCGGCGTACCACTGCCAGTATCAGGTCTCCCAACGGGATCGCCAGCAGCGCGAGCGGGAGCAGCAGCGGTAGCAGGGTGGGTACGAACCCGTAGTAGCCGATCGCGTTGGGATCCAGCTGCCCGGTGAGGCTCACGGTCGCGGCGGAGAAGACCAGGCCGAGCAGCATCGAGCCCGAGTCCCCCATGAAGATCCGCGCCGGGTTGAAGTTGTGGGGCAGGAACCCGATGCAGGCACCCGCAAGCACCGCCGCCAGCAGCGTCGGGGCGGTCGCCCGATCGAAGTGGTGCACCACCGACAGCTCGTAGGAGTAGGCGAAGAACGACAGCGACGAGATCGCGACCACGCCGGCGGCGAGCCCGTCCAGGCCGTCGATGAAGTTGATGGCGTTGATCGTGACCACCACGAACAGCACCGTGATCGGCACGCCGAGGTCGGAGTCGAGCGAGAGCGCTCCGCCGCCCGGGATCGGGACGTAAAGCAGCTGAACGCCCTGCAGCACCATGATCCCGGCGGCGACGATCTGCCCGGCCAGCTTGGTCAGCGCATCGAGACTCCACCGGTCATCGGCGGCCCCGAGCAGCACCAGCACCCCGCCACCGAACAGCACGCCCTGCGCGTCACTGGACTCGAAGACGCGATGAAGGGTGGGTAGCCGGCTCGCGACGAGCAGCCCCGAACAGATCCCGGCGAACATCGCCAGCCCGCCCATCCGTGGTGTCGGGATGGTGTGGACGTCTCGGTCACGAACCTCGGCGAGCGCCCCGACCGCGACAGCGAGCCGCAGCACGTAGGGCGTCAGCAGATACGTCACCGCCGCGACGAGAACACCGGTGAGCACGTACTCGCGCACGGCGGGCCGTGACCTCCCTCCGTCTCGACGTTCGCTCACTGTACGACGGCCGCGGCGCGTGGGCGGCCACCCGACAACGCTGGGCGTTTCGGCGAGGCAGTGCTACGGCGACAACAGCGAGAGCGGCACGTCCAAGGCGTCGGAGATCATCGCCGCGGCCCGTTCGTACGCCGCCATCGGCCCGCCGTACGGGTCGGGTACGTCGTCGTCCTCGGGCCGTTCGGGCGGCGCGAAACCACGGCGACCGAAGGCCGCGGCAGTGATTGCGCGGAAGCGCGCGACCGGGTCTGCGCCCGCGGCTGCGACGTCGTCTGCCGTCACGCCGCCGAGCAGCCGGGCGTACTCCCGCAGGGTCACCGTCCGTGACGCGGCGCGCGGCACCATCGTGACGACGGCGCCGCGATGCTCGCGGGTCAGCCCGAGAACCAGATCGGCCAGCTCGATCTGCTCGGGTGCGAGCGCGCACGCGGCGAAGCCGTCCGGCCGGCCGCCGTAACCGACCAGGGTCTGCGCCGCCTCCGGCATCATCGGCTCGCCGACCAGGCCGTAGGTGCCGGCGCTCCGGACCTCGATCCGCCTCGCGGCGGGCCCGAGGGCGGCGTCGAGGCGCGCCCGCAGCAGCCGCTCCGCGAACGGCGAGCGGCAGATGTTGCCGGTACAGACCACGAGAACCCGGTAGAGGTCGGCTTCGGTCAACTCTCGCCCTCGAGATCGGCGACCACTTCGCGCAACGCGGCAAGGTCCAGCGCTCCCGCGCGGAGCAGTCGGGGCCGCTCACCCGTCACGTCGATGATCGTCGACGCGACGGACCCGCCGCTCGGCCCATCGTCGAGATACACGCTGACCGACGCGCCGAGCTGAAGCCGAGCGTCCATCATCGTGGTGGCCGCCTCGTGCCCCGAACGGTTCGCACTCGAGACGGCGAGCGGACCGGTCCGGCTGATCAGGTCCTGCGCGAGCGTGTTGGCCGGCATCCGCACGGCAACGGTCCCCTTGCTGTCGCCCAGGTCCCACGCCAGATGCGCGGTGTGGCGCATCACGAGCGTCAGCGCGCCCGGCCAGAACTTCTCGCTGAGCGCGACCGCCTGTTCCGGCATCTGATCGACGACCGCGGTCAACATGCTCGGCGACGCGACGAGGACCGGAACGGGCATGCTGCGGTCGCGGCCCTTCGCGGCGAGCAGCGCCTCGACCGCCGAGGGCAGAAAGGCATCCGCTCCGACGCCGTAGACCGTGTCGGTGGGCAGCACCACCAGCTCGCCGCTGCGTATCGCGGCGGCGGCCTCCTCCAGGCCGACCTCCCGCTCTTCGGCGGTGCCGCAGTCGTACACCCTGCTCATCCGCGCCACACCGCCGTCGTGAAGCGCGGCCGGCCGGTCAGGTCGAGATGGTCCGCGACATCGTCGAACCCGGCGGCGGCGAAAAGAGAGGGCACGGACTCGCCCTGCCGGTCCGAGTGCTCGACGACGAGGGAGCCACCGGGGCGCAGCAGCACCTTGGCGCGGTCGGCGACCAGCCGGATCACGTCGAGACCGTCGTCGCCCGCCCACAGCGCGACGTCCGGATCGTGGTCACGGACCTCCGGATCGACCTGCGCGCGCTCGTGAGTCGCGACGTAGGGCGGGTTGGACACGACGACGTCGATCATGCCGTCCGAGCCGGTCGGGGCCGCGGCGAGGTCCGCGTGATGGATCGTCACCCGCGACCTGCCCGCCGCGTTGCGGCGGAGCCACTCCACCGCCGCGGCGGATGCCTCGACGAGATCCACCTCGACCGTCGGGTGCTCGTGCGCCACGGACAGGCCGATCGCGCCGCTCCCCGCGCACAGGTCGACGACCCGCGGCGAGCCGGCCGGCGCGATCGCTGCCAGCACCGCGTCGACCAGCAACTCGCTTTCCGGCCGCGGTACGAACACTCCGGGACCCACCATCAGCTCGAGGTAGCGAAACCCCGTCGAGCCGACGATGTGCTGCAGCGGCACCCGGGCGGCGCGGCGTGCGAGCAGATCGCTCACGTCGGATCCGGTCGCCGAGGCGTGCTGCAGCAGGAGGCGGGCATCGTTCACGGCACTCGGCACTCCCGCAGCGGCAAGCTGCTCGGCGGCTTCCCGGACGGAGATCACGCCGGGTCGCTCACTCGTTGCCCAGCGCGGCTGCGGTGTCCGCGTCGGCGAGCGCCTGCACGACGGCATCGAGATCGCCGTCGAGCACCTGGTCGAGGTTGTAGGCCTTGTATCCCACGCGGTGGTCGCTGATGCGGTTCTCGGGGAAGTTGTACGTGCGGACGCGTTCGCTGCGGTCGACGGTGCGCACCTGGCTGCGCCTCGCCTCGGACGCCTCGGCGTCAGCGGCCTCCTGCGCGGCCTGCAACATGCGCGCCCGCAGGATGCGCATCGCACTTTCCTTGTTCTGCAGCTGCGACTTCTCGTTCTGGCAGGACACGACGATTCCGGTTGGCACGTGCGTGATCCGAACCGCCGAGTCCGTGGTGTTGACGCTCTGTCCGCCCGGGCCCGATGAGCGATAGACGTCGATGCGCAGGTCGTTCGGGTCGATCTCGATCTCGACCTCCTCCGCCTCCGGCATGACGAGAACACCGGCGGCGCTGGTGTGGATGCGCCCCTGTGACTCGGTCACCGGCACCCGCTGCACCCGGTGGACGCCGCCTTCGTACTTCAGCCGGCTCCACGGCATCGGCTCGTGGCGGCCACGCACCGCGATGGTGGCTTCCTTGTAGCCACCGAGATCGCTCTCCGTGGCGTCGAGCAGCTCCGTCTTCCAGCCCTGGCGCTCGGCGTAGCGCAGGTACATGCGCAGCAGATCGCCCGCGAACAGCGCGGATTCGTCACCGCCCTCACCCGCCTTGACCTCGACGATCACGTCCTTGTCGTCGTTGGGATCCCGCGGGACCAGCAGCAATCGCAGCTCGTCGGTGAGCGCGGCGACCGAGGACTCGAGGTCGGGGACCTCGGCGCGGAACGACGCGTCCTGCTCCCCGAGCTCCTTGGCGGCGGCAAGATCGTCGCGCGCCCGCCGCCACTCGGCGTACTTGGCGATGATCGGGCCGAGCTCGGCATAGCGGCGACCGACGGTACGTGCCTTGCCCTGGTCGGCGTGAATCTCGGGGTCGGCGAGCTGCTTCTCCAGGTCCGCGTGCTCGGCAACAAGTTCTTCGACTTGCTCGAACATTCCGGACTCCGGGGTGAGTAGCGATGGGTCAGACGACGCTGACCGCAGCTACTTCTTCTTGTACCTCTGCTCGAAACGGGCCACGCGGCCACCGGTGTCGAGGATCTTCTGCTTGCCCGTGTAGAAGGGGTGGCAGGCGGAGCACACGTCGGCGTGGATCACGCCGTTCTTGGCGGTGCTGCGCGTCGTGAACGTGTTGCCGCACGTGCAGGTGACCGTCGTCTCGACGTACTCAGGGTGAATGTCGGGCTTCACAGCTTGCTCCTCATCGATGGTGGTCGCCGGGTCCCCGCGGACGGGGTGAACCGGTACCGGTAGGTCCAGTGTGCCTGAAGCACAACGCGTCAGGCCTCGCGCGTGTTCCTAGGCGCCTTCCGCGGGAGAGGTCTTCTGGACCTGCAGGAGGAACTCGTAGTTGCTCGAGGTCTCCTTCAGCTTGGACAGAAGCAGCTCCATCCCTTGCTGCGAGTCCAGCGCGTGAAGCACCTTGCGAAGCTTCCAGATGATCTGCAGCTCTTCCGGGGCGAGCAGGATCTCCTCCTTGCGGGTGCCCGAGGGGTCGATGTCGACCGCCGGGAAGATCCGCTTGTCCGCGAGCTTGCGGTCGAGCTTGAGCTCCATGTTGCCGGTGCCCTTGAACTCCTCGAAGATCACCGTGTCCATGGTCGATCCGGTCTCGACCAGCGCGGTGGCCAGGATGGTGAGCGAGCCACCGTTCTCGATGTTCCGGGCGGCGCCGAGGAACCGCTTCGGCGGATAGAGCGCCGTCGAGTCGACACCCCCGGAGAGGATCCGGCCGCTGGCCGGAGCCGCCAGGTTGTAGGCGCGGCCCAGCCGGGTGATCGAGTCGAGCAGCACGACGACGTCATGCCCCAGCTCGACGAGCCGCTTGGCACGCTCGATCGACAGCTCCGCGACGCTGGTGTGGTCCGACGGCGGGCGGTCGAAGGTCGAGGCGATGACCTCGCCCTTCACGGACCGCTGCATGTCGGTGACCTCTTCAGGCCGCTCGTCGACCAGCACGACCATCAGGTGGCACTCGGGGTTGTTCGTGGTGATGGCGTTGGCGATCGCCTGAAGCACCATCGTCTTTCCCGCCTTGGGCGGGGAGACGATGAGGCCGCGCTGGCCCTTGCCGAGCGGCGCCACGAGGTCGATGACCCGGGTCGTGTAGATGTTGGGCTCGGTCTCCAGCCGCAGCCGCTCCTGCGGGTAGAGCGGGATCAGCTTGGCGAAGTCCGGGCGCTTCTTGGCCTCCTCGGGGTCGACCCCGTTGACGGTGTCCAGCCGGACCAGCGCGTTGAACTTCTCGCGGCGCTCGCCCTCGCGCGGCTGCTTCACCGCGCCGGTCACCGCGTCACCCTTGCGCAGGCCGTACCGGCGTACCTGCGACAGCGAAACGTAGACGTCGTCGGGGCTGGACAGGTAGCCACTGGTCCGGACGAACGCGTAGTTGTCAAGGATGTCGACGATGCCGCCGACCGGCACCAGGATGTCATCGTCGTTGATCACGGGCTCGGCGTCGTTACCGAACCGGTCACGGCCCCCTCGGCCGCGGTTGCGCTCGCGGAACCGCCCTCGGCGCGAGCGCCCGCCGCCGAACTCGTCGTCGTCACGCGGGCCGTCATCGTTCTGTCCGCCGCTCTGACGGTTGCTGTTCTGGCCACCGCCTTGCGCGTTGTCGCGCTGGCCGCCGTCACGCTGGGAGTTGCGCTGGCCATTGCTGTTGCGCTGCCCGTTGTTGCCGCTGCCACCCTGGCGGTTGTCCCGCTGCGGACGGTCGTCGGACTGACGGTCCTCGCGGTCGTTGCGGGTCCGCGAGCCGTTCGACGGTGCCGTGTCCGAGGAACCATTGTCGGAGGCTCGGTTGTCGGGAGCCCTGTCGTCGGAGGCTGGGGCAGTGCGCGGCGCGCTCGATGCCTTGGGCCCGCCACCCTGCTTGGCCTGGATCGCCTCGATCAGCTCGCCCTTGCGCATCTTGGCGGTGCCGGTGATGCCTAGGTCTCCGGCGAGCGTCTGGAGCTCGGGCAGCAACATCCCGGACAGCCCCTTGCGGCGGCCGGTGGTCGCCGTCGAAGCGTTGTCGTGAGTTTCGCTCACTCTCGGTCCTTCCTTGCTTTCTCAGCGGTGCGACGGGCGTCATGCCGCAACGCACCGTGGGTCCTCGCGCTTGACCTGGTGAGGCCTGGGAAGTGAGCGGATCGGATGTCGACGAACGGGCTCTGGTGCTCGCTGCCGGAATCGCTGACTCGCCTGCAGAGCGGGAACCTCGCCCCAACGGGGCGGCTGTACGGCCCCAGACTAGTAGGGGGCTCCTACCTGTGCCAACAGAGGTCCCCCAGCCCCTATTCCGCCGCGCCCGTTCGAAGGAGCACGACCGCACGCTCAGGACAGCTGCTACAGGGGGGCGATGTGGGCGCCCTTGGTGTCGACGTCCAGTGGCAATGCGGTCCAGCCGCGGCGCGCGTATCCCTCCGCGCGGGCCCGGGTCTGCGTCGTGGTCAACGCGAGGACGGTCGGACCAGCGCCCGACACGACGGCGGGGATGCCTGCCTCGCGCAGCTCGCTGACGAGGGCGGCAGTCCGCGGCATGGCGGACGCGCGGTACGGCTGGTGCAACCGATCTTCGGTGGCCGCCATCAGGTCGTCGGGATGCGAGCGCAGCGCCTCCACCAGCAGCGCCGATCGCGCCGCGTTGGCCACTGCGTCTGCGTGGGAGACCGACTCCGGCAACAGCTTGCGGGCGGCCTTGGTGGACGAGCCCGAGCCGGGTACGAACGCAACCGGGGCGAGCGCGCCGGACACTGGTGCCTGCAGCGCATGCGCGCCGTCGTTGTCGGTCCACGCGATCGTCAGGCCGCCGAGCAGGCACGCCGCCACGTTGTCCGGGTGACCTTCGAGCTCGCTGGCGTGGGCCAGAGCGGCGGCGTCATCCATCCGCTCGTTGGCCCCGACGACCAGGCCGCGTGCCGCCACGACGCCCGCGACGATCGCCGCAGCCGACGAACCGAGACCACGACTGTGCGGGATCCGATTGGCACACACCACCTCGAGGCCCGCCGGTGCGCCGCCGAGCAGCTTGAACGTCGCGCGCATCGACCGGACGACCAGGTGCCGCGCGTTGCGCGGAACGCTCGCCGCACCCATGCCGGCCACGTCGACCGACAGCCCGGGCTCGTCGGTCACGCGGACCACCACGTCGTCGTACAGCGCGAGGGACAGACCGAGGGCGTCGAAGCCCGGGCCGAGGTTGGCGCTCGTCGCCGGCACCCGCACCCGCAGTGCCGCCGCCCGGAAGACCGGACCTGACCGACGTGCCATCTAAAGCCCTAGTGCCTCTGCCGCGGCCGATACGTCCGCAGCGATGGTGGTCGGTGCCGGAGCACCCGCGATCGCCCACTCCGGGTCCTTCAGGCCGTTCCCGGTGACGGTGCAGACGACTCGCAGCCCGGTGCCGAGCGTCCCGGCGGCGTGCGCCTGGAGCAGCCCGGCGACGCTCGCCGCACTGGCGGGCTCGACGAACACGCCTTCCTGTCTGGCGAGCAGCCGGTACGCCGCGAGGATGTCGCGATCCGTGACGGCTTCGATCGCGCCGCCGGACTCGTCGCGCGCGGCCAGCGCCTGCTGCCACGACGCGGGGTTGCCGATCCGGATGGCAGTGGCGATCGTCGACGGCGCGTGGACCGGCGCACCGTTGACAATCGGGGCGGCGCCGGCCGCCTGGAACCCGCGCATCACCGGACGCTTGGTCGACACCTTGTCATTGGCGTACTCCACGTAGCCCTTCCAGTACGCCGTGATGTTGCCGGCGTTGCCGACCGGCAGGCAGTGCACGTCGGGGGCGTCGCCGAGCGCGTCGCAGATCTCGAACGACGCCGTCTTCTGGCCCTCGATGCGGAACTCGTTGACGGAGTTGACGAGGGAGACCGGGTACTTGTCGGCGAGGTCGCGAGCAAGGTTCAGGCAGTCGTCGAAGTTGCCGTCCACCTGCAGCAGGTGCGCACCGTGAACCAGCGCCTGGGCCAGCTTTCCCATCGCGATCTTGCCGCGCGGGACGAGAACAGCGCAGACCATGCCGGCGCGGACGGCGTAGGCCGCGGCGCTCGCCGAGGTGTTGCCGGTCGACGCGCAGATGACGGCCTTCGCGCCTTCCTCGGCGGCCTTGCTGATCGCCATCGTCATGCCGCGGTCCTTGAACGAACCGGTCGGGTTGAGCCCCTCGACCTTCAGATGGACGTCGCAACCGGTGAGCTTCGACAGTTCCGGTGCCGGCAGCAGAGGGGTCCCGCCCTCGCGCAACGTGACGACAGGAGTCGCGTCACTGACCGGTAGCCGGTCGCGGAACTCCTCGATCACCCCGCGCCATGGCGCCGTCACCCGCTGCCTCCTTCGACTCGCATGACACTCGCCACGTCGCGCACGATGTCGAGCCGACGCAGGTCCTCGACGGTCGCCGACAGGTCGGCATCCGCGGCCTCGTGGGTAGCGATCACCAGGGTCGCCTCGTCGCCGTGCCCTTCCTGGCGGACGGTCTGGATCGACACATCGTGTGCGGCGAACGCCTGCGCGACGTTGGCCAGCACCCCCGCCTTGTCCGCCACGTCGAGGCTCACGTGATAGCGGGTGACGGTCTCCCCCATCGGCCGGATCGGCAGCGCGGCGTACGACGAGTCGCCCGCGCCACGCGCCCCCGACAGCCGGTTGCGGCACACCGCGACGAGGTCGCCGAGAACCGCACTCGCGGTCGGCGCGCCACCGGCGCCGCGCCCGTAGAACATCAGCTGGCCGGCGGCTGCGGCTTCGACGAAGACCGCGTTGTAGGCATCGCGTACTCCGGCGAGCGGATGGCTCAGCGGCAGGATCGCCGGGTGGACGCGCACGCCGACCGACTCCCGGCCGCTTCGGTCGGGGGCCCGCTCCGCGATCGCGAGGAGCTTCACGACACCGTTCATGTCCCTGGCGCTCGCGACGTCGCCGGCGGTGACCTCGGTGATCCCCTCCCGGTAGACGTCGGCCGCGGTCACCCGGGTGTGGAAGGCGAGACCGGCCAGGATGGCCGCCTTGGCCGCTGCGTCGAACCCGTCGACGTCGGCCGAAGGGTCGGCCTCGGCGTAGCCGAGCTCCTGTGCCTCCTCGAGCGCATCGGTGAAGCTCGCACCGGTGGTCTCCATCTTGCTGAGGATGTAGTTGGTCGTGCCGTTCACGATGCCGATCACCCGGTTGATCCGGTCGCCGGCGAGCGATTCGCGTAGCGGTCGCAACAGCGGGATCGCACCGGCGACGCTCGCTTCGCAGTACAGGTCGGTGCCGCCGCGCTCCGCGGCGTCGTAGAGCGTGCCGCCATCCTGGGCCAGCAACGCCTTGTTTGCGGTCACGACGGAGGCGCCGCGTTCGAGGGCGGTGATCAGGAGTGACCGCGCCGGTTCGATCCCGCCGATCACCTCGATGACGACGTCGATGTCCTCCCGCGCGACGAGCCCCTCACTGTCGGTGGTGAACAGCGACGGGTCGACGGCGAGCTCACGCGGACGCTGCAGCCGTCGTACGGCGATTCCCGCAATCTCCAGCGGGGCACCGATCCGGTGCGCGAGGTCGTCGTGCTGCGCTTCGATCAGCCGAGCGACCTCGCTGCCGACGACCCCGCAGCCGAGCAGCGCGACTTTCAGGTGCTTGGTCATCCGAGGTCCAGTTCGAGCAGGTCGTCGACGGTCTCGCGGCGGATCAGCACGGTGCTCGCGCCCCCCTTGACGGCAACCACCGGAGGCCTCGGTACGGCGTTGTAGTTGCTGGCCATCGAGCGACAGTAGGCGCCGGTGGCCGCGACGGCTAGCAGGTCACCGGGCGCGAGGTCGCTGGGTAGCCACACGTCGCGCACGACGACGTCCCCCGCCTCGCAGTGCTTGCCGACGACCCTCGCGAGCATCGGTGGCGCGTCACTGGCCCGCGACGCGAGTACGCATGTGTACGACGCGTCGTAGAGGGCGGTCCGGATGTTGTCGCTCATCCCGCCGTCGACGCTGACGTAGGTGCGAAGTCCGTCCAGCGGCTTGATCGTCCCGACCTCGTAGATGCTCACGCCGGCGGGCCCGACGATCGCGCGACCCGGCTCGACCGCCAGCCGGGGAACCGGGATCCCGGCGGCGCCGCACTCTCGCTCGACGATCTCGCGGAGCTGCTTGGCGACGTCGGCCACCTCTGCCGGGTCGTCGTCGGCGGTGTAGGCGATGCCGAGCCCGCCGCCGAGGTCGAGCTCGGACAGGGTGAGTCCGAACACGTCGCGGATCTCGGCGAGCAGTCCGACTACCCGGTGCGCAGCGACCTCGAAGCCCGCGGTGTCGAAGATCTGGGAGCCGATGTGGCTGTGCAGGCCGACGAGTTCCAGCGACGGCAGCGCCACCACCCGGCGGACCGCTTCGAGGGCGGCCCCGCTCGCCAGCGAGAAACCGAACTTCTGGTCCTCGTGCGCGGTCGCGATGAACTCGTGAGTGTGTGCCTCGACACCGACCGTGACGCGAACGAGCACCCGCTGCCGCACGCCCGCAGCCTCCGCGGCGTGCGCCAACCGCACGATCTCGTGCTCGCTGTCGAGCACGATTCGCCCGACCCCCGCGTCGAGCGCGGCGGCGAGCTCCGCCGGTGCCTTGTTGTTGCCGTGCATCAGGATCCGGTCGGCCGGGAATCCCGCGACGAGCGCGGTCGCGAGCTCCCCACCGCTCGCCACATCGAGCGAGAGACCCTCGTCGTCGACCCAGCGGGCGAACGTCTTCGACAGGAACGCCTTCGCCGCGTAGTAGATGTCCGTGTCCTCGCCGAACGCGGACCGGTAGGCCCGACACCGCGACCGCACGTCGTCCTCGACGAGCAGGTACGCCGGAGAGCCGTGCTCCGCGACGACGGCACGGACGTCGCACCCGCCGAGTCGCAGCACCCCGTCGACCCGCTCGGCACCGTACGGCCAGATCCTGGGATCGAGTGCGCCGAGATCGTCGGGCGGCGTCCCGAGCGGGTGCTGGGGAGCTGGCTCGCCGTGCATGGCTCCGGCCGGATGGGCGCGCATCGTCCTACATCCGTTCCGGGGCGCTGACGCCGAGCAGCCCGAGACCGCCGGACAGCACGATGCGGGTGGCCTCCACAAGCCAGAGCCGGGCACGGGTGAGGTCGGTGGCGGGCTCGTCGCCCATCGGCAGCACCCGGCAGGCGTCGTAGAACCGGTGGTAGGTCGCAGCGAGCTCCTCCAGGTAGCGCGCCACCCGGTGCGGCTCGCGTAGCTCTGCCGCGCCTGCAACGATCCGCGGGAATCCGCCGAGCGCCGCCAGCAGGTCGCCCTCCTGCGGCTCCGCGAGCAACGCGCCGTCGAAGTCCTCACCGCGGGTGACACCCAGCTCCTCGGCGTTGCGCAGCAACGAGGAGATCCTGGCGTGCGCGTACTGCACGTAGAACACCGGGTTGTCGTTGCTCTGTCGGGTGATCAGGCCGATGTCGAGCGTCAGCGGAGAGTCGGCGGGATAGCGGGCGAGGCTGTATCGCGCTGCGTCGACGCCGACCGCATCGACCAGCTCGGTCAGGGTGATGATCGAGCCCGCGCGCTTGGACAGCCGCACCTCCTCGCCGTCGCGCAACAGCTTCACCAGCTGGCCGATCAGCACCTCGATGTTCGCGTCGGCATCGTCACCGGCGCAGGCCGCAATCGCCTTGAGCCGCCCGACGTAGCCGTGGTGGTCGGCGCCCAGCATGTAGACGCAGCGCTGGAAGCCGCGCTCGCGCTTGTTGATGTAGTACGCCGCGTCGGCGGCGAAGTAGGTCGGTTCGCCGTTGCTGCGGATCATGACCCGGTCCTTGTCGTCCCCGAAGTCGGTGGTGCGCAGCCACACCGCACCCTCGGCTTCGAAGACGTGCCCCTGCTCCCGAAGCACCCCGAGCGCGTGCTCGACGGCGCCCGACTCGTGCAGCGAGGTCTCCGAGAACCAGACGTCGAACCGGACGCCGAACCGCTCCAGGTCCGCCTTCATCGCGGCGAGCATCAGCTCGTACCCCGCCTGACGGAACAGCGCGACGGCCTGGTCCCGCGGCAGCTCCAACGCCGTCGGATGGGCAGCGAGCACGTCCGCGGCGACGTCGTTGATGTACTCGCCGGCGTACCCCTCGTCCGGAGTCGCGTCGCCCCGCGCCGCCGCGTAGAGGGATTCGGCGAACCGCTGCATCTGCAGTCCGGCGTCGTTGATGTAGTGCTCGGCGGTCACGTCGGCGCCGGCCGCCTCGAGCAGCCGCCGCAGCGAGTCGCCGAGCGCGGCCCAGCGGGTGTGACCCAGATGCACTGGTCCGGTCGGGTTCGCCGAGACGAACTCCAGGTTGACCTTCTCCTTGGCGAGCGCGTCGCTTCGGCCGTAATCGGTACCTGCCGTCACGATCGTGCGCGCCAACTCGCCCTGCGCCGCCGCGGCCAGCGTGATGTTCAGGAATCCCGGCCCGGCGATGTCGACCGACTCGATGCCCGCGGACCGGGTGAGATGGGCAGCCAGGATCGAGGCAACCTCGCGCGGCTGGCGACCGGCCGGCTTGGCGAGCTGCATCGCCGCGTTCGTGGCGTAGTCACCGTGGTCGCGGTTCTTCGGCCGTTCGACGACCACGCTCTCGGGCGGCTCGACGGCGAGCTCGCCGGCGGCGACGGCAGCCCGCACCGCCGCCACGATGGCGTCGCCAAGATCGGCCGGAGTCACCCATCGAGGCTATCGGTCGGGTTCCAGCGGTTTGCAGCGCGCGAAGTCGCCGCCGGTGCTAGCCGGCGAGCGTGCGTACGACCTCGACCAGCTCGTCCGGATCAAACGGCTTGGTGAGGTAGGCGTCGACGCCGATCCGCTCTCCGTGCTGCAGGTCCGCCTCCTGCGCGCGGGCCGACAACAGGATCACCTTGATGTGCGCAGTCTCCGGGTTCTCCCGGAGGCGGGTCGCGGTGGTCCACCCGTCGAGCCGCGGCATCATCACGTCGAGAGTGATCACGTCCGGCGCGAGCTCGCCGACCCGGTCCAGCGCCTCCTGCCCGTCCACCGCCGACACCACCTCGAAGCCTTCGAGCTCGAGGTTGACGGTGATCAGCTGACGAATCACGTCGTCGTCCTCGACGACGAGGACCCGGGGCGCCATGACTGGCGACCCTACCCAGCCGGTCGGGCGCGCAGCGCACGCCAGAGCGCCCGGTAGCTGGGCCAGGTGATCGACTCGGTCACCCAGCCCGAGGCGTCCAGCTCGCGCTGAAACGCCGGCAGGTTGCGCCACGGCACTCCGATGTCGACGTGGTGAGCGAGGTGCCACCCGATGTTGAACGGCACCATGAAGAACCGGGCGAACCAGGACTGCCGCACGTGGTGCGTGGTGAGCCGCCGGTCCGAGGACCTCGTCATCCCGCCGTGCTCGGCGATGGCTCGCAGCCGGTTGATGACCCGCCACACCGTCAGCCACGGGCCCAGCCACAGCAGCGGCCACAGCCACCACTTCCCGACCAGGACGGCCGCCGCGACCAGCGGGAGCTGTGCGGCGAGAATCCGCAGGACGGTGGGTCGCGCGAAGGACAGCCGCAGCCCGCGCAGCAGGTTCTTGAGGTTCTTCCAGCCGCTCGACCCGAACGCGTCACGACGCATCTTCCGCCAGAAGGACGTACGGGTGATCGGGTAGCCGTTGTAGAGGTTGAGGTCCGGCTCGTTGGGCCCGAACTCGTCCTTGTGGTGCGCGAAGTGCACCCGGCGGTAGAGGTCGAAGGGGAAGAACGACGGGTAGCCGATCAGCCAGCGGCCGACGAAGTCGTTGGCCCGCTTGTTGGTGAATAGCAGTCGATGCGCTGCTTCATGACCGAGGCTCGCGAACCGCGCGTGCGCCGGACCCATCAGGAGGAAGGCCGCGGCGTACGCCAGCGGGTTGCCGATCCAGACCGCCAGCCCGATCGTGCCGATCGCCTGCGCCCAGGTCAACAGACAGCTGCCGACGTTCCGGTACGACGCGATCCGGCGAAGCTCTGCCCGGATCTCTTGGACCGGCATCCCGGTGGAGGTGAGCCTATCGGTCGGCAGGACTTCAGGCAGCGCGTCCGCGGGGGGCAGCACCGTGGTGCGCGGCTCGATCTGCGCACCCAGAAGCGTCATGGCCACAGCTGACATGGTGACGGTCCACGGCCCGGACGTCGATCCGCCCCGCTGCTAGCCTCGGCGGGTCCCCGGCCCCCGTAGCTCAGGGGATAGAGCGTCGCCCTCCGGAGGCGAAAGCGCAGGTTCGAATCCTGCCGGGGGCACCAAGACCTTCTCTTTCAAGCCTTCACGGTCTTGAAGGGCAGGTCCCGGTACAGGTTCGAACGACTCGGGATCACGGACGAGGCGCAGCAGCGCCTGGTCCCAGGTCTCTGAGACGCCGACCTCTTGCTCTGGCAAGTTGAGATCGGATCTCGGCTGCCCGTTCTTTGCGAGCGCGATCACGTTCACCCCGAGCACCGTTGAGAACGGCTCGGCGAGCTCAGCCCGGACTCCGTCCATATCGAGGTAGAGCTTGTCGAAGAATGCGCGATCTCTTCGTCAACGTTGCTCGGCAACCACACGTCGGCTGCACCGCTTGGTTGCGTGAAAGCGCCCAACATCGCGCGCCGGACGTCCGCAGCCTTGTCATCGAACAGATCTTCAACGATTGAGGCGAGGCTCATCTTAGGGTCGAAGCTCGCTAGGAGCCGCCAGGTCTCGTCGATTTCGTCCGCCCAGAGAAAAGGGCCGGCCCGCACGTCAGTCATGCCATACGGAGCCTTCCGAACATTGACAAAAGGGCTCTGGCGCAAGCGCCAGTCGAGGAGGTGCACCAGACCCAACTCGATGAATGGCGTCGCGTAGGTCAGCCATCGCACCGCGTCATACGCACCGCGGTACCCATGAAGACCGCCGATCGCAGGAAGGAGCGGATCGGTGACGGCAAGCTGATGAAATCGAGCAGGTGCTGCTCGATACGAGTTGGGGGCATCAAGAAGTGGCGGTGCAGCCAAAGCGGGTCGTCGGAATAGGACACGCCGGGCACGTGGATGTGCGGACGGACGTGACCTAGGGACCGCTCAGGCAGCTCCCCATGCCTGTCGTCGCCCATCAAATCAAGACACAGCGGTTCCCAGTCGTCGTCTGACAGCCGAAGCGACTCGCCAAGCGCACGCTCACCGCCGAGAGGAGTGCCGAGGAAATCCTCAAGCGCTGAAACATCCTCGCGCTTCCCGATGGTCCGGTGGTCATGGTCAAGTTCTACACTCACCGTGCGCAGCCGTCACTCTCCCCGATCCAACGCAGCCTATGGCCTGAGCACACGTCGGCGAACAGAGCTAGCAGTGTCGAGCGGTTCGGCGACCCACGGCACTTCGAGATGTCCAAGCTTTCCTTGGCACTCGCAAAGTGATCGGCGGGCGGGTCTGAGCTGTTCGTTGCCTACCGCCGACTGGGATGCGCCACGATGGCTTGGGGGATCTACCTTGACTCGGCTGCCGGCAGATTCCAGGCCGCGTTCGCATCCGAGCCGAACGCCTTCTGCCCGCTGGCTTTCCTCGTCGGCAGCTTCAGATCCTCGAGCAGCCAGAGGCGGTGGACCCGTTTGACGTTGACCTCCCACCCGTCAGCGACCAGCAGCGCTTGGACCCGGCGGTATCCCCGCGTGGGATGAGCCTCGGAGTGGGCGTGCATCGCCTTGATCAGCATTGTCTCGAAGTCCGACGGGACCGCCGCATAGCGATGCGTCGAGCAGATCAGTCAGAGATCGCCGTGTGCAACATCACTTCAGGCGGTGCCGTCGGCGCCACGCGAGAGACCAGATTGTCAACGGCACGACGCCGACGCCATAGACGGCGAGCCCAATATAGATAAACCGTGCAGGCGCTGAAAGAAGTACGGCGCCTAGCAGGTAGGCGGACGCCCAAAAACCCAACGAACCTGCACGGCGTATGCCTCGGGGTACCGGTGCATCGTATTCAGTGGCTCTGGTGGCCGCGAGGGCCCTCGCATCCAGCCGCCTCAGTGTGGCTGAGATTGCACCTCGGGTGCGGACACCGTCAGGCCGCGCGTCCTCAGAGCGTTCATTGAAATCCCGGGGCGACGTCAATACTTATCCTCGCAAATTTTCGCTCCCGCCGTCAGGTTGGAGGTCACTAGGACCCGACTGATCCATTTGACGTCCTTCCACTCGTCGAGAACAGGAATGAACTCCTCTCCTACAAAGGTCCCTACGTGAAGCAGGCCTGAAGCAGATTCACACTTTGCGAAGGCATGTCCCGAAAGCGCGTCCTTAAGCGAATCTTTCTTGTTTTTGTATTCGATGTCGAAGGTGTACTTGATTTTGGGGTGCCCAACAACAGTGCAAGTCATAGATGGTGCTCCGAGGACACTCGTGACGGTCACGATGCAGTTATCCAGGTCCTCGACCCCCCCGCTGACACCTTGTTCCGTTGTTCCGCCACGATCGAAATCGTCGATCGGGTCCTGATTGGCGTAGTCGTATGCGGCCGCACTCCCGCCGGGCACGGGATCCATTTCGAAGAAGCGACCCGAGGCGGGATCGTAGGTGCGCTTGCCCATGAGGACGATGAACCCTTCGGCGCTCGTGGTTCGCTTCTTCGAACCGAGCCACCCATATCGATGCGAGCTGGAGGTCACCCGCGGAACCCCGAACTCGGTGGACTCGGCGTACCAGTTCGTGGTCGAGCTCGCAGACGTGGCGTCCGCAGTGGCAACGGTGTCGCCGTGGAGGTTCGTTAGTTCAAGCTGCGGGGCCCCGGTCGACGCTTGGATTGCTGCGAGGTTGCCGGAGAGGTCGGGCACGTTACGGCTCCAGGTGCCGTCGCCGTTGTTGGTCCATGTTGGCGAGTCCGTGTCGTCGGCGAAGTGGTCTGTGGATGTGTGGCCGGTGGCGCCATCTAGTTCGGTGTAGAGGCGGTTGTTCGGGTCGAGGCTCCACGTGAGGGTGTGCGTGCCTTTGTCCAGCCCCCTGGACTTGGTCCACTTCGACTGAGAGTTACGGGCCTGGGCCGGTCGGTTCGGCGGCCGTCGTAGTCGTCGCCGGACTGGTCCAGTTTTTGTGGTGGTAGGCACTCTCATTCACCTCCACCACAGGAGT
>DASZTV010000104.1:0-72530 GCA_035548125.1 Mycobacteriales bacterium | reverse complement strand
CCGCCGCCGATCGTCGCGCCCAGTGACACGAGGGCACCGGCGACCACGGAAAGCACCACGATCACGGTGGGGGCGTAGTGACGGTCGTCGTACGACGCCAGCCGCAGGATCAAGTCGACCAGGACGATGACGGTGACCACGATCATGGTGAGGGCATGGGCATTGATGGTGCGACGCGCCTGGGTCCCGGCCTCGCTGGACTTCCACCAGTCGATCGCCCCCGTCAGCGCCGCAAGAACCGATACCGCGGCTCCGCCGAGCAGGGTCCAGGTACCGGCCAGGAACATCTGGTGACCGAGCTCCGCGTGCGAGCTGTGCACCGCGATCGAGATCACGTCGAACACGGCGACGAACAGGTACGCGGTGATCGGCACATCGGTCAGCGGCGGGTGCAACGGCTTCCCGGCCAGGCCTCGCAGCCCCTTGAACTTCCTGCCACGCATCGTCAGTGACGGGCGAAACGAGAAGTGCCTCATGACGTACTCCTGCCCCTTGGTCGGTGAATCCGCAATGCCTTGCCTGACCGTACTATCGACAACATAGACTGTCGATAGAGCGTGAGGAGCGCGATGAGCGAGACGGCAGGCCGGGTGGCACCCGCCTGGGACCTTGCCCAGCTGCTCTCCGAGCCGCATCGGCGTGAGGTCTACCGCACCGTACGGCGGGCGAGCGGACCGCTCACCCGTGACGAGGTCTCGCGACGCACCGGCATCAACCGCCGGCTCGCGGCGTTTCATCTGGATCGGCTGGCGGCGGCCGGGCTGCTCGCGACCGACTACGCGCGCCCGGAGGGCTGTCCCGGCGGCCCTGGGTCCGGTCGTCCCGCCAAGCGCTACCGCGCGACCGACGTCGAGGTGGAGCTCTCGGTGCCGAGCCGGCACTATTTCTTCGCCGCGCGGCTGTTGGCGGAGGCGATCAGCGCACGGCCGGGCGACGCGATGGAGGCGTCGTACGAGCTTGCGCGCGCCGAGGGAAAGCGCATCGGCGAGGAGCGACGGCCTGCTTCCGGGCGACGCGCTCGCGCGGCGGTTGTCGGCGCACTGGATGATCTGGGGTATGAACCGGTCGAGGGAGCGGAGGACACCGTGCGGCTGCGCAACTGCCCGTTTCGCGCTGTCGCCGACCTGGCTCCAGAGCTGGTGTGCGGCATGAACTGCCAGCTGGTCGCCGGAGTGCTGGAGGGCGCCGGGCTCGATGCGGGCGGCGCACGGCCCGGCGGCGTCGCCCCGGACTGCTGCGTCGTGGCGGTGATGCCGCGATGACGGTACGACTCGGACAGCTGGCTCGGATGAGCCGGATCGAGGACTGGCCGGCCAGTGACGTCGCGGCGAGCAAGGATGGCCGGCGGGTTGCGGTCATTCTCCCGGCGCGCAACGAAGCGGCGACCGTAGGGGAGATCGTGGCCGCGGTCCGGGCGCATGACGGCGGCGGGGTGGTCGACGAGGTCATCGTCGTCGACAGCGCTTCCTCGGACGCGACCGCCGACCTCGCGGCGGCCGCGGGCGCGCGGGTCGTGAGGTCCGGCCGACCCGGCAAGGGCGAGGCGATGTGGCGGGGGGTCGCCGCCACCGAAGCGGACGTCGTGGTGTTCCTCGACGCCGACCTCGAGCGGTTCGACCAGCGTTACGTTCCGGCGCTCGTCGGTCCGCTACTCGCCGACTCCTCGGTCGCCTTCGTCAAGGGGGCCTATGACCGGGACGTCGACGGAGATGTCACCGTCGGCGGCGGCCGCGTGACCGAGCTGACCGCCCGCCCGTTGCTCGCCGCGTTCTGGCCGGAGCTCGGCGGGATCGTGCAGCCGTTGGGGGGTGAGTACGCCGGACGGCGCGACCTGTTCGAGCGGCTCCCGTTCCGCTGCGGTTACGGCGTCGACATCGGCCTGCTGCTCGACACCGCAGAGCTGCTCGGCGTCGATGCGATCGCGCAGGTGGACCTGCACGAACGCCACCACTCGCACTCCGACCTGCAGTCGCTCGGACTCATGGCCGCGGAAGTCCTGCAGACCGTCGTCGACCGGCTCATCTCGCAAGGCCGGGTGGCAGCCGATGCGGTTGCCTCGACCGTGTTGTCACAGCCCGTGCGTGACAGCGATGGCTTCGTCCACCTGCAGCACGAGGTCGACGTCAGCGAGCGTCCCCCACTGGTACTTGTCGACGAACCGCCGGCGGAGATCCTCACCTGACCTTGCGGCGAGACGATCAGGGATCGCCCAGCAGCGCCCGGATCGTCTGGTCCGCCATCCACCGCTCGGCCTGCGCCACGGACATGCCGTGGTCGTCGATCAGCACGATCGCCAGTCGAAAGTCCGCCAGCGCTGCGATCGTCGTGGCCGCCTGCTCGACGGTGACGGACCCGCGCAACGCGCCGAGCGCCGCAAGCCGTCCGGCGATCGCGGCGGCACCGGCGCGATGCCGTCTACCGCCCTCCTCGAGCAGCGGCAGCAGTCCGGGGTCGGCGAGGCCACCGGCGAGGCAGGCCCGCATGATGTCGCCACAGCGATCAAGCAGCCGAGCCGTGACGCGCGCGGGGACGGCGGCGAGCGCTCGCGGGTCGCTCTCCGTACCGATGCCGGCAGCGATCCCGGCGACGTCACCCTCGACGTCCATCAGGTCGTTGAGCCGCCGCACCAGGTCGGCCTTTGACCCGACGCTGTCGTAAAGCGTCTGGATCGAGACACCGGCGTCCGCCGCGATGTCCTTGAGGCTGGTCGCCGCGTAACCCTCGCTGGCGAACCGGGTCCGCGCCGCTCGGAGGATCTCCTGGCGCGTCAGCTCCGCCTGCGCCGCGCGGCGGCTGCGGCGAGGTGGAGCGGCGTCGCTCATAACTTGACCCTCGTTCAACTCATTGGTATGACATTCAAGTCACTTGTACGTCGTTCTGCCAATCATCCTAGGAGGAGCTCGGGATGTCTCAGGTCACCGGTGCCATGCCCGTTCAGCGCGGACTACCCGCCGATCGCCCCGGCCTGCTGCCGGCCGGGTTGGTGGGGGGTGTCGGCGGTCTCGTCTTCGTGGCAACCGTGGTGGCGCAGAACGTCGTGCGCGCCAAGGACCTGCCCGCCAACGACGCCGGCGCCGCGTCGGTCGCCGCGTACTACGCCGCGCATCACGGCACCACCGTGCTGCTGGCGGCGCTGTATCCGGTCGGCGCGCTCGGTCTGGCGTGCTTTCTCGGCGCGATGCTGTCCCGGTTGTCGGCGGCCGGCGTTCGTGCCCCGGCACTCGCCGGCGCCTTCGGTGCCACCGGGATCATCGCCATGTTCACCATGACGGTTGCGACCGACGTCGCGCTCGCCGAGTACGTGCACCGTGGATCCGCGAGCGCTGCCGTTGTCAGTGCGCTGTGGGTGCTGCACAACGCGGTGTTCGGCGTGTTGTTGGTGTCGATCGGCGTTGCCCTGATCGGGTTCAGCGCTGCGGCCGCTGCCGACGGTCTGGTCCCCGACGCGTGGAAGGGCATCGGCCTGGTGGGAGGGATCGCTCTCGCTGTCGCCGGCGCGTGCACGCCGGCGATCGTCGACGGCAGCAAGGTGATCGGGGTGGGCCTGGTCGGCTTCGTCGCCTGGGGGGTGTTCGTCGTGACCTGCGCGGTCGCGCTCATTCGACGGCGCGTCAGTCCGGGCTTCTAGCGGCAGTCCAGACCGCGGTCACCCCGGCCAGCAGCGCCGCCAGGCCGCCGGCCGCGGTCATCGCGTGGCCCGCCCCGAGGGCCGCGACGAGCGGGGCGCCCGCGACGGTCCCGACGCCGACCCCGGCCTGGACGACCGCGCCGACTGCTGCGAACGCGCGACCGCGTTGGCTTGCCGCAACCCGATCCGCGACCAGCGCGCTCAGCGCGACGTTCGCGATGCCGTTGCCGACCCCACCCACCGCCGACGCCCCGAGCGCGACGCCGAGGGAAGGCGCGAGGCCGATGCCGAGGATGCCGAGGCCGGAGATGCCGTTGCCGATCGCGAGTGCGGTCGACAGCCGCGAGGATGGCAGCCGGCGAGGGATCTGGCTGCCGAGGATGCCGCCGACCCCCCACACCGCGAGGTAGCCGCCGTACCCGGTGGACGAGGTCGCGAGCTGGTCGAGGAACCGGAACGGGGCGGCGACGTTGTCCACCACGGCGCAGGCAATCGCGATCGCGGTGGTGAGCAGGCTCAGGAACACGACGGTGTCTCGGCGGATGATTCGCATCCCGCCGTGACGGTCTGCTTCGGGGTCGTCGGATGCGGAGCCTCCGCGAGAGGCGCTCAGTGCGGCGCACGCCGCGGCAACGACGAGGAAGGTCGCGGCGTCCGCCCCGATCGCCGACGTCACGCCGACCGCGGAGGTCAGGATTCCGCCGACGGCGGGTCCGACGATCCAGCCGATCCCCGAGCCGGTCGCGACCCAGGCGTAGCCCTTGGCCGGGTCCAGGTCGCCGCTGAGAACCGGAACCATCGCGTTCGCGGCCGGACGGTCCACCGTGGCGAATGTGTTCAGCGCGAAGAACAGCGCGATGACCAACCACGGGGTGCGGGCGAAGGCGAGCGGTACGGCGAGGAGGGCCTGCCCGGTGAGCGCGATGACGAGCAGCCGCCGGTTGTCGTGACGGTCGACCAGTCGCCCGCTGAACGACGCGAACAGGACGAACGGAAGCAGCTCCGCGCCCAGCGCGGCCGACACCCAGCCGACGCCGTGCCGTTCGAGCTCGAACAGCAGCGCGATCATCGCCGCCGAGTCGCCGGCAACCGACACCATCGTGCCGGCGGCGAGCAGCCCCAGATCCCGCCGCTCGCGCCGCACGCCTCGACTAAAGCAGAGTCAGGACCTGATCAGGTCCGGGCGCATCGCCTCGACCATGCGGCGCATCCCGTCCTTCCAATGCACCGTCGAGTGTCCGACCAGCTCGTGCATCCGGTCGAGGTTGACCATGCCGCTCGCGAGCGAGTGCTCGGAGACGGCGAGCTTCGGGGTCAGGCCGGTGAGCTCGCCGAGGTAGGCCGTCCACTCCTCGACGCTGACCCGCTCGTCACCGGCCCAGTTGACCGTGGTCGGCGGTACGTCGGCGATCTCGAGCAGCTTCGGCACCGTCGCCACGATGTCGTCGGAGTGGATCGGCTGAAACACGTTCGGCCGCACCTCGTGAAGGGCGACCTCCTGATCCGCCGCCATCTGGGCGAGGTGGAACATCGGCCAGCCGCCGCCATCGCCGTACGGCACGTTGAGGCGGGCGATCGTCGTGGGAAGGTCGTAGCGACGGGCGCCGTGGCGGGCTGCCGCTTCCGCCGCGATCTTGCAGATCGAGTACGTCTCCAGGTAGTAGGCACGGTGGTTGTCGCCGAGCGGTGAGTCCTCGTGCGCCTCGCCGTGCGGGTGCGGCTCGTAGACCGCGGACGTCGAGCAGTGCAGGAAGGCCTTCGCATCGGCGAAGCGTTCCATCAGCAACAAGACCCCGCCGACGTTGCCGTCGAGGTCGACCGGCCACTTGCCGCTCTTCATCACGGCGAAGTGCGCCACGTAGTCGACGCGTTCGGGAAGGCTCGAGAGGTCGCCCTTCACCAGGTCGAGGAAGACCGGCGTCACCCCGCCCGCCTCGAACGGCTCGCGGGACGCCGGGTCCTTCCAGCGGGCCGCCCCGAACACCACGTTGTCCTTGGCCAGCGCGAGCGCTACGGGCTTGGCGACCTCACTCGTCACGCCGGTGACGAGGATCTTGGCTCCGCTGACGCTCACGGGGCTACCGCACCGAAGTCCGCGAAGCCGCTCGGCAGGTGGCGGCCCATGGTGCCGTGCTCGAACAGCCCCCAGCCCACGTCGCCGCCGAGCGTGGCGCGCCCGACGTGGTCGATCACGCCCCACGGAGTCCGCGCAGCGACAGCCGGGTCGGTGAAGTCGTACGTCGCACCCTCGATCCAGTGACGGCCTCGCCAGGACCCGTGCGCCCAGTCCGGGTCGCCGCCGTAGCCGCATCCGACGTGCAACGGCACGTGGCCGAGCGTCTCGACCTCGAGAGTGATGGGGCTGCCGTCCGGCTCGGTCAGGCCGATGGTGGCGTGCTCGGGGATGCGCGTCCCGGACCGGTACGTGATCTTCACTCGCGGCCACCCGAGCTGCTCGATCCGCCCGTCGGGGTGCACCCGCACCGCGTCGTTGAGCGTGCGATGACCGACGCCGTCCTCCTGCGCGATCAGCACGACCGCGTAGTCGTCGAACTTGATCGGCACGTACAGCCACCAGAACCCGAAGTCCATTCCGTTGTCGTCCGGGCGTCCGGCCGGCTCCGGCTCGCCGACCGGACGGATGCCCCACGACCGGTCGCGAGAGCCGACCCACGTGTCGGGAGACACGGCGACGCGCTCACCGTCGACGCGGATCTCGCCCGACCAAGTACCGAGCTGTGCGAAGCGCCAGGTGTCGAGGATCGGACGGATACCGGTGCGCAGCAGGTGGCGCTCCTCATCTACTGCGGGGAACGAGCCCTGCCACGTGAGGTCGAAGCCGATGCCTTGCGCGTCGGCGTCGCAGACCAGCCGGATCCGCTGCAACGGCTCGACGACGTCGATCCGGTATGGCCCGACCGTGAGGTTCATCCGCTCGTCGTCGAGGGCGTCGGACATCCGGACGACGTGTTGCAGATCGCCGCGCCGCACGACGACGTACGCGTCCTTCACGCCGAGCTGCGGGTAGATGCCGGCTCCGGTGATCAGGAAGATGTCGCCGGTGCGGTCGTGGGCGTTGAAGTAGCAGCGGTCGTAGAAGTTGCGGTCGCTGCTTGCGACGTAGCGCATCGACAGCGGCGTCTGGTGCAGCGGGTACTCGTCGAGAGCTACCGGCATCGCTTGGTCCCTTTGCTATTCGGTGACGTCGTCGAGGAGCGACTCGAGATGGATCCGGTTGTGCATGACCTCGTCGCGGTCCGCCGGCCATTCCTTCTCGCCGAAGTGGACCTGACGGGCGCTGGTCCGGAGGAAGACGATGCCCCACTGGACGGCGCCGTAGACCATGAACCACCGGAGGTCGCGGCACGCGTAGCCGGTGAGCGACTCGTACTGCGTCGCGACCTCTGCGGGCTGCAGGAAGTGCGGCATCCCCGGCAGGCCGAGCGCGCCGGTGATGTCCTGGAAGACGCGGTGTGCATAGACCAGCCAGGCGACATCGAGCTCCCGCGGGCCAAGGCCGGCCATCTCCCAGTCGAGTAACGCCGCAGGCCGGAAGTCGTCGTACAGCACGTTGCCGATCCGCGAGTCGCCCCACGACAGGACGGTCGGGCCCTCGTGGGCCGGCCAGTTGTCCGACAGCCAGTCGAAGGCTTGCTCGACCAACGCCGACGGCGCGCCTTCGCGGGCGACCATGTCGTACCAGGCTCGGGTGTTGGCGACGTGGCGCCGCAGGTGGCTGTCGCCCGGCTGGTGCTTGTCCAGGAACGGCAGCCGGGCGGGCGCGTCGGAGATCTCGTGCAGCGCCGCGATCGCCTCGATCGTCGAGGTCTGCAGCGTCTGCTGCTGGTCGGCGGTCGCGTCGTAGAGCCAGTTGTCGCCGAACGGGTACGGCATGACGTCGGGCGGGACGACTCCGTCGACTCGGCTCATCACGAACATCGGCGCGCCGAGCGCCTGCCCGGTCGGCTCGCACCACCATGGGCGGGGGACCGGCACCTGGGTCAGGGAGGCGACTGCTCGAATCACGTCGTACTGGCCTTGCAGGTCATAGGTCGGGAACACCGGCACGTCGGCGGCGTCCGGAGCGATCCGCGCGACCAGCCGCTCGTCGTGGGCGCCGTCGGCGTCGTTCCAGCGGGCACGGAACAGCACGGTGTCGCTGGACATGCCGTTGGCCTCGCTGCCCTCGAGGTCGGAGACCGCGACGTCGCTCGCCCCCTCGAGCTGGGTCGCGATCCAGGCCTCGAGTCGCCGGCGCACCTGCTCGGGCTCGCGGCTCGAGACCTTCATCGTGATGTGTTCGATCTCGACGGGCTCGGTCATTTCGTGCCCCCTCCCTTCACGGGCCGCAGGGCCGCGGTCACGACCTCCGCGACCGAACGCGCGAACTCGGCGGCTCCCTCCGCGCCGTAGTTCAGCGCGCGCGTGAACAGCGCGCCGACCATGACGTCGAACAGCGCGTCACTGGCGACGAGGGAGGCGCGGCCACTCTGCGCGAGGTAGTCGTCGAAGGACTGCCGCATCGGGAAGAAGCTGCGCTCCATCGACACCCGCCACATCTCCGGATGGTTCTGGTACTCGACGAGCAGGCCGGGGATCGCGGCGCGGATCGCCGGGTCGGAGAGGTAGCTCAGGATCTGCAGGCAGTACGGCGCCAAGTCGGTGATGACGTCGCCGGTACGCGCCTCGGGAGCGAGCAGGCCGCTGGGGAAGACTGCTTCCTCGATCAGCTCCGCCTTCGAGGACCACCGGCGGTAGACGCTCGGTGCGCTGACGCCGGCGCGACGGGCGATCGCCTGGATCGTCGTGGCCTGGTACCCGTCCTCGACGAGGAGCTCGAGCGTCGCCTTGCGGATTGCGTCGTCGACCCGCGGATCGCGGGGGCGCCCTACTCGGGGGGCGTCGTCGCCGGACTCGGTCGGAGCAGCCTGCGACATGCGCGAAACCTATTACGTTCCGCCATGTAACGCAACGCAGCCCGTGGCTGAGCTAGGCGCCCTGGCGGCTGCCGTCCCACCAGGAGCGCAGCGACAGCAGGTGCTCGCCGTCCGGTGTCGCTGTGTAGATGTTGACGAGGTCCATGTCGAGCGGGAACCCCGCGGCCACGATCGTCATGTGGATCACCATCGCGACCTCGTTGCCGCACAGGTAGGAGCGCTCGATCTCGTAGTCGAACGACTCCACCGTCGAGATCGTCGAGTCGTGGAACGCGGTGATGGCCTCGATGCCCTCTTGTCGCCCGCCGCCGACCGGATCTTCAACGAACGCGTCGGGCGCGAACAGCGCGAGCCAACCGTCCCGGTCGCGCTCCTTCGTCAGCCGGAGTGAGGTCTCTGCAAGGTCCTTCGCGGTCGGCATGGCGACAGTTAACCGCACTGTCCGGCGCAGCTGCTCGGCGTCAGAACAGGCTCGCGCCTTCGATCGCAAGGAGGCGGGACTTCGTGGTGACTCCGCCGCGCGCGGAGAATCCGCCGAGCTTCCCCCCGGCGGCCAGCACCCGATGGCACGGGACGATCAACGGGACCGGGTTGGCGCCGAGGGCCTGCCCGACCTCGCGACCAGCGTGGGGTTGTCCCAGCCGGGAGGCGATCTCGCCGTAGGTGATCGTGTCGCCGGGTCCGATCGTGCGGGCGACCTCATAGACGCCGCGCCGGAACTCGCTCACTGCGCCGAGATCGATCACGACGTCGTGCATCGCGTCCGGCGTCCCGTCGAGCAGGGCCGTGATGCCCTCGATCGCCCGGCTCGCCGCGGGGGTCGGTTCGGCTTCGGACGCGTCGGGCCAGTAACGCCGCAACCGCTCGCGAGTGACCGCGGGGCTGACTTCGGGAAGCTGGACGCCGCACACGCCGGTGTCGTTCCACACGATCCCGCAGTCGCCGATTGCCGTCGGAAACACCGTCATCCCCACAACGCCGAGTCTCTCGGTTGCCAGTGACACTTTTCGACTGGTTTCGCGTGGAGCAGGATGGCGAGATGGAGCAGCGGATCGACATCGTGACGCTCGGCGTCGCCGACATCGCCCAGGCCAAGCGGTTCTACGTCGATGGGCTGGGCTGGGAGATCGCGCTGGAGGTCCCCGGCGACGTCATCTTCGTTCAGGTCAACCACGGCCTGCTCCTCGCGTTCTACGGCGCCCACGCTCTGGAAGCGGACGTGTCACCGCACGACCCGGCCACGCCGACCGACTCGCCTGCGCCGATGAGCCTCGCTCAGGTGGTCGGCTCGGAGGAGGAGGTCGTGGCCGTCTGCGAGCGGGCGCGCGCGGCCGGTGCGAGCATCTTGAAGGAACCACAGCAGGCCGACTTCGGCGGTTTCCACTGCTACTTCGCCGACCCGTCCGGCTTTCGGTGGGAGGTCGCGACCAATCCGGGGTGGCGAGTGGGCGCCGACGGGCGGGTGACCATCGGCACGCTCGACGGGGCGTCCTGACCGGCAGGTGCGCGGAGCCGGAGAATCGACAACATGGGGGAAGAAATCTGGTCGCGTGCTCAGGACGTGAAGGTTGCGTCCGGGGAGACCTCGCTGGCGGCCTGGTTCGTGGTGCCCAACGCTCCCGGACCGCACCCGTGCGTGGTGCTGGGACAGGGGTTCTCGATGACACGGCACGACGGCTTGGCGGCGTACGCCGAGGCGTTCGCCGCGGCCGGATGCGCGGTGCTGGCCTTCGACTACCGCTACTTCGGAGACTCCGGCGGCCAGCCGCGGCAGCGCTTTCTGCTCCGGGCGCAACGTGAGGACTGGCGATCGGCGATCGCCTTCGCTCGCGCCGACGACCGGATCGACGCGACGAGAGTCGTGGCGTGGGGCTTCTCGTTCGGGGCCGGCTTTGCGGTCGAGGCAGCGATCCGAGGAGCCGACGTCGCGGCGGTGATCGCACTGTGCCCGTTCGTCGACGGCGTCCCGCGAGCGCTCGGTACGCCACCGTCGGTGAGCGCGTGGATCATTCCGCGGGCGGTGCAGAACCTGGCGGGTCGCCACCTGTTGATGCCGGTGGCTGCACCACCCGGTGGGCACGCCGCGTTGACGAAGCCCGGGGAGCTCGAGGGCTTCCTCGCGTGCGCACCTCCGGACTCCACCTGGCGCAACGAGGTGACCCCGGGGATCTTCCTGGTGGTCGCGACCTTCCGCCCGGTACGCAAGGCGCGGCGGCTGCGGCAGCCGGTCTGGGTCGGGCTCGGTGAGCGGGACATCACGACGCACAACCCTGCGGTCGAGCGGCTGGCGCGCAAGGCACCGGGCGGTGAGCTTCACCGTTACGACGCGGACCACTTCTCCGTCTTCGGTCGACCACTCGCTCCGCAGATCGCCGCCGATCAGGTCGCCTTCCTGCGTACCGCCGGCCTGATCGACTGACCCGTCCCTTTACCCTCGTCGCGTGGTGTCAGAGATCTTCGACGCGTCCGCCTGGGACGAGGTCCCCGGCTTCGACTTCGCCGACATCACCTATCACCGGGCGCGCTCGTCGGGCACGGTACGGGTCGCGTTCAACCGGCCGGAGGTGCGCAACGCGTTCCGTCCGGGCACGGTCGACGAGCTCTACGTTGCACTTGACCACGCGCGCATGACCTCCGACGTCGGGTGCGTCCTCCTCACCGGAAACGGGCCGTCGCCGAAGGATGGCGGCTGGGCGTTCTGCTCCGGCGGTGACCAGCGAATCCGCGGCCGTGACGGCTACCAGTACGCCGAGGGAGACACCGCGGACACCATCGATCCGGCGCGATCCGGGCGGCTGCACATCCTCGAAGTGCAGCGGCTGATCCGGTTCATGCCGAAGGTCGTCATGTGCGTCGTGCCCGGATGGGCCGCCGGCGGCGGCCACAGCCTGCACGTCGTCTCCGACCTGACCCTGGCCAGTCGTGAGCACGCGCGCTTCAAGCAGACCGACGCCAAGGTCGCGAGCTTCGACGGTGGCTTCGGCTCGGCGTACCTCGCGCGTCAGGTCGGGCAGAAGTTCGCGCGCGAGATCTTCTTCCTCGGCGAGGAGTACACCGCCGAGGACGCGTACCGGATGGGCATGGTCAACGCAGTCGTCGATCACGCCGACCTCGAGAAGGTCGCGCTGGAGTGGGCCGGCAAGGTCAACGCGATGAGCCCGATGGGCATCCGGATGCTGAAGTACTCCTTCAACGCCATCGACGACGGTCTGGTCGGGCAGCAGCTGTTCGCCGGCGAGGCGACTCGGCTGGGTTACATGACCGAGGAAGCCGCAGAAGGTCGCGACGCGTTCCTCGAACGCCGGGAGCCGGACTGGTCCAGCTACCCCTGGTACTACTAGGCCGCGACCCGGGTCGCGCGGCGAAGCCGTAGCGCACCGAAGCCGGCGAGCAAAACGATCAGCTCGAGGGCGGTCGCCTCGCCGAAGCGGCCGACCGCTGTCTGCCAGCCGCTCGCGGCCGGCGGGCGGAGCTGCAGCCGGGGTGTCATCGGCATCGTCATCGACGCCATGTGGACGTTCCCCTTCGGGGCCGGCTGCGCTCCCGCGTGATAGCCCGGCGGCAGCGAGTGGGTGTGCGGCCTGACCACGGCGAACTGCGACATCATCCCGTCGTCTTCGTGGTCGAGCATGTGGCAGTGGATCATGAAGACGCCGGTGTAGTCGGTGAAGGTCGCCGCGAGCACGATGTCCTCACCGGGATCGAGTCGCCAGGTGTCCTCCAGGCCCCGCTCCCAAGGCGGCGGCTTCTTCCCGTCGCGTGACACGGTGTGCCACTGCTCCTCGTGCAGATGCACGTAGTGGGTGAGCGGGGACAGATTGGTGATCCGCCACGCGCGGGTCGCGCCACGCGGCACCTCGACTTCGACGTGGCGAGGGTCGAAGGCCTTCCCGTTGATCGTCCACGCAGCGCCGGTCGACGCGGTGCCCTGCAATCCCAGCGTCCAGGTGAACGACACCTTCGGCACCGTGATGTGCGGGGGGGTCGCGAGGTTGTGCGGAACCTTCGTGTGGTCGGTCGCGGTGCGAGTGACGCGGAACTGCATCACGCTGGCTGACGGCGTACCGATCCCGGACGGCGGCCGGTCGGTACGCGGGATGCTTTCCAGCTCCACCTTCTGGTGCAGCTCACCCGCGAAGTCGACGACGACATCGGCGCGCTGCGCCGGGCCGAGCAGGATGTCCTGCCGTGCGACCGGATGCGGCAGCAGCCCGCTGCCGGTGCCGATCTGGACCAGCGGCCGGCCGTTGGAGAGCGCGAAGTCGTACGACGTGAAGTCCGACGTGTTGACCAGCCGAAGCCGATAACGGTGCTGGGCGACGTCGAGATGCGGCGCGAACCGGCCGTCCACCAGGATCCGGTTTCCGACCGTGGCGTCGTCCGGCGGCGATGCGTGCTCGTGGAACGGGTCCGCCAGCTGGTTGCCCTTGGTGAACTTGCGATCGGCGATCATCAGCGGCACGTCGTACTTGCCGCTCGGCAGTCGCAGCGCCCGCTCGCGCTTGGAGTGCACGAGGAACATCCCCTGCAGCCCCCGCCAGTTGTTGCGGGCGGTCAGGTTCATCCGGTGATCGTGGTAGAAGTCCGTGGCCTCGGTCTCCGGCTTCCCGTGGTCGCGCAGCGGGTAGTCGTAGGTCCGGCTACGACCGTGCTTGATCAGGAAGTGGGTGGGCTGGCCGTCGTCCTGCCACCGATGGTGGTCGCCGTGCAGGTGGACCGTGATCGAGCCGGCGGCTTTGGGGAGCCGGTTGTGGAACGTCACCTTCGTGTCGTGCCCGGCCGGCCGGGAGATCGTCGGACCCGGGTAACTGCCGCCGAAGGTCCACATCTTGGTCAGCGGACCGGTCGGAAAGACGCGGACCGATGCCTGTTCGATCGGGATGTCGAGCTTCGAACCGGTGAGAGCCCGAGGAAGCTTCAGCGGCAGGGTGAAGTCCGGGGTGTCCGGCTGGACGCCACCGGGTCCGCCCTCGACGATCAGGGTGCCCGTCATGCTCGGATGGAACGTGCAGTGGAAGGTGTACGTGCCTGCCGCGAGCTTGCTGGCGTTCGGGATCGTCACGGTCTGGCCCGGCTCCACCCACCGGTCGAAGAGCGCGTTGCCCTTCGAGCCGACCGCATCGGCGGTGACGGTGTGCTCGGCGCTGTCGAGGTTGACGACGCTCAGCGTGCCGCCCTGCGAGATCGTCACGACCTTCGTGGCGTAGCCCTTGTCCTTCGCATCCTTCGGGATGACGATCGTCGCCGACATCGGCGCGACCGCGCGCGGGACGTGCCCGAGCACCATGCCGGGCGTCCCGGCAGCCGCTTGCTGCGGCATCAGCGCAAAGCCCGCGGCAGCGGTCAGCAGACAGCCGACCCCAAGGAGCGCGTGCCGCCCCCGTGAAAACAGCACCGGATGAGTATTGCAGCAGACAACGATTGCTGTAAGGTCCAGCAGTTCTTAGGTACTCCAACCACGGGGGAAGGACACCCATCCCATGCATGTTTCCAAACGCTCGGCTGCCCTCGCTGCGGCCGCGGCAGGCGCAGTTGTCGCCGTCACCGCACTCCCCGCTCTGGGCACGGCCCAGGCGAAGGCGGCTCACCTCTCCACCCCTCATCTGACGGTCACCGCCGACAAGAGCGGCACCTTCGACCTCAAGGGTCCCCGTCACTTCTCCGCGGGTCGCGTCGACCTCACGCTGCACGCGAAGAAGGGTGAGCAGGAGATCGCGATCATGCGGCTCCACAGCGGCTACACGCTCGACAACCTCAAGAGTGACTTCGGCACGTTCGGTCAGTCCCAGGACGCCCCGTCCCCCGACGGCATCGCGGCCTTGAACAACATCGTCAAGCACACCACCTTCTACGGCGGCCTGGACTCCGGGGCCGGACACACCACCGTGAACGGCAGTGTCGTCCTGCCGAAGGCAGGCACCTACTACCTGCTCAACGACGAGAACGGACCAGGCGCGGACCAGGCGATCAAGCTGCACGTGTCGCCGCGAGCCGGCTCCCGCACGGCTCCCTCGGTCGACGCGAAGGTCACGGCGACGAACGCCAAGCGGTTCGGTGGTGCAGTGAACCTGCCGGCAAAGGGCACCATCGAGTTCACGAACAAGGCGACCAACTCGCCGCACTTCCTGTTCCTGATGCACGTCAAGAAGGGCACCACCCGCAAGGTCATGGTCAAGGCCCTGCAGAGCCCGCCGGGACAGCCGGGCGGACCGAACATCTTCCGCGACGGTTCAGTCGGGACCGACGTGCTGTTCATGGGTCACTCGCAGACCCTGACCTACGACCTGCCGGCCGGCACCTACGCCGAGGTCTGCTTCTTCCCGGACCTCAAGACCGGGATGCCGCACGCCCTCATGGGCATGGTGCGAATGGTCCACCTGAAGTAGGAACGACTGGGTTCATCGGGTAGGGCGCGGCGCACCCCGCCGCGCCCTACCCGGCCGGTTGCGGACCATCCGGATCTCGTCCCGGCACGGATCGGACGGGAATGGCTGGACGTCGCCAGTCGCGACGTCGCCCGGTCGGACCCGCCGGATCACCCCGCCATGATCGAGCGGTCGCTGCCCGTCGGCCGCCGGGTTTCCGGGAGTGGCGTGCGTCACTGCGGTCTGGTCGTCTCCTGGTTATGGTCCGTGCATGGCGATCGCCGCCACCGAAGTAGTGACCGAACCTCCGCGGTTCCGCTTCAACCTGCGCAAGGTCTGGTGGTCGCTGGACCGGACGAAGAGCGCTGACCTGTGGGACGAGATGGGGGAGGCGGCGCGCGCCGAGGGGATCGCGCGCTTCAGGTTCGCCGGTGACACGTGCTGGATCGTCACCGAGCCGACCTGGGTACGCCAGGCGCTGACCTCGCCGCCGGACGTCGTGAGCCGCAGCACGACGTTCCGGAAGATGTCCGTCGTCCTCGGCGAGGGGCTGCTCACCACGGAGGGTCCGGCGCACCGACTGCGCCGTCGCCAGATGCAACCGGCCTTTCACCGCGACAGGTTCACCGCCTACGCGGCAAGCATCGTCGAGGCCGCCAAGGCGACCGATGCCGAGTGGCGGGCGGGTGCCCGGATCCTGATGGACCGTGACATGGCGGCCCTGACGATCGACGCCATCGGCCGTGCCGTGCTCGGCGTCGACGGCCGGGCGCTGGCCCCGACGGTTGGCAGGGCGCTCGAGCGGCTGATGCGGGCGATGCCGTTGATGTTCGTGCCCAAGGCGGACTACCTCGCCGGCAAGCCGATCCCGGGGCTTGGCTGGTTGCGCGAGGCGATCGCCACCCTCGACCGGATCGCCCGGAACAGCGCCGCGACCAGCGAGGCTGAGCTGGTGAAGTCGCTGCGGGTCGCCGCGGAAGACCTTCCGCAGCTGAGCGAGGAGGACGTGCGCGACGAGCTCCTCACCCTGTTGATGGCGGGACACGAGACCACCGCGGTCACCCTGACCTGGCTGTGGTGGCTGCTCGACCAGCATCCCGACGTCGGGGATCGGCTCGCCGCGGAGATCACCGCGGTCATCAGCGACCGCGACCCGGTGTACGAGGACGTCGAGCGACTCCACTTCGCGCAGGCCGTGGTCGCAGAGACGCTCCGCATCCGGCCGGCGGCCTGGATCAACGAGCGCGAGGTCGTAGGTCCCTTGCAGTTCGGTCCCTACCGGCCACAGCCGGGGGACCTGCTCATGATCCCCAGCTGGATCGTCCAGCGCGACCCGCGCTGGTGGGTCGAGCCGCAGGTGTTCCGGCCGGACCGCTGGCTGGATCGTGACGGGCGCTACGACGAGAAGGCGCCCGGTCAGCCGCGCGGCGCGTACCTGCCGTTCGGCGCCGGTGCGCACGCCTGCATCGGCCAGGCGTTCGCGTTGACCGAGGCGGTGCTGGCACTTGCCGTTCTCGTACCGCGGTGGCGGCCCACCCTCGCCCCGGACGCCGAGGTCGGTATCCGGGCAAGCGTTACGCTCCGGCCGGCGCACGGCATGCCGATGGTGCTCGCGGCGCGCGACTGAGGATTCCGGCTAGCCGAGCTGATAGGTGCCGACCGCGTGCGCCACCCGGGTTCCCGCACCGTCGGTGACCGAAGCCTCGGCGTGGCTGATCTTCCGGCCCCGTCGCAGCACCCGCGCGTGCGCCGTCAGATCGCTGGCGATGGCAGGCGCGAGGTAGTGCACGGTGAGGTCGACGGTGCTTCCGCGCAGCGACTCGGGGGGCTCCGCACCGCACCAGCACGCGGCCATGACCGCGGTGTCGGCGAGGGCGGCGATCGCACCTCCGTGCACGGTCTCGCCGATCGTGGTCAGCTCCGGGCGGTACGGCAGGACCAGGGTGGCCTCGCTGTCCCCGAGGGATCCGATCCGGATGCCGAGCAGCGCCACCAACGGCGAAGCCGGGATGAAGGAGGCCATGACGTCGCGACCGTCTGCTGGGTTCGTCATCGCATCCTCCTAGTGGAGCCAGGCGGGCAGCGCGGTCACTCCCGCTTCTCGGAGCTGGTCTCGAAGCTGGTCGTTCCAGGGTCGGTAGAGCGCCTCGATCTCGCGTCGAAGCGTCTCCGGTACCGCGACGTCTGGCGCGTCGGCCTTGTTCACCGCCTCATAGCTGCGCCGGGCGGTCGAGTACAGCCACGGGTACCGGTGGAGCAGACCACGTCCGAGCCGCGCGCCGCGGGCGGCGGCCCGTTGCATCAGCGGGCTTCGGTACGCGGGCGCGCTGTTGTCGACGGGTACGTCGCGGGGCAGCCGGTCGGGGTCGATGCCGAGGCTGACGCACTGGTCGGCAAGCAGGCTGAGCGGGTCCGACTGCAGGTCGTCGAAGAAGTAGATGTCGCATCGGTCCGGATAGGCCTCGAGCCACGACGGCAGGAACCGGGCGTACTGACCGCCCCACAAGGCCGTGTAGTTGTTGGCCGCACGGGTGTCCATCTCCGCCGCAGGCATCGCGCGGCACCGGGCGACGTAGTCCGCCAGCGTCATGTCGGCCGGTAGCTGCAGCCGGCCCTGCATGAACTGGAAGAACGAGATCAGCCGGCTCGCCGGCTCGCGGAGGATGATCGCGACCCTCGGGTCACAGGTCTGCTTGATGGCGATGGCTGTTGCCTGTCCACCGTAGAAGTAGTCCGGCGTGCACTCCATCACCACCGGCTGACCGGAGTAGCGACGGAAGTACGCCTCGTAGTCCGCCAACGGCGCGAGCGGCTCGCCGTACCGGACCGCCTGGAAGTAGCGGGTTTCCTTGGTGGACGAGGCCAGTACCTGCGGATGGCGCGACAGCGTGTTGAACATCGTGGTCGTGCCCGCGCGGCTGACGCCGACGATCACGAAGTTGGGAAGCACTGTGACAGTGTGACGCCATGCCTGAGCGGGTGGTCGTCGTGATCCCCGCTCTCAACGAGTCGCAGCGGATCGCCGCCACCGTCGCGGCGGCGCGGAGCATCGCCGGCGTCGCGGCGGTCATCGTCACGGATGACGGCTCGAGTGACGACACGGCGGGGGTGGCGGCTGAGGCCGGAGCGCACGTCGTGAGCCACTCGCGGCGCCGGGGAAAGGCGGCCGCGATGGTCACCGGCGCCGAGGCTGCGAGAGCCGAAGGGTACGCCGACGCGGCGCTGCTCTTCCTCGACGCCGACCTGGAGGCGTCCGCGGCGGCTGCGGCGCCGCTCGCCGGGCCGGTGCTGTCCGGCGAGGCGGACATGACGATCGCGGTCCTGCCGCCGGCCCCGGGCGGTGGCCACGGCTTCGTGGTCCGGCTCGCCAGTCGCGGGATCGAGCGGGCAACGGGGTGGCCGCCCACCCAGCCGCTGTCCGGCCAGCGCTGCCTCACCCCGGAGCTGTTCCAGGCGGTGCAGCCGTTCGCGCGCGGGTTCGGCGTCGAGGTGGGCCTCACGATCGACGCGCTGCGCGCTGGTGCCCGCGTGGTCGAGTGCCCGGTGCCGATCTCCCATCGGGTCACCGGGACGAGCTGGCGGGATCAGCGGCACCGAGCACGGCAGTACCGCGACGTCTGGCTGGCGCTGGCCCATCGGCGGCTGCGCCGCCGGTAGGTCGGTGAACCGATCGGCAGCCGGTTGCGTGACTAGCCGCATGAGACGACTTTCGATCGCCGCCGGTACCGCGGTCGTGCTCGCCGGAGTAGGCGTTGCCGCGTCCTCGGTCTCCGCCCATCCGAGTTCGCACGCGGTCCACGTCAAGACCCGGCACGTGACGACGTACGGCACGATCCTCACGACCAGCAACGGCCGGACGCTCTACCTCTACACGGCAGACACCAAGGGTCACAGCCACTGCAGCGGCTCGTGCGCGGTCGAGTGGCCGCCGCTGATCGTGCCGAAGGGCGCGAAGGTCAGCGGGGTCAGTGGCCTCGGGACGATCAAGCGCGGCCACAAGCGGCAGGCGGCGCTGCACGGCAAGCCGCTGTACCGCTTCTCCGGTGACACCGCGGCCGGGCAGGTTCGGGGCCAAGGCGAGGACGGCGACTGGTTCGTGGCGACGCCGAGCGGCGCCGGCCACGCCAGGCCCGCGCCGAAGCCAAGCCCGACGAAGTCCTCGCCGCCGAGCGGCGGCGGGTACGGCTACTGACCGACGACTACTGCGCGCGGCGCGCGAGCCGCCGCCAGCTCCGCCGGTCGCGGCGGCGGGTGCGCCGCGCGCCGAACTCCAGCGTCAGCATCGCGACCAGGACCGGGACGAGGTCGCGCAGTCGCAGCAACGCGTAGCGCTGGCTGCCGAGCGCGTGGAACTTGCGCAGGTACCGGTAGAGCGACTCGAGCCTGATCAGCGGGTCCAACCGGTGCGCCGCCCAATAGCCGATCCGGTCGAAACCACGCTCGGGCTTCGCCTCGAACAGTGACGGGAACGCCGCGAAGGACAACGACACACGGCGTGCGCCCTGCTCCTTGGCCCACTCGATCATGTCGTAGGCCAGCCGTTCGTCGACCCCGTTCGGCGCACCCGGAACCCGCCACGGCAGGTCCTGGGAGATCTCCCGACCCCGGTCGGCGGTTGCCCATCGCTGGAACCCGACCACCTTGTCCGTGTTGTCGAACGCGACGGCGATCAGCGTCCCGACGTGTTCGCGCTCCAGCAACGCGTCGAGGATCATCGAGAACCCACGGTGCGGGTTGCGCTTGCTGTTCGCGACCATTTCCTGCAACGTCGTGCGCAGCTCGGCAGGGAGTTCGTTCTCGCGGTAGATCGCAGTCGTCACGCCGAAGTTGTGCGTGCGCTGCACGGCCTGGCGCAGGTTGCGAAACGCCCGGCCGGTCATGGTGAAGCTCTCGACGTCGATCACGACGTCACGTCCGATCGGGACCGCGCGCATCCCTTCCTGCTCGCGCCACCACTCGGCCCAGTCCTCGCCGGCGCCGAGTACGGCGAGCCGCCACCCGTTGGCGTTGGCGGTCTGCCGGTACGCCTCGACGGCGGCGAGCTGCGAAGCTTCGGCGCCCAGTGGGTCGCCCGACGCCACCGCGACCCCGATCCGCACCCGGTAGGCGACCGCCGCCAGTCCGTCCGGCGAGAAGATGTAGGACTTGTCCAGCCGCTGCGCGAACGGCGCCAGGCAGTCGTTCGCCGTAGCGTCCACGAGCTCGACGATCTTGCGTCGCTGGGCCTTGGTGCTGGGTGGTGACGGTGGCGCCCACAGGGCGACCAGCGCAGCGGCGACCAGCGCGAGCTGCTCGATCGCCGCATCACCGCGCGAGGCGGACAGTCGGGCGAGGACCAGCAACGCGGCGGCTATCGCCACGTGGCGCACCACCGGCGGTCGGCCCAGGGCCAGTCCGCGACCGATCACGGCGAGGGCGAGGCCTTCGGCGAGCTGCTGGTGGTCCCGGATGTGCTGACCGTGCAGGGCGAGGAACAATCCGATCGCCGCGAGTGCGATACCGAGCCAGCCGAGCTGTTCAGGGTAGGCAGGAGCCGACCGCACTTCCGGCTCGGCCGGCGCGGCTGTCGTGACGGTGGGCTTGGGCCGGCCGAACACCGCGGAACTCCCCTCGGATCTGTGTCTCAAGCCTACCCGGCGGGTGCCACCGACTATTCGTCAATCGCCGACGCGTTGCGCGAGGATCTCCTGATGCAGGCGTGCGATCTCGGGTGAGGGTTCCAAGCCGAGCTCGTCGTCGAGCTGTCGACGAAGCGTCTGGTAGCAGTCGAGCGCTTCCGCCTGCCGGCCGGCGCGGTACAGCGCGAGCATCCGCAGCGACCACAGCCGTTCCCGAAGCGGGTGCTCGACGGTGAGGGCCTCCAGCTCGCCGAGGACGTCGCGAGCGTGTCCGGATCCGATCTCGGCGCCGATGCAGTCCTCGAGCGCGTTGAGCCGGGCCTCTTCGAGGCGCGCCGCCTCGCCCGCCACGTAGGTCGAGGTCGCGATACCGGTCAGGGCCGCACCGTGCCACAGCTGAAGTGCAGTGCGGAACACCTCGACCGCCTTGCGGTCCTCGCCGGCATCGACAAGTGACCGTGCGCTCGTGACGGCGCGTTCGAACCGGTCGGCGTCGACGCAGTCCTCCGGTACCTCGATCAGGTAGCCGGTGGGTCTCGTCACGAGGATGTTGTCCAGCCCGGCTGCCGCGAGCATCTTGCGCAGCCGCGACACGTGCACCCGCAGCGCGGCGAGCGCGGAGTCCGGCGGATCGTTGTCCCACACCTCGTCGACCAGGCGGTCGATCGACACGACCCGCCCACGCTGCAGCAACAGCAGGCCGAGCAGGCGACGCACCCGAGCGGCCCGGATCGGCACGTCGGCGCCGCGGTAGCGGAGCTCGAGCGGCCCGAGCAGGCGGATGTCGAGCTCGGGGGTGCCCTCCGGTGCGACCGACTCGCTGCGCAACCCGACGATCGACCACGTGCCGGTCGGCGGGAGATGGGCCGCCAGATCGACGACTCCGCGGTCCTCGACGACGGCGTACTCCTTCGCCATCGTCGACACGTTCGTGCCGCACCGGATCTCGCCCGGCGCCGACGCGTCGCAGATCATCTCGGCCAGGTCGACGACGGGCCCGATCGCGGAGTAGTCGAGCCGCCCTTCGAAGCCGATCACGCCCAGCGTTGCGTAGCCGAACGTCACGCCGCACGCCAGCGCGAGATCGTGCGGATCGGACATCTCCTCGACCAGTGCAATCACCGCGTCGCGCAGCTCGATCGCCGCGGACACCACTGCACGCACCGGATGCTCGACCGGCATCGGGTCGCCGACGAACATCAGGACACGGTCACCGGCGAAGGATCCGAGGGTCGCGCCGTGCGCCGTCACGACGTCACCGACCCGGCGATGGAAGTCCTGCAGGACGCGGAGCGCGACCTCGGGTTCGGTGTCGGCGGCGAACGGTGTGAAGCCGCGAAGCCGGCAGTGCAGGACGGCAACCTCGCGCCGGTGCGGTTCGAGCAGCGCGTCGTCCGAGCGCAGCACGGCGTCCGCTACGTGCTCGGACAGGAACCGCCGGAGCCGCTGGAGGCGTTGGACCTCCTCGATCTGCTCGGTGACCTGCTCCTCGAGCGTGCGGTTCCATGCCACGAGCTCGGCAGCCTGACCGGTGATCGTGTCCTGGTAGGACTTGATCCGGCGCTGCGTCTTCACCCGCGCCAGCAGCTCCGCCTGGTCGAACGGTCGCGTGATGAAGTCATCCGCACCGGCCTCGAGTGCGGCGAGCTTCTCCTCGTTCCCCGACGCGGTGATGACGATGACGGGGAGCATCGCGGTGTCCGCGTTCTCTCTGATCCGCCGGCACACCTCGTGACCGTTCATCCCCGGCATCTGGACGTCGAGCAGGACCAGGTCGGGGGCCTCTTCGGCGATGCTCGCCAACGCGTCGGGACCGTTGGCCGCGGAACGTACGGCGTAGCCGTGGACGCTGAGCACCGCCTCGAGCAGCCGGATGTTCGCTGGGCTGTCGTCCACGACGAGGATGGTCCCGGCGGTCATGCGCGCTGCTCCTCGACGTCGGTCTCGGGCGCTCGCGTCAACGCGTCGGTTCGGGCGACCGGCAGCTCGATCGTGAACTCCGCGCCGCGGTCCGGCTCACTACGCACCGAGATCCGGCCTCCGTGCAGCTCGATCAGGTTCTTCGCCAGCGTGAGTCCGAGTCCGGTTCCCTCCGGGAGCCGCCCGTCGAGCATGCGGGTGCCCTGATGGAACGGGTCGAAGATCCGCGGCTGCTGTTCGGGCAGGATGCCGATCCCGGTGTCGGAGACGACCAGGCGGACCTGTTCATCTGCCGGGTACGCCCGCAGGCTCACGCGCCCACCCGGTGGCGTGAACTTCACGCCGTTGACCGCGAGGTTGGTGAGGATCTGGTCCAGCCGCTGCGCGTCGGCCATGACTAGCTCCGTGTCCAAGGCGACGTCGACGGTGACCTCGACATCGGAGGACTGGCTACGAGCCCGCTCTGCGACGGACTCGAGCAGCGGGCCGATCGCGACGAGCTGCGGGTCGAGCCGCAACCGGCCCACCTCGAGTTTGGCGAGATCGAGGACGTCGTCGATGACCGACTGCAGCCGCCGCGCCGCCGAGCGGATGTCGTCGACGTACCTCGCCTGCTGCAGGTTGAGCGGGCCGGCGAGCTCGCTGTGCAGCAGCTCGGAGAATCCGACGATCGCGTTCAGGGGTGCCCGCAGCTCATGGGAGGTGTTGGCGAGGAAGTCGCTCTTGTGGGCGGTGGTCGCGGCGAGCTGCGAGGTGACTTGCTCGGCATTGCGCCGCGCCGCCTGCTCCGAGCTCACCAGGCTGCGCAGCCGGTCGGTGAGCCAGTTCACGATGGCGCCGTCGAACGCGATCACGGTCATGATCGTGAACCAGAGGTTGAACCGCTCCGTGCTGTGGTGCAGCCCGAGCACGACGGCGAAGCAGATCCCCACGAACCCGACGTGGGCGATCGCCCGCGTGCGCCCCCACAGCGCGAAGGCCACCATCGGCGCCCAGCCGTAGGCCAGCGGCACCAGGTCGATGAACGACTGCGAGTAGTAGACGCCGCCGCTGATGATGATGGCGCCGATCGCGCCCCACACATCGATGCCGGTCAGCCGGATCCGGTCTTGCAGTCGCCAGACCCAGTAGGCGGACACGGCGTTCGCCGCGGCCACCCCGAGGATGCCGAGCCGGACGGGCAGCTGCAACGGCGTCGAGATCGCTATGGCGATCTCGACGATCGCCGCGGCCCACGCGAGCCACGCGCCCACGCGTACGACCAGACGACGGTTCGCCACCGAGCCCGGCTCGGTGAACGCGGTGTAGGCCAGCGTGTTCACCGGTGGCTCGATCGCCGTCGCGACCGTGACCCCGGCGGGCGGCGCCGGGCGGCGCGGGAGCTCGAAACAGAAGGTGCTCCCCTCGCCGACGGCGCTGGCGGCCAGGTCCAACCTGCCGCCGTGCGCTTCGACGATGCGCCGCGACAGCGGGAGGCCGAGGCCGGACCCTTCCGTCGACGCGGCCGACGTGGCGTACTGCTCGAAGATCCGTTCGTGGTCTGCGGCCGGGATGCCGGTGCCTTCGTCGCGAACGGTCACCCGCGCTCCGGCCGCGGTGCGCTCCGCTGCGGTTGTCACTGTCCCGCCGACCGGACTGAACTTGATCGCGTTGGTGAGCAGGTTGACGACGACCTGTCGGACCTTTCGTTCGTCCGCGACTAGCGGTACGGGGGCAGTGCCGGCGACCTCGATGACGACGCCGGCGGCGATCGCCTGCTCGTGCACCATGCGGGCTGCCTCGCACAGCACCTCCGTCAGGTCCACGGGACCTGGATGCAGCTCGATGTGGCCGGACTCGACCGCGCTGAGCTCGAGGACGTCGTCGACCAGGCCGGCGAGATGGCGGGTTGCGTCGCGGATGTCAGCGACGTAGCTCGCCTGGCGTGGATTCAAGGGTCCGGACGACTGCTGGGCCAGCAGGTCGCTGAACCCGAGCACCACGTTGAGCGGGGTGCGTAGCTCATGGGACATGCGCGAGATGAAGGCGGACTTGGCGGCGCTCTGCTCGGTGAGTGCGGCGCCGGCACGTTCCGCGACCTCTCGGGCGTCGTGTTCGGAGATCGCAAGCGTGCTGCCGAGGTCGACCAGCCAGCGGATGAACAGCCCCGACACCGCCACGGCGGCGAACAGCCCGATCCACCGGCTGACCGGCGCGGACAGCGACGGGCCGAGGATGAGCACCCCGGCGAAGGAGGCGCCCATGGCCAGGCAGTGGAGCAGGACCACTCGCACGGTGCGGACCGAGAACAGGATCGTGCCCACGACGACGTAGATGCCGGGCAGCGCAGGGCGCACCGGTTCGCCGTACTTGCTGAGCAGGGCCAGCATCACATCTGCGATGAGCGCGAGGACGTCCATTCCCCACAGCGGAATCCTGCCGGGGACGAACCTCATCACCACACCCACCACGAGGGCGAACGCGCCGGACGACGCGATCAGGATCGTCGAGCGGGTGTGCACCGGGTCGTTGGCGGCGAGCAGCACGAACAGGCCGCCGAGCGTGATGGCCGCATCGCCGCCGAGCCGGCCGACGATGTCCTCCTCGGCGCGGCGGCGCACCGCCTCGCCGCGGGTGCTCACCTGTCGCTCCGACGCCACGCTGCCAGCGTGGCGTCACCGCGCCGCGCGGCCATGAACGTTCGATTACCGATCACGCTCGACCCGCACCCCCCAGGCTTCGTCTGAGCGTAGCGACCAGGCGGGTTTCGCAGCCTTTACGCCGTTGTTATCGCCGACGCCCAGACTCGGCCCTGCGCTCGACAGGGAGGGTGGCCATGTTCAAGCACGACGTCCACGGAGTGCCGACCAGCCGTCTCGACGTGCTTCGCGGGCTTCCGATGTTCGCGGAGTACTCCGATGAGGAGCTGGTGCGCATCGATGCGCTCGTCTACGAGACGACGCTGCCGGCCGGAGCGGTGCTCACGGTCGAGGGCAAGGTACGCCGCCAGGCGTTCATCATCCTGTCCGGTGAAGCGAGCGTGATCATGGGCGGGGCGCAGGTGCGCACCCTCACGCACGGCGATCTGGTTGGTGAGATGTCACTGCTCGGGCGCCGCCCCCAGGTCGCGACGGTTCGCGCCAACTCTCCGCTTCGGGTCCTTGTCATGGACCCGCGCGAGTTCGGCACCTGGTTGGCGGATCCGCGGGCCGCCCGGTGGCTGGCCGGTGATCAGTCGGAGAAGCTTGCCGATGCGTACACGTCCGTCGGCGATCGTCGCGTGAAGCCGTTCCGGGTCCCGGCCTGAGGGCCGTTCGAGCTGGGCACCCGCGTGCCGTCCCGGTCACCGAATCGTTGGGGGAGTGACCGAGGGGGAGTGACGGGCGCGGGTGCCCGACCCCTGTGGCCTAGGGTGTGGCTAGCCCACTCGGTGCGCACGGACCGCCGCCGGCGACGGGCAAGGGGAGGCGGGACGTGATTCTGATCCTCGGTCGTGGCAAGGTGCACGCCCAACAGCGCGACGCCGCCCTCGCCGCAGCAGCCGCGATGAGCGAGGCCAGCATGGCCGAGGACGGGTGTCACGAGTACAGCTTCTGGGTGTCGAGTGACGATCCGAACTCGATCTTGCTGGTCGAGCGGTGGGAGGACGACGCAGCGCTGATGGCGCACGCCGCCGCTCCGCACATGAAGTCCTTCATCGAGGCGATCGTTCCGACCCTCGATGGCGGGATGGACGTCGTCCGCCACGACGTGTCGAAAGTCGGGCCGCTCTTCTAGTCCGCGAGCTTCGCGGCGAGCAGCTTGTTCAGTTCCTGCTCCAGCCATCCCCGGGTTTCGTCGTAGGTCACCTCGAGCGATGCAAGGACCTCCGTGGCGGGGTCCTTGTCCTGTTGAAGGACGCCGAGCAACAGGTGTTCGGTGCCGATGTAGTTGTGCCCCATCCGCAGTGCCTGCCGCAACGCCAGCTCGAGGGTCTTCTTGGCGTCCCGGCCGAAGCGAACCGCGCTCCTCGCCTTGCGAGTGCTCCGCTTCTGGGTTGCCAGCACCTTGTCGCGAACCTGGTCGAGCTCGAGCCCGCTGCGCGCCGCGATCGCCATCGCCGCCAACCCCTGCGGCTCGGTGAGCAGCCCCAGCACCACGTGGATGTTGGTGACCTCTCCGTGGCCGAGGAGCGCGGCCTGCTGTTTGCCGACCTGGACCGCCCGGCGGGCGCGGATCGTGAACCGCGACAGCGGGCCGCGATCGGGGAAATCGGGATCCTCGGAGTCCTTGGAGTCCTTGGGGACGAACCGCTGCTGCGCGGCCTGCTTCGTGACGCCCATATGAGCGCCGATCTCGGTCCACGACGCACCGGACTTGCGCGCCTGGTCCACGAAGTGGCCCACGAGGTGGTCGGCGATCTCGCCGACCTGCGTCGATGCGGCGACCGCGTCCTCGAGGTGGCGCAGGGCGTCGCCGTCAGGGTGCTGGGCGAGTACGTGGCCGATCAGGTCGTCGAGTCGCACCGGAAGGTCTGCCATGCGTCAACCCTAGGTTGACGACTGCCGTGCGTCAACCCTGCCTTGACGACGCGACGGGCCGCTGCCTCAGACCCGCTCGAGGATGGCGGTGAACAACGTGTGGTACCGCCAGCGCAGCCGGTCGCCGTCCAGCCAACGCCGAATCTCGACGCCGGGCATGTCCTTCGGCCGCAATACGAGGACGCCGTCCTCGAATGTCGCCGCGACCGAGATCGGCGTGGTGAAGTCGCTGGCCATGACGTCGTTGACGCCGTTCTCGTACGTGCCGTCGGCGTACATGTCGTGAATGATGCCTGCCGAGGTGACGACGACCCGGTTGCCGGCCTGCTCGATCCGCTCGACGTGACGCCGGATCGGGTGGTCGTCGGGGAGCGCGACGCCGGCGTCGTCGGTGACCGCCACGGCGCGCCACAGTCCTCGAAGATCCGGAACGCCCGGCGCGATCTCCTCTGTGCAGTCGAGGAGGACAGGAGCGGGCATCTCGCCGACCCACCCTCCGGGTGGGGTGAAGGCTTTGGGAATCTCTCCGACACTTCTCATACATCGGCCTCCGTCATGACGAGCAGCCATTGGCTGTCCAGCGCCGCGTCTCGGTGCGGACCGATCGTTCGCGCGATCTCAGGGTCTCCGGCAAGCTCGAGGAACGCCCGCCGGGAGGGGTAGCGCATGATCGAGACGAAGGCGAAGTCGCCGCCCTCGCCGATGAGCTGACCGGCGACGTCGCCGGCGAAGACGAACTCTCCGCCGTGCGCTTCGACGTGCTCCCGCATCGGCTTCGCGTACCGCATCATCACCTCACGGGCCGTCTCGCCGGGAGGCAGTAGCGAAGGGTCGGACTTGAGGCGGAGCAGGTTCATCATGACGATGGGAGCGTCCTGCGGCGCCGCGAGGAACTCGGCAAGCTGCGCCTCGCTCGGCCACGTTGCGCTCACCTGGCCACTCTAGAAAGTGACATGTATACTGTCAATATGTGCACGCCGCGCCACCCGGGGCTGCTCCGACTCCTGACCGTGGCGAGCGATCCCGCAGGGGCTCGCTGAGGTGGCCGCGACCACGCCGTCCGAGCTCGACGGGCGCCGAGCGCGCCGCGGCCGCAACCGGGAGACCGTCGTGGACGCGCTCCTGCAGCTGTTTCGGGAGGGGGATCTGAACCCCTCGGTCGCCGCTGTCGCCGAACGGTCCGGGGTCTCGCTCCGGTCGGTGTTCCGCTATTTCGACGACCTTGACGAGATGGGCCGGATCGCGATTCAGCGTCATCTCGACAACGTCGGTCACCTCTTCGACCTGCCGAAGATCGGCGAGGGATCCCGCGGCGACCGGATCGAGGCACTCGTGGCCCAGCGGTCGACCCTGTACGAGCGGGTTGCCCCCGTGGTTCGTGCCGCGCAGATCCGCGCGCCGTTCCAGCCGGTCATCGCCGAGGCGCTGGTCGCCCGCCGCGCCCTGATGCGGGAGCAGCTCGAGCGGCAGTTCGCGCCGGAGCTCGCAAAACTCCCGGCGGAGGAGGTTCCCGCCGTGGTGTCGGCCGCGGACATCCTCGCTTCGTTCGAGGCGATGGAGATCCTGCGCACCGACCAGAAGCTGTCGACGGCGCGTGCCGTCGCAGTGATCACGACCTCAATGGACCGACTGCTACCACGCTGATCGAAAGGGGATATCGGTGAAGGTTCTGCGTACGCCCGATGAGCAGTTCGAGGGTCTTCCCGACTACCCGTTCGAACCGCACTACGCCGACGTCGACGATGCCGATGGCGGCACGCTGCGCATGCACTACCTCGACGAGGGCCCGGCCGACGGCCCGATCGTCGTGTTGATGCACGGCGAGCCGTCGTGGTGCTTTCTCTACCGGAAGATGATCCCGGTACTGGTAGAGCGCGGTTTCCGCTGCATCGCGCCGGACCTGGTCGGATTCGGTCGCTCGGACAAGCCGACGGAGCGCCACGACTACACCTACGCGCGGCACGTCGAGTGGGTTCGGGAGCTTCTCATCGACAAGATCGGCATCAAGGACGCCACGTTCTTCGGCCAGGACTGGGGCGGCCTGGTCGGGCTTCGGGTTGTCGCCGAGAACCCGGACTACTTCGCCCGGGTCGCGGTCGGCAACACCGGCCTGCCCACGGGTGACACGCGGATCACCGAAGCGTTCCTCAACTGGCGTCGTTTCTCGCAGGAGACGCCGAACTTCGACGTCGGGTTCATCATCAGCTCCGCAGTGGTCAACCCGCCGACCCCCGAGGTCCTGGCCGCCTACAACGCGCCCTTCCCCGACGACTCCTACAAGGCCGGTGCCCGCGTCTTCCCGACGCTCGTCCCGATCGAGCCGGATGACCCGGCGTCTGCAGCGAACCGGGCCGCGTGGGAGGTCTTCGCGAAGTGGGAGAAGCCGCTGATCTGCCTGTTCAGCGACAGCGACCCGGTCACGAAGGGCAGCGACCGGCTGTTCATCGAGAAGGTGCCAGGCGCCGCAGGTCAGCCGCACCGCACGATCGAGGCGGCCGGTCACTTCCTGCAGGAGGACAAGGGCCCGGAGCTGGCGGGCTACCTCGCGGACTTCGCGAGCTAACCGGTTTAGGAGTTCGCGACTGCGCGCAGGAACTCGCCGAGCTGTGGCTTGAGCAGCAGCACGTAGCGGTCGCCGTCGGTCTGCGCGGCGGCGGTGGCTTCCTGTACCTGCTCAGCGGTCGCCGATGCCGGCAACAGGTCCCAGCGCGCCTCGGCCCACTTGCGGTCGTCGCCGATGAAGACGTCCTCGATGTCGAAGGTGCCGATCCGGCGGGCACCAGGTACGCCGACCTCAGGTGCGTCCGCGTCGGCGACGAGCTGCAGCAGCATCAGGGACTCCGGCGTGGTGTCGGTGTCGGCGAGTGAGCGGTCGATGCTGTCCGGCTGCGGGAAGCTTCCCGCGACGATCGTGAACTTCATGCCGGCGTCCTTGTGCTCATGCGCCGCTTGGAACTCCGGGTTCATGTTCATCTCGACCAGTGCATTGCGGTATGGATACTTCACGATCGCGACGCGGTCCCACTTGTAGTCGGTGCCGGCCGGCTGGTCGACGACGATCGCGACGATGACCAGCTCTGCGCCGACAGCGGCGAGCGGCCCGAGCGGGCTGTAGAGATTGTCCGCCTCCCACCCGGTGAGGTTGGTCTCGCGGCCGTCGGCATACTCGGCCTTCTCCCGGTAGTGCATCAGGTTGAGCGCCCACATCGGCTCGTCCTTGGGCATGTCGGCCCAGCTGGAGATGTAGGACAGGTTCAACGTGCCGTAGCGCGCGTGTGGGGCGTGTGCCTGCGTCATGCGACGGGCTCCTTCTCGATCTCCGACGTGGTGTGACGGGCGGCGACCTGGCGCAGCATCTCCTGCGCGACCATCGGCCCGGCGTTCTGGTTCTGGCCTGTGACGAGCGCACCGTCGACCACCCAGTGGTTCGCGAACGGGTCCCGGAAACGGTGCTCCGACTCGAACTCCGCCCCCTTCTTCCGCAGCTCGGTCTCCGGGTGGTACGGCGTCGAGGAGATCCCGAGCTCCCGGACCTGCTTGTCGGTCACCGCGCTGACCTTGCGGCCTTCCACGAGTGGTTTGCCGTTGGGGCCGAGCGCGTTGACCAGGCCGAGCGGTCCGTGGCAGATGCCGCCGATCACCAGGTTGGCCGCGGCGGCCGCCGTGACGGCGTCCGCCAGCTCCTCCGACGTCGCGAAGTCGAAGGCCGCACCCCACCCGCCGGCGAGGTAGACGAGGTCGTAGTCCTCGACGAAGACGTCACCAACGGCCAGCGACTCGTTGACCTTGCGCCGCAACGTGTCGTCGGCGAGGAATCGGTCGTCAGCCGCACACCGGATGACCGGCTTCAACGACATCGGGTCGACCGGAATGGCGCCCCCGCGAGGACTCGCGACATGGACGTCCATCCCGGCATCGAGGAAGGCGTAGTACGGGACGGTCAGCTCCGAGGAGAAGACGCCGGTCGCCTTCCCCACATCGAGTACGCCGTGGTTGGTGCCGATGACGAGCGCGCGGCGGCCAGGTAGGTCGAACGTCTCCGGCTCGGAGAGCTCTGGGTGCATCCCGATGCCGCGGACCAACCGTCGGATCATCCGCGCCGGCCGCGGCGGCCGCTTCATCGCCGGAGTCGCGTTGCGGGCCACGTACGGCCACGGGTGGTTTCGCTCCGGAACGTTGGCGGCGCGCTCTTCCTTGAGGCGGTGTTTGAGGTGCTCGAAGACCTGGCGGTACTTCTCGTCAGCCGCGCGGTTGACCGCCTCTATCGGGTCGTCGTCGAGGTCGTAGAGCTCCCACTCGTCCGGCAGCGGGTTGCGGCGATAGACCGCGCCCCCGATGCCGTTCGCGGCGAGGTGGGCCACGCCGGGGCTGGTCCAGGTCGCCGGATCGTCGAACGTGCGAACCAGCTTCCACAGATGCCCCGCGCCACGAGTGGCTTCGCTGCTGTCGACCCGCGCAACGACGCCCTCGAAGTTGGATGCGGCGTGCGCCGCAACCTGGATCCGCAGCGGGACCGGGGGGTTGGCGGTCTTGCGCAGTCTGCGTGCCAGGCCCGAGGCGCCTGAGTCGCCCTCGAGCATGTTGTCGCGCGTGAGCAGGTAGACGGCGCGGCTCGCCGCGTCGGGTTCCGGTTCGCCGTCGACCAGCGGCAACAGATTCCGGCCGGGCAGCTCGTGCACCTCGCTGAAGTCCTTGCGTAGCCGTTTGCCGACGGTCGTTTCGTCGATGCCAGCGGCGGCGAGCAGCGTCGGGACCAGGTCCAGATGCGACGTCGGCGTGGTGACGGTGCGCGCAGTCGTCGCCTGCTCGCCACCGATCCGAGCGATGAAGAACGGGATCCGGGTTGCCTCGTCGTAGAGGTTGAACCACTTCTGGTGCAGGCCGCCGTGCGCGCCGAGCAGGTCGCCGTGGTCGGCCGTTCGCACGACGACGGTCTCGCCGGTCATCTGCTCGTCGATGGCCCGGCGGACCCGCTCCAGCGGGTGGTCCACCTCGGCGTGCAGGCGGTAGTAGAGGTTGCGGTACTCCTGCGCCCCCTTGCGGTAGATCCGCTCGATCGCCGCCGGCGGGCCGTACCCCGACGGGTACGCCGCGCGGTAGGCGGCCTGCGCCGACGGCTTGGTCGACAGGTCCTCGTCGGCGGTCGGCGCCGCGGGCACGTTCGGCGGGTCCATCGGGGAGGCCTTGAGCGGGCTGCGCCGGCCGCGCCAGGCCGGATACAGCACGATGTCGTGCGGGTTGACGAAGCTCGCAACCAGCAGGAACGGCCGCAACGCCGACGCGTCGCCTGCCCGGCGACGGTCGTACCGGTCGGCGAGCCACGCGATCACCCGCTCGGCGATCAGCGGGTCACGGCGATACCCGGAGTCCGCGAGGCGTGCGCCGTGCGGCTCCGGCCCGACCCACCCCGAGAAGCCGTACGCCGCCAGCGGGTCCTCGTCGAGGTAGCGCTGGACGGCTTCGGGGATGACCTTCCCCGAGTCGGTGTTCGTCGCGAGCGGCTTGCCCGCGTCGATGATGTCGGCGTGGCTGATGTGCCACTTGCCGTCGTAATGAGTGTCGTAACCCGCCGCACGGAACCAGTTGCCCAGGGTGGGCACCTCGCCCTTCGGCAACCAGCGCATCCGGGAGTCGTTGGCCATCTTGCCGAGGCCGTCGGTCTGGGTGACGCCGTGCAGGTCCGGGTACTGCCCGGTGAACAGCGTCGGCCGGCTCGGGACGCAAGCGAGCGAGCCGGTGTAGTGGCGCTCGAAGCTGACGGCGTTCTCGCGGAACCACTTCGTGCTGACCAGGTGTTCGTCCCGCCAGGCGCGCAGCTCGTCGGTCTCGTATGGCGGGATCGCGCGTTCCTCGTCGGTCATCAGGATGATGACGTCGGGTTTGGTCGTCACTTCTTCGCGCCCCCTTCTGCCTTCGCTGCCACACCGTCGAGCATCTGTTTCGCCGCCTTGGCGAGCTGTCGCGACAACGCGCGCCCGATGAAGCGACTGACCGGGTTCGGTCGCGAGCTCACGACCGTGGTCACGGTCGTCTTGGTCTTACCGGCCTCCTGCGCATCGAGCTCCCAGGTCGTGACGATGTTTCCCGCCACGGGAGGCAGCCCCTCGACCGTGTAGGCCAGCAGCCGGTTCGGTCGCCAGTCCACGATCGTCTCCATCAGGGTGATCCGGCCGACCTGCACCCGTCGTACCGCGCCGATCCCGCCCCGAGCCTCCGTCGCCGCCGAGGAGTGGTCGACGTTGGGCGCCCAGGCGACGATCGCGGGAAAGTCGGCGAGGACCGCCCAGACCTTCGCCGGTGACGCGGAGATGGTTCGCGACTTCTTAGGCATCCGTCCTCCACCCCGTCCGGCATCCGAAGCCGGAGTCGGTCATGCCGACCACCATCCTGTTCGCCCGCGGGCCCATCAGACCTGCACCCGATGCAGGTCGTCGCCGAGCTCGATCCTGCCGGAGAAGTGAGCCGCGGCCCGTTCCCTCCACTCCGGCTCGTTGTCGGCGTTCAGCGCCGGGACGTAGTGGGTGAGGATCAGCGTGGTGGCACCGGCGCGGGCGGCTGTCTGCGCGGCCTGCTCCACGGACGAGTGGTAGTCGGTCACGTCCTTCAGTCGCTGGATCGGGATCGTCTCGACGATGTCGGCGCGGATGGCCGTATGGACCACGGCGTCGGTGCCGGCGCACAGCGCGTCGAGCGTCTCACAGGGCACCGTGTCGCCCGCGAGGACGACCGACCGGCCTCGGTGCTCGACCCGGAAGCCGATGCTCGGCTCCACCGGGCGATGGTCGGTCGGCGCTGCGACGACCGTCACCTCGTCATTGGAGAAGCAGAGCCCTTCGGAGACCTCGTGCACCTCAACCGGCGGTTGCCAGGTGAGATCCGCGTGATGGGACAGGCGGTAGCCGATGTCGGGTCCGAGCATCGCCAGGATCCCCTCGACCACGTCACGGGTGCCAGGAGGACCGACCACCGTCAACGGTGAGGGCGTGAAGCTCGTGACCCATCGACTGGTGATCACGTCGTTGAGGTCGGTGAGGTGGTCGCTGTGAAGGTGGGTGAGCAGCACCGCATCGATCGCAGCGGCGCTCACGCCCGCGGCCGCCGCGCGCATCAGCACACCGCGTCCCGCATCGATCAGCAGGCGCGTGTCGCCGGCGACGACGAGGGTCGACGGTCCGGCACGGTCCGGGTCGGGGAGCGGGCTGCCGGTCCCCAGCAGTACGACCTCCATCAGATCGTCGGCGGGGGGCCGAGGCGTTGGGAGCGGAACCGCCCGATGCCCATCTCCGCGGTGCGCTTGCCGCGATCGGTGAGGGTGGTCCACGCGGTGACGACGACGAGCGCCACGAGCATCCCGAGCGCGCTGATCCGCTCACGGTAGTCATCGGGCTTGTCGAGAGCGGCACGGACGATCGCCGGGGTCGGCGGCGCGATCACCGGCTGGGACGCCGCGGGACCGGGTACGCCGCCCGCGGGTGGGAGCGGCACCGAGGGGACGCTGCCGCCTGACGGATGACCGCCAGCCGGCGTCACCGGGGTGCTCGGCTCGGTGACCGGGGGTGCGGTGGTGTCGGGTGGCGTCGAGAAGTCGAGCAGGCTCAGCGTGCCTTTGCCGGGCGGGGAGAACACCAGTCGTTCCAGCCCGAGGCTGCCGGGCAGGATCACGACGGACAGCCGGTTGCCGTCGGCGAGCCGACTGATGCCCGGGAACGTCACGGTCTTGCCGCCGCCGCTCAGCTGGCCCACGGTCGACCGCTTCGAGCAGTCGTACTTCGGCGCGGCGTCGAGCGGCTGCTGACCGCCGGCCTTGAAGCCGGACGTGGCCGGACAGGCGATCGGCGTGACGCCGCTCGGCAGCTTGCCGTCGATGGCCGCCGTGCTGAAGCCGGTCAGGTGCAGGGTCAAGCCGCCCGCGGAGCTCCCGTCAGGAACCGTGAACTGCAGCGCGGTGAAGGCGGTGACCTCGCGAATCGTCGGGATCGGCAGGGAGATCGGGAGCAGGGCGGTGTTGATCGTGAGGCCCTCGACGACGACGTCCTTCGGCCCGACTCCCGGCATCGGTGCGGCCGGGGCGATAGCGGTCGGCCGACTCGCGTCGAACCACGCGACCTTCGTCGGTGCGGTGCCACCCGATGCCGCCGAGGCCGTGGCGGCGTGCGGTGCGGAGACGTGGTCCGCTGCGGTTGCGGCGACGCTGATACCCGGGGCGAGGAACGCCGCCAGTGAGATCGCCAGAACTCTCACTTGGCGGCCGCCGACATCGCGCCGGACCGGTTGCGGGTGGCCTCGTTGCTGCCGAGGTAGCTGGCGATGACCCGAGGGTCGCCCAGCACCTCATCCGGCGTACCGGTGGCAATGACGCGCCCTTGCTCCAAGGCGAGCAGTCGATCGCTGACCGCGCAGATCAACGGCATGTCGTGCTCGATGACGAGCAGTGAGCAGTTCGCCTCGTCGCGGATCCGCACCAGCATCGGGCCGAGCGCTTCGGTCTCGCGCTGCGCGATGCCGCTGCTCGGCTCGTCGAGCAGCAGCACGGTCGGGTCGTATGCGAGCGCCATCGCGATGTCGACCATCCGCCGGGTCCCCGTCGAGAGCTCGCGAACCAGCTTGTCTCGGTACGCGCCGAGGGAGAGCAGCTCGACCAGGTCGCTGACGGTCCATGCGATGTGCCGCTCGAGCTCCGCGATGTCCGGCATCCCGAGTGCGGCCGCGAGGTGGTCGCGTACCTCGAGATGACGCTCGAGCGAGGCGGCGATGTTCTCCGCGACGGACAGGCTCGGGAAGATCCGGGCATCCTGGAACGACCGGCCGAGTCCCAGCCGGCCGCGACCGTCCGGGCCGAGCGTCGTCACGTCCTGGCCGGTGAACTCGACGTGTCCTCGACTCGGCCGCAGGAAACCGCTCACCAGGTCGAAGATCGTGGTCTTGCCTGCGCCGTTCGGGCCGATCAGGCCGAGGATCTCGCCGTCGTGGAGCGCGAAGGAGACGCCGTCGACTGCGCGTACGCCGCCGAAGGAGACCGCCAGGTCGTCGACGCGAAGCACCTCGACGGGCGGCCGGTCGTCGATGACGACCGTGCGCTTCGCCTGCGGCTTCGCGTCCTCGGTAGCGGCAGCGAGAAAGACAGAGCGCACGATGTCGTCGCGTTCGATCAGCTCGGCTGTCGAGCCACAGAAGCGAACCTCGCCCTTCTCCATGAAGTAGGCGCGCTCGGCGATGGTGAGCGCGACGTTCACGGACTGCTCGACGAGGACGACCGTCGTACCGGATGCATTGACCTGTCGCACGACATCGAGCAGCTTCTCGACGATCGTCGGCGCGAGGCCGAGCGACAGCTCATCGATGATCAGCAGCTTGGGCCTGGTGATGAACGCCATGCCGACCGCAAGCTGCTGCGCCTCGCCGCCGGACAGGTTGCCGGCGAGAGTGTCCCACCGGTTGCGCAGGTTGGGGAACCACTCGAGCACCTGCTCCTGCGCGGCATCCCCGGCCCCGACGTGTTCCTTGGTGCGGATCCAGCGTGCGGCGCGGAAGTGGTCGGCGACCGTGACGGTCGGGAAGATGCCCTTGCCTCCCGGCACCTGTCCGATCCCGGTGCGCGCCCGTTCGACCGCACTGATCCTGGTGATGTCCCGACCGTCGAACACGATGCTTCCGGCGGAGGGCATCGTCAGTCCGCTGATCGCACGGAGCAGCGTCGACTTGCCCGCGCCGTTGGTGCCGAGCAGCGCGAGTACCTCGCCGCGCCGGACGTGCATGTCGACACCGAACAGCACCTGGACGCTGTCGTAGCCGACGTCGAGGTCGCGGCAGACCAGCAGCGCGTCCTCGGTCGGCTCGTCGATGTGGAACCGATGCGCCTCGGCTGCGTGCTCCGCCTCGGCGCGGTCGGCAGCCAGGCTCGGCAGCTCGATGTTGTGACGCTTGGCAACCCATCGCAGGAAGGGATCCCGGATGAAGACGGTTCCGCTCGAGGCAATACCGCCGGGGAAGAACGACAGCACCAGCAGCACGCCGCTGGACAGCCCGATCTCGTCGATGAAGGCGACCACGCTGTGCAGGTGCAGATGGTCGAGGAAGCCGAAGATCGACGTACCGAAGAAGTTGAGAACCTGGTAGAACAGCGCGCCGCAAACCGCGCCGTACGGGCTGGCGATTCCGCCGACGACGGCGAAGACGAACACGTCGATCGACAGCTGCACGGGGAAGGTCGACTGATCGACCGCGCCGACCTGGTAGGCGAACAACGCACCGCCCACCGCGGCCATCGCGCCGGACAGCGCGAACGCCGCGATCTTGGTCCGCGCAGCGTTGACCCCGAGTGCTTGCGCCTCACGCACGTTGTCGCGCTGCGCGACGAAGATCCGGCCCGATCGGCTCGCCCGCAGCTTGAGCGACGAAGCGATGAACAGCACCAGGATGCCGAGACAGAGGTAGTAGAAGGCCCGGTCGCTGGTCAGGTCGAAGCGCCCGAACAGCACCGGGCGCTCGATCGTCTGCCCGTCCTTGGGCAGCAGCCAGCCGAAATAGCGCTGGTCGAGCAGCACGAGAGCGACGACGGCGGAGAAGGCCAGCGTCACCACCGCGAGGAACAGGCCGGGAAGCCGCAGCGCCGGGATGCCGATCAGCGCGGCGATCAACGCACCGGCGACCGCCGCCGCGACCAGCGTCACGAAGAAGTCGGCGTCTGCCCGGGTCGCGAGCCCGCCCGCCACGGCAGCGCCCACCCCGGCGAGGCCGAACTGACCGAGCGAGACCTGGCCGGCCCATCCGGTGAGCAACGTCAGCGAGAGGGCGACAATCGCGGAGAGCACGATCTGGGTGAGGAAGCCCAGTTTCGCGCTCCCGACGATGTACGGACCGACGACGCACAGCGTGAGGCCGGCCGCCTTTGCCCCACGACCGCCCCAGACCACCTCCGGCAGCCGGCGCAGCTGCAGCGGCACCGGGCGGGTCTCGGCGAAGGTCTGGAAGCTGCCGATCCCACTGTCGAAGGCACGCGCCACCCGGCCCCGGCCGAGCAGTGCGATGAGGACGATCGGCAGCACGAGCGCCGCCGGGAGGTTGGTGTTGTTGGTCGAGTAGTACGCCGCGCGGTCGAGAATGCCCAGACCGATCCCGGCGATGAGTGCGGTCGGCAGGTCGTCGAAGCGAGCGATCACGGCGGCAGCCAGCGGGAACAGCAGCAGGGCGGGATCGATGTCGGCGCCGAGCGACTGGCCGACGACCGCGATCTTCAGGAACGCCGACGCCGCGGAGAGGACACCGGCGATCACCCAGACCAGGACGACCATCCGGCGCACCGGGATGCCGAGCAGCATCGCGCGGTCGGCGTTGTCCGCACTGGCTCGCACACCCAGGCCGGTCCGGGTCGCCCGGAAGAACAGCCCGAGGCCGACGGTGACCGCCGCGGCGACCACGACGATCGCGAGGTAGTCGCCGGAGAGCACGACCTTGCCGATCGAGAAGTGCATACCGCTGAACGGTGTCTGCAGCTGGCTGGCGCCGAGCACGGTGCTGCCGAACCACGACGGGAGGACCGCCTCGAGCACCAGCAGCAGCTGGCCGACGCCGATCGTCGCGACGGTGAGGACGAGTCGTGACTTGTCGGAGAATCGATGCAGCACGCGGCGAGCGACCAGGCCGAGCACGCCACCGCTCACGAGCACGACGGCGACGCCCACCAGGTAGGGCTGGTGCTCGGCGGTGATGACGAGCAGGCCGCACACCGCGGCGCCGCCGCCGAGAGAGGCGGCCGCGAAGTTGATGATGCGCTGCGCGCGGTAGACCAGGATCAGCCCGAACGCCGGCAGCGCGTAGAGCAGGCCGAAGATCGCCCCTTCGACGAGGTTGCCGAACGGCACGCCGTTCGGCACCGGCAGGAACCCGACGACGGTGCGGTGGGAGTGCCACCCGAACACCAGCTCCGCGCCGACCGCGATCGCCGGCACAGCGAGCAGCCGGACCAGCCAGCGCGTGACGCGTGGGTTCCTCACGCGCGACCCGGGATCTTGAAGGTGTGGCTGGGAACCTGGCCGAGCGTGTATCGGCGACCGTTGTCGAGCGCCACGTACGAGCCGGCTTTGCCGTTGGCCGGCGAGCGGCGCGAGGGGTCCCAGTACATGATCCGCGCGTCGGAGACCCCGGTGAAGTCGTTGCTGCCGAACTTGATCAGGCTGTGGAAGCGGGTGCCGCCGGACGGCGGCAGGCTGAGCACGCCCCGTTCGAAGTTGACCGCCGTGAGGTCGGGGCCCGCCTGCTGCAGCCCGGAGCCGAGGACCGTGAAGTAGCCCTGGATGTTGGCGGCGCTGGTGAACGGTCCTTGCGAGCCGTGGGTGGATCGATACACGGCGCCGGAGTCATAGCTGCTCAGCGCCGCCATGTCCGGGAGATCACCCATCCCGAACGCGTTGCGCCATTGCTGCTTGTTGTAGAGCTGGGCGAGTCCGTCGAAGTCCATGTACGCCGATCCGACGACGACGTTTTCCGGGAAGTAGTTCTGCGACGTCAGCTGCGGCGTGAGGTACACCGGGAACACGGGGTCGGTGAAGTAGAGCAGCGTCGTGATGCCGTTCTGCTTCGCCTGCGAGGCGAGCGTCGTGCTCTGGACGACAGCCTGTCCGGTGTCGGGGGAGTAGGCCTTCACCGTGGCCCCGCCACCGTGGTCGCAGCGGTTGATCGTCGCGGCCAGGCGCTGCGCAGCTTCGACGTGTTCAGGGGTGTCCTCGGTCAGGACCTCCGCGGAGCGCGGCTTGTTGCGGAGGTCGGCCTCTCCGGCGTACGACGCCTTGCGGTTGGCCAGTTGCCTGCAGTACCACTCACCGGTCAGCTCGGCCTGGGTGTCGCCGTCCATGTCGTAGTCGAAGTGGTACGGCGCCTGGCTGGTGCTGAAGCTCAGCGGCATGTTCAGCCCGCCCAGGTTCGTCACCTTGAGGTGGCTCAGCTCCGACTGGAAGCCGGGGCCGGTGATGTTGCGCGGGTAGAGCACGGCGAACGGGTGGTACTTCGCGACGATGGTCTGGGCGTCCTGGCGGTAGCACGCGTCGCTGGGAGGTGATGCCTGACACGACGGACTGACGTAGTCGTCCACGTGGATCTTGCGACCCCATAGCTCGTACCGGGCGTTGATGAACTGCGTCGCGCGCGAGATGTAGTCGTTGACCTGCGCGACGCTGGGCTGCAGCCCCGCGGGACCGAGAATCGCGTTGAGAGCGAGGTTGGTCTTCGGCTGGTAATAGACGATCTCGATCGTCGTGGCGGTGACGCCCGGCGCGGTCTTGCCGCCGTTGCTGCCGCTGAACGTCGGTTGGCAGGGCGGCGCCGCGGCGAAGCCGGGCACCGAGAACTGCCGGTCACCGGCGCAATGGGCGGTGCTGCCCGCCGGGACCGCGCCGCTGGCGGTGCTGCCAGGCGTCGGCGTCGTACTCGCCTTGCCCCCCGTCTTGGCCCCGTGGCCCTTGGACCCGGCGGCCGTCGGTGAGGTCGTCGGTACGACGCCGGCCGGAGGGGTGGCGCCGCTGATCGGCGCGCCTTCGTTCTGGGTGCCACTTACGTAGGACTCGGCCGGGGTCGACGGGCCCTTCGAGGGAGCGACGATCACGAGCAGCAGCAGTGCCGCGGCGATGATCAACGCGGGTGCATACCGACGGAGGGGCACAGATCCTCGATTCGACCGGGCCTTGAACTTTTGTCGTTCCTAGTGTCAATATATCGCCCAGCGTGTCAAGAGCCCCCGGAGGATTCATGCCAGTTTTTGAGGACTTCGACGGGGTTCTCGCGGACACCCACGTCGAGTCGACGCCGTCGTTCCCGAAACGCACCAGCCCGGACGGTGCACCCAACGTCGTGATGATCGTCCTCGACGACACCGGCTACGCGCAGCTGGGCTGCTACGGGTCCTCGATCGACACGCCCAACATCGACCGGCTGGCCGACGGTGGGCTTCGTTACACCAACTTCCACGTCACGCCGCTGTGCTCGCCCACCCGCGCCGCGCTGCTGACCGGCCGCAACCACCACACGGTCGGGATGCGTTCGGTGGCGAACTTCAACACCGGCTTCCCGCAGATGCGCGGCTACGTCTCGCCGCACGCGGCGACGATGGCCGAGGTGCTCCGCGACAACGGCTACGCGACGTTCGCGGTCGGCAAGTGGCACCTGTGCCCGGCGCTCGACTGCTCGGCTGCCGGACCGTACGACCACTGGCCGTGCCAGCGCGGCTTCGACCGGTTCTACGGCTTCCTCGAGGGGGAGACCGACCAGTTCCACCCCGACCTGTTCTACGACAACCACCGGATCGACCCGCCGGCCACGCCGGAGCAGGGCTACCACCTCTCCGAAGACCTCGTGGACCGTGCGTCGGCCTTCATCCACGACTCGGTGTCGGTGCGTCCGGACCGGCCGTTCTTCCTCTACCTCGCGTTCGGCGCGACACATGCGCCGCACCAGGCGCCGCCGGAGTACCTCGCGAAGTACCGCGGCAGGTTCGACGCCGGCTGGGACGTTGCGCGCGACGAGTGGTTCGCCCGGCAGAAGGAGGCCGGACTGGTCCCGGCCGACACTGACCTCGCGCCGCGCAACCCGGGCGTCGAGGCATGGGAGTCGATGCCGGAGACACATCGCCGGCTCGCCGCCCGGATGCAGGAGGCGTTCGCCGCCTTCCTCGACCACACGGACGTGCAGATCGGACGGCTGCTCGCCGACCTCGAGGCACTGGATCTCATGGACGACACGATCATCGTCCTGGTCAGCGACAACGGCGCGAGCCAGGAGGGCGGCCCGTTCGGCGTGATGCACGAGATGAAGTTCTTCAACTTCATGATCGAGACGCCGGAAGAGGCCATCGAGCGCATCGACGACGTCGGCGGGCCGAACAGCCACGCCAACTACCCGTGGGGCTGGGCGCAGGCTGGGAACACGCCGTTCAAGTGGTACAAGCAGAACACCCACGAAGGCGGCGTGCACGTGCCGTTCATCGTGCACTGGCCCGGTCACATCCCGGACCCCGGCGGCCTGCGACGACAGTTTCACCATGCGGTCGACGTCGCACCGACCATCTATGAGGCGATCGGCATCACCCCGCCGTCGACGTACCGGGGTTACGACCAGCTACCCATCGCCGGCACGTCCCTGCTCTACACGCTCGAAGCGGCATCCTCGCCGACGCGCAAGCAGGCGCAGTACTTCGAGATGAACGGGCATCGCGGCATCTGGCACGACGGCTGGAAGGCCGTCACGCGCCACACCCAGAACGTGCCGTACGACGAGGACACGTGGGAGCTCTACCGGGTGTCCGAGGACTTCTCGGAGTGCCACGACCTCGCGTCCCACGAGCCGGACAAGCTCAAGGAGCTGGTCGACCTCTGGTGGGCAGAGGCGCGGGAGCATGGAGTACTGCCGCTGGACGACCGCACGATCGAGCTGTTCTTCACTCGGTACGACGACAACTCGCCGCACCCGACATCCAAGCGCTACGTCTACAAACCGCCGATGTCACCCCTGCCGGCGCAGGCCGGTGCGACGCTTGCGGGCAGCCGATTCGCGATGACGGCCCGGATCACGCGCGCAGCCGGTGAGAACGGCGTGCTGCTCGCGACGGGGACCGCCAACTCCGGAATCGCCTGGTTCGTCGAGGACAACAAGCTGGTGCTCGACTACAACGCGTTCGGGGACCACACGGTCTGCATCACGGACGCGGACGTGCCGGTGGGGGAGTCGGTGGTCGGCCTGACCTTCACCCGCGACGGTGGCGCCGGCGACTTCGAGCTGCTCATCGGGGACGTGGTCGCCGCCTCGTGCCACGTGCCGTTCGCGATGCGGATCATGTCGAGCATCGGGCACAGCATCGGCTACGACCACGGCTCGCCGGTCAGTACTCGCTATCGCGGCCCCAACCGCTTCGAGGGCACGCTGCACGAGGTCGTGATCGAGACCGGCAAGCTCACGCGCCCTGATGCGGAGGCAGCGGCCGCGGAGGCAATGGCTCGTCAATAGGCATGGGCTGGCCTTCGCCCCGGTCTCGCCGACGAGCGGAGTCGCGCCAATAGCCGTACGGTGACCCGATGGCGGAGGCAGCATCCCGGGTGGAGATCCCGGAAGGTTCGGCGCTGATCAGGTCGGTCGGACCTCGCCTGCTACTCGACATCCTGGCGCCCCCGGTCGCCTTCTACGGCGTGTGGAAGGTGACCGACAACGTGTTGCTCGGCGTGATCGTCGGGACGTTGGTGTCCGTGGCCGTGCTGGTGTACGAGCGCATGCACGGCCGTCCGGGGTTGATCGCACAGGTCGTGCTCGGGTTCGTGCTCGTGCAGGCGATCGTCGGCGTCGTGACCGACAGCGCCACTGCCTATCTCGTGCAGCCCGCCCTGCTCGGTGTGCTGAACGGCGCCTTCTGGCTCGGTTCGGTCGCCATGGGACGCCCGCTTGCGGGGACGTTCGCCCGTGAGATCTTCCCGGTCGACGAGGAGATGCGGGCCTCGGAGGACTATCGCGCGGTGTTCGGCCGCGTCACGCTTTGGTTCGGCATCTTCTTCATCGTCTTCGCCGCGGTGCAGCTGGCCGTGCTGTTGATCGTCGGTGTCGGCGCGTTCGTCGCGACACGGGTGTGCGACGCGATCGGCATCCTCGCGATGATCGCGTACTGCGTGCGCTACATCACGAGCCGCATCGGAGTCTGACCTCGCGTCGCAGGTGGCCAGTGATTCCGGCGCCGGTCACCGGGCGGCGGTCAGGATCCGCTCCACCGTGTCGGGGTCTTTCGGTGTGATCGTCGGTTTCACCGTCTTGCCGATGTCGATCACCAGCGCAGCGCCCTTGCGGAACCGACCGGTATCGAGGTTCCACCAGTGCACGAGGTCGCCGGACCCCCAGATGCGACCGCGCCGAACCGCATTGACGCCAGTCAGTTCGAGGCGCTGCACCCCCTTGATCGAGTCGTAGGGGATTCGCTTCGAGCCGAACGGGAAGTAGTACCGCTTGATCGTCAACGCGCTGTCGTCGCAAACGACCTGATCGTCCTCGTACGTCATCGCTGCTGCTCCTTCGGCGACCGACCCGAATGTTGGCACGCGGGTGTGGTGGGCAGACCTTCGCCATGACAACCACGGCGGCCCGTCGCACCAGGTCGCGCTCTCGTCGTACTACGCGGTTTCGCTCCGAGCAAGTCGCGGCGGGTGTCGCCCGGTTCGGGTTGGTGGCCCGCGCAGGCTTCTACCTGCTGCTCGCCGGCCTGGTGCTGAACATCGCGGCGTCGGGCGGGACGGACAGCCGGCAGGCCGACGCCCATGGCGCACTCGCCACGGTCGCCGCCAATCCGGTCGGGAAGGCCGCCGTCGTCGCGGTGGCTGCCGGCTTCCTCGGCTTCGGCCTGGCCCGGCTGTGGGGGGCGTGGCAGGACGATCGGCCGCCGGCCTGGCGGCGGGTGATGACGGCATGTCAAGGCGCCTTCTATCTGGCGCTGACCTGGATTCCGATGTCGTACGTCCTCGGCAAGCAGTCGACCGGAAGCAACCAATCGGAGCACCGGACCGCGGGCGACCTGCTGGGGCTGCCGGCAGGGCGCGAGATCGTCGCTGCACTCGGGGCGGTCGTGGTCGGCGTGTGCGTCAATCAGATCCGCACCGCCCTCACCGACGAGTACGCCGACGGCATGCAGCTTCGCCGTGCAGCTCGATGGGTTCAGTGGTTGGTGCGCGGTGCCGCCCGGGTCGGGATCCCAGCCCGAGCGCTGGTGTTCGTCCCGGTTGGCGTCTTCCTCGTGGTGGCCGCAGTCCAGTCGGACCCGCGGCACGCGGAGGGTCTCGATGAGGTGCTCGGCAAGCTCGCCGGTCACTGGTGGGGAGTGTTGATGCTGGTCGTGATCGCAGCGGGCTTGCTCGTGTTCGCGCTCTACTCGTTGCTCGAAGCGAGGTACCGGCGAATCACGCGCGCGGAGTAGCGCCGCCGCTAGACCCCGCCGGTCAGCCGTTCGAGGTTGGCGTTGAAGTCGGTGAACGAGTTGAACAGGTAGACCTGCGAAGCCGGTGGGGCGGTGATCGACGGCACGTCGTCGGTCGGGGTGAACGTGGCGATCTCCGACATCGACACGCCGTGGAACGACATGTCCAGCGACATCTTGCGGGGCAGCCCCGCCCGGTCGATCCAGATCGTCATCGGAATGTCGCTGATCCCCAGTGAGCCGAGGTTCGCGAAGGCTGACGACGAGGTGAGCTGGGGCGCTACCTTGCTGATCAGCTTGTTCACGTCGATGTCGACGCTGTACTCGGTGGTGGCGACGCCGTCGACGGTCTGCGTGCCGTGGTCGTGGACGGTGCCGGCGAACTCGGAGAGGCCGCCGAGCAGGCCGCCCGGTCCGCTCGAGTCGAACTGCTGCTGCCCGGCGTCCGGCGTCGGGGCCTTCACGCCGAGCCATGGCTTGCCGTACGAGAGCGAGGTCGCGATCGCGGGGAGCTTCATGTAAAGCGTGCCGTTCACTAACACCATGGACTCGTCGATGCCGGCACCGGTCATCGTGAAGGAACCCTCGTGCTTGTCCGTCGTGAAGCCGGACATCGTCATCGTCTGCTGATGGCCGTCCTTCGAGATGGTGATGGTCATGCCGAACCTCGTGGCGGGGGACCGGGTGAGCCCGGTGGACGCCGTGTGAAGGGCGGCAAGCATCTGCGCGTTGCTGAGCGACGATCCTCCGTTGCCGAGCCCGAACATCGCGATGACCACCGCACCGATCGTGACCACGACGGCGGTCAGCGCGGCGGGCATCACCAGTCGGCGATTGAATCGTGAGGGAGCCGCCGGCGCGGGCCACGCCGGGGCGTAGCCCGGCTGTACCGGCGGTGCGGCGTAGGTCGGCTGCGGCGCGGCGTACGACGGTGGTGCCGGCGGTGCGGCAGTGGGTGCGTCGGACTCCGCGGGCGGCATCACGACCGCGCCCGACGCGAAGAAGTCAGGTACTCCGTGGGGATTGTGATCCGGCTCCACGCGCACATGATCGCGCGAGGCGCTGCGATCCGCTACACCCGTTCAGCCGTCAGACTTCTTGCGCGACTCGGATGCGGCCCACGCGAACACGCCCTTTGCCATCGTGGACGCCTCGAACTCGGCGCGGGCGCCGAACACCTCTGCGCGAGCGCGGTGCACGCCCGGGTCGTCGGGCGCGGCCAGTGCCGCGATCTCGGCGAGATTCCCGGCGAGGCGAAGCGAGTCCTCGTCGCCGGCGGCGGCGATCGCGGCGGCGCGGTCGGCGAGCACGGAGGCACCACCTGCGAGCGAGGCAAGCTCGCCGGCAACGGCCGCGTCGGGCGCCGGCTTCAGGGACGCCGGGTTGCCGTCGTACCAGCCGCCGTACAGCCGCCACACGTTGCGCACGACGAACTCCGGCTCGTCGTAGACCGGCCGTAGGTAGGGCTTCTCGAGCAGTTTCGCAGGCGCCTTGACCGTGTGGATGATCTCGTCGAGCCGCGCTCCCTCATTCATCATTGCGACGGTCTGCTCGTGCAGTGACTCGAGCAACGCGGCGGTGTCGAGCAGCGCGGTCTTGATGCGGTCCGCGCCGACGACAGGGACGCCGTGACCAGGCAGCAGGAACTCCGCTCCGAGCGCGGCCATCTTGCGAAGCGCCCGCGCCCACTCGATCGGGTAGCGCTGCACCTTCTGCGGGTTGCCGGCGTTGGGGGAGGCCCAGATGAAGAGGTCGCCGGAGCACAGCACCTTCTTCTCCGGGACCCACGTCCAGGTGTGGTCGTCGGTCTCGCCGCGCGCGTGGTGCAGCTCGATCGTCAGCCCGCCGACCACCAGCGTCATCGTGTCGCGGTAGGTGATGTCCGGGTAGCGGTAGTCCATCGGCCACTTCAGGTTCTCCACCTGGAACTGGCGCCGATTGATGATCGCGTTGTATCCGGCCGTCAGCTTGTACCGGTCGAAACGGTGCGGGAGCGCCTCATGTGCGACGACCTGCGGCGCCCGCCAGCCCTTCTCGGCCGCTTCGGCGGCGAACACCGGTACGCCGAAGATGTGGTCGACGTGACCGTGGGAGTAGACGGCGGTGTGCAGCGGCTTGTCCGACCATTCGCGGATCTGCCCGTGGATGAGCGAGGCCATCATCTCCGCGCCGGTGTCGACCAGGAACAGCCCGTCGTCGGTCGAGAACGCGGACACGTTGGCGAACGTCGGCAGGAAGGCGACGCCGTCGGTGCACTCCTCGAGCGGCAGCCCCGCGAACAGCTGGTGACCGCTGGTGATCGTGTCTTCGCCTCGCCAGAGCCGGTCGGCGTAGTCCAGCGTCTCGCCCATGGTTACTCCGTTCCCCGGCGCTGTCGTGCAGCCGGCATCCACTCGGTGCCTGCAGTCTCGTCGATTCGCGCGAGGAGCCGATCACCCACCGGCTCGACGAGCGAGAGGAACTCCGTCGTCAGTTCGAGACCGAGGGTGCGCCAGGCTCGTTCGCACAGCGCGTCGGTCCGCTGCTCGATGTGCTCACGCAGCGCCAGCCCGGCGTCGTTCACCACACCGTCGGCCGCGAGCCCGCGCGCCTCGAGATCTGCGTACGCCGCCTCCAGCGCGTCGTCGTCGGAACCCCGGCTGCGCGGGATCCAGTCCTTCGGGTAGTTGAGGTAGGCGTTATGCAGCAGACCGGCCTGCGTCGAGGAGATGTCTTCCGATGCGAGCACCGCGAAGTGGGTGTCGCCCCGCCACTCGCGGATGCAGTTGACCGCGAGCCACGCCGACAGCAGCAGGTCAGCGGGACGGGGTTGCTGGCGGTGCGCCGCGAACAGCGCGCGTCCGGAGACCGGCAGTGCATCCGCCGCCACCCACAGCGGATCGGCCAGCGCGGCGAGCCCGTCGCAGATCTCGGGGACGTAGGAGCGCAGCCCTTCGACGACCGCGTCGTTGCGCGCCGCGATCATCGCGTCGTACGTCGTGTGCTGCTCGGTGATCTGCAGGGCCGCGGCGATGAACTCCGGCGAGATCGAGTAGAACGTCGCCGCGACCACCTGCGCTCCTGCTGGCGCCAGCGGCGCGGATCGGCTCGTGATGTAGCTGACGCCACCCATCTCGATGCCGAGAGCGGCGTAGCGCTCGAGCGCGCCGGGATCCCAGTAGATCCAGCCGATCAGCCGGTGAGAGGCGAACGACGCTCGCGCCGACAGCGCCGTCCACTCCGAGGTCATAGCGCGAGTTCCTATCATCTGTCAGTTCGCATGACAATATCTGCGCCCGCGAGGTGCGTGCGGTTGCTAACCTCTTCGCGTGGTCGCACTCCCCGCCGAGCTCCCTGTCGACCCGTCGCCGGAGGCGTCGGGCCCGAGCCTGCGCCGCGACTTCCACGATCTGCGGGTGGATCGCTCCGACGAGCTGTGGAACGCCGGCTACGTCGCGCTGTCATGGGCTGCTATCGCCGGATCGGTGGCGTTCTTCTGGAAGAAGCGCACCCCGGCGGCGGCTGCTGCCGCGATGGTCGTCATCGCCAGCCGCCAGCAGGCCTTCCTCAACGTCGAGCACGACGCGCTGCACCGGTCGCTGTTCCGCAACCGCAAGGTCAACGACACCGTCGGCCTGGTCGCTGCGGCCGCACCCTGCGGCTCCGGCTTCCGCTCGACCCGCGCGCAGCACCTGCGGCATCACCGGCTGCTCAACACGCCCGACGACCCGGACGGCTACCTGCACAAGGGCGAGCACCTCGACACCCGTACGGGGCTGATCCGTCACCTCGCCGAGGCGTTCAGCGGCATCTACGCCGTCAAGCTGCTCAAGCGCCGCGAGGGCTGGACCTGGGTCGACCCCGAGGACTCGAAGAAGGACAAGCGCGACCTCGCGCTGGTGCAGCTCGGGCTCTGGGGCATCTTCACGAAGTTCACCTCGTGGTGGACCTACCCGCTGCTGTGGCTCGCTCCGCTCGTCTCGTGGACCTCCGGCGTCGTCGTCACGCGCAACTACGTCGACCACGCGCTGGTCGGCGAGGAGCTGGAGGCCTACCCGGACCGACGCGTCTCCGTCGACGCCAACGCGATCGAGGGACCGAACCTGTCGCCGTACAACATGAACTGGCACGCCGAGCACCACCTGTTCCCGTGGATCCCGGCGCGGCGGCTGCCCGAGGCGTCGCGCCGGCTGGCCGCACGCAGCGACAGCCCCGACCGGCTGATCCGCCGCTCCTACACGGGCGCGCTGATCAAGCACCTGAAGTCGCTGCCTTGACCACCCACGACATCCGTACCGTTCGCCGGCCGTGTGCGCTGTGCGGCAACACCGAGGCGACGGTGCTGTGGAGCGGGCACGAGCACGAGTACACCGACACGACCGACGCGACGTTCTCGGTCGTGAAGTGCGACACCTGCGGCCTCGGCCGCCTCGACCCGTGCCCGGACGTCAGCGAGCTCGACACGATCTACCCACCGACCTACTACAGCTACAACATGGTCAACGACCGCCGGTCGGACGGCACCCTCAGCGCCAAGGAGAAGGTGTCGCTGAAGTACACGAACCGGGTGCTCACGACCGCGATGCAGCGCGCTGACATTCCCGAGGGCAAGCAGGTGCGGCTGCTCGACGTCGGCTGCGGTGACGGCCGGATTCTCGACTACTACCGCGCCAGCCGCCCGAAGGGCATCGTCGAGACCTGGGGTCTGGACATCAACGCCGACGCGCTCGCGATCGCCGAGCAGGCGGGGCACAAGACCGTGCAAGGCGCGTTCGAGAACAAGAACGACCTGCCGAAGGAGTACTTCGACATCGTCGTGGCGCGCCACGTCATCGAGCACGTCGAGGACCCGGTCGTCTTCACCCGCAACGCGGCCGAGCTGCTGCGCCCCGGCGGCGTCTTCCTCGCAGCGACCCCGGACTTCGGGTCCAAGGACGCGCAGAAGTTCCGTGGCCACTGGGGCGGCAACCACTTCCCGCGGCACTGGTGGTTCTTCGACGCCGAGTCGATGCGCAAGGTCGCCGAGCACGTCGGGCTGGAATGCGTGGCGGTCGAGTACGAGCTCAACCCGGTCTTCTGGACGTGGACGATGCACTCCGCGCTGCGTGACCGCTTCCCCGAGGCGAAGTGGGTCGACGCGGTCTTCCCGCCGGTGTCAATCTTCTACGGCGGACCGCGCAGCTTCCTGCTTCAGGGCACCTTCACGGTGCTCGACTCGGTCGTGCGCAAGACGACCGGCATGACCGGCAGCATGATCGCCACCCTCCGCAAACCCGCTAGCTGACGGGCAACACCCACTCGTCGTTGGTGATGAGGGGTACGACGGTGCCGTCGGCCTTGATGCCGTCGACGTCGACTCCCGGTCCGCCGACCACGACGTCCGTGTGCACGACCGATCGGTTGAGGCCCAGGTCGTAGAGCTCCTCAGGAGTCTTCTGCAGGCCGTCGGGCACGGCGTAGGGGAAGCTCTGACCCCACGCGATGTGCGAGCCGGCGTTCTCGTCGTACAACGTGTCGTGGAAGATCACGCCGGCTGAGCGAACCCGCGAGTCACGGTCGACCAGAGCAACCTCGCCGAGGGACCGCGCACCCTCGTCGGTGTCGTGTTCGGCACGCACGGCGTCCTCGCCCTTCTCTGCGCTCACGTTGACGACGCGGCCGCCTTCGAAGTCCACGACCAGGCCGTCGACGAACGCTCCGGTTCGCGGCATGACCAACGGCCGGGTCAGCCGGATCCGGCCATCGGCGCGGTTGCGGTCCGGGCTGGTGAAGACCTCTTCGGTCGGCAAGTTGGGCATGGTCTCGACACCGCGGTTCGTCGTGAGGCCGCCGCCGGTCCAGACGTTGGCTGCGACCAGTCCGACAGTGAGATCGGTGTCGTTGCCGTGGTAGCGGACGGCGTCGAGCCCGAGCGCCGTCACCGCACCCGCACGCTGGGTCAGCCGCCGATGATGCTCGCGCCAGGCCGCGACGACATCCGGCTCGTCGAGACGGAACGCGATCGCGACGGCCTCCCACAGTCGCTCGACGTCGGGCTCACCGAAGATCTGCTCAGCCCATCCCGCATTGGGCGCGGCGGCCACGGTCCAGGCGAGGTTGTTCTTGCCGACCGCGGTGCGGGACAGGGTGGTCAGCTCGAGCGGCATCGCCGCGAGCCGATCCGGCGCAATGCCATCGAACAGGTGCGGCGCCGGATTGCCGGTGAGCGCGATGTTCGCCACGTCACCGCTGTCCAGCGAGCGCGCCTTCTCCAGCTCCCAGTCGGTGGAGGTGGTCAGCCCGTCCATAGGAGCGTGCTTCAGCGCCGCATGGCGGACGTGGACGTCGCCGTACTCCACGAACACCCGTTTGGCGCCGGCCAGCCAGGCCTGCTCAGCCACCGCTCGGGCGACGTCTGCCATGGCCACGTCCGCCCGTACGAAGACGAGCTGCTCCGGCTGCACATTGGCCCCGACGCGGACGATGACCTCGGCGTACTTGGTGAGTCGTTCTGCGCTGTCCATCCGCCCATCCTGCACCCGACGTGACGTACGCCACTTAAAGGCAGGCTTGCCTGTTTGTTATTTCTTGCGTACCGTCCTAGGTATGTCCAGGCGTCCCGCACCGCCTCCGCAGCGCCGTTCGCAGGCAGAGCGCGCGGAGACGATGCGTGCCCGGCTGCTGTCCGCGACCATCGAGTGCCTCGCGGAGACCGGCTACGGCCGGATGTCCACCAACGACGTCGTGCGCCGCGCGCGGGTCTCCCGCGGTGCGCTCGCCCACCACTTCCCGACCAAGGCCGAGCTCGTCACCGCAGCCGCCGAGCGCCTGGTCGATCTTCGCGGCGTCGAGTTCCGCGAGCGGCTTTCAGCGGTCGAGCCCGAGCGTCGTACGCCCGACGAGGCGCTCGCTGTCCTGTGGTCGTTCTACGACGACCCGACGGGCCTCGCGCTGATCGAGCTCACTGTGGCGTCGCGTGCCTACCCGGAGCTCAAGGTCGTGCTCACGCGCATGGAGGAGCAGATCGCCGCGATCACCGCGGAGATGGTGCTCGAGTACTTCCCCGACCTGGCGCAGCTGCCCTACATCGAAGAGGCGCTGCGCTCGCTCCACGCCCTCTATGCCGGGCTCGCGTTGTCCGCGATCGCCGGCAAGGAGGCGTCTGACCACGCCGCGCAGGTGCGCGCCTTCCTCGGCGTACTTGCCTTGAACATGCAGGTCTCCACCGAGCAGCTGCACTCCACCGAACAGGGGAGCAAGTCATGAGTGTCATGTCGATGCCGGCGCCCAAGCGGGTGGTGAAGACCCGCCGGGTGAAGTTCGACTACACCCCGGCGACGGTCGAACGGCACTACGCCAACGGCGACCTGATCCTCAGCCACGTCGTCGCGATGCTCTCCGCGATGTTTCCCGAGGGCGAGGACTTCTTCGTACGTTCGGTGCGCTACTACGCGGACAAGATCACGGACCCAGAGCTGGCGGAGGCCGTGAAGGGCTTCACCGGCCAGGAGACGATGCACGGCCGTGAGCACCGCGCGCTGAACGACCGGCTGCAGGAGCTCGGCTACCCGACCCATCGGGTCGACCGCATGGTCAAGGCCGACCTCGCGCGGGTCGAGCGCAAGATGCCGCACATGGTGCAGCTCGCGATCACCTCGGCGCTCGAGCACTACACCGCCACGCTCGCCGAGCGGCTGCTGACTGACGAGCGGTGCCGCGCCCAGCTCGGTGAGGGAGAGGTCCGCAAGGTCCTGCTGTGGCATGCGCTCGAGGAGTCCGAGCACAAGGCAGTCGCGTTCGACGTCTATCGCGCGATGGGCGGCACCGAGAAGATGCGCATCCGCGTGATGCGGTTCATGACGTTCTCGTTCCTGGTCGGCACGATCATCAACACGCTGTTGTCGATGCTCGCGGACAAGTCGACCTACCACCCGGTGCGCTTCTTCCGCAGCGTCAAGGAACTGCGACGCTCGCCGTTCCTCGGCAAGGAGATGGTCGCGGCGATCAAGGACTACAACCGCGAGGGCTTCCACCCCAACGACCACGACAACTCCGAGCTGCTAGAACGTTGGACCCAGGAGCTGTTCGGGGAGCAGGGTCAGCTCGTGGGGAACCTCAAGTGACCGCCCGTACGCCGGCGAGCGAGTACCGCAACGAAGCGGCGGCTCGCTCCAAGAAGGCCCAGCACGAGGTGGTCATCGTCGGTGCCGGTTTCGGCGGCATGGGAGCCGCGATCCAGCTCAAGCGGCTGGGTTACGACGACATCTTGATCCTCGAGCGCGAGGACGATCTCGGCGGCACGTGGCACGTCAACCGCTATCCGGGACTCGCCGTCGACATCCCGTCGGTGACCTACTCCTACTCCTTCGAGCCGAACCCGTTCTGGTCGCGGTTGTTCGCGCCAGGCGCCGAGCTCAAGCGCTACGCCGTCCATGTCGCGGACAAGTACGACCTGCACCGCCACATGCGTTTCAACGCCGCCGTCGACGGCGCGCGCTGGGACGAGGAGGACTCACTCTGGGTCGTCAACCTTGCGGGCGGCGAGACGATCACGGCGCGGTTCCTCGTCACTGCGACCGGCTACCTGTCCCAGCCGTTCCGGCCCGAGATCCCGGGGATCGACTCCTTCGCCGGGACCGTCGTGCACACCGCCGCGTGGAACGACGATGTCGACCTGGCCGGCAAGCGGATCGCCGTGATCGGCACCGGCGCGACCGCGGTACAGCTCATCCCGGAGCTCGCGAAGGTCGCCGGTGACCTCACCGTCTACCAGCGCACCGCGATCTGGGTGACCGCGAAGACCGACTTCCCGATTCCGGCTCGCGTGCAGCGGATGTTCTCGCGTATCCCCGCCACGCAGCGCGCCGCCCGGCTGGTGAGCACGTCGCTCCTCGAGCTGCTGATGGTCGCGGGCGTGCTGAAGTACCGCCGGCTCAAGCGGCTGAACCACCGTGCGCGCACCCTCGCGATCCGCAACCTCTACAAGCACATCAAGGATCCGGAGCTGCGCAAGAAGCTGACGCCGGACTACGACTTCGGCTGCAAGCGCCCGACGTTCTCCAACGACTACTACCCGGCGTTCACAAGGGAGAACGTGCACCTGGAGACGACCTCGATCGACCACTTCGATCCGGACGGCATCGTCACCGCCGACGGCAACAAGACCGAGATCGATGTGCTCGTCCTCGCGACCGGCTACAACATCTGGGACGTCAACTTCCCGGCGTTCGAGGTCATCGGTCGCGAAGGCCGAAACCTCGGCAAGTGGTGGCGGGACAACCGGTTCAGCGCGTACGAGGGCGTCTCGGTGCCGCTGTTTCCCAACTTCCTGATCCTGGCCAGTCCGTACTCCTACAGCGGCCTGTCGTACTTCACGACGATCGAGTACCAGATGATGCACATGTCGCGCCTGTTCGGAGAGCTGCAGCGCCGGCACGCGAGCGCCTTCGAGGTCACCGAGGCGGCCAACGACCGGTTCCTGGAGCGGATGACCGGTCTGCTCGGGGACTCGGTCTTCTACAACGGCAGCTGCTCGACCGCGCGCAGCTACTACTTCAACCACCAGGGCGAGGCGGCGATCCTGCGTCCGACCTCGACGTACAACACGCGCCGGGAGGCGAAGTCCTTCCCGCTCAGCGACTACACCTTTTCATCCTGACCGAAGTAGCGCACAAGCCCCTCTTCGAACCGGACAACCGGCACACGAAGGAAGGCACGGCAGTCCCGACGTTGTGTGCGACGTCGGGGAGGGTCAGCTCTTGAGGATGCCGGTGATGGCGCTGCCGAGGATCCCGCCCGCGCCGCCGGCCGCAGCCTCCTGCTCGGGCAGGTAGGGAATCAGGTCGGCGGCCAGCCCGGACAGGGTGAGCGACTGCAGCCAGATCTTGCCGGGTCCGGTGATCTGGCAGAGGAAGAACTCACCGCCGAAGAACTTGTTCTTGATTCCGGGGATCGTCGTGATCTTCATCTGGATCCCGCCGGTGAACATGCCGACGTGACCGGGGTGTACGAACAGCACCTGGCCGGGTTGCAGGTCGTAGGTGATGACTTCCCCCTGCAGCTGGATCCAGGCCTCGGAGGTGCCGGACAGCCGCTGCAGTGTGAAGCCCTCGCCGCCGAAGATGCCGACGCCGAGGGTCTGCTGGAACCCGGTCGAGAGCTCGATGCCCGGCGTGCCGGCGAGGAAGCCGTGGGTGTGCACCAGGTACTCGTTGCCGGGCGTGATGCTGACCGGCATGATCTGGCCCGGCACGTTGGAGGCGAAGGCGACCACGCCGCCCGCGGCCCCTGCCTGGAAGTTGCTGGCGAAGATCGTCGCACCACCGGCGGCGCGCTTCACCGCGCCCCACACCCCCTTGCTGCCACCGGTGAACGCAGTCGACGTCGTCATCGTGACGTCGCCGGACATCCAGGTCATCCGACCCGACTCGCCGACCACCGACTCGTTGGGGCCGAGCACGCACTCGACGACCTGCAGCGTGGTACCGCGGATGTTGGACTGCATCGCTGCCCCCTGCGTTGAGATCCCCCGGGGCGTTAGCCTGCCACGCCGAGGTAGGACTCGACGACCCGCTCGTCGTCCAGCACGTCCGCCGGTGCGCCTTCCGCGATGACCTGCCCGAGCTCGAGCGCAACCAGCCGGTCGCACAACGAGGTCAGCAGTGGCATGTCGTGGTCGATGACCAGGAGGGTGGCGCCCGTCTCGTCGCGCACCTTTCGCAGGAGCGGCCCGAGCGCCTCGGTCTCCTTCTGCGCGACGCCGGCCGTTGGCTCGTCGAGGAGTACGACGGCGGGTCGCTGCGCCATGACGCAGGCGAGCTCAACGATCCTTCGGGTGCCCGTGGACAGCTCACCGACAAGGGTGTCGGCGTACTTCGACAGCCCGAGCAGCGCCAACAGCTCGTGAACGCGTTCCGATGCTGCCGCCTCGGAGAGCGTCGATGCCGGAAGTCGTAGCGCCGCGGCGACCAGGTCACGGGACTCGAGGTGTCGCTCGAGGGAGACCGCGACGGTCTCGGCGACGCTCAGTCCCGGGAACAGCCGAGCCTCTTGGAAGGAGCGTCCGAGGCCGATGATGGCGCGGTCGGAGGGCCCGAAGTCGGTGACGTCGGAACCGCCGAGTACGACGCGGCCCGCATCGGCCGGAAGGAAGCCACAGATCACGTCGAACAACGTGGTCTTCCCGGCCCCGTTGTGCCCGATCAGCCCGACGATCTCGCCCTTGTGGACCTGCAGGCCGATGTCGTTGAGCACCCTGACGGCCCCGAAGGACTTCCCGACGTCGAAGCACTCGAGAACCGTCGGTCGCGCGACGATCTCCGCGAGCTCCTTCGCCGTCGTCTTCGCGGACTTCTTTCGCGGCTTGCGGCCGTTGGACGACGTCATGACATCGGCGGCCGCGCCTCCGATGAAGACCGAGCGGAGCACGTCGGTGCGCTCGAGCAGCTCGGCCGTGGGTCCGGCGAACCTGACCGTTCCCCGCTCGAGGAACTCGGCCCGCTCCGCGACCTCGAGGGCGACGCTCACCGACTGCTCGACGATGACGATCGTGACGCCGTCGGCGGAGAGCTCGCGAACGACTTCGAGCAGGCGACCGACGACCGAAGGTGCAAGGCCGAGCGACAGCTCGTCGATCAGCAGCATCTTCGGCTTCGACTGCAGTGCCATCGCGAGTGACAGCATCTGCTGCTGACCGCCGGACATCGTTCCGGCGAGCTGGCGCTCCCGGTCGGCAAGCTGGCCGAACAGCTCGAACGCCTTGGCGCGACCCGCGGCGATCTGCGTCTTGTCCTTTCGGACCAGCCACGCCGCGACGCGGAGGTTCTCGGCAACGTTGAGTGACGGGAAGATCGACTTCGCGGGCACCAGCGACAAGCCCCTGGCCGCGCGGGCCTCGGTGCTCAGCTTCGTGATGTCGGCGCCGTCGAACCAGACCTTGCCGGGAGACGCCGACAGCAGCCCCGCGACCGCCTTGAGCATCGTGGACTTCCCGGCGCCGTTCGTCCCGAGCAGCGCGACGATCTCGCCGTCGGCGACGTCGAGGTCGACGCCGAAGAGGACCTGCATGCTGCCGTAGCTCGCCTCGACGCCGTCGCAGCGCAGCAACGCTCCTGAGACTTCTTGCTTCGCCGCCGGTGAGACGTCGTCCACCGGCGCAGCGGAGACCGCGCCGTCGGCCGAGGCAGTGAGATCGATCCCGCGTCGCCGCGCGACGACCTTGAGCAGCCGATCCCGCAACGCGAAGACGACCGAGCCGAGCCCGCCCGGAAGCACCTGCAGGATGAACAGGAGTGCCGCCCCGGTGATGACCAGCTGGTACTGCGGCCAGGTGTAGACCGCCCACTCGATGAGTACGACGCCGAGCAGGGCGCCCATGATCGAGTCGACACCGCCGATGATCACCATCGAGAACACGAGAAGGCTCTCGGCCGGCTCGTACGTGTGGTAGCCGATGCTCGTCTGGATCACCGCGTGCAGCCCGCCGGCGATTCCGGCGATGGCGCCGGCGACGACGAAGCCGACGAGCTTTATCCGGGTGGTCGGAACCGCCATCGCCGCAGCGGCACGAGGGTTGTCCCGGGTGGCGATCATGACCCGTCCCGGCCGGGTGCGACGCAGCCCGACCACGATCGCGATCGCAACGAGCAGAACGCCGAGACAGAGGAAGTAGAGCGTTCGTTCTGCATTCGTTGCCGAGGTCGCGGTGTTGAGGTCGAGGTTGAACCGCTTCCACAGCACCGGGCGGGTGATCGTGTTGGGGATCAGCGACGAGAAGTTCGTCGGGTTGAAGAAGAACGCATCCGCCGCGACAGCCAGCGCAAGGGTGGTCACGGCGAGATCGAGACCTTGAATCCGCAGCGCCGGGAGCCCGACCAGCACGGCCAGGAAGGCGCCCGCAGCGGCGGCGGCGACCAGGCAGACGAAGAAGTCGAGGTTCCAGTGGTTCATCAGGTTGCCGACCAGCACGCCGCCGAAGCCCACGAAGGCGTACTGCCCCAGGCTGACCTGCCCCGACCAACCGGTGAGCAGGACGAGCGACACCGCGACGATCGCGTAGATCGCGGTGGTGCTGAAGATCCGGACGGTGGGAGCGTCGAACGCGAGGGGCGCGAACACGACCAGCGCAAGCAGCGCCACCTTGCCGCTGAGCCGGGCTGCCACGACCTCCGGCAGTCGCCGAAGCTGAGCCGGGATCTCGCGCGCTGTGCCTCCCGCGGACAGTGATGTCTCCTGGGCGCCTTCGCGCCTCCCGCGCTGTCCGGGGAGCAGCAGCAGCGCGAGCAGGATCACGATCAGGAAGGCGACGTCAGGCGCCGACGCCTTGGTGAAGTTCCACGCCACGAGCTGCTGGAGGATGCCGAGCCCGATCCCGGCGACGACCGCGATCGGGAGCGACTCCTTGTAGGCGAGCACCGCCGCGGCAAGTGCCGGAAGCAGCAGCGAAGGACCAGCAGCGGCGTCGATCGTCAGACCCTGCGACGGCGCGGGCAGGATCACGGCGATCGTCGCGAGCAGCCCCGCGACGGTCCAGACGATGGTCGCCATCCGCCGTACCGGCACGCCGAGCAGCAACGCACGGTCGCGGTTGTCGGCAATCGCCCGCACCGCGATGCCCGAATCGGTACGCAGCAGGTACCACCCGAGCGCGACGATCACGATCGGCACCGCCAGCACCGTGACGAGGTCGTTTCCGGTGAACAGCACCGGACCGACGTTCAGGCTGTGGTGCGAGAGCGCCGTGGAGAAGCCTCCGACGAGCGACGGCCCGCCCAGCCATCCCGGCAGCAGCAGCTGGATGCCGCCCAGCACCTGCGCGAGGCCGATGGTCGCGACGGTGAGGATCAGCCGCGATGACTTGGCGAAGCGGCGAATGACCAGGATCTCGGTGAGGGCTCCGAGCAGCGCACCGGACACCAGCCCGGCCGCCACTGCCAACGGCCAGTTCCACCCCTGCCCGAGGTAGAGCATCGCTGCGATCGTGCCGCCGACCCCACCCATCGATCCATAGGCGAAGTTGACGATTCGGTCGGAGCGGTAGGTCAGGACCAGGCCGAGCGCCTGAAGTCCGATGATCGACCCGAACAGCGCGCCTTGGAGCACAATGCCGAACGGTGCGTGGCCGGGCGAGGCCAGGCAGACGACGACGATCGCGACCAGCACGCCGGCGCCGGTGCTGATCGCCCCGTGGCGCTTGACCACCTCGGGCATTGCGACCACGTCTGTTACTGCCTGCCCTTGTAGGGCTTGTGCGGGAAGTTGCCGCTCGGCAGGTTCTGGAGCGTGTACCGCCGACTCGCGAAGACGTACGCGCCTTTCCGGTTGTTGTAGACCGAGGTCGCATTCGGATCCCAGTAGATCTCCGCGCCGTCGAGCGTCGGCGAGAAGTGGCCGGGCGGGAAGCCCCAGGTGCCGAACTCACTCGTTGCGCTCGTGGGGTAAGAACGCATGCCCCTCTCGAAGTTCTCCGGGGTGAGATCGGGGCCCGCGAGTTGTATCCCAAGGGCGAGCATGTACATCTGCGCGTAGATCAGGTTCACGAAGCGCGCCGGCTCGTCGGTTCGCACCGACTTGTACGCCGCGTAGCCGAGCGTTGCGGGGAACGGGAGGGTCGGGCCCTGATAGGTCACGCCGAAGGCGTGGGCCCACTCCGCCTGGTCGAACAGCTGGCCCACGATGTCCTGATCCGTCAGTGCGACGCCCACGACGGCCCACTCGGGGAAGTAGTTCTGCTCATCGGCGCGCTGCGTCAGGTACACCGGAAGAATCGGGTCGCACCCGCAGACGACAGTCGTGATGTGGTTGGCCTTGAGCTTGGAGATGATGCTCGCTGCCTGGTTCGCGAGGGTCGCGAGGTTGAGCTGGTAGGGCACGTTCAGAGGCACCGGCTTGCCGGACCGCTTGTAGATGTTGTCGCCGTTCTGGACGCACTCCTGGTACCAGGGGTTGTCGGGCGCGATGGTCGCGAACTTCCGGGTTTGCCCCGCCAGATCCGACCCGGCGAAGACGGCCTTCTTGCCGGCGAGCTGCCGGACTCCGACCTGGGCGACCGCCTGGCTGACCCCGGTGCAGTCGGTCGCGATGCTCCAGGAGTACGGCGCGCGCTGCTCGAACCACCGCTGTGACATGTACGGAACACCGAAGTTCATGACCTTGTCGCGCGATAGGGCGTCGGCGTAGGGCTCGGTGCCGGCACTCATGTCACCGAAGGCCTTGATGCCGGTCGCGACCTTGAGCGCATCGGCGGCAGCCAGCGCCTGACCGCCACCGAGGATCTCGTTGCTCTGTGAGCCGTGCCCGTTGAAGAACTTGAACACCAGCTTGCGGCCGTAGAACTGGAAATGGGTGTTGAAGTAGTCCGCGAGGCCTTGGATCGTGCGGTTGGTGTCCGCCTGGGTGTCGTCGAACTGGGCGCCGCCGATCCGGGCCAGGGTCTGCTGGAAGGTCGGGTCTCCGGTGATCCGGTAGGCGATCGTGATGGTCTTGCCCGTCACGCCGCGGGTGGTCGCGCCGCCGTTGTTGCCGGAGAAGGAGATGCAGGGCGGCGAATACGGGTCGCCTTGGACCTGGGGCCCTTTACAGCCCTTCGGTGCAGAGATCGGAGCGCCCGTCGCCGAGGTGCTCGGCACCGAACCGCCGACGGGTGAGCTGCCCGTCTTGCCGCCGGGCTCGTCGCCGGGGAGGGCTCCGGTCGGGCTCGTGGGGGTGATGTCACCCGGCGAGCCCTGACCCGCTGTCGTGACGGTGACCTTCTGCGGTGCATCCGTCGGCACGAAGGCAGCCATCAGCACGAAGGCAACGAGCAGGCACGCGAGTGGTCCGTAACCGCGCAGCAATGGGCGTACGGGCGGGGGAGTGTCTGTCACGTGCTGGTCCCCGCCCGGCGCCCTACGGGGGAGCCAGCGTCGCCGGCACAGTTCATGTGATCGCCATCCTTGCCAGTCGCCTTCGCCGCCGTACGACGAAGAAGTCCGCTGCCGCGATACCCCCCAGTGCCGCGAGTGCGATGAGCCCCACGGCGAGGCCCGCGCCTCTGCCACAGGTCGGTCGTCCGGCGGGGCTGGTCGTCGAGCAGCTCGCCGCGACTTCGCGCCCGGCAACCTGGGGAGCGGGGGCCGGAGGCACCGTCCCGGTTGCGTCGGGCAACGGCGGGATGTCGACCTTGCCGGGGTTGCCGAGGTCTCCGCCGGACGGCGGTGGCGCCGTTGTCCCGCCGAGGTTCGGCGGCGTGTCGTCGCCACCGTTGCCGAACGGGTTGGCGTAGGTCGCGTCGTCTGTCGCCGCCGTGGTTCCGCCGAGGGAGATGTCGAACTGTCCGATGCCGTCAAGCGCGGCGATCATCAGGTTCAGCGCGCCGTAGACGCTGCCGAACGTGCAGAACGACTTGTTGATCGTCGTCGCAACCGGATCGAAGATCGTGTGAATCGCGTTCAGGATCGGGACGAGCAGCATCTTGCCGAGCGCAGAGTGCTTGATCCCGATCGACAGTGGGGTCATCGCGAGCTGCTTGTCGGCGTGGCTCACCTGCGGCATCAAGATGTGCAGGCCGGTGGGGCCGAGCGCCTTGTTGACCGCTTTCAGCGTCGACACCAGCGCGTCGGTCGATGCGGTCGGCAGTTTCGTCCCGCCGATGCTGACCGTCGAGACCGTGAAGGTCGAGGACGATGCGGGCTTCGAGCCGGTCCGCACGGAGGTCTGCCAGTGCAACCCGCCGAGCTTCACGGGGCCAAGGTCGACTGAGCCGACATCAGCGGTCGACTCGGCGAGTCGGGCATGCCCGACGTAGTAGTGAGCGTGGGCGCTGCTGGAAAGCCCGTGAACGGAGATCACGCCGGGAATGTCGATGAAGCCCCCGTCGAAGCTTCCGAGGGAGTCCTCGTCCGGCGCCGGGGTCGCCTGAACGTGTGATCTGCCGCCCACCGCAGCGCCGAGCGGGTTGGTCGTGCCGCCGAGATCGGTGTCCGACTCCGACGCTCCGGCATTCGACTCTGCCGCGATCGGCTTCGGCAGCTGTTCCGGAGTGAGCGTCGGCGGCAGCGAGCTGCACTGGACGGTCAGCGAGCTTCCGATCAGGCCGAGGTCAAGCGCTTGGGCCGAGGCCTGCGCGAGCTCGTTGCGGTACTGCGCCACGGATCGGCCGAGCGTGATGGTGGCGGCCAACCCGGCGTTGCGGGGGTCGAAGGCGAACGCCTGAGAGGTGGCGACCGCGCTGCCGGGGATGAACGCCGACGTGCTTGTCGTGCTGGCCGCGGTCGCGGTGGACGCGGTGCTCAGCGTCTGCGCTGCGACCAGGGTTGCGACCAGAGAAAGCGCAAATCGCGAACCTCGACGCTGCTGTGCCACTTCAGGAACATAAAAGGGCCGGACACGCGCGGCAAGGGTGGTGCGTGTTGTGAAGGTGACACGTGTCGTGACCCAAGCCACAAATCGGGCGCCGATAATGGGCGGGTGAAGGTGTTCGGCTTCCCCAACCCGGTGAACGAGAAGGCGGCGCGGACCGTCGCAGGCGTCGTGCTCGTGACGAGCATCCTGCTGCTGGCGCTGAGCGCGACCGTGAGCCACGCCTGGCTGTGGGGGACCGCGGTGCTCGCGTACGGGTTCGTCGCGCGCGTGCTCACCGGCCCGACCCTCAGCCCGCTCGGCAGCTTCGCGATGAAGGTCGCGGCGCCGCGGTTGGGTGAGCCCAGGTTCGTGGCCGGTCCGCCGAAGCGCTTCGCGCAGGCGGTGGGTGCGGCCTTCACGGTCGCCGGGGTGGTCGTGCTGGCGCTGGGACATCCGCTCCCGGCCCAGGTCCTTCTCGGCTGCCTGGTGATGGCGTCCGGTCTCGAGTCGATCTTCGCGATCTGTCTGGGCTGCACGGTGTTCGCCGGGCTGATGCGGATCGGCCTCGTGCCACAGGAGGTCTGCGAGGCCTGCAACGACATCTCGCTGCGCGCCGGAGCGGCTGGCTGAATAATGCGGTATGCGCACTCCGCTCTGTGACCGGCTCGGCATCGAATACCCGATCTTCGCCTTCAGCCACTGTCGCGACGTCGTCGCGGCCGTGACGAACGCCGGTGGCATCGGCGTCCTGGGCGCGGTGGCTCACAGCCCCGAAGGGTTGGAGACCGACCTGGCCTGGATCGACGAACAGGTCAACGGCAAGTCCTACGGCGTCGACCTGCTGTTGCCGGTCAACTTCGTCCCGACCAGTGGCGAGCTCTCCGACAAGAGCAAGGACGATGAGCTGATCCCCGCGGATCGTGTGGCCTTCGTCAACGACATCCTCAGTCGGCACGGCGTCCCCGAGATCCCCGAGGGGGTGGGCACGCGTCGCGGCGTCATGAGCGTGTCACCGGAGGCGAACTCCACCCTTCTCGACGTCGCGCTCGCCCACGACATCCGGCTGCTGGCCAGTGCGCTCGGCCCGCCGACGCCGGAGCTGATCGACCGAGCGCACGCCCGAGACATCGTCGTCGCGGCCCTCGTCGGCGCCAAGTCCCATGCGCAGCGTCAGGTGAACGCCGGCGTGGACGTCATCGTGGCCCAGGGCACCGAGGCGGGTGGTCACACCGGCCAGGTGTCGACGATGGTCTTGGTGCCGGAAGTGGTGAAGGCAGTCGCCCCGACCCCTGTGCTGGCGGCCGGCGGCATCGTTACCGGGGAGCAGGTCGCCGCGGCGATGGCGCTCGGTGCGCAGGGCGTCTGGTGCGGCTCGGTCTGGCTGACCACCGCCGAGGCGGAGACCGACCCGGTCGTGAAGCAGAAGTTCCTGGCGGCGACGTCGAGCGACACCGTCCGTTCCCGGTCCTTGACCGGCAAGCCCGCACGGATGCTCCGTACGCCGTGGACCGACGAGTGGGAGGCGGACTCCGCGCCCTCGCCGCTGCCGATGCCCCTGCAGAGCATGCTGGTGGCCAACGCCCAGGTGCGGATCGCGCGGGATGCCCGTACCGCAGGCAGCGGCGCCGAGAGCCTCGCCACGTACTTCGTGGGGCAGGGAGTGGGTCTGATGGACCACGTCAAGCCCGCCCGGCAGGTCGTGGAGGAGATGGTCGCGGGCTACCTCGAGGTCGCGGAGCGGTTCGCCGGTCAGCTCGACGGCTGAGCCGACGGGTTGAGGTTCTGCACGTCGTCGACCTTCCAGAACTTGCCGACGAGCTGAAGATCGAGGTGCAGGTAGGCGATCCCGTCGGCCTTGCCCTGCGTGCTCGTGACGTGCGTCGCGACGATCACGAACGCTGTCGCGCGGCTGCCGCTCGCGTCCGAGACCGTGACCTCCTTGACGTTGGCCGAACCCACCGCCTGCGCCTTGCGCAGCTGCTCCTGCACGGCGTCGCTCTGAGAGCTCTCGCGTTGCGCGAATCCGCCGGCGGACAGCGCCTCTAGCTGTTGCTGGGTCTTCGCCAGGTCGTGGTAGTCGTACGTGAACAGCAGCGTTGCGAGCGCGGCAGCGGCCTTCGCCACATCGGATCGGGTGTTCGCCGTGGATTTCGCCTGGTGCGCGCGATGCGTTTCGATGATGGCAAGCGTCGTCGTGAAGGCCAGCGCCGCGACGAGCAGGACCGCGAGAAACGCCGTGACACCGGGTCGCTTGTTCACCCTGCGACGCTACGTCAGCAGGTTTTGATCTGGATCTGGTGCGCCTTGTTGGTCAGCGGCGTGTCCGGCATCGCCATTCCGCCGCCGCCGAGCGTGACGCCGCATGTTCCTACATAGATCGCGGGCAGCGGGTAGATCGGCAGCGCGGGCGATCCCATCGGGTCCGGATCCTCGAAGAACTGGAACCCCGGTTCGTTGCTGACGGTGTGCGCCTCGTGCTTGCGCCAGTAGTCCATCCCGCCCTTGGTGGTCTTCGGGCCGCCCAGTGACGGGTTCTTCTTGGACGCGTTGCAGTTGGGCGGTGCGTCCGGCTGCGGCTTGCCCTTCGCCTGGTCCTGCTCGCCGCCGCTGTTGCAGGAGTACGGGTCCCACTGCTTGCCCGTGTAGTCGAACGAGTCGCGCTCGGAGTTCTTGCGTCCCTTCGCGCACCGGTTCATCGACTTCACGTTGCCGGTGTTGGCATCGCAGCCCTGGTAGATCATCTGCTTCGCCGTGGTCGCACCCAGGCAGATGCCGTCTGCGCAGAAGCCCGTCGCCGCGTTGAGCAGCCCCTCCGGCTGGCTGAGCGTGCCGGACTCCGCGAGGCGGTACGGCGTGAAGGCGAGCATCACCGCGCCGCCGTCGGACGGACCGACCTCGGATCCCTGCGTCAGCGGGGAGCTCAACGGCCCCTCGCCGTCGTGCTCGCCGTTGTCGCTGTTGTCGTCCATCCCGTAATAGAGGATGAAGCCCTCGGTGGCGATCTTGGTGAGGGTCTGGTCGAGCCCCGTGTCCAGGGTCAGCTTGTTGCTGCCGACGTCGCCACCCGGGATCGACTGGCAGGGGTAGGGGAACCCGGGAATCGCCCCGGCGATCGGACAGTAGAACTGGTAGTAGTCCCAGTTGAGCGCGAAGCCGGCGCCCTTCTTGTTGTTGCCGCACCCGTACTTCTGCTGGTTGGCCGCCTTGGTCACGGGCACGGGTTTGTGCCCCTCGGGGGCCGGACCGCCATTCGTGCCGTCGGTGTTGACCGACAGGCAGCCGGAGTGCGTCGCAGAGCTCTGGCCCGGGTAGCCGAGCGAGTAGATCGTCTTGGTTCCCTTCGAGTTCTCGTCGTTGGGGGACTGGTCGATCCCGAACTGCAGCCAGCTGGTGTTCGCGGTGCCGTGCTCCCCGTGCCGCGGCGAGTTGTTGTAGCGGTTGTTGGGCTGACCATTCGTCAGGCCCCCGCTCTCGAGGGTCAGCTGCGCGTTGTGGCATCCGGGGTAGACGACGTACTGCGGCGTGTTCCACTCGCTCGCGTCCCATGGGCAGTCCTGCTGCGGCGAGCTGTAGCCGCCACCGCTCACGGCGTACGCCGCGCCGGCACCGGCCATCGAGAAGACGACGACAGCGATCCCCGTGAGCGAAAGGGTCGGGACCCAGCGGCGCATCCGGGAACCTCCAGCGGTGCTGCTCTATGACGCGGGCGTCATGGTCATCGTCCCATTCGCCATTGGTCGATGAGTTCCTGCCGCGCGTAGACCAGCCAACCGTCGGTAAGCGCCTCGCGCACCTGCGCGACCCTCGCCCGGCGCAGTTCGATCAGGACCGGGGCGTAGCCGTTGAAGTGCGGAATCGTGAAGAAGCCGGGTCGTTGCTCCGCGAGCACGGCCTCTTTCTCGGCGAGGTCGGCCACCCGGACCGCAACGATCGGGTAGGCCGGGGCCGGTTCGTCGCCGAAGCGGCGAAGATCCGCCTTGCTGAACATCCGCTCCCACGCGAACGTCTTCTCTCCGACCCGCCAGGTCCGGGCCTCGCGGTGCTCGACTTCCTCAGTGCCCGGGAGGGAGCGCGCGATCTCCGTGACGCGGTCCAGCGTGACGCCCACGCCCGCACGCTAACCCTGTCTTGACACCGCCCGCCCGATCTGGTCTATTTATCTAGTCTCCTAGTTAAATACATAGATCGAGGGCCTGCCGATGATCGAGTTCCACCTGGACGCCAAGTCCGGGGTGTCGCCGTACCTGCAGCTGGTCCAGCAGGTGCGACATGCGTTGCGGCTCGGTTTGCTCGAACCGGGCGATCAGCTTCCGACCGTGAAGGACGTGGTCGCCTCTCTCGCGATCAACCCCAACACCGTCCTCAAGGCCTACCGGGAGCTCGAGCACGCCGGATTGGCGAGCGGGCGTCCGGGCGTCGGGACGTTCATCACGGCGACGCTGGCCGACGCGCCCGTCGCGGCGCAGCTGCCGTTGCGCAGGGAGCTCGAGCGCTGGCTCGGAAAGGCTCGGGCCGCCGGCCTGGATGACGAGAGCATCGAGGCGTTGTTTCGCGATTCCTTTCGGGCGTCATCAGCGCGGGACATCGCATGAGCGCGGCACTGACGGCGACCGGACTCGGTAAGCGGTACGGCCGGAACTGGGCGCTTCGTGGCTGCACCGTCGAGGTGCCGGAGGGCCGCATCGTCGGTCTGGTCGGCCCGAACGGTGCGGGCAAGAGCACCCTGCTTCATCTGATGGTGGGGCTGCTCACCCCGAGTGAAGGCTCCCTGGAGGTGCTCGGTCGGCCTCCGGCCGCGGACGGCGAGCAGCTGGGACGGGTCGGGTTCCTCGCGCAGGACGCCCCGGTCTACGGCTCGTTGTCGATCGCCGATCACATGCGGTTCGGCGCGCATCTCAACTCGCGTTGGGATGCGGCCTTCGCGAGTGAGCGGATGGCGGCCCTCGATGTCGACCCCAAGCAGCGGGCCGGACGGCTTTCGGGTGGCCAACGCGCTCAGCTCGCCCTGACTCTCGCTCTGGCGAAGCGTCCGGAGCTGCTGCTCCTGGATGAACCCGTGGCGAGCCTGGATCCGCTGGCGCGCCGTGACTTCCTCGCAACCTTGACGTCGTACGTCGCAGAGCACGGGATCGGCGTCGTCCTGTCGTCGCACCTGCTCGCGGACTTGGAGCGGGTATCCGACTACCTCCTCCTGATCTCCGCCTCCCGGGTGCAGCTCGCCGAGGAGGTCGATGACCTGTTGGCGAGCCATCGCCGGATCATCGGTCCACGACGCGACCTGTCGACGTTGCCCGCTGACCAGCGTGTCGTCTGGTCGAGTGACACCGACCGCCAGACGACGGCGGTGATCCGGGTCGACGGGCCGATCCACGATCCGTCGTGGCAGGTGGAGGAGCTGACCCTCGAGGACGTCGTCCTCGCCTACATGGGTGGCGGCGCTGAGCCGCCGGTCACCCGACCGGTGCTGGGAGTTGCCAAATGACCTGGATGAGCTGGCGCCAGCTGCGCACCGGAGCAATCGGGACGCTCGTCTTGCTGGGCGTGCTGCTGGTGGTACTCGCGATCACCGGCGTGAACCTCAGCCACATCTACTCGGACTACCGCTCGTGCAGTGGGCTGGCCTGCACCTCCGACCTGGCGCACCTCAGTCGCAGCTACCACAACATCAAGCTGATCGGTGTGCTGCTGATCCTCGGTCCCGCGATCCTCGGTGTGTTCTGGGGAGCTCCGCTCGTCGCTCGCGAGCTGGAAAGCGGCACGTACCGCCTGGCCTGGTCACAGGGAGTGAGTCGCAACCGCTGGCTCACGTCGAAGCTCGCGGTGAGTGCCCTCGCGACCGCGGTCGCCGCGGGCGCGCTCGCCTTCGCCTTCAGCTGGTGGTCGATCCCTCTTGACCGGCTCGGGCTCAACAACCGCATCGACCCAGCGAACTTTGCGGAGCGAGGCGTCGTCCCGGTGGCGTACGCGCTGTTCGCCCTGGCGCTCGGCGTCGCCGCGGGCGCGATGCTGCGGCGCACATTGCCCGCGATGGCCGTCACCCTGGTCGGGTTCACGGGGGTGCGGATGCTGACGCAGTACCTCCTGCGCCCGCATCTGATCTCGCCGAAGCAACGCAGCTTCCCGCTCAGCGACAAGGTCGGGATCGGCATCGAACGGAACTCATCCGGATTGCACTTCAACGTGAACGGAAGCCCCTCGTTGCACGACGCGTGGGTCACCGGTTCGAAGGTTGTCGACGCCAACGGGCACGGCCCGACCACCGCGTTCGTCAACCAGGCTTGCCACGGCGTGCTCAGCCTGTCGTTGCCGGGCCGACCGGGTGGTCCCGGACCGGGGCTGCACCGAGCACCCGCCGACGGCACGGGCATGGACGCGTTCCGGCAGTGCGTCAGCAACATGGCCACCCGCTACCACGAGGTGGTCTCCTACCAGCCGGCCTCCCGGTTCTGGGAGCTGCAGTGGCTGGAGGCCGCGATCTTCGTCGGGCTCGCTGCCCTGCTGGTCGCCTCGACGGTCTACTGGGTGCGCCGCCGCCTCGTGTAAGCGGCGGCGTACCCAGTCGAGTGGGGTGAGCGACGGGGCTCGAACCCGCGACCCCCGGGACCACAACCCGGTGCTCTACCAGCTGAGCTACGCCCACCATGACGGTCGGCCGACGCCGGTCCGCCCGAGGGAGTCTAGTCGGCCTTCGGCTTGTCCTCCTCGGGCGGCGCCTTCAGCCCCAGCCGCCTGATCGCGGCCTTAGCGGCGTCGGTGTCCGGCCCGGGGGCGGGGACCATGATCGTCTCTCGGTAGTAGCGCAGCTCGTCGATGCTCTCCCGGATGTCGGCGAGGGCCCGGTGGCCGCCGTTCTTCGCGGGCGCGTTGTAGTACGCCCGCGGGTACCACCGTCGGGCGAGCTCCTTGACGGAGGACACGTCGATCATCCGGTAGTGCAGGTGCGCGTCGAGGCGGCGCATGTAGCGCGCGATGAACGCCCGGTCGGTGGCGATCGTGTTCCCGCAGAGGGGCGCCTTGCGCGGCTCCGGGACGTACTGCTCGAGGTACTCCATGACGAGGTCTTCGGCCTGCTCCACCGTCGTGGCCGAGTGACGGATCGCATCGAGCAGTCCGGAGCTCGTGTGCATCTCGCGCACGAAGGGCTCCATCGCGACCAGCTGCGCAGGCGTCGCGGTGATGACGATGTCGAGGCCGTCGTCCATCGCCGTGAGGTCCGCGTCGGTCACGATGACCGCAATCTCCACGAGCACGTGGCGATCCGGATCGAGGCCGGTCATCTCGCAGTCGATCCAGACCAGCGCATCGCCGGTACGGGAGCCTGCGGTCATGACGCCAAATAGTGGCACGACCTAGTCTCGCAAGCGTTCGAGCGCCCGTAGCTCAGCGGATAGAGCAGTTGCCTTCTAAGCAATTGGTCGCAGGTTCGATCCCTGCCGGGCGCGCGTGGGAGGCGGACATCTGGCGGCGCACGCCGAGCGGATCGAAGCGCGTCGACGCTGGTGGCAGACCGGCGCCGCCGTTCTCGTCCGCGCCACCGTCAGCCTGATCGCGGCCCTGACCCTGCTCAACATCATCGGCGCCGGCGCGACTGCGGTCGTCGCGATCTACGTCGTCCCGGAGCCGACGGCGCTGACCAAGTCCGGCGCGCTCACCACGGACACGCTCGTCGCGGTCGGTTACGGCGCAGTCGCTGTCGTGATCGGGATCGCGATCGGCATCCGCAAGCTGTCCAGCCTCGCGGACTGGTTGCCGTCGGAACGTCCGCCGACTCCCGAGGAGCAGCTCACCGTGCTCCGCGGCCCGCGCGTGCTGGCCCGCGGCATCGGCGCGCTGTGGGTGGGCGGCGCCATCCTTTTCGGAGCGCTGACGATCGGACGCTCGACGGACGGCGCGTTGCGGGTGATGGCGATCGTCGTACTCGGTGGTGTCATCACGAGCTCGGTCGCGTTCCGGCTCTCCGAGCGGCTGCTCCGTGAAGCCGCCGCCCGCGCGCTGACCGCCTCCGAGCATCCGCAACGGATCGCGCAGTCGGTGGCGGTGCGCTCCATCATGACCTGGGTCGCGGGCACCGGAGCCCCGGTGCTCGGTGTGGTGCTGCTCGGCGCGGCGAGCCTCGCCGATCACGTCGGTAGCCGTCGGCAGCTCGCGTTGGCGACCGCCGTGCTCGGCGTCAACTGCCTGCTGGCCGGCTTCGTCACCACCGTCTTCGTCACCCGGGCGACCGCGGACCCGATCATCTCGGTACGCCGCGCGCTCGCGCGCATCGAACGCGGCGAGCTCGACGTCTCGGTTCCGGTGTACGACGGGACCGACATCGGTTTGCTGCAGGCCGGGTTCAACCGGATGGCCGCGGGCCTGCGCGAGCGCGAGGAGATTCGCGACCTGTTCGGTCGCCACGTCGGGGTCGACGTGGCGCGCCGGGCGCTCGAGCAGGGGGTCGAGCTCGGTGGCGAGCAGCGCGACGTCGCAGTTCTCTACATCGACATCGTGGGGTCCACCAACCTGGCGCGGAAGCTTGCGGCGACGGAGGTCGTCGATCTGTTGAACCGCTTCTTCGCGATCGTCATCGAGGTGGTCGAGGACTGCCGTGGCTCCATCAACAAGTTCGCCGGAGACGCCGCCCTTGCGATCTTCGGTGCGCCCGCGCCGCTCGACGACCGCCACGCATGTGCGCTCGCTGCCGCCAAGCAGCTCGCCGGCCGGGTTGCCTCGGAGATTCCCGAGATCGACTTCGGGATCGGCGTCGCGTCGGGCTCGGCCGTCGCCGGCAACGTGGGCGGCACCAGCCGGTTCGAGTACACCGTGGTCGGCGATCCGGTGAACGAGGCCGCGCGGCTCGGCGAGCTTGCCAAGACGATTCCGGGGCGGGTCGCCGCGTCCGGACAGCTGGTCGAGGCGGCGGCGGCGCAGGGCTGGACGGCGGTCGACGAGGTCACGTTGCGAGGGCGTGGGGTGAGTACGACGGTCTACACGCCCGACCCCGCGGAGGTGCCGGTTGGCTGACGTGGGCTGTTTGCGGCGCTAATGTCCCGAACACCGAACCCGCTCGGTCTCGAAGGGAATGCGACCAGGTGCTGCTCGACGTCGAGCACGTCACGGTGCGGTTCGGTGGGCTGACCGCGCTGTCGGATGTGTCGGCGTCCGTCGACGAGGGCGAGGTCGTCGGGGTCATCGGGCCCAACGGCGCCGGCAAGACGACGTTGTTCAACGTCATGTGTGGCTTCGTCCGGCCCACCGAAGGCGAGATCCGCTGGCGCGGGAAGCCGCTTCGTCGGCATCGACCGCACCAGCTCGCCGGGCTCGGGATCGCGCGGACCTTGCAGGGGCTGGGACTGTTCCCTCACCTGACGGTGCTCGACAACGTGCTGGTGGGAGCAGACCGGCACTCCCGCGCCTGGTTCGCGTCCGGACTGCTCGCGCTGCCGCGAGGAGATCGCGACGAGCGCCGGCTGAAGGAGCGCGCGCTCGCGGTGCTCGAACGCCTGGAGATCGCGGACGCGGCGGGGTCGCTGCCCGGGCAGCTGCCGTACGGCGTCCAGAAGCGCGCCGCACTCGCGCGCGCGCTGGTGGCCGAGCCCGATCTGCTGCTGCTCGACGAGCCGGCTTCCGGGCTGTCCGCCGACGAGATGGACGAGCTGGGCGCGCTGGTGAAAGACCTCGCCGAGCACACCGCCGTGCTACTCGTCGAACACCACATGGACCTTGTCATGGCGGTGTGCGACCGCATCGTCGTCCTTGACTTCGGGCGCTGCATCGCCACCGGAACGCCCGACCAGGTCCGTGACGACCCGAAGGTGCTCGAGGCCTACCTCGGCGAGCAGATCGACGCGGCGACGGACGCGGTGCGCGATGCTCACTCTTGACGGTGTGGTGACGACGTACGGCGCGGTGCGCGCGCTGGACGGGGTTTCGCTCGACGTGCCCGACGGGCAGATCACGGCCGTGCTCGGCGCGAACGGCGCCGGCAAGACGACGTTGCTGCGGACGGTCAACGGGCTGGTCCGACCGGCTGCCGGATCGATCACGTTTGCCGGTCATGACCTGGTTGCCGCGCCGGTCGAGCAGGTTGTGACGTTCGGCATCGCGCACGTTCCCGAAGGTCGCGGGGTCATCACCGAGCTCACCGTGGAGGAGAACCTTCGCCTCGGCGCGCTGTGGCGCGACGACCGTCGCAGCACCACCACCGGTGGCCTCGAGTCGGTGTACGAGATGTTCCCGCCGCTTGCCGAACGGCGCGACAAGGTCGCCGACACGTTGTCGGGCGGCGAGCGCCAGATGCTGGCGATCGGCCGCGCGTTGATGAGCCGGCCCACCCTGCTGCTGCTCGACGAGCCGTCGCTCGGTCTCGCGCCCC
>DASZTV010000103.1:0-5106 GCA_035548125.1 Mycobacteriales bacterium | reverse complement strand
GGCATGCCGATCTGCTTGGCGAGTGCGGATACTCGCTCCTTGGCCACAGACTCTCCGTTTCGTGGCCCACGGAGATCCGCAAGCCGTTGTCAGTGCAGGGTCGTACTCATCGGTGCTGGCTCATCGAGCGCTCATCGTTCGTTCCGTCCCATGTTTTTCAGTTCCATGCAGTGGGTTCTCAGAACTTCTGTGTCGAGCGGTCCGGCGAGCCGCAAGGCCCTCGGAAACGCTCTTCGACGCTCCGCCAGCGCGAGGCAAGCCGGATCGGGATGCAGGTGAGCCCCGCGTCCCGGCGACGTGCCTCGCGGATCGGGGGTCAGGGTGCCCTCGACCGCGACGACGCGCAGTAGTTCTGACTTGGCGGCCTTGACCCGGCACCCGACACACGTTCGGACCGGCTCCCGGCTGCGAGCCGTCATCGAGTCTAGCCCTGATCGTCGGGACGGATGTCGATGCGCCAACCTGTCAGCCGGTTGGCCAGCCGCGCATTTTGTCCTTCTTTACCGATTGCGAGGGAAAGCTGGAAGTCCGGTACGACGACCCGCGCGGCCTTGTTCGCGGCGTCAACGACCGTGACGCTCACGACCTGGGCGGGCGACAGGGCGTTGCCGACGAACGTCGCGGGGTCCTCCGCCCAGTCGATGATGTCGATCTTCTCGCCGTGCAGCTCGGTCACGACGGCGCGGACGCGAGCACCCATCGGACCGATGCACGCGCCTCGGGCCCGGACCGCGTTCGAGTTGGACCTGACCGCGATCTTGGTGCGGTGGCCCGCCTCACGTGCAATGGCGACGATCTCCACGGTGCCGTCGGCGATCTCGGGGACCTCCATCGCGAACAGCTTGCGGACCAGGTTCGGATGGGTGCGGGACAACGTCACCTGCGCGCCGCGCATTCCGCGGTTGACGCTGACCACGAGGCAACGCAGCCGCTCACCGTGCACGTAGCGCTCGCCCGGCACCTGCTCACTCGGCGGCAGGACCCCTTCGAGGTCACCGAGGTCGACCAGGACCGGGCCACCCTCACGCATCCCGGAGTGGTGCTGGATGACCCCGCTGACCAGGTCGCCCTCCTTGCCGACGTACTCCCCGTACGTCGTCTCCTGGGCGTGGTCGCGAAGCCGCGACATGATCACGTGCTTGGCCGTCATGGCCGCGATCCGCCCGAAGTCGCTCGGGGTGTCGTCGTACTCGCGGACCAGCTGGCCTTCCTCATCGACCTCCTGCGCCCAGACGGTGACCTCACCGGACTTGCGGTCGAGGGACACCCGGGCGCGGGGCTGGGCGCCCTCGGTGCGCTCGTACGCCGCGAGCAGCGCCGACTCGAGCGCCTCGACGACGGTGTCGAGCGACACGTCCTTCTCGCGGACCAGGCCCTTGAGCGCCGCCATGTCGATGTTCATAGCGCGCTCCGCACGACGTTCATCGGGAGAACTCCACGATGATCTTGCCGGGACCCAGGTCGCCGTAGGCGATGTGCCGGCTTTCTCCGCCCACCTCGACGGCCACGCCGCCGTCGGTCGCTTCGAGGATCCGTCCCTTGATGCCATCGACCTCGACGAGTCGTCCGACGTTGCGGCGCCAGTGGCGCGGCTCGGTGAGCGGCCGGTCGACCCCGGGCGAGGTGACCTCGAGTGTGTAGGCGGCCTCGCCGAATGCGTTGGCGCCATCGAGCGCGTCGGAGACGGCGCGCGAGACCTCTGCGACCTCATCCAGGTCGATCCCGCCGTCCCGGTCGACGATCACCCGGACGACGCTGCGGCGGCCGGCGGAGCTGACGACGACGTCCTCGAGGTCGTAGCCGGCTGTGGTCACGACCGGCTCAACCAGTGGGCGCAGCGATGCTGCGCTGGTCGCCGCTCCGCTCCTAGGTGTCACAGCGCCGAAGATTAGTGCGAATGGCAGGATGGGCGCGGTGATATCGGCCGCAACGCTGTCCCGGCGGTCCGTTCTCGGCCTCGCTGCGCTCGGCCTCGCCGGGTGCAAGCACGGCTCGACGCCTTCGGCACCTCGCGTCGATCCCGACCTTTCCGCGCTGGCTTCCGCCCGCGCCGACGAGCTGGCACTGATCGCGGCCTTCGACGGCCAGATCACGGGCGCGAGCGGCGACACCGCTGACGCGCTCGCCGCGTCGCGGGCTGTCCACGCGGCTCATCTGACGGCGCTCGGCGGCACTCCGCCACCCGCCCCCACGGTGGGGACTTCGACCGCACCGCCGTTCGACGACATCGGACGAGAGCTCCGACGAAGTGCGCAGTCGCTTCGCGGCCTCGCCGTCGCCGCGTCTGCCGGCCACAACGCCGCGATCCTCGCCAGCATCGCCGCCTCTCACGAGGTCTTCGCGCGTGACTGAGCTGGTCGCGCTGAAGCAGGCGCTGGCGACTGAGCAGGCCGTGGTCTACGGGTACGGCGTGGTGGGGGCCCACCTGTCCGGCAAGGACCGCCGGATCGCCGCCGCTCGGCTCGTGACGCACCAGAACCTCCGCGACCGGATCTCGGCGCTGATCGCAGCCGCCGGAGCGGTGCCGCCTGCGGCGTTGCCCGCCTACCGGTTGCCCGCCCCCGTCACCGATGCCGCGACCGCCCGTCAGCTCGCCGCCCATCTGGAAGACGGCGCAGCCGGTGCCGCGTGGGACCTCGCCGCCTCGACCGCCGCGCGGTCGCCGGCGCGCGGCGTCGCCGTCGGCTGGCTCACCGACGCGGCGGTCGCCGCCGCGCACTGGGGCTCGGCGCCGACCGCGCTTCCGGGCAAGCCGGCTAGCTGAGCTCGGCCACCGCGTTCGCGAGCGCGACGGTTCGGCGCTCGCCGGTCTTGCGGTCCTTGACCTCGATGTTGCCCTCGGCGAGCGCCTTGCCGACCACGACGATCGTCGGCATGCCGAGCAGGTCCGCGTCGGCGAACTTCGCGCCGGCCGAACCATCTCGATCATCGAGCAGGACGTTGCGGCCGGCGGCCTCCAGCTCCGCAGCGAGCTTCGTCGCGGCGTCGAGCTGCTCGGTGCCTTTGCCCACCGGAACGATGTGGACGTCGTACGGCGCGATCGACGCCGGCCAGCACAGTCCGGCGTCGTCGAGGGTCTGCTCGGCGACGGCCGCTACCGCGCGGCTCACCCCGATGCCGTAGGAGCCCATGGTGATCCGGATCGACTCACCGTCAGGACCCTGCGCATCGAGCCCGAACGCGTCGGCGTACTTCTTGCCGAGCTGGAAGACGTGCCCGATCTCGATGCCGCGCGCGATCGACAGCTCGCCGCCGCACCGGCCGCAGCGATCGCCGTCGCGGATCTCGACCGCGCCGATCTCCCCCGCCGGCTCGAAGTCGCGGCCACGCACGACGTTGGCAGCGTGCTTGCCGGCCTCGTTGTTGCCGGTGATCCAGGCACTTCCGGGGACGACGGTCGGGTCGACCAGGTAGCGAACACCCCATTCCGCAAGGTGCTGCGGGCCGATGTAGCCCGGAACCAGGCCAGGCGCTGTCTTGATGAGCTCGGCGTCGGCGACCTCGACCTCGACCGGCTCGAGCTGACCGGACAGCCGTTTCATGTCGACCTCGCGGTCGCCGGGGACGCCGACGATCAGCAGCTCCCACTTGCCGCCGGGCTCGCGGGTCTTCAACACGACGTTCTTCAGCGTGTCCGCCGCCGTGACCTGCTCCGCGCGCATGCCGTTGACCAGGTCGACGAGCGTCTCGATGGTCGGAGTGTCCGGGGTGTCGAGGACCTCGGCGGCGCCGTGGGCCGCCGGGTCCTGCGCCTCGGGGGTCCGGATCTCCACCGCCTCGGTGTTGGCGGTGTAGTCGCAGCTCGCGCACTGCACGAAGGTGTCCTCGCCGTACTCGGCCGGGGCGAGGAACTCTTCGCTGGCCGATCCACCCATCGCCCCGGACACGGCGAAAGCGATCCGGTAGTCCAGACCCAGACGGTCGAAGATTCGCTGGTACGCCGCGCGGTGGGCGTCGTACGAAGCCTGCAGGCCGTCCTGGTCCAGGTCGAAGGAGTAGGAGTCCTTCATGATGAACTCGCGGCCCCGCAGCAGCCCGGCCCGCGGGCGCGCTTCGTCGCGATACTTCGTCTGGATCTGGTAGAGCGAGACCGGGTAGTCGCGATAGGACGAGTACTCACCTTTCACGAGCAGCGTGAACATCTCCTCGTGCGTCGGCCCCAACCGGTACTCGGCATCCTTGCGATCCCTGAGGCGAAAGAGATTGTCGCCGTAGGCGGTCCACCGCCCACTCGTCTCGTAGATGTCGCGCGGGAGCAGCGCCGGGAACGCCACCTCCTGCGCACCGAAGCGGTCCATCTCCTCGCGAACGATCGCCGCGACGTTGTCGAGGATCCGCTTGCCGAGCGGGAGCCACGTGTAGATGCCCGGCGAGACCCGGCGGATGTAGCCGGCGCGAACCAGCAGTCGGTGGCTCGGCAGCTCGGCGTCTGCCGGATCGTCACGCAGCGTGCGGAGGAACAGCTGCGACATGCGCGTGACCATGCGACGAGACTAAACGGCTGTGTCGCCGCGATATTTGAGGCAGGCGACCTTGACCTCCCCGAGGTCGTACAGGGGCGGATCGACGTAGTCCTCGCGGAACTCGACCGTGACACCGGCCGTGTCCGGGCGGACGTTGCGGACTCCGCGCCAGATCGGGTCGGTCGGGTTCTCGGCACGGATCTCCTCGAGCAACGCCTCGACGTCCGCGCTGCCGGCGCCACCGCCCGCGGGCAGCTGCGCGCTGGTCGCCGGCTGCTCCAGGTCCCCGAGCTTGCCGAGCACGCCGCGTTGGCTCTCGTAACCTTCGGCCGGGCGCGACGCCCAGTACCGCTCGAGCAGGTCCGCGAGGTCGCGGCTCTCCCACCCGCACGGCTCGAACGCCACTGGGCAGCGCGGATGGAACGAGCAGCCCATCGGGGGTTGCACGGCGTCCGGGACCTCTCCGCGGGGCAGGTCATGCGCCACGCCGCGCGACGGATCGGGTTCCGGGATGGCGCGAAGCAGAGCCTGGGTGTACGGGTGGCGCGGATCGGCGTAGATCCGTTCGGCGGGTCCGTACTCGACGACCCGGCCCAGGTACATGATCGCGATGGTGTCGCAGAAGAACTTCGCGGTTGCCAGG
>DASZTV010000102.1:0-31092 GCA_035548125.1 Mycobacteriales bacterium | reverse complement strand
CTGCGCCTTCCCCGGATCGATCGCCACGACAAGCCTGGACCCAGCCAACGACGGCTGCAACAACTCCGACACCCTGAACCCCTTCGATCGGCAACGTGAGTCCTCACGCTGCCCGACTCAGGAGTCAGGACCTATCAGCTGCCGGTCGGCGCGCCGCCGTCTCGGCCCAGCCGCACCACGAAGGCCGCGGCCTGCGCGCGCCGCTCCATGCCGAGCTTGCCGAGCAGATGCGAGACGTAGTTCTTCACCGTCTTCTCCGACAGGAACATGCGCTCGCCGATCTGCCGGTTGGTGAGCCCTTCGCCGATCAGGTCGAGAACCTTGCGTTCCTGGTCGCTGAGCACCGCAAGCGGATCTTCCTTGTCGGTCCTGCCGGCCTCGCTGCGAAGCCGCTCCATCAACCGCATCGTGGTGCGCGGGTCGAGGAGTGAGCCGCCCTTGGCCACGGTACGTACCGCACTGAGGATGTCGGCGGCCCGAACCTCCTTGAGCAGGTAGCCCGCGGCCCCGGCCATGATCGCCTCGAACAGGGCCTCGTCGTCGGCGAACGACGTCAGCATCAGGCACGCCAGGTCCGGCAGCTCCGACTTCAGGTCGCGGCAGACGGTCACTCCGTCGCCGTCGGGAAGCCGGACGTCGAGAATCGCCACCCGCGGGCGCACCGCCGGGACCCGCGCCAGCGCCTCGGCCGCGGTGGACGCCTCACCGACGACCTTGATGTCTCCCTCGGACTCGAGCAGCTCGCGCACCCCGCGCCGGACGACCTCGTGGTCGTCGAGCAGGAACACCTCGATCGGGTCGTCGGGCATGACCCCATCGTGGCAGGCCGGCAACGGGTGGTCACCAGGGCACAAAGACCCTGCCTGCGATGCCGTTCGTGACCGGCAAGACGAACCGTCCTCCTCTGCCGCGGGACCTGGCCCGAGCCGCAGTGTGTTCGTAGTGGGGCCGCCGGCTCCAGAACTGAGGAGGACGAGATGCGACGCAAGACATTCGATGCGCTTCTGACGACTGGCGGCCTCGTCGTGGCCGTCGTGCTCGCGGTGGCAGGTGCCCTCCTCGGTTGGGGTCACACCTTCGCCCAGGACAACGTGCACAACCAGCTCGCCAAGCAACAGATCTTCTTCCCGCCGGCGTCGGCGTTCGCCCACGCGAAGGCAGGCACCGAGATCACTCCGAGCATGATCCCGTCGGTGTCGCAGTACGCCGGGCAGCAGCTGCTCACCGGCGACCAGGCGAAGGTCTACGCCGACGACTTCATCGGCGCGCACCTCGCGGCGATGCCGTACGGCGGCGTGTACGCCAAGGTCAGCGCCGCGGCGATGGCGGACCCGAACAACCAGGCGCTCGCGGCCGAGAAGCAGACCACGTTCCAGGGCACCACGCTTCGCGGGATGCTGCTCAACGCCTACGCGTTCAGCAAGATGGGTGAGATCGCGGGAGTCGCCTCGCTGGCCTCCTACATCGGTGCCGGAGTGATGCTGCTGCTCTCCGCCTTCGGCCTGATCCACACCGTGCGGACCAAGCCGGACGCCGAGCTGATCCACTGGCTCACCGACAAGGACGCGAAGGAGCCGGTCCCGGCCAGCTAGTTCCTTCGACGCGACAAGGCCCGAGCCAACCGGCTCGGGCCTTGTCGTATCCGGAAGGCTCGTCGTATCCGGACTCTGAGAGGCACCAAACGATCCGGTGTCTCCGAGTGCGCCGCCAGGGACTCGAACCCCGGACCCGCTGATTAAGAGTCAGCTGCTCTAACCAACTGAGCTAGCGGCGCGCGCCGCAGAGCCTAGCAGCGGAGCTGACCCGCAGCTCAGTTGTTCGCGCCGACCCAGGAGGAGCGCAGGTCCGTGGGCTATGGGGCAACGTGACGGTGCGAGCGAATGACCCGCGCAATCGGGCCTTTCCCCCGGGGGTAGACCCGGACCACGAAGTGGGTGGCGATCCGGTTGCCGTCGGCGTCGAGAATCCACGCGGTCACGTGATGGACCCCGACCCGGAAGGAGTGGGTGACGATCTGCGGTTCGCGAGAGGACCCGGAGAAGTCGTGGTACCCGCTGGTCGCACCGAAGCTCCAGTGCAGCTTGCCGGTCGGGTTCTCCTTGATGTCGAGCTCGCCGACCGGCAGCCCGTCCGCGGTCGTCGCCTCCGGCAGGTCGGGGGGTGAGTACGTCCCGATCAGCCGCACCGTCGCCCGGCCGTTCCGACCGGCGTCGGTGACGAACGGACCGCCGATCACCTGCAGCCCCGCGTAGAGGGCCTGCAGCGGGTCGACCGTGACCGGCGCGAGCGAGCGGTGGTGCGTCGCGAAACCGATCGCGTCGAGGTTGCTCTCCTGCCCCGCGATCACCGCGTCACCCGTCACGGCCGACGCGGAGTTGGTGAAGGTGTCCGACGGGTAGATCTCGGTGAACGGCGTGACGTAGGCCGGATAGAAGTAGCCGAGGTCGTCCTGGCCCTTCGACAGCGCGACGACGGTGGCGCCGGGTGCGGCGACGGCCAGCGTCCGGCGTACCTCCGGGAACGGCTCGCCGGGCATCGACAGGTACGCGATGTCTCCCAGACGCAGCGCGGTCAGCGGCGTGCCGACGTCGAGCCCGGTCTGCCATGGCGGGCTGTCGGCCCGGTCGATCGGGTACTTGTCGAGCAGGTTCTGGACCTGCTGGTGCTGCTTCGGCGGCAGGTGGTTGGCCGCGACGAGCGTCAGCAGCAGCGCACCGGTTCCGGGAATCTGCTGCATCCGCTCCGAGGCCGCCAGCCGGTCGCTCATGACGGGACGCGCGTGCGCGATCGCCAGGTCGACGAGGTTCAGCACGTTCGCGGCGAACACGTGGTCCGCGTCGAGCCCGCCGACCTGCACCGGCGTCTCCTCGCGACCCAGCGTGCCGGGCGCGACGATCGAGACGCCGCCGAGCTGCTTCTGCAGCGCGGAGTGGACCAGTCCGAAGTAGTCGGTGGTCAGGTGACGCAGGCCTGCGCCGTTCACGATGTCGCCGTGTGCGGGAACCGTGGCGTAGGTCGCGATGGTCGTCCCGCGGTCCGGACTCACCGCCTGCAACACGGTCAGCAGCGGGTCGTCCGCCCACCCGGGGAAGCCGTCGTACTGCGACGCGGTGACGAGGTCGAGTGCCGAGGCGTTCGCGGTACCGAACCTCAGCACCGCCGGCTTGGCACGCGCCGCGGCCTCGACCAGCGCGCGGGTCTCGGCGCGGGTCACGGCCTTGAGGTAGGGCACGGGGACCGGGCCCCACAGCCCTTCCAAGGTCGGAGCGGAGTGACTGTGGGTGGCCTGGATGATGATGTCGCTCGCGCTGATCGACGGGCCCTCGTGCGCGGCGTTGATCTCACGGGCGGCGGCGGCCCGGGCGGCGCTGATGCCGTACTGCGGGCCTTCCTGGTACGCCCCGAACTCCGCCTGAGCGTCGACCAGCGCGATCGCGATCGCGTGATGTCCGTTGCTGAGGTAGATCGCGCGAGCCGACAGTCGCGGTCCGATCACGCTGCCGGGTCTGATCGGCGGGCTGGTCCCGAAGCCGCCGGAGTAGACCGTGACCTTCGGGTTGAGCCCGACCACGGCGGCCCCGACCTGGAACACCGGCTGCCGGGCGGCGTGAGACCGCGACGTCACCGCCGCCCCGGCCGGGACGAGCGTCGCCGCCCAGACGACGCCGACCCCGAGCGCCGCAACCGCGGCCAGCTCTCTGCGCACCCCGGAAGATTCGCCACCCCGCCGCCGATCGCCTGCCCGCACACTGGGGAGGTGAGGCTCTTCGCGGCCATCGACCCGCCCAATGCGGAACGCGAGCGGCTGCTCACGTGGCTGGCCGCCGCCCGCCTCGAGGCCACCGATCTGCGGCTCACCCCGAGCGACCAGTGGCACATCACGCTGGCGTTCTACGGCGAGACGCCGGGCGGCTCGGTGGCGGAGCTGACCGAACGGCTGCGCCGGACGGCGCAGCGCTCCGACGCGCCCAGCGTCCAGCTGCGGGGCGTCGGCTCCTTTCCCGCCGACCCGGCCCGCGCGAAGGTGCTCTGGGTCGGACTCGACGGCGACCTGCCCCAGCTCAGCCGGCTCGCGGATCGCTGCGTGGCCGCCGGGCGCCGTACCGGCCTCGACGTGGACGCGCGTACCTTCCGCGGCCACCTGACCATCGGGCGGCCCCGTCGCGAGCCGGTCGACCTGCGACCGGTCCTCGCGGCCCTTCCGCCGTACGTCGGGGAGCCGTGGCTGGCCACCACGGTGCGCTTGGTACGCAGCCATCTCGGCGCGCAGGTCCGCCACGAGACCCTGGAAGAGATCCCGCTGGACTGAATGGCCTATCCAGAGGTTTTTTCGTCGAAATCTCTAGTCCACAAACCTGACATTCGTGTCAGATGGGTAACGACAGCGAGCGGGTGTGCGCCTACGCTGGATGCCTCATGTTCTCCCCCCTCGGCATCATCGCGTTCGGGCTCTCGCTCGCGACCGCGGTCTGCTACGCGGCGGGGTACGTGCTGCAGTACCACGAGGCGCACCAGGCGCCGGACCGGCTGTTCCTGTCGCCGAAGCTGCTGATCGAGCTCGCCCGCCACCGGATCTGGGTGGCCGGCATCATCGTGATGTTCATCGGCAGCGGGCTGCAGGCGGCCGCGCTCGCCGCGGGCAGCCTCGCGGTCGTCGAGCCGATCCTGTGCACCGCGCTGCTGTTCGCGCTCCCACTGTCCGCTGCGTGGCGGCGCGAACGGTTGACCCGGCGCGACTGGACCGGCGCGCTCGCGGTCTGCCTCGGCCTCGGCCTGCTGCTCGGCGTCGGATCGCCGAGCATCGGCAAGCCGACCATGCCGCAGAGCGAGTGGCTGCTGGTCACCCTCGCGGCTTGGGGCGCCGCGCTCGGCTGCGTCTCCGTCGGCAAGCGCGCGAAGGCACCCGTGACCCGCGCCGCGCTGATCGGCGCCGCGTCGGGGATCCTCTCGGGCCTGCAGGACGCCCTGACCCACTACACGCTCCATCAGATGTCGGCGCACGGCTGGCTCTCGCAGAGCTTCACCTGGCAGCTGTGGGTCCAGGTCGCCGCAGGCCTGTACTCGCTCGCGCTCATGCAGTCCGCCTACAAGGCCGGTCCGCTGACCGCGGCGCTGCCGACGATCGCCGTCGGCGAGCCGGTCGTCGGGATGCTGATCGGCGTGGTGGCGCTCAGCGAGCACCTCAACGCCTCGACCGCCGCGCTCACCTTCGAGTCGATCGGTGCGGTGGTGATGGTCGCGGGCACGTGGACGCTGTGCCGCTCACCGCTCGTACTCGGCCGTAACCACCCGAGCCGGATCGCCGCCGAGGCCGTCCACCAGCTCGAGGCCAAGCTCGGCCCGGTCAAGGACGCCGCCGAAGCCGCTATCGAGGCTGCCCGTCGCAAGCCGGCGATGACGCGGGCCCGCTACGCCAGCCTGCAGGCGGTCACGATGTTCCTGTTCTTCCGCAACCGCTGAGCCCTCTCACGCCGTACGATTCCCTGACGCGTGCGTCAGGGAAGGAATCCCAGTTGTCGGACCAGCTCAAGCCCTCTCGTCGGCAGGTGGTCGGCGCGATCGGCGTCGCGCCCCTGATCACCCTGGGGCCCACCGTGCTGCGCGACGGCCGCACCAAGCCGGCTCCTTCGGCGCCAGCCTCCAAGAAGCCGGCGACGAAGAAGTTCCGCTTCTTCACGGCTCATGAGGGGGCGGTCGTCAAGGCCGCGTGCGCGCGGCTGATCCCCGGTCCCGACGACGACCCGATCGAGAAGCTGTACGACTCTCCCGGCGCGACCGAAGCCGGCGTCGTCCACTACATCGACGGCATGCTCTCAGCGTTCGAGTTCAAGGTGCCGAAGATCTTCGCCGGCGGTCCGTACAGCGACCGCCACGGCGGTGACGGCGAGAACTACATGAAGCACTTCGTCCCGCTCGCCCCTCGCCAGGAGTGGGCGTGGAGGCGTCGCGTCGCCGAGCTGCGGAAGTCCTATCGCAAGGCGGTGAAACAGCTCGACGCCGCCGCGGGCGGCGACTTCAGCAAGGCGTCCGCCTCGACACAGGACCAGGTGCTCACCAAACTCGCCGACGTCCGCGACCTGATCTTCCCCCACGCGATCGAGGGGATGTACTCAGTGCCCGAGTACGGCGGGAACCGCGGCACTGTCGGGTGGCGCAGCGTCTACTGGCCCGGCGACTCACAACGCCGCGGCTACACCGCGAAGGAAGTCGAGAACAGCGACGGGCTCGACGTCGTCGTGCTGACGCCGACCGAGCTGGCGGTCCTGGGCGAGATCGGGCTCGGCGCGGTCGCCGCCGCTCGCCACGCCCGGCGACGCAGAGTTCTGGGGGCCAACCGAAAGGTGCGCCCCGATGCGTGAGCGCGCGATCATCGTCGGCAGCGGAGCGGGCGCGTCGGCCACCGCGATGGTGCTGACCCACAACGGCTGGGACGTCGTGATCTTCGAGAAGGGTCCGGCCTACATCCACGGCTGGGAGAAGCCGGGTCCGATCCACACGGTGTTCTCCAACGACGAGTTGAAGTTCGATCGCAACTTCGACCAGCCGGACCCGATCTCGGAGCCGCGCACGTTCCGCAACAAGGCCGGCGACCCGGTCACGGTGGGCGTGGTGGACCCGCTCGCATCGGTCGTCGGGGGCGGCACGACCCACTGGGACGCCAAGGTGCCGCGCTTCTGGGACATCGACTTCTCGAAGCGTTCGATGCTCGGCCCGTTCCCAGGTGCGGACATCGAGGACTGGCCGTTCGACTACGACGAGATCGCGCCGTACTACCAGCGCATCGAGCGGCTGATGGGCACGCAGGGCGACCAGTCGACGATCCCCGACGTGGTGCTCAAGCACGCGCCCGGCAAGCGCGGCTTCGTCATGCCGCCCGGCCCACAGCAGCTGGCATCGACCACGGTCGCGAAGGGCTGCCGAACCCTCGGGCTGCACCCGTACCCCTTCCCCACCGCGATCAACTCCCGCCACCACCTCGGCCGGCCCGCCTGCAACGACTGCGGCCAGTGCAGCGACTACGGCTGTCCGATCGGCGCGCGGATCGGCGCGCTCGCCGTGATGCAGCACGCGATGCAGACCGGGCACCTCGAGATCCACGCCGACACGATGGTCGACAAGGTCATCCACGACGGGAAGCGCGCGACCGGCGTGCGCTTCGTCGACAAGCACGGCAAGCGCCACAAGATGCACGCCAAGATCGTCGTGCTGTCCTGCTCCGCGATCGAGACCTCGCGGCTGGCCCTGTTGTCGCACCTGCCGAACCCGCACGACCGGATCGGCCGGGACATGATGTTCCACAACTTCATGGACGGCTTCGGCATCTTCACCGCCGAGCGGATGCACTCCTACCGCGGCCGGTCGATCACGATGTGCTGCGAGGACTTCGCCGACCCTGACTTCCTGGGCGCACGCGCGTTCGCGAAGCTCAACGGGATCCCCTACCTTCGCGGCGGCATCATGGAGATCGGCGGCAGCGAGGACGTCATCGCCGAGGGCCAGGAGCTCCAGTTCGTCCTCGACACGCTGGCCTCGGTCCCCGGCGGCGTGGTGAAGCCGTTCGGTACGACGTTCAAGACCCTGATGCGTACCAGCCTGCTCCGTGACCGGCTGGCCGGAGTCGACTTCATCGGCGAGGACCTCCCCTACGCCGCCAACCGGGTCGAGCTGGACCCGAAGGTGAAGGACTACCGCGGCGTACCGGCGCCCCGGCTCACCTATTCGCAGGGCAAGCACGAGCACCTGGCTGCCGCGTTCTACCTGCCGCTCGTGACCGCGCTGCTGAAGGCGGCCGGCGCGGACTCGGTGAGCGCGGCGGTGCCGGAGTCGATCGTCAACAGCCTCACCGGAGCCAACATCCCCCACGGCGCGCACGTGATGGGCGGCATGCGGATGGGCAAGAGCCCGAGGACGTCGGCCACCGACGGCACCGGCAAGGTGCACGGCATGGAGAACGTGTTCGTGGCCGACGGCTCGGTCTTCCCCAGCAGCGGAGCCCAGAACCCGTCGCTGACGATTCTCGCGACCGCACTCCGCAATGCGACCAAGAACTTCGGTCACGGCGCGGACCACCTCGGCCGCGACCACGAGGAGGCGTACGTCTGATGCGCGGCCTGCTGTTCGGCGTGAGCCCGACCCCTGTCGACGCGCCGCCCGATGACGCCTCGCCGTACCTGAAGGCCCTCGCCGCCGTGCCGATGGACCTGCGTGACATCCCGGACCCGGCGCTGCCGGCCGACGACTGGGTGATCCTCAAGACCACGCTGTGCGGCATCTGCGGATCCGACGCCAAGCAGGTCTTCATGGACGGCGACGGCGACTCGGCCATGACCTCGTTGATCAGCTTCCCGCAGGTGCTCGGCCACGAGGTCATCGGCGAGATCGTCGAGGCGGGGGCGGCCTCCGGGCGACGCGTCGGGGAGCGGGTGGTCCTCAACCCGTGGCTGTCCTGCGGACCACGGGGCATCACCCCGCTCTGCCCGTCCTGCGAGGCCGGCGACTACAACCTCTGCTTCCACTTCACCGAGGGCCACCTCGCCCCCGGCATCCACACGGGCAACTCGTCGACCGCCAGCGGCGGCTTCGCCGAGCTGGTCCCTGCGCACACGTCGATGGCGATCCCCTGTCCGGACGACGTGCCGGACGAGGTCGCGGTCCTCGCCGACCCGTTCTCGGTCGCGCTGCACTCCGTCGTACGAAACCCGCCTCCTCCGGGCGGCAAGGTGCTGGTATACGGCATCGGCGCGCTCGGTCTGTCGACTCTTGCGGTCCTGGCGAAGCTGCATCCGACCGTCGAGGTCGGGGCGATCGTCCGCTGGCAGCACCAAGCCGACGCGGCGGAGCGGCACGGCGCCAAGGCGTTCTTCCACTCCCCGCCCGAGACGCTCGTCGACGAGGTCGCGGACTGGGCCCGGGCCAAGCTCTACAAGCCGTGGGAAGGGCTGCCCATGACCTTCCCCGGAGGCGTCGACGTCGTCTACGACACGGTCGCCGACCCGGTCACCCTCGAAGTCTCGGTGCGGCTGCTGCGCGCCCGCGGCCGCATGGTGCTCACCGGAGTGAGCAAGTCCAACCGGTTCGAGTGGAGCCCGTGGTACTTCCAGGAGCTCAACCTGATCGGCTCCAACGCGTTCGGGGTCGAAGACGTCGAGGGCGTCCGCAAGCACGCCATCAGCCACTACCTCGACTGGGCCGCCACCGGCGGGATCGACATCAGCGACATGCTCACCCACCGCTTCACGCTGGACGCCTGGCGCGACGCGTTCGGCGCGATCGCGCGGCAGGGAGAGACCGGCACGATCAAGGTCGCGTTCGACTACCGATGATGCGAGCGGCGGTCATCGAGGGCGTCGGGCGGCTCTCGGTCCGGGACTTCGAAGCGGGCAACCCGGGTCCGGGCGAAGCGCTGGTCAGGATCGAGTACTGCGGCATCTGCGGCACCGATCTGCACGGAGTGCTCGAAGGGTGGATGCCGCCGGGCACGGTCGGCGGCCATGAGTGGTCGGGCACCGTGGCAGCCGTCGGGCCGGATGTCACCGGCTGGGTCGCCGGGGACAAGGTGGTGGGAGGCCCACCCTGGTGCGGCTCCTGCGAGTGGTGCCGCGCGGGGCGGCCCGCGCTGTGCCGGTCCGACCCGATCCGCAACGGCGCGCTCGACCACGCCGCCGGGGCCGGCACGATGGGCGCCTTCGCCGAGTTCCACCTCGCCCCGGCCGACACGTTGCGCCCGGTACCCGACGGCCTCGACCTGCGCACCGCAGCGTTGTCCGAGCCGCTCGCCGTCGCGCTGCACGGCATCACCGCTGCGAACCTCCCCGAGGAGCTCGCCGGGCTGCGGTTGCTGGTCAGCGGCGGCGGCCCGCTCGGCCAGCTCGTCACCGCGGCGCTTCGCGCGGCCGGTGCCGATGACGTCACCGTCAGCGAACCGTCGGACGTGCGACGAGCGCAGTCCGTGGCGGCCGGCGCCACCGCGGTCGTGACGCCGCAGGACCTGCCCGCCCAGCCGGCGCTGCCGACCGAGGCCCACCAGGACGGGTTCCATGTGGTGTTCGAGACCTCCGGCGCCGAGATCGCCGTCCAGACCGGACTGGGGCTGCTCCGGCCGACCGGCACGCTGGTGCTGCTCGGGACCGGAGCGATGCAGGTGCGCCTCGACGCGATCCGCATCCTGCTGAACGAGTTGGTGGTCACGGGCGCCTACTGTTACGACGCCGGGGGGATCGACGCCGCGCTGGCGCTGCTCGCCTCGGGCAAGCTACCGATCGACGCACTGCTGTGCCCCGACGACGTAGGGCTGGACGACCTGCTGGACACGATGCACCGGCTGCACGCCGGTGAGATCCCGACGAAAGCGCTGGTGCGACCATGACTGCACGCTCGGCAGAGCCTGAACCGAAGCAGCATCCGAGGTTCAACCACGTCGCGATGACGGTGCCCGCGGACCTGCTCGACGAGGCCGGCCGCACGGCGATCCTCGACTTCTACGGCGAGGTGTTCGGCTGGCAGGAGCTGCCGACCGAGACGATCGACCGGCAACGGCTGGTGATGATGGCGTACGAGTTCGGCCAGTTCGTGTTCATCGAGGCCGACGACAACCCCATGACGACCAACACCATCGACCACTTCGGGATGTCCGTGTCGACCCAGGCGGAGCTCGAAGAGTTCTACGACCGGGCGAAGGCCTTCAGCGAGCGCGACGAACGTACGATCCTCGAGCCCAAGATGCTCGACGAGTTCGGCGACGTGCTGGAGCTTCACGCCTTCTACGTGCGGCACATCCTGCCGCTCAAGGTCGAGGTGCAGTACTTCAACTGGAAGCAGGCGACCGCCAATGCCGGCTGAGCCGTCGACCGCGCGCGGCGGCGCGCCGGCGCAGGAGCGCGAGCTCCGCGCCCAGGGCCGCAAGACCATGCAGCGCCTGCTCGCCGCGGGCCGCACGGTGTTCGCGACCCAGGGGTTCCACAACGCGCGGGTCGACGACATCGTCAAGGCCGCCAAGACCTCGCACGGCACCTTCTACCTGTACTTCTCCAACAAGGAGGATCTGTTCAAGGCTCTCGCGCTGGACACAATGTCGGAGATGGAGGCGTTAGGCGCCTCTCTCGGGCCGGTGAGCGCCGACGAGGACGGCCGCGACACCATCCGCGAGTGGGTCACGAAGTTCGTCGATCTCTACGCCGCGCACGGCAGCGTGATCCGGGCCTGGACCGAATGGGAGCTCAACGACCGGGAGCTCGGCAAGCGCGCGCAGACCTCGCTGGTGCAGCTGTCAACGGCGCTCGCGACCCGGATCCACGAGGTTCGGGTCCTCGACGACCACGGTCTCGCCGAAGGCCTCGCCTGCCTGTCGATGCTCGAACGCTTCAACTACTTCCGCGAGTCACACCAGGTCGACGTCTCCCGCGAGGAGGCGATCGACATCCTCACCCGCGCGGTGTTCGAGGGCTTCTTCGTCCCGGACCGCGGGGTGTCCCGGCGGCGTCCGCGTGCCGCAGCCGGTCGATCCAGCCGGGTGCGCAAGGCGGGCTGAGCCAGCGTGGGCAAGAATGGTCGGCATGCCCGAGGCTGACGCCGCCGTCAGTGACCTGACCGAGCTGCACGGACCTGAGCCGCACGACGTTCCCAGGCACGGTCGCAGCGGCTTCACCGTCGTCGACGGACGCCAGGTGCACTACCTCGAGTGGGGATCGTCGACCGCGCCCGCAGTGCTCGCGATGCACGGCGGCGGCCAGACGGCGTACATGTTCGAGGACATCGGCGCACAGCTGAGAGACCAGCGCCACGTCATCGCGATCGACCTGCCCGGGCACGGCGAGTCGGCCTCGCTGGTCGGGGAAGAGGGGGTGTCCCGTCAGGAGCTCGCCGCCACCGTGCCGGGCGTGCTCGACGAGTTCGGCGTACGCCCGGTGGCGATCATCGGCGCGTCACTCGGCGGCATCGTCGCGATGACCCTCGCCGCAGCCCGACCGGAGCTGGTGTCCGCGATCGTCCTGATCGACGTCGGCCACCGGCTCGAGCCCGAGGGCGTCGCGCGAATCATCGACTTCATGACCAAGCACGAGTCGTTCGGCTCCCTCGAAGAGGCGGGCGCCGCGATCGCGGAGTACCTCCCCAACCGCAAGCCCTCTCCCCCGGACCGGCTCAGACGCAACCTCCGGCAGCGCCCGGACGGCCGTTGGGTGTGGAAGCACAGCCTCGGCCGCATCAGCCGGGAACGCATGGCGAGCATCCGAGACACGAACTGGGAGAACGACATCCTGGTCGGCCTCGACGCGGAGGCAGCAACGATCCAGGTCCCGGTGCTCGTGCTACGCGGGGCATCCAGCGACGTGCTCTCCAGTGACGGCGCGAGTGAGGTCGCCTCGATCCTCCCCAACGCTCGGGTCGCCACGATCGCCTCCGCCGGCCACCTCGCGGCCGGTGACAACCCGGCCTCCACGGCCAACCTGATCCGGGACTTCCTCGACGAGGTCCTGCCCGCAACCGACAAGAAGTAGAGAGGTCACCACACATGGGTCTGCTCGACGGCAAGGTCGCCATCGTCACCGGCGCTGGCCGGGGTCTCGGGAGGGCCCACGCCCTGCTGCTCGCCTCCGAGGGCGCACGCGTCGTGGTCAACGACCTCGGCGGCGAGTGGGATGGTGCCGGCACGGACAACCGCCCGGCCCAGCAGGTCGTCGACGAGATCAAGGCGGCGGGCGGCGAGGCGGTCGCGAACTACGAAAGCTGCTCCAACTGGAAGGCTGCCGAAGGCCTCATCAACCAGGCGGTCGACGAGTTCGGCGGACTCGACATCCTGGTCAACAACGCCGGCATCCTCCGCGACAAGATGAGCTACAACATGTCGGAGGAGGACTGGGACTCCGTCATCGACGTGCACCTGAAAGGTCATTTCGCGACGACCCACTTCGCCGGTGCGTACTGGCGCGCCCGCTCGAAGGCCGGCGAGCCGGTCTACGGCCGCGTCATCAACACCAGCAGCGAGTCGGGCCTGTTCGGCAACGCCGGCCAGGCCAACTACGCGGCCGCCAAGGCCGGCATCGTCTCGCTCACGTGGGTGACGGCGCGCGAGTACGCCAAGATCGGCGTCACCGCCAACGCGATCGCACCGCGGGCGCGTACCCGGATGACCGAGCTGACCTTCGCCGGCTTCGGCACCACCGAGGAGGGCCAGTTCGACGCGTTCGCGCCGGAGAACGTCTCCCCGGTCATCGGCTGGCTGGCCAGCCCGGCCGCGGCAGACGTGACCGGCCAGGTGTTCGTCGTGTGGGGCAGCGAGGTGCAGGTGGCGAGGATCTTCACCCTCGCCGGCTCCATCGACGCTGGCGGCAAGGCATGGACCGTCGACGGCCTGATCGAGGCGGCCCCCAACCTGTTCGCCAACCACGAGTCGGGCATCCCGCCGTTCCAGCTCCTCTGACGCCGATCGCCCGATGGCACTGATCCCCGACCAGCTGCGCTGGGTCGCCGAACGCATCCCGGACGAGGACGCGTTCGTCGTCGACGGCTCTGCTTCAAACCCCGGCGGCTCGATCACGTACGGCGAGTGGCACGCGACCTCGTCGCGGCTCGCGCACGGCCTGATCGACGCGGGGGTCAAGCCAGGCGATCGGGTCGCGTTGGTACAGCGACCGGAGGACGGACTCGCGTTCGTTCAGACCTATACCGCGATTCACAAGGCCGGCGGAGTCGCGGTGCCGGTCAACGTACGGATGGCGGCGAACCTGGTCGAGGGCGTGCTCAAGCACTGCGAGCCCGCGGTCACCGTGGTCGCCCCCGAGCTTGCCCACCTTGCGCCACAGGGCGTCGATTGGGAGTCCCTGCTCACCGACGACGCCGAGGACATCCAGGTCGACCGCGACAGCGACGACCTCGCCGAGATCCTCTACACGTCCGGGACCACCAGCGCGCCGAAAGGCGTCGCCATCAGGCACAGCAACTCCGCGATGGTCATCACCGCCGAGCCGGAGTGGACCGGCCGGCCGTGGCTGCACGCCTGCCCGATGTTCACCTTCTCCGGGATGACGTTCGTCTACCAGCCCATGCGGATGGGCATGTACACGCTCTACCTCGCGAAGTTCGACACGGCCGCGTGGCTGCGGTTGATCGAGACGGCGAAGCCGAAGTGCGTCTTCCTCGTGCCGGCCATGGTCGAGCTGCTGCTCGCCGACCCGCAGACCGCGCAGACCGACTGGTCGGCGGTGGAGATGGTGTCGGTCGGTTCGGCACCCATCGCGCCGACGACGTTGCTGGCCCTGCAGGAGCTCGTGCCGGACGCGATGGTCACGAACTCCTACTCGATGACCGAGGCGGGTACGGCGTACTTCTTCATGCCGAAGGGCGAGCTCGTGAAGCACCCCGGCTCGGTCGGTATCGCGGTCCCCCCTGCGAAGGTCCGGATCGTCGACGACGAGGACGCGGCCCTGCCGGTCGGCGAGGTCGGCAACGTCCAGGTGAAGCCGGCCGGGAAGCTTCGCGAGTACTACAAGGTGGCTGCGGAGGCGCAGGAGATGTTCCACGCCGACGGCTGGCTGCGGACCGGCGATCTCGGCAAGCTCGACGAGGACGGCTACCTCTACATCCTCGGCCGCGCCAAAGACGTCATCATCCGCGGCGGGCTGAACATCCATGCCACCGATGTCGAGTCGGCGCTCTACGAGCACCCCGGGGTGCGCGAGGCGGCAGTCGTCGGGGTCGAGCACCAGGTGCTCGGTGAGGACGTCGTCGCCTTCGTCGTACTCACCGAAGACGACGCGGCAACCGCCGAAGAGCTCATCGCCTGGTGCAAGGAGCGAGTCGCCGACTACGCAACGCCGCGACGCCTGTTCTTGGTCGCGGAACTACCAAGAAACGCCACCGGCAAGGTGCTCAAGCGCGAGCTGCAACACCACGAGCTCCTCCGCAGCTGACCACGCCACCCACCCGTGCAAGCGCTAAGCGCCTAGGAGGATGTCGGCCACCCGGGCTCGCTGGTAGGCCTGCTTGCCGAGCATGAGGTCGGTCGCCTTGGCGCGCTTGTAGTAGAAGTGCGCGGGGCACTCCCAAGTGAAGCCGACCGCGCCGTGCACCTGGATGCTCGTGCTCGTCACGGCGATCGCCGCCTCCCCCACCCACGACTTCGCCATGCCGGCCGCGACCTCACGGTCCTCGGCGTCGACGTCGGAGCACCACGCGGCGTAGTGGGTGATGACCCGGGCCAGGGTGAGGTCCTGCAGCATCTCGGCGGCCATGTGCTTGATCGCCTGGAAGGTGCCGATCGGGCGGCCGAACTGCACGCGGGACTTGGAGTACTCCGCCGCCAGCTCGAACGCCGCCTCCGAGGCGCCGACCAGCTCCGCGCAGAGCATCACTGCGGCGTCGTCTATGACGCGACGCAGCAGCGCCGTCTGGTCGCCCGCCGGGCCCAGCCGGCGCGCCGGCGTACCGGAAAGGGTCAGCCGGCCGAGCTGGCGGGTCGGGTCGAGCCCGGGGACCGCCTCGCCTCCTGATTCTTGAAGCGCGGCTCCCTCGACGAGGAACCCGGCGAGGCCGTCGCCGTCCCGCGCGATGACGATGACCCAGTCGGCTGTTGCCGCATCGACGACAGCCGGCTTCAGCCCGTCCAGCGTCCAGCCGTCCCGGGCCGGCGTCGCGGTCGTCCGGACCGCCTCGAGCGGGTCACCCGCGACCGCCATCTCCTCGACCGCGACCGTGCCGCGCTTGGCCCCCGACGCGAGGTCCGCAAGCAGTTCCGCGGCGCCGAGCCGCGCTGCCGCGCTCGTCGCGAAGACGGCGGAGGAGAAGTACGGCCCGGGCAGCGGGATGCGACCCATCTCCTCGCAGACCACCGTCATGTCGACCAGGCTCAACCCCAGGCCGCCGTGCTCCTCCGGAACGAGCAGGCCCTGCCAGCCGAGGCCGGCGATCTGCGCCCACAGCTCGTCGGGCATCCGCCCGCCGTCCCCCGCCATCGCCAGCAGCGCGGCCGGGTCCACCAGGCCCGCGAGGGCATCGCGTACCGCCTCGCGGAGTGCCTTCTGGTCGTCGTTGAAGTCGAAGTCCACGGCGACATCCTCGGCCCTGGACAACCCTGACGCAAATGTCAGGGAACGGCGGCGAGCCGCAGCCCCGGCGCGATAGGTTCACCGTCATGGATTTCGCGTACACGCCGGAGGACGAGGCCTTCCGCGCGGAGCTCCGGGAGTGGCTCGAGAAGAGCATCGCGGCGTTCGATGAGCGCCCGATCCCCGAGGTCGAGGGCATGAACAAGCTGTACGCGAAGCGCAAGGCGTGGCAGAAGGTGATGGCCGACGGCGGCTGGGCCGCCATCAACTGGCCCAAGGAGCTCGGCGGCCGCGAGGCCACCTTGATGCAGAACGTCATCTACTCCCAGGAGATGGCGAAGGCCAAGGCGCCCGGGATCTTCAACGCCAACGGCGTGTGGCAGATCGGCCCGATGATCATCAAGTGGGGGACGCAGGAGCAGAAGGACCGTTGGCTGCACGGCATCCTGCATGCCGAAGAGCACTGGTGTCAGGGGTTCTCCGAGCCGGAGGCAGGTTCCGACCTCGCGAACCTTCGGGTGATGGCGATCCGCGACGGCGATGACTACGTCCTCGACGGCCAGAAGATCTGGATCACCACCGCGCACATCGCGAAGTGGGGCCTGTTCCTCGTCCGCACCGATCCGACGGCGCTCGAGCGCGGCGCGAAGCACGACGGCATCACGGCGCTGATCGTCGACATGGAGACGCCCGGGATCACCGCCACCCCGATTACCGACATCGTCGGCGAGGACTCGTTCTGTCTCGTGACCTTCGACAACGCCCGGGTGCCGGCGGACTTCTCCCGCCTCGGCAACGAGGGCGAGGGGTGGATGGTCGCGATGGGCACCCTGACCAACGAACGCGTCGGTACCGCCGGGCTGTCGATCACGATGAAGTCCGAGCTCGATCGGGCCGTCGAGTGGGCGCGGGAGAACAACCCCGGCGCCCTCGCCGATCCGGACCTGCGCGACCGCCTGGCCCGGGCGTACACGCAGATCGAGATGACCCGGCTGCTCAACATGCGTGCGCTGTCGAAGGTCCTCAAAGGCGAGAAGGGCTGGCCTGAGGTCCAGATCGCGAAGCTGCAGTGGAGCCACCTCGCGCAGACACTGGCGGAGCTGCAGGTCGACCTGCTCGGGACCGCGGCGCTGCTCGCACGCGGCGGTCCGGACGCCGTCGACAAGGGGTCGTGGACCCGGCTCTACAGCTACCAGCGCTACACGTCGATCGGCGCGGGCACGACCCAGGTGCAGAAGAACATCATCGCCGACCGCGCGATCAAGCTCCCCCGGCGCTGACGCGACCGACCTCCCGAGGAAGTAGGCCAGCATGGCGAAGCCCCCGAACACGCTGCAGCTCGCCGGTTCCGCGATCCTCGTGACCGGTGCCTCCACCGGCATCGGCGCCGCGACCGCCCGTGCGCTGGGCGCTGCGGGAGCTCGGGTCGGACTGGTCGCCCGTCGCAAGGAGCTGCTCGACCAGGTGGCGCAGGAAGCCCGCGACGCGGGTGCGCCGGACGTCGAGGTGTGGGCCGCGGACCTGTCCGACCTGCCCCTTGCCGAGCAGGTCGCGCTCGAGGCGTGGCAGCGGTTCGACGCACTCGACGGGCTGGTGAACAACGCCGGGGCACCGAAGCGCAAGCACGTGACGCGGCTGACCGCCGAAGAGGTCGAGTCGATCATGGCGCTGAACTACTTCTCCCCGGTACGCATGACGCTGGCCCTGCTCCCGTTGATGCGGACGCGCGGCAGCGGCGTCGTGGTCAACGTCGCGAGCCTCGCCGGGCGGGTGGCGCCGCCGCGCGAGTCGGCGTACGCCGGCAGCAAGTTCGCCCTCAACGGCTTCAGCGAGGTCATGGCGGTCGATCTGTTCGAAGAGAACATCCACGTCCGCGCGATCCAGCCCGGGCCGATCGAGACGCCGATCTGGGGCGACATCCCCGGCAACGAGAAGGCGGCGTACGACGGCGAGTTCTTCCCGCCGGAGGACTGCGCCGCGGCGATCCTCGACGCACTGACCGGTGAGGGGTTCGAGCGCTACATCCCCGAGTCGCTCGGAGACGTCGTGAAGCTGAAGGCACAGGACGTCGACGGCTTCATCGCGGGCAGCGCCGCGTTCGCCGCGAACCCGGAGGCGGTCGAGCACGTGTGATTGCCGTCTGGCCGCGCTAGAGCGCGGCCAGACGGCAATGGTTTAGTGCGCGGCGATTCCCCTCCCACGCTCCCCTGCCTCCATCAGCCGCGCGATCTCGGAGACCTCGGTCGCTACCGACTTCGCGAACCAGCGCTTGGTCGCGACGTCCCACAGCTTGCCGAACGGCTTGCCCATCGCGATCTCCTCGACGTGACGCACGTGGGCGCCGCCGTCGCGGTCCTCGATCTCGAACCAGGCGTGCATGTACGCCGGCACGCCGTGCTCGAGGACGACGTCGATCTCGTTGGGCGGCAGCCACCGGTAGCGCGTGATGACCGAGCCCGGGAACCTGCCGAGGAACTTGCCGTCCTCGCGGGCGATCATGCCGTCCTCGGTGTCGGCGATCTTCGTGACGCCGACGACCTTGAGGTCTGCCTTGGTGTACTGCGCCGGATCCAGGACGAAGTCGAAGATGTCCTGAGCGGTCACGCCCTTGATGAACGCGGAGCCTTCACCTCGGATCATGCGGGCATCTTGGCACGCAGGAGTCGACTGTGGGCGTGATCTAACGTGAACCGGTGATCGCCGCGTTCCAGAACGCCTCGCGGAAGCGGGCGGCGGGCGCTGTCGCGGCGTACGGCGTGCTCCTCGCCGCAATCGTCGGCTATTTCCTCCATCCGGTTGCCGCGGTTGCCGTCGTCGTGATCACCGCATGGGCGGTCTGGCGCAACATCGTCGGCGGCGTGTTCGTCACCGACGACTCGGTGATCGTGCGCAACCTCACCCACACCGAGCGGCTGGCTCGCTCCGACGTCGCGGACGTCACGGTCATGGCGAACTCCGACGACACCACCGGGGCGGGGTACGTCTGCCTCGTCACCCAGGACGGGACAGTCCATCGCGCGACCGGCCTTCGCCGCGACCCGCTCCGCGGCGAAGCCCTCGCGGCCGCGATCCGCGACCGGCTCCGCACGATGCCCGGATGATCACGGCCGGGGTGGACCTCGCGGCGGAGGCGAAGCGCACGGCGGTTGCCGTCGTGCAGTGGTCGGGCCGCGACGCCTGGCTGACCGACCTCGTGGTCGGCGCCGACGACGAGGTGCTCCTCGAAGCTGCCGGCGTGGCGGACAAGGTGGGGATCGACTGCCCGCTCGGCTGGTCGGACGAGTTCGTGGAGTTCGTCAACGCCCACCACACCGGCCGGGTCGACCAGATGCCGGTGGACTCCGCCATGCGCGTCCCGCTGCGCTACCGCGCGACCGACCTGTTCCTGATCGAACAGCAGCTCGGCCGACCGCTCAGCGTCTCCTCGGACCTGATCGGGGTGTGCGCCATGCGCGCTGCCGGCCTGCTCGCGGCAATGACCAAGGCGGGCCTGGAGGTCGACCGATCGGGGGTCAGCGGCCGGGTCGCGGAGACCTATCCCGCCGCTGCGGTCCGGCAGTGGGAGCTGGCCGACGGGAGCTACAAGGGGACGACCAAGACCGCTGCGCTCGGCGCGATGGTGGACCGGCTCAAGCACGGGCTGCCGCAGCTCGACCTGGGCGAGCACGAGGCGCTGTGCCGAAAGTCGGACGACGCCTTCGACGCGCTGATGTGTGCCCTGGTTGCCAGGGCGATCACGCAGTACCGCTGCACCATCCCGATCCCCCGCGGCCTCGCGTTACGGGCACAACGGGAAGGCTGGATCCACGTGCCGAACTGCCACCTGTTCGAGCTGCTGGCTCCGGCCGCGTTCGACGACTGAGGCCTGCTACCCCAGCCGCTCGATGACGGTGGCGTTGGCCTGCCCGCCGCCTTCGCACATCGTCTGGAAGCCGAGCCTGCCGCCGGTGTCCTCGAGGTAATGCAGCATCGTCGTCATCAGCCGGATGCCGGAAGCACCGAGCGGGTGGCCGATCGCGATCGCTCCACCACGCGGGTTGAGCTTCTGCGATTCCGGCTTGAACTCCCGGTCCCAGGCCATCGTGATCGACGCGAACGCCTCGTTGATCTCGATCGCGTCGAAGTCCTCCGTCTTCAGGCCAGTCTTCGCGTAGAGCTTGCGCGTCACGGGGTTCGGCGCGGTGAGCACCCAGGTCGCGGAATCGGCACCGACCGCGAAGTGCCGGAACTTCGCGCGCGGCCGCAGCCCCAGCTTGTCGGCCATCTCCGGCGACGCGATCAGCATCGCGGCGGCGGCGTCGTTCATCTGCGAGGAGTTGCCCGCCGTGATGTCCGGTGCGAGCTCCGGCTGGAAGTGAGCCGGCGGCAGCGCGGCCATCTTCTCCGCCGACGTCTCGTGACGGATGCCCTCGTCGTCGGTCATGACGACGCCGGTGTCGTTGCCGTCCTCGTCGCGGAGGGTGATCGGCACGATCTCGCGGGTGAAGGCACCCGCTCGCTGCGCCTCCGAGGCGCGCCGGTGGGACTCTATGGCGAAGGCGTCCATCTCCGCTCGCGTGATGCCCCAGTCGTTCGCGATCTTCTGCGCGACCTCGAACTGCATCTTCAGCTGGTTGTCGCACGCCGCGAGGAACGCGGGCGAGAACGGCCCCGTGCCACCGCGCGCGTTGGAGGCCATCGGCGCGCGGGTCATCGACTCCACGCCGCAGGCGATCACCAGGTCGTAGGCGCCCGCCATGACACCCTGTGCCGCGAAGTGCACGGCCTGCTGCGACGAGCCGCACTGCCGGTCGACGGTCGTGGCGGCGACGGTCTGGGGCAGGCCGGCCGCCACCCACGCGTTGCGGGTGACGTTGGTGCCCTGCTCACCGCTCTGGGTCACGCAGCCGCCGATGACGTCGTCGACGATGGCCGGGTCGATGCCGTTGCGCTCGACGATCGCGGACAGCACGTGGCCGAGCAGATCGGTGGGGTGCCAGCCGGACAGCGCGCCCTTCCGCTTGCCGATCGGCGTACGGATCGCGTCAAGGATGACGGCGTCGGTCATGACAAGACCTCCGGGTTGACGCAGTTCACGGGCTTCTCACCCGCCAGGATCGCAGCAATGTCCCGCGCAACCAGCAGCGAGTGGTTGGCCTCGGTGTCGTACGTCGCGCCGCCGATGTGCGGGGTGAGCACCACGTTGCTGAGCGCCGCGAGATCGCTGCTGGGATCGAGCCACTCGTGGTCGAAATGGTCGAGACCCGCACCGCCGAGGTGGCCGGACTTGAGCGCCGCGACCATCGCATCGGTGTCGTGCAGCGCCGCGCGAGCCGCGTTGAGGTAGACCGCGCCCGGCTTCATGGCCGCGAACTGCTCGGCCCCGATCATCCCGCGCGTCGAGTCGAGCACCGGAGCGTGCATCGACACGATGTCGGCTTCCCGGAGCAGGTCCTCCAACGAGTAGGTCGCTTCCGCGACGTAGGGGTCGTACGCGATGACCTTCATCCCGAGCCCCTTGAGCCGCCATTCGAGCGCCCGGGCCACGGCGCCGTAGCCGACCAGGCCCACCGTCTTGCCGGCCAGCTGCCAGGCGCGGAATCGCTGGTAGGGAATCGTCCCGTCGCGGTAGATGTCGCCCTGGCGGCACTCCTTGTCCGCGACGACGACACCGCGGTTGACCGCGAACAGCAGCGCGACACAGATCTCCGCCACGCCGTCGGCGTTGCGGCCGGGCGCGCGCAGCACCGGGATGCCCGCCCTGGTTGCCGCCTCGACGTCGACGTTGTTGGGGTCGCCTCGGGTACAGCCGATGACCTTGAGCGGCTGCTCCATGACGGGGCCGTTGACGTTGTCGGACTCGCAGACGAGAACCGTCGCGCCGACCTCCGCGATCTTCGCGGCCAGGTCCTCGGCCTGGTAAAGCTTGACCGGCTGCTGCTCGATCCACGGCTCGTAGACGATGTCGCAGACCGAGGAGAGGATCTCCTTGCCCTCCCCCCTGAGCGGGGCGAGCACGAGAGCGCGCGGACGGTCCGACATGACCCGGTCTCCTTCACCTCTGCGGGTGAGGCCGGTCGCCGTGCCTCCCCTTGCCACCCTTGGGGGCGCTACGGTCAGGATATCGGGAAAACCTGACGTGCGTGTCAGGTCTGGGAGTCGGAGAGGTACGGGACGTCCGTGGGATCAGGCATCACGGTCGGCATCGACATCGGCACGACGTCGGTCAAGGCCCTGGCGGTCGACGGTGACGGCCGCATCCTGGCGCAGACCCGGATTCCCCACGACATCCACGCACCGTCGGTCGACGTATTCGAGCACGACGCCAGGCAGGCGTGGGTGGACGGTCCTCGCCAGGCGCTCGACGCGCTGCGGGTCAATGAGTTCGACGGCCTGACCGTCGCGACGATGGTGCCCAGTTGTACCGCCGTCGACGCCGACGGCATCCCGATGACCCCGGGCCTGCTCTACGGCGACCACCGCGGCCGCGCCGGGCGCAACGAGGCCGACCTGCTCAACTCCAAGGAGTTCCGCTCGATGTTCGAGTGGACCGCGCAGCAGGCACCCGGCGCACACGGGTACTGGACCGCGCCCGCAGTGGCGTACGCCGCCCTCGGCGGCAGCCCGGTGATCGACATCGGGACCGCGTTCGCGCTCGCTCCGCTGTGGGACGGCGACTGGAACAGCGAGAACCTTGCCGCGATCGGGGCGAGCCCGGAGCAGATGCCGACGATCGTCTCCGACTTCGAGGTGGGCGGACGCATCGGCGGCGGAGTCCACGGCTGCGGTCTCGCCGACGCATGGGCAGAAGCAACCGTCGCCGGGATCAACTCTCCCGGCGACGTAATGGTGATCTGCGGCACCACCCTGATCGTCTGGTGCGTGATGCCGGCGCCGGCTCTGGTCGAGGGCATGTGGACCATCCCGCACCCGCTCGGCGACCTGTCGATCCTCGGCGGGGCGAGCAACGCCGGTGGGATGTTCGTGAACTGGGTACGCCGACTGCTCGCGGACACCGGGCCGGTGACGAACCCTCAGGCCGTACCGCTCTTCGTTCCCTACCTCAAGGGCGAGCGGACCCCGGTCCACGACATCGACCTGCGGGCGTCACTGCAGGGCCTCGACATCGGGCACGGCGCGGGTTCGATCATGCGCGCGGCGTACGAGTCGACCGCGTTCATCACCCGCCGGATGATGGACATGTCCGGCGTCGAGCGGACCCGGATCGTGGCCAGCGGGGGCGGCACCCACGATGAGCAGTGGATGCAGTCGCTGGCCGACTGCACCGGGCTGCCGGTCGACCTCGTCGCGGTCCCGGAAGGCGCGGCGCTCGGCGCCGCCTGGCGGGCCCGGGTAGTCGCGGGCCTCGACACGAACAACGATGTCGTGCGCTGGGCGAACCACGCCACGCGGTACGAGCCCGACCCGGCATGGGTCGGCCCGTGCGAGGAGCGCTACCAGCGCTGGCTCGGGCTAGCCGGCGTCTCTCGGTAGACCGAGCAGCCGCTCGGCGATGACGTTGCGCTGCACCTCGCTGGTGCCGCCCGCGATGGTCAGGCAGCGGGTCGCGAGGAAGCCCATGCCCCACATATAGGCGTCCCCGGCCATCGTCGCGCCCTCTCCCGCCATCAGCTCGATGCCGAACTCCTGCACCCGCTGCTCGTGCTCGGCGGCGGCGAGCTTGCGCAGGCTGGACTCCGAGCCGCGTTCGCCGCCCGCGAGCACTCGCATCGTCGACCGCATGCCGAGCAGCGCGAGGGACTGCGCTTCCGCCACCAGGTGCCCGGTGTGGTCGAGGGTGACCTGGTCGGGCTCGCGGTCCTTGAGCACCTTGAGGATGCTCTCGACGCCGATCCCGAACGCCGAGCCGCTCGCCATCGACACGCGCTCGTTGGCCAGTGTCGTACGGGCCAGCCGCCAGCCGCCGTCGACCTCGCCGACCAGGCATTCGCTCGGCACGAACACGTTGTCGAGAAACACCTCGTTGAACATCGCCTGGCCGGTGAGCTCCCGCAGCGGGCGGATGTCGATGCCGGGCGTGCTCATGTCGAGCAGGAAGTAGGAGATCCCGTGGTGACGATCGCCGTCCTTGCCGGGCGAGGTACGCGCCAGGAGGATGCCGTGCGTCGCCTGCTTGGCGAGTGACGTCCACACCTTCTGGCCGTTGATCAGGTAGCCGCCCTCTGTCGGCTCTGCGCGAGTCGACAGGGATGCGAGGTCGGAGCCGGCGCCTGGCTCGCTGAACAGCTGACACCAGGTGATCTCGCCGTGGAACGTGGCGGGGACGTACTTCTCGATCTGTTCCGGGCTCCCGTGCTCGATGATCGTCGGAAGCGCCCACGCCGCGATCGACAGATGCGCACGGCGCACCTTGGCCTTCTTGAACTCCTGGTCGATGACGACCTGCTGCACCGCATTGGCGTCGCGACCCCAGGGCACCGGCCAGTGCGGCGCGAGGTAGCCGGCGTTCGCGATCGCCACGTTGCGGGCGTCCGCCTCAAGTCCGTCGAGGCCCGCGAGGAACTCCCGCACCTCGGCGCGGTAGGTCTCCGCCTCGGCGGGCAGCTCGACGTCGAGCTCCCGCCGCACGCCGTCGAGGCCCAACCGCGCGGTCGCAGTACGCCAGGCCGTGGTCGGCCCGATCAGCTGCCGAGTGGCGATCGCTCGTTTGAGATAGAGGTGCGCGTCGTGCTCCCAGGTGAAGCCGATGCCACCGAGCATCTGGACGCAGTCCTTCGCGGCGTTCACCGCGCCGTCGAACGCGATCGACGCGGCGGCCGACACCGCGAGCCGGCCGTCCCTGTCGTGTGCCTCGCTGCGCGCGGCGTCCCACACCGCGGCACGCATCAGTTCGACGGACACGAGCAGGTCCGCCGCCCGGTGCTTGATCGCCTGGAAGGTGCCGATCGGCCGGCCGAACTGCACGCGCTCCTTCGCGTACGAGGACGCGGTGTCCAGGCACCAGCCCGCGATGCCGCAAGCCTCCGCGGCGTACAGCACCGCACCGATCGCGTAGACGTCGTGGCTGTCGAGCGACAACTGTCGCTCCGCGGGGACAACGACGCCGGTCAGGTCGATCTCGGCCAACCGTCGGGTCGCGTCGAAGCTGTCCACCGGCGTCACGCTCAACCCGGAAGTGTCGACGACGCACCAGACGATGCGGTCACCGGCCTTCGCCCGCAGCACGACGAGCGTGGCGAGCGACCCGGCGACCACGGGCCGCGCGGCGCCGGTCAGGGTGAGTCCCTCTGCACCTTCGGTCGCCTCGAGCGCCGGCGCGCCGATCGCGACGCTCGCCGGGATGGAGCCGTCGGCGAGCCCAGGGAGCAGCTCTTTGGCGAGCGCGCCGCCCTCGCGCGCAACCAGGGCGGCGGCGTGGGCGGTCGGGATGAATCCGCCGGGAGCGATCGCGCGGCCCAACTCCTCGACGACAACCGCGAGCTCGAGCAGACCGTAGCCGGCGCCGCCGTACTCCTCGGCCACGTGCAGCCCGAACCAGCCGAGGTCGGCCGCAGCCTGCCAGTATCCGGGCAGCTCCTCCGCCTCGGCGTCCATCGCCGCGCGCGGCGCCGCCGGCGGGCAGTGGCGGGTGAGCATCTCGCGCGCGGACTCCCGCAGCGCCTCATGGTCCTCGGTGATGCCGATCGGCATGTCGTGCGCTCCCTGGTGAACTGACGCCCGCGTCAGGTAAGGAACCGAGGCTACTTCGGGGCCGGGCCGCCCGTCAGGCCGGTCGGCGCGCTCACTACGGTGATCACAACACCGGAGACAAGGAGTAACTGTGAGCGACGAGGTCCTCACCGAGCGGCGCGACAACGTGCTGATCGTCACGCTGAACCGTCCCGAGGCGAAGAACGCCGTCAACGAGGGGCTGGCCAAGGGCGTCGCGGCCGCCATGGACGAGCTCGACGGCGATGACAGCCTGTTCGTCGGGATCATCACCGGCGCCGGCGGCACGTTCTGCTCCGGCATGGACCTCAAGGGCTTCCTGAAGGGCGAGAACCCGACCGTCGACGGGCGCGGTTTCGCCGGCCTCACCGGAGCACCTCCGAAGACGCCGCTGATCGCCGCCGTCGAAGGCTGGGCGCTCGCGGGTGGCTGCGAGGTTGTTCTCTCCTGCGACCTTGTGGTCGCGAGCACCGAGGCGAAGTTCGGCATCCCCGAGGTGAAGCGCGGCCTGGTCGCGGGTGCCGGCGGTCTGCTCCGTCTGCCGAAGCGGATCCCGTACCACCTGGCGATGGAGTTCGCGATCACCGGCGAACCGGTCACCGCCGAGGTCGCCAAGAGCTACGGCCTGGTCAACCGGCTGGCCGAACCCGGCAAGGCGCTCGACGTCGCCCTCGAGCTCGCGGCACTGGTTGCGGCCAACGGTCCGCTCGCGGTCAAGGCGACCAAGGAGATCGTGCGCATGGCTGCGGCGGAGTGGACGGAGTCGGAGGCGTGGGAGAAGCAGGGTGCGATCCTGGCGCCGGCGTTCGCCTCGGAGGACGCCCGCGAGGGTGCCACCGCGTTTGCCGAGAAGCGCCCCCCGGTCTGGAAGGGCCGCTAACCCCTTCGCGATCTTGCACTTTTCAACCGTTTTCGGACCCCGGACACGTTGAAAAGTGCAAGATCGCGTTTCTTTTGGGTCAGACCCACATTCCGTTTTCGGCGGTGAGGCCGAGATCGGGCCACTCGCCGACCGCCATGGTCTCGACGTTGGCGTAGCCGGCGCCGCCGCCGACCGGATCCTCGACGCGACAGAGCACGTCACGCAGCTGGTGGACCTGCCGCGCCATCTCGGGTGACGCCAGGTCGGTGAGCTGCTCACCGTCGACGACGAGCGCGCCCGCCCACTGGCCGAGCATCCGGCCGTTCCAGCCGAAGTAGCCGCCTGTCCCCAGCGCGAAGCCGGTGTCGCTCACCGGGGTGATCGTGAGCTGCCGCGACTCTCCCGCCTCGTCCAGCAGTGAGATCGTGCCGCCGGTCAGCCGCCGGTTGTCGTCCTGGAACGACAGCTGCTGGGTGGCCGCGGCGTACCGGGTCGACGTTCCGTCGGCCAGCACCTCCTCGCCCTGCGAGCGAACCTCGAGCAGGCCCGGACCCTCGCGTCGCTGCAGGAAGACGAACAACGAGTACGCCGAGCCGTCCGGCCGGAACAGCAGCATCGGGGCCCACGTGACGAGCGCCCGATGCGCCCGCGGGCCACGCGGCAGGCCGGGAATGGGCTGGCCGACATCCGGGCGGATCCCCCACGAGTGATCGCGGATCGAGAACGAGTCCTCGGGGGTGATCTCGGTACGCGCTCCGTCGACCTCGATCCACCCCTCGGCGGTGCCCACCTGGTGGTAGCGCAGCGCGTCGTGCGTCACGCGATAACCATCCGGGGAGCGCTCCGGCCAGGGGATTTCCAACGAGGGCGGCGCGGCGCCGTGCCACGTGAGGTCGAAGGCAACCGCCGCGTGCTCGTTGGGCTCGAGGACCGCACGCACCGATTTCAACGGCTCGATGACCTCGTAGTGCAACGGTCCGGCCGAGGCGCCGTTCGGATCGTGGGAAAGGGTCCGGCTGGCCCGTACCGTCCACTGGTCGGTGCCGCGGGACACCCCGCCCGCGCTGTCGTAGACACCGCGGTTGAGGTACTTCCCCAAGCCGAAGCACGCCTGCAGCGAACCGTCGCGCTTGTGCGCCGACATCCAGACCTTCTCGGTCCAGCCGGGATCCGAGGTGCCCACCGAGCCGAACGTCGCAACGACCTGGTGGGTGAACTGCTCGTCGGCAGGGACGAGCGGACCGAACTGCATGCTCACTCGGCGGACTCCCGGGCGATCAGCTTCTCGACGCGCGACTGGTGCTCCGCCTCGTCGAAGCAGCGCGCCTCGACCTCGAGCGCCTCGTCGAGGATCGAGCCGACCGCGTGCCGCAGATGCTCGTTGAGCGCGAGCTTCGTCGACTGCACCGCGAGCTTCGGCTGACGGGCGAGCCGCTCGGCAAGCGCCACGGCCTCGGCGAAGATCGCCAGGTCGGGAACCACCCGGCTTGCCAGACCGAACTGCACGGCGAGCTGCGGACCGATCCGGTCACCGGTCAGCAGGTACTCCTTCGCCCGCGACAGCCCGGCCAGCCACGGCCAGATCGAGACCCCGCCGTCCGCCGCGGTCAGGCCGACCGAGACGTGCGGATCGGACAGGTACGCCGACTCCGCCATCAGCACGATGTCCGAGAGCAGGGCGACGGTGGCGCCGAGCCCTACCGCCGGCCCGTTGACGGCCGCGACGATCGGCAGCGGGCACTCGGTCATGCCGCGCACGATCGCGGCCGCGCGCACCATGTCCTCGCGCCGCAGCCAGTCGTCGCGTTGCAGGTCCTGAATGTGGTGCAGGTCCCCACCCGCGCTGAACGCCCGGCCGGCCCCGGTCAGGATGACCGCTCGGGCTTCGGCGTCGTTCGAGAGCAGCTCCCACACGACGGTGATCGCCTTGTGCAGTCTCAGGTTGATCGCGTTGAGCGCGTCGGGACGGTTCATCGTCACGACGCGCAACGCGCCACGCTTCTCGACGAGCAGCTCAGGAGCGAGCCCGTCGTACCCCTCCGTCATGGAAGGGATCCTGCCTCAGTTCGCTAATTGATGCCGGAGGTCGTGACGTCCGTCGCCTGCGCCCGCAGCGCGCCGACCGTCGCTTCCTCCTTCTTGATCTGGCTGAACGGGTCGTAGTGGAACGCCCGCATCGCGTTGAGGTGGGTGATCTTGTTGATGTGCTCGTCGCTGACCCCGTCGAAATGCTTCATGACGGCCTCGGGAGCCTGCGGCCACATCGAGTCGGAGTGCGGGTAGTCGCACTCCCATGTGATGTTGTCGACGCCGATCAGCTCACGGTTGGCGATGCCGGCCTTGTCGTCGATGAAGCAGAACGTGAAGTTGTCGCGCGCCCGCTGGCTCGGCAGCTGGTCGCCGAAGTCCTGGCCGGTCCAGAAGCGGTGCCGCTGGTAGACGTAGTCGATCCGCTCGAGGAAGTACGGCAGCCAGCCGATGCCGCCTTCCGAGAGCGCGAACTGCAGCTTCGGGAAACGCTTGAGCGCCGGCGACCAGATCAGGTTGGCGGCAGTCTGGAACAAGTTCATCGGCGTGAGCGTGATCATCACGTCGATCGGTGCCTCGTCGAGCATCAGGATCGACGACGACGAGCCGATATGCAGCGCGATCGTCATGTCGTTGTCGATGCACGCCTTCCAGAACGGGTCCCAGTGCTCGGAGTGCAGCGACGGCCAGCCGAGCTTTGCCGGGTCCTCCGAGAAGGTCACGGCGTTGCAGCCCTTGGCCTTGACCCGCTTGACCTCCTTCGCCATCAGCTCGGGATCCCAGATCGGCGGAAGTGACAGCGGGATGAAACGCCCCGGGTAGGAGCCGCACCACTCGTCGATGTGCCAGTCGTTGTAGGCCTGCAGCATCACGTAGCCGAGCTCCTTGTCCTGCGCCCGGCTGAACAGCTGGCCGCAGAACTGCGGGAACGACGGGAAGCACATCGAGCCGAGGACACCGTTGACGTTCATGTCACGGACCCGCTCATGGATGTCGTACGTGCCCTTGCGAACCTGGCTGTAGGACGTGACATCCATGTCGTAGTCCTCCGGCGGCCGGCCGGCGACGGCGTTGAGACCGATGTTCGGGATCTCGTTGCCCTCGAAGACCCAAACCTCGTGGCCCTCGGGCTTCTTGACGCTCTTCGGCGCCTGGTCGCGCCACTTCTCCGGGACGTGGTTGTCGAACATGTTCGGCGGCTCGACCACGTGGTCGTCGACGCTCACCAGGATCATGTCTTCGACGTTCATGCCTGCTGCCTCGCTCCCGAAGTACCGGTACTTACGCTCACCTTAAGCCCTCTTGGCCCCGTGCGGAATCCCCTGTACGTTTTTCGAGAACATCGTTATCACAAGGGGGTCTCGTGTCCGACCAGCCGCCGTTCGACCTCTCCGAGACCGATCGGCTGCTGTCAACCACACGCGCGGTCCGCAAGCGGCTCGACCTCACCAGGCCGGTCGAGCGCGAGGTCATCCTCGAATGCCTCCGGCTCGCCGTACAGGCACCCACGCAGAGCAACTCCCAGACCTGGCGCTGGATGGTCGTCACCGAGCCGGAGAAGAAGGCCGTCATCGCCGAGGCGTACCGCTCGGTCGGGCAGGCCTACCTCGAGCAGGCCGCCCAGGCGGAGAAGGACCCACAGACCCAGCGGGTCTACGAAAGCGCCGTCTCCCTGGCGAAGCTGCTCGAGCAGGTGCCGGCGATGGTGATCCCGTGCGTGACGAAGGACTACGACCCGGCGCACGGTCACGCGATCGCCGCGAGCGTCTACGGCTCGATCATCCCGGCAACGTGGAGCTTCCAGCTGGCGCTGCGTTCGCGCGGCCTCGGCTCGGTGTTCACGACGCTGCACCTGTTCTCCGAACAGCTGGTCGCCGACGCTCTCGGCATCCCGGAGAACATCCTGCAGGTCGCGCTGCTGCCGGTCGGCTACACGATCGGCACCGACTTCAAGCCGGCGGCAAGACCACCGGTCGAGGAGATCACGTTCTGGAACCAATGGGGGCAGAGCTAGTGCAGCGCTTCGAGACCGTCTTCGAGGTCGACGCTCCCCCGAAGAAGGTGTGGGGCATGCTGCACATGCCGCCTCCCCCGGACGCGCCGAGCCCGCGCACGCTGACCTATCCCGGCGGCAGCATGCAGGTCTGGTTCGAAGGCGATGACAAGGGCGAAGGTCTGGTGCGCCACTGCGTCTTCCGGGTGCCGAAGTACCTGCTGTCGGGTGGCGAGGCGCGCTCGTGGGAAGTCGTGTGGAAGGTCGTGCCGCTGGAGCGCGCGCACTACCGCGGCGTCGGCAAGCCGTTGTGGTCACGCGGCGAGGGCTGGCACGAGCTCGAGTCACTCGACGGTGGCAAACGCACCCGGCTCACCTTCGTCGAGACATACCACGTCATGAGCCCAGTCCTGCGGCCGTTACTGGAGAAGCGGGTCCACAAGTTCATCTCCCGTGACAACCACAAGCTCTACCTGAAGCTGCTGTCCTACCTCGGCCCCGCCCAGGAGATCAGCAGCAAG
>DASZTV010000101.1:0-6914 GCA_035548125.1 Mycobacteriales bacterium | reverse complement strand
GAACAGGCCGGCCTGCACCGGCGTGAGCCGAAGGCTGTCGCTCGGTCGGTCCTCGAGGGCCTTCGCCTCCTCGATCAGGTCGCGGAGCCGGCGCAGCTCGGGCCGGTCCAGCCGGAACCAGGTGCCGCTGTCGAGCAGCAGTCGGTCCTCGCCGAGTGCGATCGCGGCGAACAGCGGCGCGAACGGCACGTTCTGGCCGTCCACCGTCACCGCGACGTCCAGGTCGAACCAGTCCGGGTCGTCACCACGGTCCCGAACCGCGACCGTGACGAGCGGAGCCTCGGCGGCCTCGCCGTACGCCGCCGGCTCGCCGATCACGATGACCTCGACCGACTCCGCCTCCTCGAGCGCCGGGAGCACGTGCTCGACGAGCTCCGCGGTATCGAGCCCGCGGAGCGTGACGACCGGCGTGAGCCGGTAGCCGTACGTCGTCCTCACGCGCAGCCCGCGGACCCGGTCCAGGACGTCGAGCCGCTGGAGCAGGTCGCGCTCGGCCGCGAGGTCTCGGGTGGCGTCGTCGTCCGGGCTGTCGACCGGCACGATGAGCGACTCCTCGCCCACCGGGTAGAGGAACGAGGTCTCGATGGTCGCGGTGTGACCCTCCTCGAACCGCACCAGGAGACCGACGAGGGGTGGAGCGATCTCGGGCAGGTCGACGCTGTCGTCGTCGGAGACGACCGTGACCCGACGGCTCAGCGCCGGGTAGAAGTCGGTGAGGAACAGCGACAGGTCGTGCTCGGGAACGACGACGGGACCCGCGGTCACCAGCCGCTGGGTCGATCCGTCGATCGCCGGATCGAGCGGGATGAGCCGCAGGGCGCCGTCGTCCGTGACCGCCGCGCCGTAGGCGGGGTCGCCGATGAGCACCACATCGCCCGGGAGCGGCTGCCCGTCGTTGTGGCGTAACGTCGTCGTCACGCTCATGGCACCGTCAGCGCGCCGTTGCAGGTCAGCCACCGCTCGGGCGGGCTCGTCGACAATCTCGAGGCTGCCGCCGTGAGCCTCGACCAGCGTGAAGCCGACCCGCTGGGCGTCGGCAAGCACGCGCCACATGGCAGGCCCGAACTCGTCGAGGTGGACGACGAGGTCGCCGTACGTCGACCCGTAGTAGTTCTGGGCCCGGCTCCGGACGAGCGCGAGCGTCTCGCGTGCCCACGCGGTCTGCTCCGCGTTAGGTGGTGTGTCGCGGTACCCGTAGTACCGCTGCTCGAGGTCGTGCCATGAGGCGCCCGTCTTGACCCAGCCGTTCTTGCCTTCGGCGAGCGGGCGGATCCGGACCCGGCGCGGACCGCCGTTGCGCGGCTGCACGATCTCGAGGGAAAGCGCGAGCGGGGCCGGCTCGTCGTACTTGTTCGGCGCGACGACATCGCCGAGCAGGTCGGTCCACCCCGGCTGCCCGAAGGACCGGAAGGCGGTCGGCGCAGCTACGCCCTGGTCGCGCGCCGTGAGCACCGTGGCGACGACGTGCTTGCAGTCCGACGCCACCGGGCAGCTGCATCTGCCCTGGACCCGGAACCGGCCCGGACTGGTGACCACGGTCTGGTACGGCGTGCGCTCGCTGCCCGCGACCTGGGCGAGCAGGATGCTCGGGTCGCCGCCGGCCTTGACGATGCGCACCGCGTGGAGGGTGGCGTAGCCGAGACCGCGCGCGAAGGTGCCGTCGCCGAACCGGGCTCGCAGCCGCTCGTCGGACCAGTCGTACACCCAGGACGGGATCTCCCCGGGCGTAACGCGGCTCATCGGCAGACACTACGACCGCCCACCGACTCGATCGCCCGGCTGCCCACAACCGGGGCGCGGCGGTGTGGTGTAGAACGGCACCCGATGCCGAAGACCATCAAGGGACTTGCCGGGAGGAAGCCGCCGGAGCCGTCGGCCGACCACGGCGAGATCGAGGCGGTGATCCCGCATCTGATGCCGCGGGTGCAGCCGCTGGTCGCGCGGCTGGACGAGCTGATCTGCGCAACGATCCCGGGCCTGCACTTCACTGCGAAGCGCGGCCGGCCTCACTACGGCCTGCCGGATCTCGGCTGGATCATCGAGGTCGCGCCGTACCACCTGTCGGTCAACGTCGTCTTCTACGGCGGGGCCGACTTCGACCCGCCACCACCGCTCGGTACGACGGACCGCACCCGCTACGTCAAGCTGACCGCTATAGAAGAGGTGGACAGCCCGGAGCTCGCGGCGTGGCTCGAGCAGGCCGCCCGCACCCCCGGCTGGAAAGCCCCCAGCTGAGCAAACTCAGGGGATTGCCTTCGCGAGCTCCGGGGTCTTCTGGTTGATCTGATGCACCTCGTGGCGGAGGTGCTTCGCGATCCGTAGCAGTGCGTTGGTACGGGCGAGCAGCGCCGTCGTGTCACCGCGCATGCTCTGGATGTCGTCCACCATCGACAGCAGCGTCGCGAAGAGCCGATCCGTCGTACGACGTAGGTGGTTCGTGTCCCGTCCCGCGGAGCGGGTGATGCGAACCTCGCGGCGCATGAGGCCGAGCTGCGAGCTCATCAGGCCGATGGTCCGGCTCATCTCGGCCTTGAGGTCTTGGGTCAGCGGGACCTGCTGATCTATCCGGACTCGCATCGCGTGGATGTCACTGCGCATCCCCGTCGCCCACGTCCCGACGAGGACGCCGATCCCGGCCAGCAAAACGGCCACGATCAGCGCGCCGATCAGCGTGGCCCTTCCGGCGTAATCGCGCACCCAGGACACAACAGCGGCGTACCCCGACCAAGATCGACGAATCTGCCGGCGGCGGCCTGCCGAGCCCAACGCAGGTTGCCTTTCGCGGCGCGACTTAGGCAACCTGCGTAGGGCTCGGCGCACCCATAGGGTGGCGTCATGTCTCTTACCAAGCCGGAGCTCTCGGGCAACAGCGGAACCGCACCGACTGAACTGGTCATCGAGGACCTCGTCGTCGGGACCGGTGAGGAGGCCAAGCCCGGTGACGCCGTCGAGGTGCACTCGTGATTGACCTGATCGCCGTCAAGTAAGGGATCTGCGCTACTCGCGGATCAGCAACCGTTCTACCGGCTGACCGGTGACTTCAGCGATCAGCTCGAAGTCCTTGTCGACATGGAGCACGACGAGGTCGGCGAGCTCGGCGGCAGCCGCGATCAACAGGTCAGGTACGCCCGGGCCCCTGTGCTGACCTCGGTCGGCGAGCTGTTGCTGCACGGCCATCGCCCGATCCTCGATCAACGGAGTCAGGTAGGCGATCGGCATCTTCGACAGCGGTGCGCGTCGGGTCGCTGCTCGCAGGTCCTTGCCGGATCGTGCCGAGAATCCGACCTCGAGCCGCGTGACGCTGGTGATGGTGACGAGCCCGCGGTCGATTCGGTCGGCCCACTCCGCCGGATCCTGGCTGTCTGCCAAGCGCACGAGCGCTGACTTGTCGATCAGCCAGCCGGCTACCGCCATGCCTCGTCCATGACGGCAGGGTCGGCCAGGTCCGCGAACTGGTCGGCAAACCGAGCGAGATCCTCGACCCCGACCTTGCCTTCGGAAGCTGCCGCGTCTTGCGCCAGCCGGCGGCGAAGGTACTCACTACGGGACAGGCCGAGGCGGCTGGCCCGGGCGTCAATCGCGGCGAGCACGTCCTCCGGAACGTCGCGAATAAGAAGGTCACTCATCGCGCTCATGATATCAACTGATATCGCTGCCCGGGCGGTCTTGGGGGACCACCGGAACTGCGGGCGACTTGGATCTTGTGGGTGTCGGGGTCTCGCCAGATTTTCCATGGGCGGTGATGGACCAGCCAGTGGTGGAACCGGCACAGGTGGACACCGTTGGCCTTGCTGGTGACGCCGCCGTGGAACCAGTAGGTGAGGTGGTGGATCCGGGTGGCCCAGATCGGCATCTTGCAACCCGGCCAGCCACATCCGCCGTCTTCGATCTGAAGCGCCTTGCGGATGCCCTTCGGCCAGATTCTGCTGGCCCTTCCGATGTCGAGCACTTCGGAGTCGCGGTTCATCACGATCGGCAGGATGTCGGCGTCGCAGGCCATCCGGCGTACGGTCTCCGGGGTCACCCGGATCCCGTTGACGGTCGGGGCACTCGCAGGGTCGTACGCCGCACGCGGGTCAAGCTTGCCGCTCAGCGTTTCGTACTGGGAGATCAACTCGATGTGAGGCCGGTCGCCGTTGAACTCGGGCAGCAGGTCGTCGAACCCGGCCGCCGCACCCGCCAACGTCGCGAGCGCGTCGGCCCGCCGCTGCGGAGCGGTGCGGTCGTCCTCGGCGCCGAGCTTCGTGGCGAGCGGTTCGATGGCGGCGATCACGGCGGCGCCGGCCTCCGCGTCGAGCATGCCGTCGACGCGCACCATCCCGTCGAACGTGGTCGACAGGTTCAGGTAGCGGGTGCCGTGGAGACGCTCGCGGCGGGCGTCGGCTTCCTCGTTGGTGCAGGCGGCCTCTTCGGTCGCCTGGCACAGCGTGCGCAGGGCGTCCGGATCAACGTCTTTCGCTGCCTCGACCAGGATTTTCTCGTCGACGGCTCGGTCCTCGGGGGCGAGCTTGGCGAGAGTTCGCAGGATCGGTGCGGCGTGTTCGATCGAGATGTCGCCGGCGGCAAGCGCGTCGCTCATCACGGGATGGAGGGCGAGCCGCTGCGCCACCTTCAGCAACCGGACCGCGGCCGCGCCGGGCAGGTGCTTGTCCTCGATCAACCACGCACGGGTGCCGCGACCGTAGGACTCCACGGTTGCGTCTCGTACGTCGGCGACCGCCAGGAACTGGGCGATCGCAACGTCGAGCAGCCGCCGTGCGGCGAGCAGCTGGTCGAGGGCTTCAACAAGTGGCTCGTCGGGGAGGGCGTGCGGGTCGGCGGCGACGGCGGCCTTGGCTGCCGCGAGCGCGTTGGAGCTCGCAGCACCTCCGTCGTTCATTCCGACCTCCGACTCGAACAGATGTTCGAATAGTAGTCGAAGCGACAGACAAGATCAATACCGAAATCGAGGAAATTCGGTTGGAAAATAAGGGAAAGTTATCCACAGGCGCGCACTGCCCGTTCGGCTGTTGACAGGCATCCTCGCAGTCATTAGGTTCCTAGTTATTAGGTACCTAAGGGATAGCCGACCGGATAAGGGGCGACGTGATGGATCCAGTCTCCGCACTCGAAGTGGCGTACGGGTCGATGGCAAGGGCGACGGCGGATCTCGACGCCGCGAAGATGGCGGCGCCGTCGCAATGCGACGGGTGGGACGTTAAGTCGGTGCTGAACCACGCCTTCGGCGCTGGCTGGATGTTCACCCTCGTCAACCAGGGCCGGACCCTCGGTGAGGACTCCGGCGACGTGGTCGGTGACGATGCCGCTCGGGCCTGCCGCGAGCTCGCCGCCGCCAATGTCGCTGCCTGGAAGGCTGATGGGGCACTCGAGGGTGACCGTACGTACCCGTTCGGAACTTTTCCGGCTGCAGGTGCGGTGATGGTCAACGTGGGGGAGATCGCGGTCCACGCCTGGGATGTCGCGAAGTCCACCGGGCAGGACGCCGCCATCGACCCGGACGTCGCGGCGCTGCTCTGGGACTTCTACAACAGCCTCCCGCTCGACGGCTTCCGCGAGCACGGCGCCTTCGGTCCGGTTGTGCCGGTGCCGGACTCCGCCCCGGTGGCTGACCGGGTACTCGGCCTCATCGGCTTCCGGCCGTAAGCACAACGTACGGGCTATGGCGTCGCGCGAGCGGTCGCTCGGGTTTCGAGTCAGCGACCAGTTCATCAACGACAGCCCCGACGTCGATGCGTCTGCCGTCGAGTTGGCGATCAACATCATGGCCGTCTCCGAGCTCGCCTCGGGTCGGATGGAGGCGTTGTTGGCCCCGTTCGGGTTGAGTAACGGCGGCTTCAATGTGCTGATGGTGTTGGCAGGATCCGAGTCATCGCTCACCCCAACCCAGATCGGCGAGCGGGTGGTTGCGCGCGGTTCGACGGTCACGGGTCTCGTCGACACGCTCGAGCGACGCGGCTATGTAAAGCGCCGCGCTGACCCGAAGGACCGCCGGCGCGTCCTGGTCGCGATCACCCCGCGGGGCCGTGACGTCACGTCCGCGGCCAGCGCAGCGATCGTCCGGAGTGACGAGGAGGTGATGGCGATCTTCTCCGCGGCCGAACGCGAGCGGTTGATCCGCCTCCTCGGACGTCTGCAGAACCGCCTCAAGGAGGGGCTGCGGACATCGTGATTTCGTCGGCACGCAACGGAAGGATTGCGCCGTGGTCGACACCTTCCAATCCATCGCAATGGCGATCGTCGCGGTCCCCCCGGGGGCGCGCACCGAACGGCGTGCCTTGAGTTCATCGAGGGCTAGGAGGCAATCCAGTGGCGAAAGGCAGTCGGGCTTCCGGTGCGAGCCAGAAGCGTGGGGGCTACGCCGCCGGCTCCAAAACCGCGAAGTCGATCAAGACGCCCCCAAGTCGGTGACGAAATCCTCGGGTACGGCGAGTCAGGGATCCAAGAAGAAGTAGCCGCCCGCCTGAGTTCGTGGCGCGGTGCGGATCCACTCGAGCCCAACGCAGGTTGTCGAACTCGGCTCGACTTAGGCAACCTGCGTAGGTCTCGGCGCGGGCTGCGAGAATGGTCTTGTGGCCCAGCGGTTCCTTCGTCTTTCTGCGCTCGGCGCGGCGCTGACCGCCAACGGGCTGCGCCCGGCGGTGGGGGCGAACCCGCTGGCGATCCCGAGCTTCTTCGGCGCCTGGCTCACCAGCGAGCTCGCGCCGCAGAACCTCGCGATCACGACCGCCGGCAGCGCGGCGTACGTCGCCGGAAAGCGTGGCCGGCTCACCAAGTCCGACAAGCTCGCGCTCGGGCTCAACGCGGCCTCTGCTGCCGGGCTCGCCCTGATGATGCGCCAGTCGATGCAGGCCCGGCAGGTCGTCGAGGCGGCGCTGTGCGAGGGGCTCGACATGAACTACGTCGAGCGGCTCGCG
>DASZTV010000100.1:0-11706 GCA_035548125.1 Mycobacteriales bacterium | reverse complement strand
GGTTGACGACGATCAGGTCGCAGCCTTTCGAGGCGAGCTTCGCCCGGCCGTTGTCGAGCACGTCGTTGGTCTCGGCGGCGAACCCGACGATCATCTGGCCCTCGCGGCGACGATTCGCGGAGATGTCGGCGAGGATGTCGGGGTTGCGGACGAGCACGATCGAGTCAGGCTCGTCCGCGCCCTTCTTGATCTTCGCGTCGGCGCGCGTCGCAGGCCGGAAGTCCGCGACCGCAGCGGCCATGACGATCGAATCGGCGCTGGCGGCAACCTCCTCCACCGCGAGGCGCATGTCCTCCGCCGTACGGACGCGAACGACCTTGGCGCCGGCCGGGTCGGCGAGCGCCGCGTTGGCGGAGATCAGCGTGACCTCAGCACCGCGAGCGAGCGCGGCGCGGGCGAGGGCGTACCCCTGCCGGCCGGACGAGCGATTGCCCAGGTAACGCACCGGGTCGAGCGGCTCGCGCGTGCCGCCGGCGGTGACGACGACGTGCCACCCGGCGAGGTCGGCGGCGAGCGACCCGACGCCGCGAGTCAGCACCGTACGGGCGACCGCGAAGATCTCGTCCGGCTCCGGCAGCCGGCCGATGCCGGTGTCCGAGCCGGTGAGGCGCCCGACAGCCGGGTCGAGAACGATGACGCCGCGCTCGCGAAGCGTCGCGACGTTCGCCTGCGTCGAAGCGTGCTGCCACATCTCGGTGTGCATGGCGGGCGCAACGACGATCGGGCACCGCGCGGTGAGCAGCGTCGCGGTCAGGAGGTCGTCGGAACGCCCGATCACCATGCGGGCGAGGAAGTCTGCGGTCGCAGGCGCGACAACGACGAGGTCCGCCTGCCGACCGAGCGTGACGTGCGGCACCTTGTGCGCAGACGTCCAGACGTCGGTCGCTACCGGGTTGCCGGACAGCGCCGCCCATGTCGTCTCACCGACGAACTTGAGGGCCGACGCGGTCGGTACGACCTGGACCTCGTGCCCTGACTCGGTGAACCGACGGAGCAGCTCACACGCCTTGTAGGCGGCGATACCGCCGCAGACGCCGAGAACGACGCGACGGCCGCCGGCCGTGGGTGTCCCGCCGCTCATGGCAGAAGACTGCCTTACGCGGGAGCTTCGACCTGCTCGAACGTCAGCAGGTCCTCGTTCGCCTCGCGCAGCGCCACCGACAGCGGCTTCTCCTGCACGTGGGCGGGAACGAGCGGGCCGACGTACTCGAGCAGACCCTCACCGAGCTGGGAGTAGTACGCGTTGATCTGGCGGGCACGCTTGGCCGCGTAGATGACGAGGGCGTACTTGCTCTCGACCTTGTCGAGCAGCTCGTCGATCGGTGGGTTGGTGATCCCCTCAGGGCGAGCGGCGGTGCCGGACACGAGTTCCTCTTTTCGGCGGCAGAAAGTGCCCAACAACGCTACCAGCCGCCGACTTCCCTCGGTGATCTTGACGTTGTGTGCCCAACAAGGGGTCTGATGGGCACACAACGTCAAGATCACGCGGATTTGGCGGTTAGGTGATGAGGGCGGCGAGCTGGTGGGCGGCGTCCATGACCGACGTGTTGACGATCACGGTGTCGAACTCGCCTTCGGCGGCGAGCTCGACCTTGGCCTGCGCGAGGCGCCGCTCGATGACCGCCGGGTCCTCGGTGCCACGACCGCGAAGCCGTCGCTCGAGCTCCTCCCACGACGGTGGCGCCAGGAAGACGAGCAGAGCGTCGGGATCCAGCGCCCGGACCTGGCGAGCGCCCTGGATCTCGATCTCGAGCAGGACCGGTATGCCGGCGACCAGCCGGGCGTCGACCGGCCCGCGCGGTGTGCCGTACAGGTTCCCCGCGTACGTCGCGCGCTCAAGTAGCTCGCCGCGGGCAGCCATCTCCTCGAACTCTTCCGCCGACACGAAGAAGTACGACTCGCCCTCGACCTCACCGGGCCGCCTCGGCCGGGTGGTCGCACTCACCGACACCCACACCGCAGGCACGATCTCGCGGAGGGCGGCGACGACGGAGCTCTTGCCGACACCGGCCGGGCCGGACAGCACGGTGAGACGGCGGGTCGGCTCGATCATGTTGCGAGAGGGCAGGCGGCGAGCGAGATCAGTCGGCAAACTCGCGCTCGAGCGCGGAGCGCTGGTGCGCGCCGAGCCCACGCACGCGGCGACTGGTCGAGATGGACAACCGCTCCATGATTCGCTCGGCGCGGACCTTGCCGACGCCCGGCATCGACTCGAGGACAGCGCTGACCCGCATCTTCCCAATGGCCTCGTCGCGCTCCCCCGCCGCGAACACCTCGGCGAGCGAGATCTTCGACTGTTTGAGCTGCTCGCGAAGCTCCGCCCGGGTACGACGTGCTGCCGCTGCCTTCTCGAGGGCGGCCGCCCGCTGCTCCGCAGTCAACGGCGGGAGCGCCAAACGGATTCACCTCGGGGTCACAGGACGGATGCATGTGGGGTGCGACGGGCACCCCACTCAATAGCGCCAGCGGCGGCGAACCTAGCGAGGCCGACACCGCTCGCGCAACTGAGGTCAGCCCACACGACGCGGTAGCGATGCAGCGATCGCCGCAGCCGCCTCACCAGGATCAGCGGCACCGGTGATCGGACGCCCGATGACCACGATGTCGGCACCATCGGCGAGCGCCTTCTCAGGGGTCGCTACCCGGGCCTGGTCGTCGTGTGAGGCAGCCGCCGGCCGCACTCCCGGCGTGATCAACGTGACGTCAGGCCCGACCGCTGCCCGCACCATCGCGACCTCCTGCGGCGAGCACACGAGGGCACGCGCACCGGCGCCGACCGCGAGCCGAGCGAGCCGTACGACGGCGTCCCCCGGCGGACCGGCGATCCCGAGCGCCTCGAGGTCGGCCCCGGACAGCGAGGTGAGGATCGTCACCGCGGTGATCTTGGTGTCCGGGAGCGCTTCGGCTGCCGCCGCGATCATCGCGGCGCTGCCGCTCGCGTGCACCGTCAGGAAGTCCGGTGCGAGCGCGCCCACCGATCGCGCCGCGCCCGCGACGGTGGCCGGGATGTCGTGCAGCTTGAGGTCGAGGAACAGGTCGGCATCAGCGGCAGCACGGATCTTCTCGACCGCCCCCGGACCCTCCGCGCAGAAGAGCTCGAGGCCGACCTTCAGGGTGCCCACATGCGGGCTCACCGACTGCGCCCAACGCGTCGCAGTGGCGAGATCGCCCGTGTCGAGAGCCACCGCGATAGGTGATCTAGACATCTTGGTCTTCCGGCCATTCGTCTTCGATGAACACGTCGGTGATGTCCTCGTCGTCTGCAACTGCGGATTCGTACAGCTCGTCTTCGAGCGTGTCACCCGGCGGATCCGGCAGCTCGGGAACGATGACCTCCGGCGGCCGATGGCCGAGGCCGATCGCCTGCTGCACCGAGTCCATGCCACGCTCGGCGAGGGCCTCGCTGAGCTCTCGCGAGATTCGCTGCGGCGCGCCCGGATCGTTGAAGAGCACGGTGCCGATCTGTACGGCGCTGGCGCCGGCGAGGATGAACTGCAGCGCGTCGAGCCCGGTGCGAATCCCGCCGATGCCGAACAGCGGGACGTCCGGCATGGCCTGATGGACCTGCCAGACGCACCGCAGCGCCAGCGGCCGGATCGCCGGACCGGACAGGCCACCGGTGACGCCGGCGAGCAGCGGCCGCATCGTCGTGGTGTCGATGACCATGCCGAGTGTGGTGTTGATCAGGCTGAGCCCGGTCGCTCCGGCGTCCATGCAGGCCGAGGCGATCGACACGATGTCGGTGACGTCGGGCGACAGCTTCGCGAAGATCGGCATGCTCGCCGGAGCCGCCCGCTTCACAGCCTGGATCACCGACGCTGCGGCGCTCTTGTCACACGCGAAGACCTGCCCGCGGTCCTCGACGTTCGGGCAGCTGATGTTGACTTCGATCATCGACGCGGGCTTGCCGCGCAGCTTCCCGGCGAGCTTGGAGTACTCCTCGACGCTCTGCCCGGCGATCGAGACGACTGCTGTCACCTCGTGCTCGGCAAGCCACGGCAGGTCCCGGTTGAGGAAGATGTCGATCCCTGGACCCTGCAGGCCGATCGAGTTGAGCATCCCGCTCGGCGTCTCCGCCATGCGCGGTGTCGCCCGACCGGCACGGGCGTTGAGCTGAATCGACTTCGTGACGACGCCGCCGATCGCGGTGAGGTCGTTAAAGGCTGCGAGCTCCTGACCGGATGCGGCACACCCGGATGCGGTGAACACCGGGTCGGCGATGGTCAGGTTGCCGAGCTTCGTGCTCATGTCGACGTTGACGTGCTTGATCTGGCGTTCTTGCCGCCGGATCGTGACGCTCACTGGTGGGCCCCCACCGCGTCGTCGGGGACGGTGCCTAACGCATCCCAGCGGATGCGGTCACCACCGAACACCGGCCCATCGACGCAGGATCGCGCCATCCGGGTCTGGCCGTCGTTGCCGATGATCGGCAGCACGCAGGTCATGCAGACCCCGATGCCACAGGCCATCGACTCCTCGACCGACAGCTGCGTGGGAATGCCCGCGCCGTCGTACGCCTCACTCGCGACCCGCTGCACCGCCTCGAGCATCGCCATCGGCCCGCAGGCGTAGACGACGTCGGCGCGGACCCGCGCGATCACCTCTGGGAGTACGTCGGAGACGCGTCCCTTCTCGCCGTACGAGCCGTCATCGGTCGTGAACGCGACGCTGGCAGCCATCCGCTTGGCGTCGAGCGCGCCGAAGAGCTTGTCCCCCGTGGAGGCTCCGAGCACGGCGTCGATCCGGCAGCCGCGGGTCCGAAGCGCATCGGCGAGCGGGAACAGCGGGGCGGCGCCGTAGCCGCCCCCGACGACCACGCAGTTCGCCGGCTCACGCGGCAGCGCGAAGGGCCGGCCGAGCGGCCCGACGATGTCGATCGGATCGTACGGACGCTGCGCGGCGAGCCAGGCTGTGCCGCGGCCGGCGACGGAGAAGATGAACTCGACCGTGCCGCCGTAGACGCCGGTCTCCCGCACCGAGTAGATGGAGAACGCGCGACGCAACAGCATCCCGCCGGATTCGCCGCCGACGGCGACCGCGACGAACTGGCCCGGCTTGGTTCGCTCTGCGATTCCCGGCGCGACGACCGTCATCGAGAAGTAGTCGCCGATCGGCTTGACGTTGAGGACCTCGCCCTTGACCTGAATGGGCATCAGGCACCGCCTCCGTTTCCGCCGTCGGGGCCACCGTAGCGAGCCGCACCCGACTCGGCCCGGGCGGCTGGATCACCCGCGCGGGACGCGACGATCAGCCTGTGGTGCTGCTGCAGCGGGGCCACTCCGATCTCGCCGCTGCGCAGCGCTTCGATTCCCTGTACGGCGGCGGCGAGCGCCTGGACCGTGGTGAGGCAGGGGATCCCGCGGGTCACCGCCGCGGTGCGGATCTCGTAGCCGTCGAGGCGCGGACCGGAGTTCCCGAACGGCGTGTTGACGATCAGGTCGACCTCGCCCGCGACGATCCGGTCGACGATCGTCGGCTCGCCGTCCGGCCCCCGGCCCTCGGACAGCTTGCGGACCACGGTCGGCGTGACCCCGTTGCGGCGCAGCACCTCCGCGGTGCCTTCGGTCGCGAGCATCTCGAAGCCGAGGTCCGCCAGCCGCTTCGCCGGGAAGATCAGGTGACGCTTGTCGCGGTTGGCGACCGAGACGAACACCCGACCCTTCGTGGGCAGCGCGCCGTACGCGGCCTCCTGCGACTTTGCGAACGCGGTGCCGAACCCGGCATCGACGCCCATGACCTCGCCGGTCGACTTCATCTCCGGTCCGAGGACGGTGTCGACCCCGGCGAACCGGGTCCACGGCAGAACCGCTTCCTTCACACAGATCGGCGCGTCGAGGGGCAGGTCCGCGCCGTCACCGGCCGGCAGCATGCCCTCCTTGCGAAGCTCGGCGATCGACGTGCCGAGCATGACCCGCGCTGCCGCTTTCGCCAGCGGCACTGCGGTGGCCTTCGACACGAACGGCGCGGTACGGCTCGCCCGCGGGTTCGCCTCGAGGACGTAGAGCACGTCGCCGGCGATCGCGAACTGCACGTTGAGCAGGCCACGCACGCCGACTCCGCGAGCGATCCCCTCGGTCGCCTCACGGATCCTGGCGATGTCCGCCCGGCCGAGGGTGATCGGCGGCAGTGCGCAGGCGGAGTCACCCGAGTGGATACCGGCTTCCTCGATGTGCTCCATCACACCGCCGAGGAAGAGCTCCTCGCCGTCGTACAAGGCGTCGACGTCGACCTCGATCGCGTCGTCGAGGAAGCGGTCGACCAGTACCGGGTGCTCCGGGCTGACCTCGGTCGCCCGGGCGATGTAGTCGCGCAGCGTCGCGTCGTCGTACACGATCTCCATGCCGCGGCCGCCGAGGACGTAGGACGGGCGGACGAGGACCGGGTAGCCGATCTCGTGCGCGATCGCCCGCGCCTCCTCGAACGACCTCGCGGTTCCGTGCTTCGGTGCGGCGAGCCCCGCCTCGGCGAGCACCCGACCGAACGCCCCGCGCTCCTCCGCGAGATGAATCGCCTCCGGTGGCGTGCCGACGATCGGCACCCCAGCGTCCTTCAGCCGCTGCGCGAGTCCGAGCGGCGTCTGCCCACCGAGCTGGACGACGACGCCGACAACCTCGCCGCTGCGTTCCTCAGCGGCGACGACCTCGAGCACGTCTTCACACGTCAACGGCTCGAAGTACAGCCGGTCCGAGGTGTCGTAGTCGGTCGACACCGTCTCGGGGTTGCAGTTGACCATGACGGTCTCGTAGCCGGCATCGTGCAGCGCATAGCAAGCGTGGACGCACGAGTAGTCGAACTCGACGCCCTGACCGATCCGGTTGGGCCCACTGCCGAGGATCAGCACCTTCGGCCGCTGACCGGGCGAGATCTCATCCTCCTCGTCATAGGAGGAGTAGTGGTACGGCGTCTTCGCCTCGAACTCGGCGGCGCAGGTGTCAACGGTCTTGTAGACCGGCCGTACGCCGAGCGCGTGCCGCAGCCGGCGGACGTCCTCCTCCGTCAGATCGCCCCGGATCGCACCGATCTGGGCGTCCGAGAACCCGTGCCGCTTCGCCGCGCGCAAGGCTTCGGCGTCGAGCTGCGGGACGTCGGCGAGCTCGGCCGCAACCTCACCGAGCAGCACCAGCTGATCGAGGAACCACGGGTCGATCCCGGTCTCGTCGTGCAGGGTCTCGATGCTCGCACCGGCGCGCATCGCCTGCACGACCGCTTGCAGCCGGCGATCGTGCGGCCGCTTCGCCTTGGGCAGCCATTCATCAACGGTGCCGACCGGCGAGGCGAAGTCCAGCTCCGCGCCCTTCGCCTCCAGTGACCGCGTTGCCTTCTGCAGCGCTTCGGTGAAGCTTCGGCCGAGCGCCATGACCTCACCGACGCTCTTCATGTGCGTGGTCAGCGTGGTGTCGGCTCCGGGGAACTTCTCGAAGGCGAACCGCGGGATCTTCACCACGACGTAGTCGAGGCTCGGCTCGAAGCTCGCCGGCGTCTCGCGGGTGATGTCGTTGGGGATCTCGTCGAGGGTGTAGCCGAGGGCGAGCTTCGTGGCGATCTTCGCGATCGGGAAGCCTGTCGCCTTGGACGCGAGCGCACTCGACCGCGACACCCGCGGGTTCATCTCGATGACGACCTGGCGACCGGTCTGCGGATCCACCGCGAACTGGATGTTGGACCCGCCGGTCTCGACCCCGACCTTGCGGATCACTGCGAACGCCATGTCACGCATCTGCTGGTACTCGCGGTCGGTGAGGGTCATCGCCGGCGCGACGGTGATGCTGTCGCCGGTGTGCACGCCCATCGGGTCGAAGTTCTCGATCGAGCACACGACCACGCAGTTGTCATTGCGGTCGCGCATCACCTCGAGCTCGAACTCCTTCCAGCCGAGCACGCTCTCCTCGACCAGGACCTCGTGCACGGGGCTCTGCGCGAGGCCCGCGGCAAGCATCCGCCGGAGCTCGACTTCGTCGTGCGCGAAGCCCGATCCGGCGCCACCGAGCGTGAACGACGGCCGGAGCACGAGCGGGTAGCCGAGCTCGCCGGCGACTGCGACGCCGTCTTCGACGGTCCGGACCAGCGTGCTCCGGGCGTAGTCGGCGCCGATCGCGTCGCACACCCCCTTGAACTTCTCGCGATCCTCACCGGCGTGGATCGCCTCGATCGAGGCGCCGAGCAGCTCGACGCCGTACTTCTCGAGGACCCCACGCTCGTGCAGGGCGACCGCGGTGTTGAGTGCGGTCTGGCCACCGAGCGTCGCGAGCAGGCCGTCGGGCCGCTCGGCGGCAATGATCTTCTCGACGTACTCGGGGGTGATCGGCTCGACGTACGTCGCGTCGGCGAACTCGGGGTCGGTCATGATCGTCGCCGGGTTCGAGTTGACCAGGCTGACTCGCATGCCTTCTTCGCGAAGCACGCGAAGCGCCTGGGTGCCGGAGTAGTCGAACTCGCACGCCTGACCGATCACGATCGGCCCGGAGCCGATGACCAGGACGCTGTTGATGTCGGTGCGTTTGGGCATCAGTGGGCTTCCATCAGCTGGGTGAAGGTCGCGAACAGGTTCGTCGCATCGTGCGGACCTGGCGCCGCCTCCGGGTGGTACTGCACCGAGAAGGCGGGGATGTCGAGACATCGCAGTCCCTCGACGACGCCGTCGTTGAGATCCACGTGGCTGACCTCGACCTTGCCGTACTCGGTCGCGGCGGGACCGTCAGTGGGCGCGTCGACGGCGAACCCGTGGTTGTGGCTGGTGATCGCGATCTGCCCGGTACGACGGTCCTGCACCGGCTGGTTCACCCCGCGGTGCCCGAACTTCAGCTTGTAGGTGCCGAAGCCCAGCGCGCGGCCGAGGATCTGGTTGCCGAAACAGATCCCGAAGACCGGCTTCACCCCGAGTACGCCGCGCAATGCGGCGACCGGGCCGTCGGCGGTGGCGGGATCGCCCGGACCGTTGGAGAAGAAGACGCCGTCCGGCGAGACGGCGAGGATGTCCTCGGCTGTCGCAGTCGAGGGCAGCACGTGCACCTCACAGCCCGCCTCCGCCAGGTAGCGCGGCGTCGAGGCCTTGATGCCGAGGTCGACCGCCGCGACGGTGAACCGCTTGTCGCCCACCGCCGGTACGACGTACGGCTCGGGCGTGCTGACCTCGCCGGCGAGGTCGGCGCCCTCCATGCCAGGGCTGCCGAGCACGCGCTGCAGCAGCGCGTCGGCGTCGGTCTCGACACTGCTGACACCGACGCGCATCGCGCCGCGCTCGCGCAGATGGCGAGTCAGTGCCCGTGTGTCGATCCCGCTGATGCCGACGACGCCCTGCGCGGCGAGCTCCGCGTCGAGGCTACGCTGTGATCGCCAGCTGCTCGGCACCCGGGCGGGATCGCGGACCACGTAGCCCGACACCCACACCCGGCGGGACTCGGGGTCCTCGTCGTTGATCCCCGTGTTGCCGATGTGCGGCGAGGTCTGCACGACGACCTGACGGTGAAACGACGGGTCGGTCAGCGTCTCCTGGTAGCCGGTCATACCGGTCGTGAAGACAGCCTCGCCGAACGCCTCGCCGGCGGCGCCGTACGATCGGCCGTGGAAGGTCCGGCCGTCCTCGAGAACGAGGATCGCCGGTTCGCTACTCATCGTTTGTGTCCTTTCCATGCCTGATGCGCTGGATCACGATCCAGGTCGCGAAGATGAGGAAGACAACCGTCGCAGCGATGCCTACCTCGATGCTCCCCCATGCCGGATGCGGATCGATGAGCACCTTCTTGGTGTCATCCGCGGCCTGCAGAAGCGTCACGTGCTCTTACCGTCCAAGACCGTCGGCCGCCCGCGCAGGAAGGTCGCCATGACCCGCGCGGAGAGCTCGCGTCCGGCGAACGGCGTGTTGCGACTGCGGCTCGCCGAGGCCGTGGCATCGACCGTCCACCTCGCTGCCGGGTCGACCAGCACGAAGCTGGCCGGCGCGCCGGACTCGAGCGGCTGACCCTGGCGGGAGAGCCTGCCGATCCGAGCCGGGCGGACACTCATCCGGTCGGCGACTCCGGTCCAGTCGAGCAGTCCGGTCTCCACCATCGAGGTTGCGACAACCGACAGCGCCGTCTCCAGCCCCGTCATTCCGAACGCGGCAGCCGCGAACTCCGTCTCCTTGTCCTCCAAGGCGTGCGGCGCGTGGTCGGTCGCGACGGCGTCGATCGTCCCGTCCGCGAGCGCAGCGCGCAGCGCATTGACGTCATCGTTGGTGCGCAGCGGCGGGTTGACCTTGAAGACCGGGTCGTAGGACGCGACGAGGTCGTCGGTCAGCAGCAGGTGGTGCGGCGTCACCTCAGCGGTGACATTCCACCCCTTGCCCTTCGCCCAGCGGACGAGCTCCACCGAACCCGCGGTCGACACGTGGCAGAAGTGCACCCGCGAGCCGACGTGCGCCGCGAGCAAACAGTCGCGCGCAATGATCGCCTCTTCGGCGACCGCCGGCCAGCCGGCGAGCCCGAGGGTCGCTGACCACTCGCCCTCGTTCATCTGCGCGGACTCGGTCAGGCGCGGGTCTTGCGCGTGCTGTGCGACGACGCCGTCGAACGCCTTGACGTACTCCAGCGCGCGGCGCATCAGCAGCGGGTCGTGGACGCACTTGCCGTCATCGGAGAACACGCGCACCCTTGCGGCCGAGTCGGCCATGGCGCCGAGCTCGGCGAGCCGCTCGCCGGCCAACCCGATCGTCACCGCGCCGACCGGATGTACGTCGCAGTGGCCGGCTTCCTGACCCAACCGCCACACCTGCTCGACGCCGCCGGCGACGTCGGCGACCGGGTCGGTGTTGGCCATGGCGTGCACCGCGGTGAATCCGCCGAGTGCCGCCGCGCGAGTACCGGTCTCGACTGTCTCGGCGTCCTCACGACCCGGCTCGCGCAGATGAGTGTGCAGGTCGACGAGACCGGGCAGCGCAATCAAGCCGTCGGCGTCGATGACGTCGGCCTTCGCCGGCGCCTCGTCGACGAGCTCGCCGCCGTCGACGTACAGGTCGCGTACCTCGCCGCCGAGCGGCCGAGCGCCACGGATGACGTACCGGCTCATCATCAGGCGGCCACCTCACCCTCGCCCGACACGTCGATCAACCCGCCGAGCAGGAGATAGAGAACAGCCATCCGCACCGAGATCCCGTTCGCTACCTGCTCGACGATCGTCGAGCGCACGCTGTCGGCCACCTCGGCGGCGATCTCGACGCCGCGGTTCATCGGGCCGGGGTGCATCACGATCGCGTCGTCGGGCAGCGCGGCCATTCGCTGCGCGTCCAGCCCGTAACGACGTGAGTACTCCCGAGTCGTCGGGAAGTAGCCGCCGTGCATCCGCTCGGACTGCACCCGCAGCATCATCACGACGTCGCTCTTGGGTAGGACCGCGTCGAGATCGTAGGAGACCGCACACGGCCAGGTCGCCATGCCGACCGGCAGCAATGTCGGCGGCGCCACCAGCGTGACCTCGGCGCCAAGTGTCGAGAGCAGCAGCACGTTGCTACGTGCCACCCGCGAATGAAGGACATCGCCGACGATCGCGACCTGCAGCCCCTCGATGCGACCGGTGCGATGGCGCATCGTATAGGCGTCAAGCAGCGCCTGCGTGGGGTGCTCGTGGGTGCCGTCACCGGCGTTGACGACGCTGCCGCGGATCCAGTTGGCGAGCCGGTGCGGCGCGCCGCTCGCGGAGTGGCGGACGACGACAGCGTCGGAGCCCATTGCT
>DASZTV010000099.1:0-63876 GCA_035548125.1 Mycobacteriales bacterium | reverse complement strand
GCCAGCGGACCTCGCCAACCGGCTGCGCACCCGCAACGGTTGCATCACCCACATCGACATGGGCTTCTTCAACACCGGACCGTTCCGCCCGACCGACGGACTCGGACTCGGCAAGACGCCCCTGGCCGGACTCTTTCTCGGAGGGTCCGGCACGCACCCTGGCGGCGGCGTAAGTGGCCTGCCGGGGCGCACGGCCGCCCAACGAACGCTACGTCACCTCAAGAAGGCCTGAGCGGAATCCTCGCGGGCCTATCCCTCCGCGGCCTTCTTCTTGGACCTCTCGGCAAACGCCGTCGCATTGGCTGCCACCTCGGGCAGCGTGAAGGATTCGGACTCGGCCGCGAGCGCGAAGGGCAGGACGTTGAGTGCGGCCCGCTGCAGGTGCAGGTTGATCGCGCGCTTCGTGTCCTGAAGTGCCTGCGGTGGCTGCTTCGCGAGCTTGTGGGCGAGCGCCAGCGCCTCCTCCATCAGGGAGTCGTGCGGGACGACTCGGTTGGCGAGGCCGATCTCGACAGCCGTCTCGGGCGGGATCCGGTCACCGGTGAAGAGGTACTCCTTCGCCTTCAGAATGCTCATCATGAACGGCCAGGTCACCACCCCACCGTCACCCGCGACGAGCCCGACATTGACGTGGGTGTCCGCGAAGTAGGACTTGTCCGAAGCCAGCACGATGTCCGACGTCACGGCGATGCTGCATCCCAGCCCGACAGCCGGCCCGTTGATCGCCGCGATGATCGGGACGTGACACGACAGCATCTGGTCGATGAGCATCCTCGCGCTGCGAATGCTGACATGACGGTGCTCCGGCTCCGCGACGTTCCGCAGGAAGCCGGGTACGTCACCGCCGGCGGAGAACGCGCGTCCTGCGCCCGTGATCACCACCGCCCGCGCCTCCTCGTCGCGCATGACGTGCATCCAGACGTTGATCAGCGCCTCATGCAACGGATCGGTCATCGCGTTGAGCATGTCCGGGTCGTTGAGTGTGACGATCCGCACTGGGCCGTCTGAGTCGACCTTCAGGATTCCGTCGAACCCGTACGTCATGGGACTCCTTATATATAGAGGTGCAGCTAGACCCGCTCGACGACGGTCGCCGTGCCCATGCCCCCACCGGTGCACATGACGACGAGGCCGACATTCAGGTCGCGACGCTCGAGCTCGTCGACGACGGTCTGCAGCAGCATCACGCCGGTCGCACCGATCGGGTGACCGAGCGCGATCGCGCCACCGTTGACGTTGACCTTGTCCGGATCGATCGACAGGTCCCTGATCACCTTCAGCGGAATCGCAGCGAAGGCCTCGTTGACCTCCCACAGGTCGACGTCCGCCACCGTCATGCCGGCCTTCGCGAGGACCTTCTCGACTGCGGGCGTCGGAGCGGTCAGCATGAGCACGGGGTCGGCACCGGCGACCGCTGTCGCACGGAACCTCGCCCGGGCGACATGGCCACGCGAGCGCGCCCACTCGGCGGACGCCACCAGCATCGCGGCGGCGCCGTCGACGACACCCGAGGAGTTGCCGCCATGGTGGACGTGGTCGACAGCGTCAAGGCCGTCGAAGTAGTCGATGCACATCTGGTCGAACGTCTGGGGGAATCCCTCGACCTCCGCGCTGCCCATGGCGGCGAATGACGGCTTCAGCCCCGCCAGCGCGTCAGTTGTCGTCCCGGGTCTAGGGAACTCGTCGCGGTCGAGCGCGATCGTCCCGTCCTCGTTGCGAACGGCGAGCAGACTCCGGTCGAAACCTCCATCGGATAGCGCCTTGGCCGCGCGCTCCTGGCTGGTCACGGCGAAGGCGTCGACGTCAGCGCGGGTGAAACCCTCGAGCGTCGCGATCACGTCGGCGCTGATGCCCTGCGGCACAATCGGGTAGCGCCGCCCGAGCCCGGGGTTCTGGCCGATCATCGTCGGCTCGCCCACGCCGCTCCAGCGCGACATCGACTCGACCCCGCCGGCGACGACAGCGTCCTGCTGACCCGACATCACCCCCATAGCGGCGAAGGTCGCCGCCTGCTGCGCGGACCCGCAGTAGCGGTTCAACGTCATGCCAGGCGTCTCGACCGGCCACCCGGCGTGAAGCACCGCAAGTCGGCCGATGCACGCACCGTGGTCGCCGCCGAACTCGGCGTTTCCGACCACGACGTCGTCGAGGTCACGCGGATCGATCGAGCTGCGGTCGACCAACGCGTCGAGGGTCTGCGCGAGGAGCTCCTGCGGATGGAGATGGTGAAGCGCACCGTTCGGCTTGCCCTTGCCTCGGGGCGTGCGAACCCCGTCGATGATCCACGCATCGGCCACGAAAGCTCTCCTTTGTTGCCCGAGGCGATATCGCTATATCTTTACACGGGTTAACCAGAAAGGGAGCGTCGATGGCGAGCACGCAGCCGGTCCTGCTGCGTCCAGAGCACGACGAGCTTCGCACCAGTGTGCGGAAGTTTCTCGCCGACACCTCCCCCGAGTCCGCGGTCCGCGCGGTCATGGAGACGGCCACTGGATACGACCCGGACGTCTGGCGCAGGGCATGCGACGAGCTCGGGCTCGCCGCGCTGATCGTGCCCGAGCAGTACGGCGGTGGCGGGTACTCCTTCGTCGAGATCGGCGTCGTGCTGGAGGAGTCGGGCCGCGTGCTGTGGCCGTCGCCGTTGTTCGCCACGGCGGTCCTCGCGACGACCGCGATCCTTTCCAGCCAAGACCTGAAGGCCGCCGCGGACTACCTTCCCCCGATCGCGGCCGGCACCCTCCGCGCAACAGTGGCCACGTCCCGTGCGTTGGTTGCCACTCGGACCAACGGCACTTGGCAGGTCACGGGCACCTCGTCGTACGTCATCGACGGGCATACCGCGGAGCTGGTCCTCGTGTTCGCCGAGACCGAGGCCGGCCTGTCGCTTTTCGCGGTCAACGGCGACGCCGCGGGCCTCACCCGCGAAGCGCAGTCGACCATGGACCTGACCCGCAAGCTCGCCGCTGTGCGCCTCGAGGCGACGCCCGCACGGTTGGTGGGCACCGAAGGAGCCGGCGCCGACCTTCTCGAACGGGTGCTCGCCGCTGCCGCTGTCGCGCTCGCCGCCGAACAGGTCGGCGGCGCACAGCGGCTGCTCGAGCTCACCGTCGACTACGTCAAGGATCGCAAGCAGTTCGGCCGTGCGATCGGGTCGTTCCAGGCAGTCAAACACCGCTGCGCCGACATGCTCGTCGACGTGGAGACGGCACGAGCGGTCATGGTGCATGCGCTCTGGTCTGTCGCGACGGACAGCGACGAGCTGGCCGAGGACGCGGCCACGGCAAAGGTGTTCTGCTCGGATGCGTATCTGTCCTGTGCCGGAGCCGCCATCCAGCTGCACGGCGGCATCGGCTTCACTTGGGAGCACTCCGCGCACCTGTTCTTCAAGCGGGCGAAGACCAGCCAACTGATCTTCGGCCATCCGGTACACCACCGCCGACACCTCGGCGACCTGCTCGACCTGTGAACCAACCGAAGGAGAAAGCACAGCCATGAACGGTGTCGTCGACAGACGCGTTGTCATCGTCACGGGCGCGGGCAACGGGATCGGCCGCGAACACGCGTTGTTGTTCGCCAAGGAGGGCGCGAAGGTCGTCGTCAACGACCTCGGCGGCGCGCGGGACGGCACTGGCGGGTCGAGCGGGCCGGCGCAGGCCGTGGTCGACGAGATCAAGGCCATCGGGGGCGAGGCAGTCGCCAACACCGATGACATCTCGACGTGGGCCGGTGCGGAGGGACTGATCGCGACCGCGCTCGACACGTTCGGCGGCCTCGACGTCCTCGTCAACAACGCCGGCATCCTGCGCGACCGGATGCTGGTCAACATGACTGAGGCGGAGTGGGACGCGGTCATCCAGGTCCACCTCAAGGGCACGTTCGGCCCCGCCCGAGCTGCCGCTGCCTACTGGCGGGACCAGTCGAAGGCAGGCAACCAGCCGGACGCCCGGATCATCAACACGACCTCGCCGTCGGGGCTGTTCGGCAACCTCGGCCAGACGAACTACGGCGCGGCGAAGGCCGGCATCGCAGCGTTCACGATCATCGCAGCCGGAGAGCTCGGCCGCTACGGCATCACCGTCAACGCGATCGCGCCGACCGCGCTCACCCGCATGACCGAGGACCTCGGCGGGTTCGACACCATGGACGAGGACATGAAAGCGTCGGTGTCGCCCGACAAGATCTCGCCCCTGGTGGTCTGGCTGGGCAGCAAGGAGTCCGCCGAGGTCACCGGCCGCGTGTTCGGCGTATGGGGAAACAAGATCTCGGTGGCGGAGGGCTGGGCCTACGGCCCGTGCGTCACTCGCGAGGAGAAGTGGCAGCCGGGCGAGCTCGGCGAGGTCATCCCGGCCATGGTCCGTGACGCTGCCACGAACGCGGACATGACCGGCTCGCGGGTCGCGACTCCCTGACATGGACGACGCCGGCGCGAAGCTGGTCGACGCGGCGCTGGCGGCGCTGCTCAGCTCGGTGGATCCCCATGGGGACCCGAGGGAGTTCCTCGGCGCGCAGTACGACGCCGGTCTCGCCTGGGTCTCGTTCCCGGTCGGCCTGGGCGGACTGGACATCAGTGTCGAGTGGCAGACCTACGTCAACGAGCGGATCTCGGCCGCGGGCGGTCCGAGTGGCTTCGCGGGCAATCCGCTCGGGTACGGCATGGGCGGACCCACCGTGCTCGCGCACGGCACCCCACAGCAACAGGCACGGCTCCTCCGACCGCTGTTCACCGGCGAGGAGATCTGGTGCCAGCTGTTCAGCGAGCCGAGCGCCGGCTCCGACCTCGCCAACGTCTCGACGCGGGCGCGGCAGGAGGGCGACGAGTGGGTCATCGACGGCCAGAAGGTGTGGACCTCCTGGGGCCACGTCGCGCGCTGGGGGATGCTGCTCGCACGCACCGACCCCGACGTGCCCAAGCACCGTGGGCTCACGTACTTCATCTGCGACATGACGACGCCCGGCGTCGAGGTCCGACCGCTACGACAGATGACCGGAAACGCGGAGTTCAACGAGGTCTACTTCACCGAAGCCCGGATCTCCGACTCGATGCGGCTCGACGCGATCGGCGCAGGTTGGGCCGTTGCGCTGACCACGCTGTCGAACGAGCGCTACATGCTGTCCGAAGGCCTGTCGGCTGAACCGGCCCTTGCGACCGCGATCGAGCTGTGGCGCGCCCGCGCCGACCGGGACTCCCCCGAGGCGATCGTGCTGCGGGACCGGCTCGTCGACCTGCACGTACGCATTCGGGCGAACCGCCTCACGATGCGTCGCGGCGACGCGTTGCGCGACGCCGGTGACGTCGGCCCGCAGGGCTCGATCGCGAAGCTCAACACGGTGCGGCTCAACCAGGCCGCGACGGAGCTGTGCGTCGACCTGCTCGGCGAGGAGGGGATGCTGTTCGGCAGCTACTCACTCGCCGACGCCGAGCTCAACGACTACGGCTACGACACCCCGATGCGCGCCTACCTGCGGGCCCGGGCGAACTCGATCGAGGGCGGCACGTCGGAGATCCTGCACAACATCCTGGGCGAACGGGTGCTCGGCCTGCCCGCCGAGCCGCGCGTCGACAAGGACATCTCCTGGCGCGCTGCGGCGACGCACTGACGTCGTCATCTGTTCGTATCAATCCGCCGTATCATCTACCTATGACGGTTCGGCTGCAGTCTGTCGCGACGTACGTTCCTCGCTGGGGTGACGAGCGACGCCGCATCGCGGGCCCGGACGAGGATGCGATCACGATGGCGGTCGCTGCAGGCCGCGCCGCGATCGGGGCCTCAGGGATCCCGGTCGACCGCGTCGTGCTGGTGACCCGCGACCTGCCGACACTGGAGGGAAGCGCGGAGGCAGTCCTCATCGCGGGCCTCGACCTCGGCAGCGACGTGCTCACGACGATCGTGGTCGGCGGTGGACCCGCCGCACTGGACCTGACAGCGTCAGCCGAGCCCGGCACGCTCGTGGTCGCCGTCGACGTGAGCGGCGCCGCAGGTGCGGCCGCTGTCCTGGTCGGTGGCGCCGAGGGTGCGACGCTCGAGGCGCGCGGCCGCACCGAGCGCAGCCTGCCGGTGCTGGTCCGGGACAGCCAGGGCGGCGTCTTCGACTATGCGGACCCCCGGCTTCTGCGCGTTCGTGGGCTGGGCGCCGCGATGGCCGCGCTCGGTCTCGACGCGATGCCCATCGCGGTCGCCGGAGTCTCGGCCAAGGATGCCGCAAGCTACGTCGAGGGCAAGCCGGCACCGCTGCCCACGACCGGAGCTTCGTCGGCGCTGTTCGCCCTCGCCACCGCGATCGATGCAGACAGCTCAGGCACGATCGTCGCGACGGAGCAAGGCACGGCGACCGCGGCGAGGCTCACCGCGGGTCCTACCGCGCGCGCGAACCACAGCCCCGAGCCAAGAACCCTGCCGAGACGACGCAGCGTCGCAGACGCCGAGATCAAGATCTCGCTGCCGGCCTACGAGCGCGCGTTCGACGGCAAGGTGCGCCTCGCCGCCGGCCGGTGCTCGGAGTGCGGCAATCTCGACCTCCCCCAGCGCTACCGCTGCTCAGAGTGCGGCGCCGAGGCAAGCTCCTCGCTCGCGTCGCTCCCCCGCGACGCGACCGTCTACACCGCGGTCAGCGTCCATGTGCCGGTCCCCGGCCTGCTGACGCCGTACGACCTGGCGATCGTCGACCTCGGCGACAGTGGCGTCAGGCTGCTGGCACCAGTCACCGATGCCGAGCCGGGGAGCACCTCGATCGGCGACAACGGCAGCGTGGTGCTGCGTCGGATTGCCGTACGAGCCGGTGTCCCGGACTACGGATACGCGTTCGTCCCGGAGGAGGTGGCTCGATGAGACGGGTCGCGGTCGTGGGCGCCGGTATGACGCCCTTTGCAGAGCACTTCGACCTGGGGATCAAGGATCTGCTTCCGATGGCTGTCACCGAGGCCATCGATGACGTCGACAAAGGGCTCCCGCGCAACGACATCAACGCGGCGTGGTTCGGCGAGCTGGTCTCCACCGATGGGTTCGCGGCGGGAATCCTCGCCGACCAGTGCGGTCTGGTCGACATCCCGGTGTCGCATCTCGAGAACGCGTGCGCAACCGGCAATGACACGCTGCGCAACGCCTTCTACGCCGTCGCGAGCGGCTACGTCGACGTCGCACTCGTCGCCGGAGCCGACAAGGTACGCGAGACGTCCTCCCAGACCACGTTCTGGGACTGGATGGCAATGACCCGCGACATGGCATGGGACTACCCGCTGGGACTGGTCGCGCCGGCCAACTTCGCGTTGCACGCGCAGCGCTACCTCTACGAGTCAGGCGCGACCCGAGAGCACATGGCAATGGTCGCCGTGAAGAACCACGCCAACGCCGTGCCGAACCCGAAGGCCCAGATGCGCTTCGAGGTGACGATGGATCAGGTGCTGTCGGCGCCGATGGTGGTGGCGCCGTTCGGCTTGTACGACTGCACACCACAAAGCGATGGCGCAGCGGCGCTGGTGATTTGTGCAGAAGACGTCGTCGACCGCTATACCGACCAGCCGGTGTGGGTCCATGGGGTCGGGCTCGGCCTCGACCGGGTCATGCACCAGCACAAGGCGGACATGACCACCTTCCCGGCAACCGTCAAGGCGGCCAAGGCGGCGTACCGGATGGCCGGCGTCGACGCTTCCGACATCGGTGTCGCCGAGGTGCACGACTGCTTCAGCGCGATCGAGATGATCAGCTACGAGGACCTCGGCTTCGTTCCGCGCTTCGGCGCCGCGAAGGCGCTGGAGGCCGGCGAGACCACGATGACGGGAAGGCTGCCGGTCAACCCGAGCGGTGGGCTGAAGGCCAAGGGACACCCACCAGGCGCGACCGGCATTGCCCAGTGCTACGAGATCTTCGGCCAGCTCAGGGGCACGGCGGCCAACCAAGTCGCCTCCGCGCCAAGGCTCGGCCTGGCCCACAACATCGGCGGTCCCACCGCCGTCTCCGCCGTTACCATCCTGGGCACCGCGAAGCCCTAGGCGACCACTCCTGGCAACGCGTCAGGTCATCATCTCGACGACTGTCTTGGCCAGCGGCCTGGCAAGGTAGTGCTTGTTGACCTCTTCGAGGTGACTGCGCCAGAACGCCTCGGCGGCATCGGGATCGCCTGCCTTGACGAGCTCAACCAGCTTGGCGTGGGTCTTGTGCACCTGCTTGTACTCGACGAGAAGCACGCTCGGCGCCGAAGTCGTCACGTACCGGCGCCGAGCCGTCCCGACGATGTGGTAGAGCATGTCGACGACGACTGACATCGTGCTGTTGCCGGCAAGCTCTGAGACAAGCTGGTGGAAGGCGATGTCATGCGCGTCGTACGCGCTGGGGTCGCTGACGTGCGGCGCAGCCGCCTCAATCGCCGCTTCGAGTCGCCTGATCTGCGCGGGCTTGGCGCGTTCGGTGAGCAGCCGGGCAAGTGGCGTCTCGACCTCGGTGCGGGCGACGAGGACATCGGACATCAGAGTGCCCCGGTACTCCAAGACGTACCCGGCGTAGCGGGCGGCCACGTCCCCGTTCGGCACCTGGACCTTCGCGCCGCCGCGCGAGCCACGGCGGATCTGGATCAGCGACTCGGACTCGAGGATCCGAAACGCCTCGCGAAGCGTCGGCCGACTCACGTGGAACTGGGCGAGCAAGGCGGCCTCCGATGGCAGCGAGGCACCCTCCTCGAGCTCACCGACGACGATCTGCCGGCGCAGCGTTGCGGCGACGAGCTCGGCGGCTTTCGGTACCCGGATCGCGTCCTGCACCGCGGTCACGTACGCTCCTCTGGTCAAGCCTGGTGTCACAATACCGTGCACCTGTTTCAATCAGTTTGCTTCGTTGCACTCTGGGGTGACTACGAGTTGGAGCGACGAGCCTTGCCGGCGTAGCCGAAGAACTTCTCGAAGTTCTCGTCGTTGATTCGCTGCTGGGCGTGCCGTTGCGCAGCCTGTTCGAGTGCGTCCAACCGCAGCCGGGCACCGGACGCGTCATGACCAGCCGCCTCGAGCTCGGCGATTCGGGCCCGCACCGCGGCGACCTCGTCCTGCAGCCGGACGCCGGCCTCGCCATAGGTGAGAAGGTCCTGGTCGTCCTCCTCGGGACGAGTCAGCGGCCTGCTCTGTTCGGCTTCGTCGGACATCGCTCACTCGGCTGTGAAATCGTTAACAACGGTATAAGTTTAGATGAGATATCGACGGGCGTCTCGGAGGCAGCCATGCCGTTGCAGGACCACCACCAGATCGTGTCGGTCGACGACCATCTGATCGAGCACCCCAAGGTGTGGCTGGACCGGATGCCGGCCAAGTACCACGACGTCGGCCCGCGCATCGTCGAGACCGACGAAGGTCACCACGTGTGGCTCTACGAAGACGGCATGATCCCGAACATCGGCCTGAACGCGGTCGCGGGCAAGGAGCCCAAGGACTACGGGATGGACCCGCTGCGCTACGAGGACATGATCCCCGGCTGCTATGACGCCGCTGAGCGGGTGAAGGACATGGACCTCGACGGTGTCCAGGCAGCCCTTTGCTTCCCCTCGATGCCCGGATTCGCCGGGGGCGTGTTCCATCGCGCGAAGGACAAGGATCTTGCCCTCGCTTGTGTTCGGGCATGGAACGACTTCATGGTCGATGAGTGGTGTGCGTTCGCTCCCGAGCGGTTCATCCCGTTGGCGATCCTTCCGACCTGGGACATCGACCTGTGCGTCGCCGAGGCCGAGCGGGTAGCGGCCAAGGGTGTGCGCACGATCACCTTTCCCGACAGCCCGGTGCCGCTGGACATGCCGAGCTTTCACACCGACTACTGGGACCCGCTGTGGGATGTCTGCCAGTCGGCCGAGATCCCGCTCTCGCTGCACTTCGGGTCATCGACCTACGTCCCGGGCTTCTCGTTCTCCGGGATGCGCACGGTTCCCGGCGAGATGAACCTCCCGGATGCCCCCTTCGCGGTGGCGATCGCCGCATTCGCGACGAACCTGATGTGGACCACACTCGACCTGCTCTTCTCCGGAGCGCTACAGCGCTTCCCGAACCTCCAGTTCTCGCTTGCTGAAGGCGGGATCGGCTGGATCCCCTACATCCTCGAACGCGCGGACTACACGTGGGAGCGCCACCGCTGGTACCAGGCGATCGACTTCGACTCACGCCCCTCGGACCTGTTCAGACAGCACTTCTGGGGCTGCTTCATCGACGACGAGCACGGCCTCGCCAACCGTCACGCAATCGGCATCGACCGCATCATGCTCGAGATCGACTATCCCCACTCCGACTCCAACTGGCCGAACTCGCGCAAGCGGGCCGCCGAGGTTCTCAGCGACGTCCCGGACGAGGAAGTCGCCAAGATCGTGGAGGACAACGCCCGCCGGATGCTGCGCTTCCCGCGGGTGCAGTAGCAGTCCGGACCAGCCTCCTAGAGCGCGAGCAGCGCCTTCATGTTGTCCGCCATGACCCGCCGCTGCTTGTCCTCGTCGAGATCGGCCACGTCTCTCAGGGCATCGGCCGGCTCGCTGCAGCCTTCGGGATGCGGCCAGTCCGAGCCGAACAGGATGCGGTCGACGTTCATGTGGTCGAGCAGACTGCTGACGCTGTCTTCCTGGAAGGGGGTGACGTAGACCTTGTCGTGGAAGGCCTCGATCGGATCGCAAGGGAACAGATAGGGCACCTTGCCGTAGGCGTTCTTCATCCGGCGTATCAGGTCACCGACCCAGCCGGAGCCGAGCTCGACGGTCACCAGCCTCAGGCGAGGATGGCGTGACAATGCGCCATGACAGATGAAGGCGGAGATCGTGTCGGTGATCGGGCGCTCCATGTGTGCGGAAAGGACCTCGGAGAACGCCGACGCCGCCGCCGTACCGAACTTCGGTCGCTCCCCCCAACGCGCAAGGTCCATGCCGTAGCCGGAGTCCGCCGCATGGAAGGCGACGGCGAGGTCGGCGTCCTCGCACATCGACCAGAACTGGTCATAGACCGGGTCTGCCATCGAGCGGTAGCTGTCGCCTGCCACGACCGGCGCCGGCCGGAAGACGATCGCCTTGGCGCCTCGCTCGATCACCCAGCCGAGCTCCTTGACCGCTAGATCGACATCGACCAGCGACAGCACCGGTGGTGCGACGATCCTGTTGTCGCGAGCGAACCCCCACTCGTCGTCGATCCAGGCGTTGAGGGCGTGCATCACTGCGTACAGTGCAGGCGCATCGTCGTTGAGCAGCCGCTCGATGCCGAGCGCCAGGGTCGGCAGCAGAAACGCGCCGCCGACACCTTGGCGATCGAGGACGGCAACCCGAGCATCCCGGTTGCGGTACTCGGGCCGGATCGGCTCCATCTTGCCCATCATCTTCTTGACGTCGGCGCCCTCGACGTTCTCGCCACGGAAGTAGGCGGCAAGAGCGCCCGGCTTGCCAACCGGATCGAACGTCGGGTTGGAGATCATCGAGAACAGTCGATCGCCGATCAGCAGGTTGGTACGGCCGGTCCGCTGGTCGGTCTGCCAACGGAAGGCATACGAGAAGGCCGGATCGAGGTGCCTGGTGAACGTGTCGGCGGCCTCGTAGTAGTGCTGGTCTGCGTCATACAGCAGGTAGTCGGGCATGCCGGGCTCCTCGACGTCTCTAGTGGCGATATCGTAAACCTTTCGGTAAGTCCTCACAAGCGCGCTTCCAGGACGACCGGCGCTAGGTCGTGAGCGCGGCCACGATCTCCTCGCAGGTAGCGATCCGCGCGATGAAGGACATCGTGTGACGCAGCATGCTCTCGGCATGCTCGCGGGGAGTCCCCGTCACCGCGTCGCTCGGAATAACGACCCGGAATCCCTCGTCGACCGCCTCGGTCGCGACGACCGGCATCGCGATGTTGAGGGAGACCCCGGCGAACACGATCGTGTCGTAGCCGGCGTTGCGCAACATCGGAAACAGCTCGGTGTTGTGCGTCGGCGACAGACCCGTGTGACGCGGAAGGACGACGTCATCGGGACCGACTCCGATCTCCCTCACGACCTGGGTCTCGTAGCCGTCGGACGTCCATCTGTCCATCCTGCCCAGTACGCCGGCTAGCAGGACCGCGTTGCGATTCGAGGAACGGTTGCCGATCGCCGGGACGTACGTCAGATGCACGACGAGACCGCCCACGGCCCGGAACTCGGCAGCAAGAACGCCGATCGACTTCATGGTCTCGCCGACCTGGGCAGCCAGCTCGGGAAGCGCGCTGTCGCCGCCGACCACGCCGTTCTGGCACTCGACCGTCACGAGCGCGGTCGAGGCGGGGTTCAGTCGTAGTGGGGGCTTCGGCATCTCACTCCTCGGTCGTCCGGGCGACGGCCTCGCCCATCGCCGGGAGGACGCCCCTCACTTTCGCCCCGTCATCGCTGAGCGCGGACGCTGGACGAGCTCAACGACGACGCCGTCCGGGTCGCTCAGAAACATGACCCACACGCCTCCGAGCCTGGTGCCCGGCAGCTCCACCCACAGCGGTTCGTTGATGTCAGGTTGATCGGCGGCAAGGGTGGCGTACGCAGCCTTCACGTCATCGACGGCGAGCGCGATTCGGTACAGACCGCGGTGGTACGCCGGAGCGGCGGCGGTCCCGACGGGCGCGGGCGCCAGCCACTGGGTGAGCTCGATCGCGAACGACTGGTCGCCCGCGACCTCCAGCGTCTGGCTGGTCACCTGTCGCTCGCCGACCAGCGCGACCGGCCCACCGACCGGCTCGAAGCCCAGCTTCGCGTACCACTGCTGGGAGCGTTCGAGATCCGAGCAGTTGATCCGCACGTGGGAGAAGACCGGGAACGACGCGCCAGGAGCCGCGGCGATCTGCTCAACCGGTACGCCGTCGATGTCGAGCACCGTCACAACCGGCCGAAGCTCGCCACGCGCGGGCCACAGCGAGCTACCGGTGACATCGAGACCAGGGACCGCATAGCCGACCGCGATCAGCCCGAGGTGGTTGGGCTCACTCGGGTGCGCGCCGATCAGCGCCGGGACCTCCCACTCCTGGAGCTCCAGCGCCGGGGCCGACCTCGCCCCGCGCTGGTCGTACATGAACCAGACCTCGGAGGTGGCGAAGCCCTCGACACCCAGGCCCCGCCCGTCCGTCGGCACCCGAGCCGTCTTCATCCCCGGGCTCAGGTCGAGCAGCTCGGAGTAAAAGAGCGTCGCCGCGGCCAGGTCACCGGTGTTGAGATTGCAGTGCATCATGCTGTGCACGTGCGCGGGGCTGGTCATGCGCCGATGATGGTCGAACCGAAACGCTCCAGGAAGTCGAGCGTGTCACCGCGGGTGTAGGTCGCGCCCGGGATCATCACCCAGGTGGCGCCGGCCGCTTCGTAGGCGGCGAACTGCTCAGCATGCTTCGCGAGGTCTGCACGACGATCGGCGATTCCAAGGTCGGTGTGGGCGACCATGACGTCGATCGACGGACCACGGGCGCCAGCCGCGGCCCGCAGACCGGCGACTGCCCCAGCCAGCTCCGTTCTCTCGTCGAGCGGCGCGGTCCTCGTCGTCCGGAACAGCTCGGGCGTGCCACTCAGTGGCATCCAACCCTGCGCACGCTCGGCAACCCGACGCCTGGTCAGCATGGAGTTGCCGCCGATCCAGATCGGGATCGGCGACTGAACCGGAAGTGGCCGTCCCACTACGTCACGCGCCTCGAAATGCCGGCCGCGGTAGCTGAAGGGCGCCCCGGACCAATGCAGCGGCAGCACATCGAGCGCCTCGTCGAACAGCGCGTTGCGCTCGTCGAAGTCGACCCCCAAGGCGTGAAACTCGCCTTTGAGGTAGCCGGTGCCCACTCCGAGCACGAACCGTCCCCCGGAGAGCTTGTCGACGGTGGCCGCGGACTTGGCTAGCAGCAGCGGATTGCGGTAAGGAACGACCGCCAGATAGGTCAGCAGCTTGATCCTCGTCGTGGCCGCGGCGACGTAGGCGAGGGCGACGAACGGGTCGAGGGACTGGTGGCCACCCGACATCAGCCACTTGTTGCCCGGCGCGGGATGCTCAGTGAACGCGAATCCCATGAAGCCGGCGTCCTCCGCCGCCCTGGCAACCTCGGCCACCGGCCCGCAGTCGAGCATGTCGATGTCCGTGCCTGTGACGTCGGGATACTGGTACATGAAGTTCATCGATGGCGTCGCCTCCTACCCGTCCGTACCGGACATGCTGAACAACTCGAGAACCGTGCCTCGGTCCGGCATCGCGAGGTAGTGCCTGCGAACCTCCGTGAGGTGTCGGTCCCACAGCGCGTGCACCGCATCGACGTCCTTGGCGCGGATCAGTTCGACCAGCGCCGTGTGAGTGCGGTGCACCTGGCGCGCCTCCCTCAGGGACTGCGCCTCCTCGGACGCCACAACGTGCTCGCGACGCGCGACGCTCACGATGCTGTAGAGCATGTGAACCAGCAGCTCGATCGTCTCGTTCCCGGCCAACTCGGCGATCAGCAAGTGGAACTTGATGTCGTGATCCGCGAACGCCTGCGGGTCGTCGACGACTGCTCCACCCGCATCGAGCGCACGATCGAGCTCAGCCAGCACGCTGGGCGTCGCCCGCTCGGCGACCGCGCGAGCGAGTGGGCCTTCCATCACCGCTCGCGCCTCGTAGACGTCGGCGATCGACGTGACCCGGTGCTGGAGGACGAGACCGGCGTAGAGCGCCGCGACGTCTACCGAGGGCGGCTTGACTCGCGCGCCGCCGTGGGGGCCGCGGCGTACCTCGATCAGGTTCTCCGACTCGAGGATCCGGAACGCCTCGCGCAGCGTTGCGCGCGAGACGTTGAACTGCGCCATCAGCTCCGCCTCGGGCGGCAACGTTGCGCCGTCCGAAAGCTGCGCGCTGATGATCTGCCGGCGGAGTGCGACCGCTACCAGCTCGGCGGCTTTGGGGACACGGATCGCGCTGCCACCGTCGAGCAGCAGGCCGTCGCCCACCGACCACCGCCTTTCGCCGGCAGCGAGATTAGGCGATTGATATTAATAGGTCAACGGATCACGGACTCATGCCGCCAGGGTAGAACTTGCTGGTCCAGCGGCGGAGCTTGCGGAAGCCCGCTCCTTCGGAGGTCGCGAGGCCCGGCGGGTCGAGCCAGATCTGGTTGTCCCAGATCACGATGTCCTGAGGCAGCGCGCCGCGGATGCTGTCGAGGCGACTCGCCCGCGTGACGTCGGATGGTCCAGGACTGTCCTCGAGCCAATAGGTCCCGAACATCTCGCTCGTCTCGTCATCGACCGGAGTCGTCGCGATGCAGACCACCCGCCAGCCGTCGGGAGTCTGCTCGGCATTGAACGACACCCCCACTCCGGCCCAGTGAATCGTGATCGTGTTCTTACGGTCGTCCGGGCGGTCCACCCCGTCTGCCCATCGCCGACCGAAGCCCGCTACCGCGTTCCAGGTGTAGTCGGTGACCGACTCGCGCAGTATCACCGGCGCTCGTTCCGTGCCGTGGACATAGCAGAAGTGCTGGATGTCGACGACGTTCTCGACGACCACCTGCGGATGGATTCGGGTATTCGGAAAGTGCGAGACCGCGTCCGGCAGTGCCGGCTGGAAGACGCGCCCCACAATGTGCTGACTGACATCCCGGGTGAAGTCGGGGACCTCGAAGAAGGGTTCGCGCCCGCCGACGTCGTGCCAGATGAACAGCACCTCGTTGAGCTCGACGACCGGCCAGACGCGGATCCGACGAGCGGGATTGGAACGAACCTGGTACGGAATGGAGACGTTGCGGCCTGCCGAGCTCCAGACCCAGCCGTGGAACGGGCATTGGATCCCCTCGTCGGTCACGCAGCCGCCGTAGGCCAGGTTCGCGCCGAGGTGCTGGCAGTACGCGTCGAAGATATGCACCTTGCCGTGCACGTCGCGCCAGGCCACCAGGTCCTGACCGAAATATCGCAGCGGCACGACGCCCCGCTCGGGCACCGTGGATGACCATCCGACCTGGAACCAGCCGGTCGGTTTCATGCTCAGTCGCGTCCGCATAGTCCGGCCGACTCCTCAACTCTGCGCCGTCGAGAGCTCACCGTGCGACAGGAATCCGTGTTGCTGACACCAGCGAAGCGCCACCTCATACCACCGGCGTGCATCAGGGACCAGGTTGATGTCGTGCCCGGAGTGGGCGAGTACGTAGGTCGCAAGATCCGCCGAACGGCCGTAGTACCGCGCCTCCGAGCGTTTCAACGCGGCGGCAGAGCTGCACTCCGTCGTCGCGCCCCCGCCGCCCTGTTTGCAGAACACGGCGTCGTTGCTGCCGTTGACCAGCAGGACGGGTACCCGGATCCGATTGGTGTGCAGTAGCGAGGTGTCGACCAGATACGGCAGCAGGGTGGCGGCGTAGCCGCCGGCGACCGGCTGCCGGGTGTTCTCGTCTTCGCGCTCAACCCTAGGGTCGACGCGACCACCGCGATAGAACACCGGGCGCGCGCCGGGCGTGCTGAGATACCCGAGATCGCCGGCCGGCACCTGCGGCGCCGTTTCCGGGTCAAGCAAGGCCGGGCGCACCTTGGCGAAGATGGAGCCGAGGCCGGTGAACCCAGGCCCGTGCGATGTTCCGGTCGCGATGAACCCGTCCTCGTCGTGATAGGTCGACGCCTCTAGGTCATTGGTCAGCGTGCCGAGCGAGTGGCCAACGAGAATCACGCGTGGGTAACTGGGGCCGAGCACACCGTGCCGCGCCGCCTGTATCGCGATGTGCACGGCATACGCCTCCGCCGCAATCGTGACCTGCGCGCTCGGGGGATGCGAGCTGCGCCCGACTCCCAGCAGGTCGATGGCCAACGTGGCGAAGCCGGCGCGATTCATGAACCGCGAGTACTGGTACCTGCCGTGAAAGCCGGGGAAGTCCCAATACGTGTGGGAGTACGTACCGCCGTGCACCAGGACCTGAATCGTTCCCCGAGCGCCGCCCTGAGGGGTGCACAGCTGGCCGTAGATCCGATACACCGGCTTCGTGCCGGCCGCCAGCCCGGTCGGAATCTCGACACCACGACAGTGGGGGCCGGACGATCCGCTCAGAGCAGTCGCCACGGTCGGGGCGGGACCCGCGACGACCAAGGCGCAGCCGAGCATGACGACGGCCGCGCGGGTCCGTCGACGCGTCGACCGATCGGTCCTTACCTTCATAGCGCTAGAAGATTAATATCTTAGGCAATGAGTGCACCGCATGCGACGATGTCCGGCTCCGGCGGCGTCCTGACCGTCACCATCGACCGGCAGGACAAGCTCAACGCGATCAGCCCGGAGGTCACCGCCGTTCTCTGGGACGCAGTTCGCTCACTTGCCGCCGATCCGGAGCAGCGGGTCCTCGTGATTCGCTCGCTCGGCCGCTACTTCACCGCCGGCCTCGACATCGAGACCCTGAGTGCTCAACGGGGCCAGAGCGGTCCCGCGACGCGGCATACCTATCGCGAACATCACCTGCTCTACGACGAGTTCGAGGCGGTCGAGAAGCCCATCGTGATCGCAGCACACGCCCCCTGTTTGGGTGCCGGCGTCGAGATGGCCCTCTCGTGCGACTTCAGGCTCGCCTCGGACGCCGCGCGATTCCAGCTACCCGAGATCAACCTCGCCGTGGTCCCTGGCAGCGGAGGGATCAGTCGTCTGACCCGCCTCGTCGGGCCGCACTGGGCGAAGTGGCTTGCAATGGCCGGACAGTCCGTTGACGCCCACGACGCCCTCCAGATCGGGCTCGTACATGCGGTCTATCCGGCGAGCGAGTTCGATGCCCGCGTCGATGCCTTCGTCGACTCTCTGACCCAGCTCCCGGGTGAGGCACTTGGTGTCGCGAAGCTGGCCATCGACATGAGCGCGAACACCGATCCCGCGACTGCACGCAACATCGAGCGCATTGCGAACACCACGTTGTTGCAAGGCGACGAACACCACGCGCGAGTTGCCGAGTTCCAGCGAAAAAGCGCGCGTCGCATGGGCACGGACGGGAACAGGACCAGCTAGCGCCTGTGCCGGCCAACTCCGAGCGGAAGATCGCGCGCGACAGGATGCAAGAGGCGCCCGATTGGTTCCGCCGTGCGATCGATAGGAGGCCAGAGCATCACGAAATCGATGTGCAAGGTGCCTCGGTGCACTATCGCGCCTGGGGACAGGTAGGCGCGCCCGGACTCGTCCTGCTCCACGGCGGCGGCGCGCACTCGGGTTGGTGGGACCACATCGCCCCGCTGCTGGCCGTCGACCGACGGGTCATCGCACCCGACCTGACCGGTCACGGCGACAGCGCACGGCGGGACGAGTACGTCAGATCGCTCTGGGCCGAGGAGGCGGTGGCCGTGAGCGACGCCGCGGGACTGGTACGGCCGACAATGATCGGTCACAGCATGGGCGGATGGGTCGCGGTGTTTGCCGGTGTCCTACATCCCGATGCAATGGAAATGATCGTCGCGATCGACTCGCCGCTGGACACCGAGTCGCCCGAGGAGCGGCAGCCTCCACTTCGCCAGCCAGGCCCGGCGACAAAGATCTACGCCAGCACAGAGGAGGCGGTGACGAAGTTCCGAACCGTACCGGCACAGAGCTCGATGCTCCCTTACGTCGCCGACCACGTCGCGATGGAGTCGCTACGGCAGGTCGAAGGCGGGTGGACGTGGAAGTTCGACCCGGCCATCTTCGGCGACCGCGCGTGGCATCGAGACCTACTTCCTCAGCTCGACGTCCCGATAGCGCTCCTGCGGTGCGAGAACGGACTGGTGAGCACTGAGATGGCGGTCCGGATGGCGGAAAAGCCGCGTGCGGGCATGTCGGTCATCGAAATCAAGAATGCCGGACATCACGCGATGTTCGACCAGCCGCTGGCGGTCGTGTCGGTCTTGCAATCACTGCTCCCAGGAGGCTCCTCATGACCGTTGGCGATGCCGTGGCCGATGACGTCCGCTTCGAAGTTGACGGCGCGGTCGCGACGATCACGTTGAATCGCCCTGACGCGGCTAACGCACTTCGACCTGAGGGGCGCAACCAGGTTGTCGATCTGCTCGGCGAGTGCGACAGTCGGCCCGACGTTCGCGCGGTCGTGCTGCGCGCCGAAGGTCGCCACTTTTGTGCCGGTGCGGACGCCGGCGGGATCCGCGGCAGCCAGACCAGCGAACGTCACACGGGGGACGCGATCCGCCTGCTGATGTCGGGCTCGCAGCGGCTCATCGGCGCCGTGCTCGACTGCGGCAAGCCGGTCATCGCCGAGGTGCAGGGTCCCGCTGCCGGCCTCGGTGCCCATCTCGCCTTCGCCTGCGATCTCGTCGTGGCGGCAGAGGAGGCCACCTTTATCGAATCGATGCTGTTGCGCGGAATCGTGCTCGACGCCGCCGGTGCCTACTTGTTGCCCAGAAGGATCGGGCTGCAGAAAGCAAAGGAACTGGTATTTCTCGGGGACACGCTGCCTGCCGCCGAGGCGGCAGCGCTCGGACTGGTCAACCGCGTCGTGCCCCGCGAAGAGCTCCGGCCGGTAGTTGCGGAGCTGGCGGAACGACTCGCGGCGGGCCCAACCAGTGCGATCACGCTGACGAAACGGCTGCTCAACCTCTCTCTCGACCAGGATCGTGCCTCCGCGATGCTGGCGGAGGCGATGGCACAGGAGGTGCAGATGACTGCGGCCGACTCGATCGAAGGTGTCAAAGCGTTCATCGAACGCCGGTCGCCCAGCTACCGAGGCTGGTAGTCGATTCTCCGACGACGGCATCCCGGACCGCCCTTCCTTGTCCGGATCTGACATCTATGTTTCCCTGAGAGCTCCACGGGAGGGAGCAAGATGAGCGAGGAGGCTCTACCTCCGGCGGCTGCGCTACACCTCGCAGGCGACGGGCCGCCACTTCTGCCGGACCTGGCTGCGCTGATGCCGCTGGCTCCGGCACTGATGGATCGGTTGGTGGGTGAATACGCCGCGACTGCCGCCACGCTGTCGACGACGCAGGCGTACTGGACCGGCCTCAACGGCTGGCTGACCGACCGGCTGTCCGGACCGATCATGGAGGGAAAGGCCACAGCCGACGGGATCGGCGAGCAGGCCTGGGCCGTCTACGCGTCCAGCTACTGGGGCGGGTTGGAGCTGCGCGAACACTGGGGCATGCCCCCGGCGTTCACGAACCTGGGCATCACGCTGCCCTCACCGCCCTTCGCGGAGGTGCAGGACGGCGTCGTCGCGCTGATGAGCCAGCGCATGGCGGCCATCCGCGGCGGTGGCGACGACTGCCTGCGCCTCCTGCCGTCGATCCTGCGTGAAACCTCGACCTCCAACCCGATCCACGGCGTTGGCTACAACGCCGGAGTCCAGGTCATCAAGACCGAGGACCCGCCAATCGGGCAGCGCCGTCCGAATCGCGAGCCCAAGCCTTCGACGGTGCGCATCAACGGTCGCCACTTCATGCGAGTGGACTACGACCTGCCCACTCCCTACTACCTCAAGGTGTGGCGCTCGGCGTTCGAACGAGCCGTGGCGACCGATCCGGATGCCTACGAAAGGATCATCGCCGGCGAGGACGGCCAGACCGACCTTCACGAGATCTGGAAGGGCGCGATCGCGTTCGGCAACCTGACCTGGGGCGGGGACGCGCAGGACCATTGGACCAACGCCTACTGGGAAGAGACCATCCGCTGGAGCTCGATCCTGACGTTCGGCATGGAGGCGGCCGGACTCGCCGCCATCGTCGCGCTGATCAATCAGGACCCCGAGGCGGCGAGGATCGCCGTCATGTGCAACGCGCTCTATCTAGGCGCCACGCCGGGTTGGATGGTCGGCCTACTCGACACCGAAGCGACACTCCCCCAGGTCGTGGCGGCGTAGGCAACTGGTGGAGGTCGACCACAAGGTAAGGGCCTGGCTCGAGCGAGAGCTCGGCGGCACGGTCGTCGCATTCGAGCGGCAGGAGCGCTGGCGCGCCGCCTGGTTCGTCGATCTGTCTCAGGACGGGTCGGTGCGCCGCTACTACGTGCGCGGTCATCGCGGAGGCAACTTCCGCGAGATGATCACCCTCTCGCAGGAAGCGGACGTCAACCGCGTCCTGCGCAAACACGATGTCCCGGTCCCAACCGTTCACGGGATGATCGACGACCCACCCGCGATCGTCATGGATCGGCTCCCCGGCCGGGTCAACCTCGCAACCGCCGTCGACGACGCCGAGCGCGACGCGGTCCTCGACCAGTACATCGACGCGATGCGCATGATGCACGAGATCGATGTCCGCGAGTTCGGCGCGGTCGGTCTACCGGTGCCCGCGGACAACCACAGCGCCGCCTTGAACCTGTACGCCACAGGCGAGGCGAACTACCGCAGGGCGAAGTCGGCACCCAGCCCGATGATCGAGTTCATGTGGCGGTGGCTGCAGCGCAATGTCCCCACCGGGCGAGACCGGCGGGCACTGATCCAGGCTGACTCAGCTCAGTTCCTGTACGAGAACCGGAAGCTCACCGGCCTGATCGACTTCGAGGCCGCCTACATCGGTGACCCGGTCGCCGAGTTCGCAGCAATGCGCAGCCGTGACTGCGCTGAGCCGCTCGGGGACATCGGATGGATCGCCCGCAAGTACGAAGCGGCGACGGGCGACCGGATCGACAAGAACGCGGTCGAGTTCCACACCGCCGGCTGGTCGTTGATGACGCCGTTCCAGTGGGAGGACTCGGTCCGCAACCCGGCGAGCGGTGACAGCTGGCTGGAGTACTTCACCTGGCTTGTCGGCTGCGGGCGCTGGGGGCTCGAGGCAATCGCCCAGGTGGTCGGCGCACCGCTGGAGGTCCTCGACCGGCCCGACGAGGGCTCCTCGTCGTCGTACTGGCATGCGTCGTACAAGAACCTCATGTCGCTCCTCGATGAATGGCCCACCGAGAGCGCCTTCGAGGGTTTCCGCGCGGACAGCGCGCGCGCCGTCACCCGCTTCGCCGAACACGTGCACGTCTTCGGCCGCGAGCTGGAGTCGACGGCCGTAGAGGAGATCTCCGAGATCCTGGGAAACCGCCAGCCGGACCTCAGCACCGCGGAAGCGGCCTTGGAGGAGTTCGTGATGACAGCCCCGCCCGAATGCGATGTCGCTCTGGTGCAGTACTTCCATCGCTGGACGCAGCGTCAACAGTTCCTCATCCAAGGCACCGGCGCCCTGCACGAGAAGCTCATTCACATCAGCCCGCAGCCGCTCAACGAAACCACGTGGAGCCACGAGGACCGCGGCGACGATGACGGGCGGTGACGCCGGCGATCGTGGCTGGATCACTCGATGGCTGGAGCGCGACGTCGGTGGCCGGGTCGTCCGCATCGAGCGTCAGGCGCGGTGGCGACCAGCCTGGTACGTGGACCTCGATCACCCGGACGGGCCGCTTTCGATCTACGTCCGCGGAGACCGGCTCGACTCGCCTTCGGCGTTCCCTCTGGCGCATGAGATGCGCTTCCAGTCGGTCCTCCACCGCGAGGGGATCCCCGTGCCGCGCGTACTGGGCTGGTCGGATGGCCCCCTCGCCATCGCGATGGAGCGAGTGCCGGGTCGGGACAGCTTCGACGGCACGCCCGACGATGAGCGGCGGACGGTGATGCACGACTACGTCGACGCATTGGTGCGACTGCACGCCATCGACGTCGAGGCGTTCTCGGCGGCCGACATCGTCCGTGCGCAGGACCCCGCGGAGGCCGGCCTCGTGGGGCTGCGGCACTTCGAGCTAGTGGCCTACCGAGCGCTGAAGAAGCGCCCCGACCCGTTCCTCGAGTTCACGTTGGCCTGGCTCGCGCGACACCGGCCGGACTCCCGGGGGCGGGAGTCGGCGATCGTGTGGGACTCGGGCCAGTTCCTGCATCAAGACGGTCGGATCACCGCCATGATCGACCTCGAGTTCGGGCACATCGGCGATCCCATGCAGGATCTTGCCGGGCTGTGGGTTCGCAACCCGTTCCTCGAGTTCGGCGACGTGGCCGCGCTGCTACGAAGGTATGAGGAGCGAAGCGGCACGGCGGTCGACCTCGACGCCGTCCAGTACCACTACATCCTGTGGTCCCTGTCGAACCAGCTGGAGTTTCACGGCGTGCTGGCCGAGCCGGTTCCCGGTGCCGACTACATGCTCAACCTGAGCTGGTGCATCGAGACGAACCTGATGGCGCTCGAGGGCATCGCGACGGTGCTCGGAGTCGCACTGCCCGACGTTCCTGAGCCCGAGCCGATCGAGACCGGCTTCGGACCCGCGTACCAGCACCTGGTCACGGCGTTGGAACAGGCCGACCTGGGCGAGGGCGCCGTGCGCTATCGCAACCGCATGTCGGTCCGGCTCGCGCGCCACCTCGCGCGAGTCGATGAGATCGGGACCGCGGTGGTCGCCGCCGACCTCGACGATCTAGCCGGGCTGTTGGGACAGCGCCCCGCCTCATGGGCCGACGGCGAGCAGGCGCTCGAGAGCTTCGTGCTCGCCGACAACGGGCAGCACGATGCAGAGCTGGTCTCGTTGTTCCATCGGCGGCTGCACCGTGCACGGATGCTCAATGGGCCGGCCGGGTCGTGGATCACCCAACACCGTCACGCCCCTCAGCCGCTCGGTACGTGAGCGATCCGCCGTACGATGACGCGAGGTATCTGACGCCCGTGTTTATGGAACTGTGGTGGTTCGGAGTGGACCCGTCATGACTGACCTGATGCGCGAGAAGGTCGCGATCGTGACAGGCGCGGGGTCCGGGATCGGGCGGGCGAGCGCGATGCGATTCGCCGCCGAGGGCGCGAGGGTGCTCGTCGCGGACCTCCGCGCCGACCGAGCTAACGAGTGCGTCGCCGGCATCGAGTCGGCCGGTGGAGCTGCCGTTGCCCACGAGGTCGACGTGTCTGATCCAGACGCCGTTGCGGCGATGGTGCAGAGCGCGCTCGATTCGTACGGCCGGCTTGACGTCGTCTTCAACAACGCCGCGATGACTCGAGCAGGCGACGCGGTGGAGCTCTCGGCGGCGGACTGGACGCGGATGTGGAACACCAATGTCTCAGCGATCTTCTTCGCGGCGAAGCACGCCATCCCGGTCATGGCCGCGCAAGGGGGTGGCTGCATCCTCTCGACGGCATCGGTCTCGGGCCTGTTCGCCGACAACCAGCAGGTCGGATATGCCGCGACGAAAGCAGCCGTCATCAGCCTGACCCGGGCACTGGCCGTCGACCATGCCTCGGCAGGCATCCGCGTGAACTGCATCTGCCCCGGCATGACGGCAACGCCGCCGATGCTCCACGGGCTGAAAGCGAACCCGCACCTGTCTGCGCTCGGCCCGGGTGTTCCACCACTAGGACGGCTCGCGCAGCCCGAGGAGGTGGCGTCGGCAGCGGTGTGGCTGTGTAGCGATGACGCGTCCTACGTCACCGGACAGTCCTTGGTGGTGGATGGCGGGCTGACCGCGCAGAGTCACTTCGGTCTCGCGGCCCGGCTGCTCGACCAATCCGGCTAGCGATCACCACCGACGCGCGGAACAGTAGCCTTCGCTTCCCGTAGCTGCCGATTGAGATCGGCAACGTCGAAGTACTCACGCCAAGCGACGATCTTGCCGTCGTCGTCCAGCTCGAACACCGCGCACAGACTGTGCTCGATGACCCGATCACCGGACCGAAAGGTGTCGAGCCTCTCGGTCACCACCGTCGTGTCGTCCGACGTCATGGTGATCACCGAACAACGCATGTGCGTCGCGAACTGCAGCTGCCGCTCGATGTCTGCCAGCACGGCTGCCTTGCCGCGAAGGGTGGGGCCGCCCGGTAGCCACAGCTGCCAGGTGACGTCCTCGCTGAGTGCCTCGCCAATCGCTTGGGTATCCGGTCGCTCGGTGAGCCCGTCGCCCCACGCCTCGAGGAATCGCCCGATCAGCTTCTCTTGAGTCGCTCCCACACCTCACTCTGACATGCACGCCTATCCGCTGTGTCGTGGGGACCAGTCCGCCGGCAGATCGGGTCGGCCACTGTGCCCCGGTCAGCGCGGGGCCATCCGGATCGAGCCGTCCAAGCGGATGGTCTCGCCGTTGACGTAGGCGTTCTCCAGCAGGGCCACAGCGAGGTGCGCGTAGTCCTCTGCGTTACCCAACCGCTTCGGGTGGGGCACCGAATCAGCCAGACCCTGACGGATGTCGTCGCGGAGCCGCGCCAGCATTGGCGTGTCGAATGTTCCGGGCGCGATCGTGTTGACGCGGATCTGCCAGCTGGCCAGATCGCGTGCGGCCACCAGGGTCATGCCGTGCACTCCTGCCTTGGACGCGGCATACGACGTCTGGCCGATCTGGCCGTCGAAGGCAGCGACCGACGCGGTAAGGACACATGCGCCACGGTCGCCGTCGATGATCTCGTTGTGGCTCATTGCTGCAGCGCAGAGTCGCAGGACGTTGTAGGTGCCGACCAGATTTGTCTGCAGTACGTCGTTGAAGGTGTCGAGGTTGCCCGGCCGATGCTGGCGGTCGACGATCCGGGTCCGGTCACCGCCACGTCCTGCGCAGTGCACCAGCGCCCGCAGGGGTCCGAACTCCTGGGCGGCGTCGACCGCGGCCTGCACACCGGCATCGTCGGTGATGTCTGCCGAGACGAAGCGCACGTAGTCACCGAGTTCCGTTGCTACTTGCTCGCCGTCGCTGGAGGGCAGGTCCACGATGGTGACCGATGCGCCCAGGCCGGCTAATCGGCGGGCGGTTGCGCCGCCTAAGCCGGACGCGCCACCGGTGACGAGCGCGGAGATACCGCTGATGTTCATGTCCCTCTCCCTGTGGTGCCTACAGCCCGAGCGACTTGCTGATGATCGACTTCATGACTTCGCTGGTGCCGCCGTAGATGCGCGTGACCCGCGCGTCGGCGTACAGCCTCGCGATCGGGGACTCATTGATGTAGCCGAAGCCGCCGAACAGCTGCAGGCAGCGATCGACTACTCGGCCTTGAAGCTCTGAGCAGAACAGCTTTGTCTTCGCGGCGTCGGCCGGAGTCAGTTCACCCGCAACGAGTTCCGTGACGGCCTTATCGACGAGTGCCTGGCCGGCCTCGATTTCTGTGGCGATGGCGGCGAGCTCGAACTTGGTGTTCTGGAAGTCGCTGATCGGCTGTCCGAAGACCTTCCGGTTCTGGACGTAGTCGATCGTCAGGTTCAGAGCGGCAGTCGATTGCGCGATGGCGAGTACAGCTATCGCAAGGCGCTCCTGCGGGAGATTCGCGCCGAGCATCCAGAACGCCTGTCCGACCTCGCCGAGGACATTCGCGGCAGGAACTCGCACATTGTCGAAGGCAAGTTCGACGGTGTCCTGAGCTTTGAGTCCGATCTTGTCCAGCTGGCGGCCCTTGCTGAATCCCGGCATCCCGTCCTCGACGACGAACAAGGTCAGTCCGTTGCGTCGGTTCTCCTCATTGCGGGATGTTCGGGCGAGGACAATCACGAGATCGGCGAGTGATCCGCCGGTGATGTAGGTCTTGGCGCCGTTGAGGACCCAGTCGGCGCCATCAAGCACGGCCGCGGTCCGCACCGCGGCGAGATCCGAGCCAGTGTCCGGTTCGGTCATCGCGATCGCCGTCATCAGGCGACCCGACGCGATGTCGGGGAACCATCGGTGCTGTTGTTCTGGCGTGGCGTAGCGACGGAGGTACGGCAGGACGACGTCGAGGTGGGTGAGTAACGAACCGATCGTGACTCCGGCCAGCGCGGTCTCTTCGCGTACGACGACGTTGTACGTGTAGTCCGGTTGGCCACCGCCGCCAAACGCCTCAGGCATATTGATCCCGATGACCCCGATCTCGCCAAGTCGCTCGAAGACGTCCTTGGGTGGGCCACCCGCGGTCATCCACTCGGAATAGCGCGGGACGATCTCGGCAATCAGAAAAGAACGGACCAGCTGTCGAAACTCCTCGTGCTCAGCCGAGAAGATGGTCCGTTTCACTGTGCGGGCGCCGCGCCGGTCATTCGACCTGAGATGCATATGCGGCACGGCTTCATCTGCGCCTGCCGTTCGGCATCTACCGCCACGACGCCCTGAGGGTGGTGAGCAAGGATGGCGCAGTCGCGCAAGTGGTACGCCGTGCCGCTCTCGGTCGCGAAGTACTCGATCTCTCCCGTGCTGACTCGGGACCGGCGACGCGACGACCGCTCGCTCGGTGCAGACCCGTCCAGCACCGCTTCGAGCACCTGAATCTGCTCCTCGAGGAATCTCATCTGGCCCTCGTGGTGGCGCTCGAGCTGACTCGCAAGTTCACGGTGGTGGAGGTCCGCCTGGTCATAGATCCGGTATAGCCAGTGCGCCCAGTAGAGAAGGCCGCCAAGGATCAGGCAGCCGAGTCCGATGAAGCCGCCGCTCTCGACGTACGGGATCTGCTGCTGGACGTAGGACGCGTGCGCAGCGCCGTACCAGCCGAGGATGAGGAACAGGACGCCTAGCGGGGTGAGGATGACCCCCACCAAGATCTGCCAGGTGTTGCTCAACGCGGAGGTCGGCCGCGACCACGGTCTGACCTTGCGCGTTGCGTCGTCCCCTTGATGTCGCAAGCCGACCAGGTCACGCAACGCCTCAAGAGCGGCTCGAGGCGCCCTGGCGTCTTCGGAGGCACTCATGTCTCTCGTCCCTTCAGCAGCTGCGCCCAGGCGCCGTACAACATTGGGTAGCCGAACAACAGGCAGAGCAGGATTCCGACCAGGACCCAGCCGAGCGGCACCGCGGCACCGTGGACAAAGGCGCTCAGGCCGCTGCTACCCGGCCCGGCCAGGACGGGTGGCCCTCCGGGTGCCGTCGACGTCCCACCCGGCGGGAGCACAGAGCCGATCGGACCCACGCCCGATGAAGCACCTGGGATTGGCGCGCCGACCGGCGACGTAGTCGGTGACGTCGTTGGCGGGAGCGTCGCGACGGCCTGCGCTGTGCTCGCCCCGAGGGTCACCGTCGCTGTCGCTTTGTAGAGACCGCTCGGTAGCGGAACGTTGCCGAGCCCCGGAACGGGAACGGTCGGCTCACCAGGCAGGTACGGAACGTCGACCGCATGGCTGATCGTGATGACCAGCGCTCCGGAGTTCGCCGCCGCGGTGCCGCCGTGGGAGGACCTTGTGGGCTCAAGAAGTCGCACTGACAGACCGTCCGCTCTGAACGTCTGGTCGAGGGTGCTCTGCACGACCCTCGGGGTCAGGCCGAGAACGGTAGGGACCTGCTTGAGCACATGAATGCCCTGCGCGTCGATCGAGGCAGCCAGTCCCGCAACCGTCACTTGCCCGACGGTGACGGCGCTGCTCGGCACGGCATTCTTGCCGTCAGTTCGGGCGCCGGCCTCAGAGTCCAGCGACGAGATGTGAACCAGCCCCGCAATGTCGATGCCGTGAGCAACCGTTGTCGCCTCTGCTGTCATGCACGTCTTTGCAGGCGTCACCGTGTTGGTCGACTGGATCTTCGCGACCGACAGCGGCCCAGCGCCGAGGTGGGCAATCGTCGCGACCGCGCTCGCGCCGGTCGCGCTGGCGTGTGCGCTCGCACTCGCCACCGATGCACTCGATTGCTCTTTCGCCGGAAAGGTCGACGAAGCCGGCTCTTTCGGGCTCGCGGGGAAGCTCGCGAAGGCCTGTAGCGGATAGTTCGGGACCGCAAGCGGAACGCCATCAGATGCGAGCAAGCTGCCGAGGTTCGCGGCAGTATCGCCCGGGTAGAACGGCGCGGCTTGCACCGATGCCTGGGGTCCGCTGGACACGAGGCTTCGCGCGAAGCTGAGGTCCTCCTCGACGAGATTGCCGCTCAGCGGCAGTGGACCGGGGACGATGTTGAACGCTAGCTGTGCACCCACCGCCTCCACGCTCGCAGTGGAGCCGGCGAGCGCTGTAGCTCCATCCTTGGCACAGAGACGCTCGCTGGCCGCGGCACGGGTGGGGCTGGCTTGCACGGCCGCCGGCATGACGAAGGCAGCGGCCGCCGCGACGGCAACGCCGGCCGCCGCGAACGGTCGGGCGCGCCCGATCCAACGACGCTGAGAGGTCATCGCCTCGTCCTCACGTGCCGAGGTAGGTCGAGACGAGGCTGCCCGCTCGTACGTCGTTGGCTTCGCCCACATCGCAGACGACACCCTTCTCCAAAACGTAGACGTAGTCGGCGAGCTCCAGCGCGGTCTCGACGTACTGCTCGACGAGCAGCAGGCTGGTGCCGGCCAACGCATGCTCGCGCAAGGCGTCGAACAGCTGGACAACGACGATGGGGGCCAGCCCCATCGAGATCTCGTCAACCATCAGCAGTCGCGGCTTTGATGAGAGCGCGCGGGCCAACGCAAGCATCTGTTGCTGGCCGCCGGATAGTGTTCCCGCGGCCACCCCCAGCCGCTCGCCGAGAATCGGAAACCGTGCGACGCCCGCCTCGACGGGGTCGACGTCCCTTCCCACAACCCGACCGGAGAGCTCGAGGTTCTCTCGCACCGTGAGGCTGGGGAAGATCCCGCGGCCTTCCGGGACGTGCACTACGCCGTGGCGCGCAACGACGTGTGGTGGGCGACCATCAACTCTGCAGCCCCCTACGGTGATCCGCCCCGACTCGACAGGGATCACGCCCGACACCGCTCGTAAGGTGGTCGTCTTCCCTGCGCCGTTCGGCCCGAGCAACGCGACGACCGACCCGGCCGGGACGGTAAGGGTGACGCCGGACAGTGCGCGTATTCCGCCGTATGAGACGCACACCTGGTCAAGCTGGAGCGCGGGCGCCAACGCCGCGGTGTCAGGCGACATCGGCTTGTCCGAGGTATGCCGATTGGACGATCGGGTTGGCTCGTACCTCGTCCGGCGAGCCGCGAGCGATTCCCTTGCCGAAGTCGAGAACCGTGATCACGTCGCACACCCGCATGACCAGCGGCATATCGTGCTCGACGAGCAGGATGGCCAGGTCTGTCGTGGCGACCAAGTCCTCGAGGATGCCGCAGAGACGTTCGGTTTCGCCGGCGTCGAGGCCGGACCCGGGCTCGTCGAGCAGTAGGACGCGGGGGTCCGTGCACAACGCCCGTCCGAGCTCGACCAGCCGGCCCTGCCCGGTCGGCAGCTGGCCGGCGAATCGTTGCGCCAGTGGGCCGAGGCTGAGAAGATCGACGACCTCCCCCACCCTGCGGTGACATGCCCGTTTGCCCTTGCCGAGACCACCGCCCCGGTGGCCGGACTCCCACGCAGCGAGCAGATTCTGCTCGACGGTCATGCGGCCGAACAACTCGAGGCGCTGGAAGGTCCGCGCGATTCCAGCGCGGGCTCGGCGGTGAGGCGCCCACCCGTTGATGTCTGATCCGTCGAGCGTCACGCGGCCCGCTACGGGGGCGACGAGACCGGTCAGCACGTTGAACATGGTGGTCTTGCCAGCGCCATTGGGCCCGATCAGTCCCGTGATGCGACCCGGCTGCACCTCGACGTCGACAGTGTCGAGCGCCTGCAGGCCACCGAACCGAGCCGAGACGCCGGAGGCCTTTAGAAGGGCGCCTCGATCAGCCGTCACTGCGCACCAGCCTTCGATGGTCATGGGCCAGTGGGCCACCGAGTCGGCGAACCTCGGCTGGCCGTGGCTGGAGCAAGGCCCGGACGCGGGTCTTGCCGCTACCGGTCAGGAGGGCCACCAGCCCATCGGGTGAGCGACCAAGCACAATCACACCCAGCGCGATTGTCAGCGGGACGTAGTTGTGGACCGATGCCGGGACGCCGGGCAAGTGCTCGAACATGTACAGCGCTCCGGCGATCACCGCTCCCGCGATCAGTGCCCTGCCGCTGAGCACGACAAGCAGCAACAGCTGCAAGGACACTCCGAAGCTGAAGTTCGCGGGAGTCACGACCCGCTGGAAGCTGCCGAGCAGCGCACCGCCAAGTGCCGCGACTGCTCCGCACACCACGAACGCGGCGAGCTTGGTCACCGCAAGGTTCGAGCCGAGCGTCGATGCCGCGATGGGCGAGTCCCGGAGGATTTGCAGCTGACGACCGATAGGCCCTCGCTGCACCCACAACCCGAGCATGCAAGCGACAGCCAGCACAGCCACCGAAAGCTCATACATCCGTGCGGGAGTTGCCAGTGAGAGCCCGAAGACGTCCGGGCGCGGTGCCGTCAGGCCCGTCACGCCGCCAGTGACATCGGCTCGCACGAAGACGAGGTTGTCCATCAGAAGGGCGAACGCCATTGTGGCAAGGGCGAGGTACAGCCCGGAGAGGCGCAGCGACGGCAGCCCCACGATCAGGCTGAGGGGAATCGAGATGAGCATCCCAACGAGTGCAGCGAGGAGGAAGTGCTGGCCGTGGCTGCCCGCGAGGTGTCCAACTGTGAAAGCGCCGATACCGGCGAAGCTGAACTGAGCCAGTGAGATCTGACCTGCCCACCCGGTCAGAGCGACGACGGTGAGGGCGATCAGGGCAAAGATCGCGCCGCCCGTGAGATAGCCGATCCACGGCCCGTGCACAGCGACCGGCACGAGCAGCGCGATGACGACTGCCACCGCCGCCAGCCACAAGCTGCTGCCCCGGCCGCGGGTGAGCGAGCCGCGAGCGATCTCGGGTGAGCGACGACGTTGGTTGCTCGCCGCCATCGTCCTGAAGGTCGAGCCGAGCTCCTGAAGCCGGCCTCCCAAGATGAACAGCAGGACAAACAGGGCAAGGTAGGGCAGCGCACCTTCGATGTTCCCGACGGTTCCCGAACTGCTCCACTTCGAGAGCAGGCTTTGGGCAATTCCCAGCACGAGTGCGCCGAGATATGCCATCGGGAGGCTCGTCAGCCGTCCAAGGACGGCAGGCGCAAAGGCGAAGATCACCACCAGCGTGAGGTTGTTGATGTCCAGGCCTTGTGTAGGGGCAAGGAGGATGCCGACGAGCGCGCCGAACATCGAGGACAGAGCCCATGACGTGCGATACACGTGCGCGACATTGATGCCGAGCATGCCGCCGAGGTCACGGTTGTCGACAACCGCGCGGGTCGCGGTGCCGAATGAGGTACGCCGCAGCAACCACCAAAGGAACCCACCGACCGCAATTGAGACCGCCAACGTGCCCACCTGGTCGTCACCGACATAGAGACGGTCGCCAAGACTGAATGTTGACGTCGGGAAGACCGACTGCGCACCCTCATCTGTCCCGCCGTACAGCAGTACCGCACCGGCCTGCAGCACCGCCAGCAACGCGAGAGAGACCACGATCGGCATCTCCGCGGACTGGCCCGCGAGCGGGCGGAACACCCGCTCGAAGACCAAGCCGATGAAGGCCGCCGCGAGCAGGACCAGCGGCATCGCGAACCACGCCGTGATGCCCCATACGTCGTGGAGCTTCCAGTAGGTGAAGGCGCAGAACATCGCGACGGCGCCGTATCCGAAGTTGAACACCCCGGTGGTCTTGTAGGTGAGGACCACACCCATCGCAGCCAGCCCATAGATGCTGCCGCTGAAGACGCCGATGACGATGAACGGCCAGTACGCGCTCATCGGTCAGTCATCGCGATGCGCCGGTCAGCTGACACGAATCACCTTGTTCTTGCAGAACATCCCCGACGCCGGCGCCCGACGGGCGAAGCCGTTGCCCTTGACATACACGTCAACCGAACACGAGGGAAACGAATGCGACGCGGGTCGGTACGGCCCGAGTGCGCCGCCGCCAGTCCACTGCAGCGACTGGAAGGTCCGGACGACGCCTGCGCGGGTCGGCGAGTGCCCTTGAGCAATTAGCGCGTAGATGAGCATCTGGCCCGCCTGCCAGGCCATGAATCCGAAAGCGCTCGGCTGCTTTCCTGGCTCGTAGGTCGCGAGCTCTTGGAGGTATAGCTGGACTGCCGGCTGCTGCTCTTCGAGCGGGACGAAGTTGAGGGTCATCGTCAGCCCCTGAGCAGCCGACTCGCCTGCGTCGGCGATCTGCTCTGGCGTGTAGCCCTCGAAGGTCGTGCCGACGTACGGCAAGTGGACCTGCTGTTGCTGCAGGCTTCTCAGCAGCTTGGCGGTTCCCGTGATATCGAGAACCGTGAACGCCCCGTTGCAGTGGTCGTGCTGCATTTGCACGACATCCGGCGTCATCGACGCCGATGCAGGAGAGATCGCGTAGTCGGTGTAACAGACCGTCCCACCGAGAGCCTTGTAAACCTCGGCGAACTGCTTCGCCGAGTCAGCGGCGATCGCGATGTTGTATGCGAGGAAGGCCATCCGGGTAGGGAGGTAGCCCGCCGCCTTCGCCTGAGCGAACGCAGAGTCAGTGAAGTAGGTGTGACCTTGCTTCTGCTCGCAGCTGCCACCTGCCGGGGACCAATACTCAGGGGACAGCGACCGGTTGCAGTTGATCGCGAACCCGACATCGGGGACGTGTGCTTGTTGCATCTCGGGCACGCCGCCGTTGTCGGCGTCCGAGGTGGAACCGACGAATGCGAACACCGGCTTCGCGATCAGGTTGGACACGTCGGCCGCATTGGTCGAAGCATCCTGCTGGTCGTCCTCGACAAGGAGCTTGAGCTGGCGGCCGCAGATCCCACCGGCGGCGTCCACCGCGCTGAACAGCGCCTGCACAGCTTCCGGACCCGGGTTGTCCGTACCGGGAAGCGGTCCGGTGAGTCCGCTGACGTTGCCGAACGTGATCGATGTCGCAGTGACGCCCTTGTCCGATGCAGTGTTCCCTGCCGCGCTGGGACAGGCAGCGGCCTCAGACTGCGGGGTGAGACTGAACGAGGCCGGGCTGGACACGGCTGGCTTCGTCGTCTCAGTAGAGGGCCGCCGTCCCCCCGCGCTGCTCGACGCAACGACACCGGTCGCCGGCGACTGGGTCACGACCCCAGGTGTGGTTCCCAAGCCTGGACTGGTCGAGGCGCCCAGCGTGGGTGTGACGCCAGGACTCGTCGCTGCCGCTTGGCTACCAAGCCCGTCCGCCACTCCCGCAGGGGGAACCCTCGCTCCGCACGCTGCGATGAGAACGACGCTCAGCCCGAGGAGGGCGGCCGTCGCCTTTCGCCCGTCAGACACTCGCACTCACCTCACGCGTCTCGGTGACCCGCAGAGCCTGCGCGCAGAAGATCCACAGCTCCTCGGCGGTGACGCTGTCGCCGAGATTCGGCGTGAGGATCTGGGCGTGGACGGCAGCGATGACGCAGTTGTGGATCAGGCGGGCGTTTTGGGCCGCGCCGAGTGGACTGTCCGTTCGCTCCGCTGCCGCCGCCACCGCGAGCAGCTCGGTCAGCAGCTCGATCTGCGGTCGAACCGCCCGCTCCAGACTCTCCGGACGTGTCTCGGCCAGCCGTAGCGAGAACGTGGTGAGAGCACGCGCGGCCGGTCGGTTCGATGCAGTCATCTCCTGCAGCCCGCACACGTAGGCGCGAACCGCATCGAGCGGATCGCTTTGCGCCGCGCAAAGCGCGCGAAGGCGGGGAACGACCTGCGAGGCGACGACCGTTTCGTAGACCGCGACGAGGAGGTTCTCCTTGCTCTCGAAGAAGCTGTAGAAGGACCGGGTCGACATCCGCGAGCGGTCGACGATCTCCTGCACCGTGAAGTCTGTACCGGCCTGTTCGGTCATCAGCTCGATCGCCGCGTCCACGAACCCTTGGAGTCGCTGCTGCGCGCGCAATCGGGCTTTCTGCAGCGAGCGGTCGACCGTCTGGCGCTTCCATTCCGGCACGTCGTCGGGCAGCCCGCCTGGGACGGTGAGCGCGGCCATCAGTCGGTTTGGGGCGCAGCGCGATCCGCCTGTTGCGCCTTCATCGCCGCAAGGTTCGCCATCACAGAGGTCGCGCCACCGGTATGCGCGATCGCTCGCGCGTGCCCGAGATGGTGGACATCGAAGTTGGTGGCGATCGAGTTCGAGAATCCCATCTGATCCACGGCGCTGTTGATCGCTCGCTTGGCAAGCCGTACCGCCCAGGGATCCATGCTCGCGATCTTGGTGGCCAGCTCCATCGTGTGAGGGGTGAGCTGATCAAGCGGAACGACGTCATTCACCATTCCGCACTGCTGGGCCTCGATCGCCGTGATTGAGGAGGCGGTGAAGAGGATCCGCTTGGCGCGTCGCGGCCCGAACTCCCAAGGGTGAGCGAAGAACTCGATGCCAGGCATGCCCATGAGACCGACCGGGTCGGAGAACTGCGCGTTGTCAGCGGCGACGATGAGGTCGCAGGGCCAGCACAGCATCAACCCGGCAGCGATGCACTTGCCCTGAACCGCCGCGATCGACGGCTTGACGAGGTCTCTCCATCGCCGGGCGAAGTGCAGATACCCGCGCTCCTCCCAGTCGAAGTAGGTATCGACCGTCAGCGCCCCGTCGACGCGCTGTGGGCCGAGCGCCGGGTCGCCGCCACCCGTCATGTCATGACCGGCTGAGAAGTGCTTTCCCTCAGAACGGAGCACCACGACCCGGACGTCGCGGTCGGCGTCGCTCGCAGTCCAGGCAGCGTCGAGCTCATGCAGCACCTGCGGCGACTGGGCGTTGGCCGTCTCGGGTCGGTCCAACGTGATCACGGCAATGCCTTCGGCGACGTCATAACGCACGAACTCGGCGTCCACGCTCACTCCTTCGGAAGCGCATCGGCACCCGGGAACCAGAACTGTTCAATGAGGAGAACCGTACTTTCCCAGATGGGATACAGCAAGGTACCCATATGCAAACGCAACGCGCCGCCACTCGGGCCGCAGAGGGCTACCGGGTACGAGGGAAGCCGAGGTCGACCGTTGACTCGGCCGGGTCAGGCCACCGGGTGGTCACGACTTTGCCCCGGGTGTAGAAGTTGATCCCTTCCGGGCCATACATGTGCTGGTCGCCGAACAGAGATGCCTTCCAACCACCAAAGGAGTAATAAGCAACCGGCACCGGGATAGGCACGTTGACTCCGACCATCCCGACCGCCACGTCGTAGGCGAAGGCGCGCGCCGCACCTCCGTCACGGGTAAAGATGGCGACCCCGTTGGCGTACGGATTGCTGTTGATCAACGTGATGGCCTCGTCGTAGGTATCGACCCGCGCGACGCTCAGAACCGGTCCGAAGATCTCGTCGCGGTACACCGACATGTCGCTAGTGACGTGGTCGAGCAGAGTGGCGCCGAGGAAGAACCCGCGCGGCGGCAGGTCGACATCACGTCCATCGACGACCGCGACCGCCCCGTCGTCGATGCCGGCGGCAACGTATCCCGCTACTCGCTCGCGGTGCTCGGCGCTGATCAGCGGCCCCACATCGACGTCGGCGTCGGCACCGTCACCGATCCGAAGCTTGGGCAGTCTGGCGGCGACGGCATCGACCAGCCGATCGCCGATGTCACCAACCGCGACAAGGACGGAGACCGCCATGCAACGCTCGCCGGCAGATCCATAGGCCGCCGAGACCGCCGCATCGGCCGCCATCTCGACGTCGGCGTCAGGGAGCACCACCATGTGGTTCTTTGCGCCGCCGAGTGCCTGCACCCGTTTGCCCGCTGCCGTTGCGCTCTCGAAGATGTGCCTTGCGGTCGGGGTGGATCCGACGAAGCTGACCGCTGCGATTCCGGGATGCCGGACGAGTGCGTCGACGGTGTGTCGGTCGCCGTGAAGGACGGTGAAGACGCCGTCAGGCAGTCCGGCATCGCGCCAGAGCTCCGCCAGCAGAAGCGAGGTGGAGGGATCCTTCTCGCTCGGCTTGAGAATGAACGTGTTACCGGTGGCGATGGCGTTCGCGCACATCCACAGGGGCACCATGACGGGGAAGTTGAACGGAGTAATGCCGGCAACGACGCCGAGCGGCTGACGCACCGAGTGGACGTCAACACCGGTGGAGGCTTGTTCGGAAAACCCGCCCTTCAGCAGGCTGGGCACGCCGGTGGCGTACTCGACGTTCTCCAGTCCGCGCGCGACCTCGCCCAGCGCGTCGTTGGTCACCTTGCCGTGTTCTCGAGTGACGACGGCAGCCAGCTCGTCCTGATGGCCGCTTAGCAGCTCCCGGAAGGCGAACAGCACGTTCGCGCGAGTGGACAGGGAGGCCGCCCGCCACGACCGCGCGGCGTGCTGGGCACTTGCGACTGCGGTGTGAATGAGGTCCGAGCCGGCGAGGGGCAGAACGGCGGTGCGTTCGCCCGACGCGGGGTTGAACACGTCGCTGGTGGGCGCCGTTGGATCGTCGAAGGTCTTGCCGTCGATCCAGTGCGGGATTCGAGTCGTGATTGCAGCCTCCGAGTTACGCACGGCCGGTCGGCCAACCCTGTGACCGAAGGATGGCACGAAAGTAGAACGGGGTATCAGCGATGGGAGAACGGGGGTTCCTGAGTAGAGTCATGGCATGCCCAGAGCCAAGGCCGAGTCGAACGATGCGGCTGCAACCGCCTCTGTGGTCGACGAGGTACCGGCATGGCAGCGGCGCAGTATCGAGCGCTCCCTCACCGCTGCCCGCCAGCGGGCACACGCGCGAAGCGACCGGTTCGTGGCGGCGGCACTGGAGCTGCTCGGTGGCGACCAGGGCCGCGACTTCACGGTCCAAGACGTCGTCGACCGTTCCGATATGTCGATCCGCACCTTCTACAGCTACTTCGACGGCAAGGACAGCCTGCTGCTCGCCGCCTACGAGACGCTGATGTCGAAGCAGGTCGTCCCAATGTTGCGCGAGCGCAGCACCAAGCAAGGCGATCCGATTCGCCGGCTACATGCCGCTATCGACGGGCTGATCGAGATCACGCTGCGCGACCGACAGGTAGCGCGTGGATTGAGCGGCTTCTACTACCGGCTGGCGGAGACGAGGCCACGCGATCTCACCCACGCCTTGGAGCCTCTTCATGGCTTCATCACCGAGTTGCTCGCCGACATCGCCGAGGCAGGCGCCCTGCGGACCGACCTCTCATTGACGGCCGCAGTCAGCCTGCTGCAGGACATGCTCCTCACCAGCGCGCACTCAGCAGCATTCGCCGAGACGCGGACCACTACGACCGACGAGCTGTGGGCGTTCTGCTCGGCCGCGGTCCTTTCGCCGGCGGCGCAGCCGATCAGGTCCACGAAGCGCTAGGACGAGCGGGCGAGATCCATGGACCTGGGTCTGACCGACGCGAGGGCTCTCGTGGTGGGGGGAAGCCGCGGCATGGGGCTCGCGACCGTGCGCTCGCTGTCGGCCGAAGGCTGCCGGGTGGCGATCATCGGGCGAGGGCAGGCCGATGTCGACGCAGCTGCGCAGCTGGCGACCGAGGCGGGCAGCCCGGCCGTTCTCCCGCTTGTCGCGGACGCGACCTCGACGAGCGCCATCACGGAAGCCATCGAAGCGGTGTCCCGAGAGTGGGCTGCGCTGAACATCCTGATCTTCGCGGTCGGCCCGGCGGGCGCTGGGCGGATCGAGGAGCTCGACGACGAACGGTGGAGTGTCGCCCTTGACACAGGTGCGCTTTCTGCCGTGCGCGTCGTGCGCGCCGCGCTACCGCTTCTGCGCGCTGCCGACTGGGCTCGAATCGTCACCATCACTGCGATGTCGATCCAGCACCAGTCGCCGTACCTCGTCAGCTACACCGCTGCCAAGAGCGCGCTGCTCAGCCTGACGAAGAACCTCGCGCGAAGCCTCGCTCCGGACGGCATCCTGGTGAACGCGGTGGCGCCGGGGCCGATCCTGTCCGACTGGGTGAGCAGCGCGCTGTCGGGCAGCAGCGTCGACGCGACCGATCCCGCCGCGGCATTTGCCGCGTTGAAGGACAGTCACGGGGTGTCGGCTGATCTCGGCCGGATGGGCCTGGCAGACGAGGTCGCTGCGGTGGTCACCTTCTGCGCCTCGCGCAGGAATGGTTTCATGACCGGCGCGCATCTCAACGTCGACGGCGGCAGCGACTTCGTGTAGTGCGTTGCCCGTCCGCAAACGCTGTTCTACTGTGATGAAAGTGTGATATCCGTCCAGACGACGGCACTCCGCACGCGAAGGAGGTGTGCCGTGGCGCTCGCATCCGAGGCCAAGTCGTGGGCACAAGAGCACCTGCGCGGCAACTGCAGCTCCCTGTACACCCCGTTCTCGGGTCGGGACGGCGATGACATCGACTACGAGGCGTTGCGAGCGTTGGTCCGCCACTGCCTGGGCACCCTCGACCAAGACGGTCTATGGATCAATGGCGGAATCGCGGAGGCCTGGGCGCTGACCACCGAGGAGCTCATGTCGGTGATGCGCGCCGCAATCGAGACCGCGCGCGAGGTCAAGCCGACGGCGCTGATCCAGGTCATGTCGAGCACGGACACGGCGAAGCAGTGTGTCGAGCTGACGCTTTATGCGCAGGAGCTGGGAGCGGACATCTGCTACGTGCTGACGCCGTACTTCGAATGCGCCGGCAAGGCCGGCGTCTACGAGTACCTGCGCTACGTCGCGAGCCGGACGGACATCGCGCTCGGCTACTTCAACTCGTCCGCGACGGGATTGATCCTCACTCCGGAGGAGTGTGTCGACCTCTACCGATCGATACCCGCGGTATGCGGCCTGAAGAACGGCGTCTTTGACCCGGAGCACAGCCTGGCTGTGCATCGGCTCGCGCCGGAGATGGTGGTCTGGGAGGCGATGGACGAGGCCGGGATCCGACTCGGCATCCCCCACCCTGGCGCCCTCGGAGCAGCGCTCTACCTCTATGAGACGCCGGACCAGCTGCTGTACCGGGAGCACCGACAGCTACTTCTGGAAGGTGACTTCGAGCTGGCGACGAAGTTCGCGGAGGAGTCGGGTCTGCTCGCGATACGAGCGGCCACCAAACGGTTCCAGGCCCATCCGGCGCGACCCGATGCGTTCACGCATTGGGGGGCCGGTTTCAAGTTCGGGGCGTCCCTGCTCGGTCTTCCGACCGGCAGCTTCAGCCACCGTCCACCGCAGACCGCATTTCCGGACGAGCTCGGCGAGCCACTACGCGATGCCTACACCGCGGCAGGCTTCATCCCCGCATAAGCTCCGGCCCCGACGCTAGATGCCGACCAGCGCCGACGAGCCCACCATCGACCCGCAGATCGCAACCTGAGATGAAGCCGGCTGCGGTCGAGCAAAGAAAGGCCGCGGCGTTCGCGATGTCCGCGGCCTGCCCGGGTAGCGGCCCCGCGCCGGCCCGCTTGACCGGCGTGAAGTCGATCATCAGCTTCATGATCTCCTGATGCTCGAGCTCATGGCGGCCCATCGGCGTATCAATCAGACCAGGCGAGATCGACACCAGTCGCCCGCCGCGCCGACCCCAATCAAGGGAGAGCCGCTCACACAGCCGCATGACGCCACGCTTCGCCAGGACGTACCCGGTATCCGGGTCAATCTCCCCGCCGAGCGCTCGGTCGACGTCGTCCAGAAACGTCCGCGCCAGCGGCTCGTCGAGGAGGGCATCGGCGGCCAACCCTGCGTCGCTGTAGCCGGCGATCGATCCGATGCAGACAGCGGCGCTGCCTACGCCGACGAGCGGGTCGAGCGCCGCGATGACTCGCGCGGTCCCGACCAGATCGACGTCGAGGACCTGGCGTCCGCTCGCCATCGTGGGAGAGATCCCCGCAGTGTGCACCAATGACCTGAAGGGACCCAGGGACCTGATCGTCGCGGCCAGCTCGTCGACGTCGGCTTGGCTGGTGATGTCGCAGACGAGGGTGTGCACCGGGGCGCCGGTTGCCTTCAACTCACGCGCTGCAGCGGCTAGATCGGCTGCGCGGACGTCGACCAGAACCACTGCGTCAGCGTCGGAGAGCTTGCGCGCGCAGGCAATGCCCATCGCGCCCGCCCCACCGGTGATGACGACGACGCCGTCAGCCATGTGTGCTCCCCTTCATCGCGCCAGCACTGGCATCGGTTGGATCATGCCTGGGTCGTCCGAGGTCGGCTGCGCGGAAGACCGAGGCGCTGCTCGGCGATCAAACTCCTCAAGACCTCGCTCGAGCCGCCGTAGATGGTGCTGGCGACGGCGCTTCGGAAGTGGTACTCGAACGATCCGCCCGACACGGCTTCGTCGTCTGACCACGCGATCATCGCGGCGGGCCCGACCATGTCGATGACGGCCGCCGCCCATGCGACGTAGCTCTCCGGTCCGAACAGCGCCGCATGCGGTCCAGGCTTGCCGCCGATCTGCTGGATGAACGCCACCCGGTGTCCGAGCAGCTCAGCCACCTCGGCATCGATCGCGAACCGGGCCAGTCGTTCGCGGACCGCAGGCGAGTCGATCATTCGGCGACCAGAGCGGTCTGGGGTCTGCGCCCAGGCAAGCGCAGTGTTGAACAGCTGCGTGGTTTTCGACGCAGGCGCGATGTTCTGCTCGGCCTCAAGCGCGACGCGCATCACGCGCAGGCCGTCGTTGACGTCGCCGACCCGATAGAAGTCACTGACCCGCACGTCTTTGTAGAAGACGATGTTGGTTCGCTCGTATCCCATCGTCCGCACGGCTTGGCGCTCGATTCCCGGGGTGTCCATCGGCACCAAGAACATGGTCAGGCCACGTGGGCCATGCGACTCAGGATCGGTCCTAGTCAGCAGGAAGCAGAAGTCGGCGAGGTGGGCGAAGGTGGTGAACATCTTCTGGCCGTTGATCACCCAGCTGTCACCGTCGGCGACTGCCTTGGTGCGGCACGCGAAGACGTCGGAGCCACCTTCGGGCTCGGTGTAGCCGAGGCAGATCAGCGTCTCGCCCGCGGCAACGCTCGGAAGAATCCGCTGCTTGAGCGGCTCCGACGCGAGCGCCCGGATCGCGTTCGCAGGAAGCATCGTGGTGCCTTGACCGATGGTAGGACCGCCCGCGAGCCGAATGGTCGCCGCGATGATGCTGGCCTCGAAGGCGTCGAGTCCCGCGCCGCCCTCGGCCACCGGCCAAGTCGCGGCGATCCAGCCGCGTTGGCCGAGCGCACGCATGAGGGGCCGGCTGACGCCATCCCCCGTGGCGAGCTCCTCACGAATCATGTCGTCGGTGACATGCTCGGCAACGAACGCCTCGGCTTCGGCGCGGATCGCGGACCAGTTCTCGGGCTCGGCGAAGTCCATCAACTCACGTCCCCTGCCGTGTCGGCGAGCACGGGTCCGAACCGTCGGTCGGCGAGGCCGTGGAGCTCGAGCTGAGGGTCGGCAAAGATCGTTTGCCATGCCTTTGATCGCCGGAAGTACAGCTGGATGTCGTACTCCGCCATGAACCCGTAGCCACCGTGGATGTGAAGACTGTGCTGTGCCGCGAAGAACGCGGTCTGCCCGGCGAAGATGAAGGCCATCGATGCCAGCGATGGTGCGGTCGCATGCCGCGAAGCGGCCGCCCAGCATGCCTTCCAGGTAAGTAGCTGCGCTCCGTCTGTGGCAACGATCGCGTCCGCCAGTGGATGCGCGACGGCCTGGTAGCCGCCGATCGGCAGTCCGAACGCGCGGCGCTCGCGTGCGTACGCCGCACCGATTTCGATCGCCTCGAAGGACAGCCCGACGAGCAGCGCCGATCGCAGGATCCGAACTTCGTCACAGGCGACGTCGAATGACTGTCGCGCCCGCGAGCCGACAGCCAGCTCGGTGACCTCGGTCGCATCGTGCCATCGCGCCATCGGCAGCGAGCCGGCGTTCGGCAAGTGCCTGACGACGGCGGGGCGAGCGAGGACGACGAGGCGCTCACCGTCGAGTGCGATGACGTAGTCGGCGACCGCGCCGTCCGCGAGAGTTTGATCCGCCAGGGACGCGGTGCCGGTGGCGAGCGACACCAACTTGGCGCCGCTCATCGACTCCTCGAGGAGGTCTCGCGCTTCGAACTCGGCGAGCAGGCGAACGGAGGCCAGCACCTCGGCGATCGGAATGGAGGCGAGCCGGCGACCGGCCTCCTCAGCAAGCAGAACGAGCTCGAGAAGGCCGGCGCCCGCACCGCCCAGACCTTCCGGGACCGCGATGCCGAGAGCGCCGGTGCCGATCAGCTGTGCCCATAGCGCGGGGTCGTAGCCGAGCGGCTCGGCGGCTCGGATCCGCTCCGGCGTCGACTCGTTGGCGAACAGATCGGCGTAGAGCTCCCGCACCGCCATTTGCTCGGCGCTGAGGTCGAGGTTCACGTGATGACCGCTTTGTCCTTCAAGGCGAGCAGTTCGTCCCATGTCAGCTCGAGGTCGAGAAACACCGCCTCGGTGTGTTCGCCGAGCTCGGGAGCACGGTCGGCGGTCGGCGGTCGCTCGTCGAACTGAACCGGGTTGCATACGAGCTCGAAGTCGGCGCCGCCGGCGCTGGTCACGGTGCGGATCATGCCGTTGGCGTGGACCTGCGGGTCGTCGTGCACCTCGATCGGCAGCTGATACACCGCCCACGGGCCTTCTTGGTCCTCGAGCAGCCCCACGCACTCGTCGAGAGTGCGCGCTGCGAACTCGGCATCGAGCTCCGCGACGCACGCCGCGCTGTTCTCCCAGCGCGACTTGGCGTCGACGAACCGCGGGTCGCTGACCAGTTCCGCGCGGCCGAACGCCTCGCACAGCCGCGACCAGTACCGGTCGGACTCGAGCATGACGAGCTGCAGGGTCCGGTCGTCCTTTGTCTTATAAGCGCTGACGATCGGATTGGACACCTTGGAGCGGTCCGGGCGGGGCAGCTCGCCGGTGACCCCATTGATCTTCGCCAGCACAATGTGCGGCGAGATGTTCCACAGCCCGTAGGACAGCAGCGAGACGTCGACGACCGACGGCTCCCCGGTCGTTGCCCGAGCAAACAGCGCCGCGGCGACGCCGCCGGCGATCGTCTGCGCGCCAGCAAGGTCACCGAACGCGATCGGCTGCGCGCGCGGGTACTCATCGCCCCGGCTGACGACCGCGCCGATCCCGGTCCGCGCCCAGAACGACGTGGCGTCATACCCACCACGCTCCGCGTCCGGGCCGCGCACACCATTGCCGCTTCCCCGGACGTAGATCAGGTTCGGATTGACCGCCCGCAGGTCCTCGACGTCGAGACCGAGCCGCCGCCGGGCGGCCGGAAGGAAGTTGGTGAGAAAGACGTCTGCCCCCGCGACGAGGCGAAGGAGAAGCTCCCGACCCTCGTCCGAGGCGAGGTCCAGGCCCACGCTGCGCTTGCCGCGGTTGGGGATCTCCATCATGAAGTCAACGCCCTTGGTGGAGACCATCCCCCCGGCGGACAGCCCGCGCTGCGGATCGCCGTGCAGCGGGTGCTCGATCTTGATGACGTCCGCGCCCCACTCGGCAAGCACGGCGCCGGCGGCCGGAACGAACGTCCACGCCGCTACCTCGATGACACGAACGCCGGCGAGCGGCCGATACGTCACCGGTCCCACGTCTCCTTCGGAGCCAGCGGGCCCGCTTGACCCCTTCGCAGGGCAGGAGAATAATGTTCTTGCTTGAGTACAGTCAAGAACTACTCAGTATGCAGTGGGATGCGACTTACGCCGCCGCGAGGCCTGCCTGAGGGAGCACGTTGCCGCAGAACCTGCTGGAGTTCGACCCGTTCTCCGAGACGTTCTTCGACGACCCGTACGAGGTCTATGCGGACCTTCGGGACAACGCTCCGCTCTACTTCAACGAGCAGTACGAGTTCTACGCATTGTCGAGGTACCACGATGTGGTGGCCGCGCATGGTGACACCGACCGGCTGCGCAGCTCATACGGCGTGACCCTCGACATGCTGATGGCCAAGCAGCAGGTCGACCTCAACATGCTGATCCTGATGGACCCGCCGAGGCACACCCAGCAACGGCAGCTGGTCAGTCAGGTCTTCAAACGACGCAACGTCGCGAACCTCGAGCCGCTCGTCACCCAAACCGTGATCGACTTCGTCGACGATCTCGATGGTCGCAACAGCTTCGACCTCGTCGCTGACTTCGCGGCGTTGTTCCCGGTCGAGGTGATCTCCGCGATGCTCGGTGTGCCGAAAGCAGATCGGCAGCTGGTGCGTCATCGCATCGACGTCTCCCTAGCCCGACGTCCCGGAAACCCCGGGCCGACCGAAGAGGGCATCGTCGCCAGCCTCGAGACCGCCGAATACTTTCTGGAGCTCATCAAGGCCAAACGCAAGCACCCTGACGACCTGATCATCAGCAAGCTGATCGACGCCGTGATCGTGGATGACGACGGGACTGAGCGCCGCCTCACAGACGACGAGGTCGCTAGCTTCTCTCTCCTGATCGGCGCCGCCGGCAGCGAGACGGTGACGAAGCTGATCGGCAACGGCGCCGTCCTGTTCGACCAGCATCGCGACCAGTGGAGGCAGGTGCTTGAGGACGAGTCGCGGATTCCGGCGGCGGTCGAGGAGATACTGCGGTTCCACCCGCCGTCGCAGTACCAGGGTCGATTCGCGGTCGAGGACATCGAGCTCGCTGCGGGCACGATCCCCGGGAACTCGCCCGTGCTCTTGCTGACCGGCGCCGCGACCCGGGATCCGCGGGCATACGACAAACCCGATGTATTCGACATCGCTAGAGGCGGCGGGTTCACCACACTCGCTTTCGGCTACGGCTCGCACAGTTGCCTCGGTGCATGGCTCGCGCGCCTGGAAAGCCGGGTCGCGTTCATGGAGATCCGTCGCCGGTGGCCGAACTACAGCGTTGACCACGACGGCCTGAAGCGAGTGAACATGGTGAATGTCGCCGGCTACTCGAACGTCCCGGTTAGCGCCCGTTAGGAGGCCAGGGCCTTGACCACCGACGGCCTGCCGGACGAGCTCGCGGACCTGCCCGCCACCATCCCGGCCGCCCTCGCGCGGCGGCTCGACACGCCCGACGACGACTTCGTGATCGGCAAGGACTTCCGGTTGAGCTTCGGCACGGCCGACGCCGACAGCGCGCGTCTCGCCGGCCAGCTCCTCGCCGCCGGAGTAGGCAAGGGAACGCGGCTAGGGTTGCTGTACGCCAACGACCCGTCGTGGGTGACTGTCTGGCTCGCGGCTACGAGGATCGGCGCGCTGACCGTGCCGTTGTCCACGTTCTCCCCTGGTCCGGAGCTCGCCCGGACGGTTCGGCACACCGATGTCGCGGCGATCATGACGGCGTCGACATTCGGCGGCGAGTCGCTCATCGACCGTCTTGAGCTCGCCTTCCCCGCACTTGCTGAGTCGGGCCCGGACCTCGAGATCCCTGACGCGCCGTACCTGCGCTGGGCAAGGGTCGAGGACGGTGCGCCGATCTGGTCACGACAGCTGCCGGATCCCGTGTCGCCCACCATCGTCGCGGCAGCCGAGGGTGCAGTGGCGCCGGCGGATCCACTCGTGGTGATCAGCACATCGGGGTCGACGTCGGCGCCGAAATCGGTGGTCCACACCCATGGGTCGCTGATCCGGCACGCCGCGCTGCTGGCGCGACGGCGCGGCCTCACCTGCGCCGACCGGATCTATTCACCGATGCCGTTTTTCTGGGTCGGCGGCCTCACGATGGTCCTGCTCGCGGCGCTCACCTCCGGTGCCGCGGCGCTCGTGCAGGAGCGCTTCGACCCCGAGGAGGCTCTCGAGCTGGCCGAGCGCGAACGTGCCACCCAGATCTCGTGCTGGCCCAACGCGGCGCTCGCGATGACCAAACATCCGAGCTTCGCCCTTCGGGATCTCTCCAGCGTTCGCGGCGGGACCCTGACGGCTGCCTTGCCGGAGATGTACCGCCCGCCGTCCGCGGACCGCGCACCGATGCCACTCGGGATGACCGAGACCGGCGGTCCGCACACATCCGCGGACGATCCATATCTGCCACTGCCTGAGCACCTGCGCGGAACATACGGACGTACTCTGCCGGGCTTCGAGCATCAGGTTGTTGAGCCCAACGAGATCGGCGTCGGCGAGCTGCTCGTACGCGGTCCCCTCGTCATGGACTCCATATACAAAAAGGAGAGGCACGAGACTTTCACCGCAGACGGCTGGTACCGAACGGGCGATCTCGGCTCGTTCGACGACGAGGGCTATCTGAGGTTCACCGGGCGCAAGACCGCGACGATCAAGTCCGGTGGGTCGAACGTCGCGCCGGGCGAGGTCGAGGCCGTGCTGACCGCTATCGATGGCGTCCGGGAGTGCTTCGTCTTCGGCGTTCCAGCCGGCGAACGCGGTGAGGACGTTGCCGCCGTCGTGATCGTAGATGCCGCGACGCAGCTCGATGCCGACAAGATCACGGTGTTGGCGCGAGAGTCCTTGTCGGGCTACAAGGTGCCCAGGCAAATCAAGGTCACCCGGGCAGAGGCGCTGCCTCTGCTTCCGACCGGCAAGGTCGACATGACAGCCGTGCGAAGCTGGCTGGCAGCGGACGCCGGCGAGTAACGGTCTGTCACCTCCTCAGGGCGAGACCTCGCTGAGGAAGTCAGCGACGACGCGATGGACTTCGTCGGGGTGGTCCTTGTGAACGGCATGGGCTCCCCCGTTAATCTCGACGATTCGCGCGTTCGCGTTGGCGCCGACGAACAGCTGCGCCTGACGGATCCGGCGCGGGTCGTCCGATGAACCGTGGATGAGCAGGATCGGGCAGGTCAGCACCGCAAGGTCCTCGAGCGGGATGAAGACCCGCTCCGCGTGGCGCACCCACAGCTCCTGCATGACCTCAACCCAGTGGTCAGGCCCGTGACGCTCAGTGTGCAGATCGCGTAGCTCCCGCGGCCACCCGCGTTCGAGCCGGTCCCGCGATGGCACCTCTGCCTTGGCGGCGTCCACCGACTTCGTCGTCCCGAGCCCCGGGCTTATCAGCACGAGGCTCGCGGGCAGGTCGGCGTGGTGCAGCGCGAGGCGCAGTGCCACCTCTGCGCCGAAGGAGAACCCGATCAGGTGGGGATTGCCGAGATCCTCGTGCTGGACCAGCGCGCGTAGATCCTCCTCGATCAGCTCGAGCGCCAGCTCGCCCTTGCGGTGGTCGCTCTTACCGTGTCCCCTCAGGTCCGGGATTACCACTCGATGGGTCCCCGACAACGCGTCGGCAAGCTGCGCCCAGTCGTACGCACCCGACCCGCTGGCACCATGAACGCATAACACCCCCGGCCCGCTGCCGACTGTCTCGTAGTGCAGACGCAGACCATCGTGGTCGTAGGTAGACATGGTTGATCCGCCTCATTCGTGGTTTGTTGTGAACAGCGCACAGCCGCCGGGAGTTCCACCGCCCGTGGTCACCACGGCGACCTCTGCGCCGGAGACCTGACGCGCGCCCGCCTGCCCTCGCAGCTGCTGTACGGCCTCATGGATGAAGCCGAAGCCGTGTAGGCGCCCGGCTGAGAGCTGACCTCCGTGAGGGTTCAACGGCAGCTCTCCATCCTTCGCGATTCGGGCGCCTCCCTCCACGAACGCGCCTCCCTCACCGAGCTCGCAGAAGCCGAGCGCCTCGATCCAGCTCAGGCAGTTGAAGGTGAACCCGTCGTAAAGCAGCGCGACGTCGACATCTGCGGGACGCAAGGAGGATCGCCGCCACAGATGCTGCGCGGGCCCGAAGACCTGCGGCTCGTGGGTGAGCGTGCCTTGGTCCCAGGAGAGCCGATCGGTGATCTGCGTCCCAACCGCGTCGACGAGAACCGGGGGCTGCCGGAGATCGCGCGCTGCCTCACGCGCCGAGACGACGATGGCGACGGCGCCGTCGCACGGGACGTCACAGTCGTAGAGACCAAACGGTGTCGACACCAGGCGAGCTGACAGATAGTCATCCATCGTGAGCGGCTCGGTGTAGACCGCGCTCGGGTTCAGCGCCGCGTTCAGGCGGGCGTTCAGGGCGATCGCACCGAGCTGTTCGCGTGTGGTCCCATAGCGCGCAAAATGCTGACTCGCCGCCATGGCAATCCAGTTGGCCGCCGACATGGCGCCAAAGGGCGCACGGAGCTCGGTCATTCCAGAAACGCGCCCGCCGCCGCGCCCCGATCGCATCGCACCGCTGCGCGCAAGTGCGCTGTAGGAGGATTCCCACACCGTCCGGAAGCACAACACGTGCCGACACAGCCCGGCGGCGACCGCGAGCATCGCCGCGATCACGGCACCCATCTGTCCCGGCGTCTCGGCGCCGCCGTTGATCCATGCCGGCTGCAGTCGTAGCGCCTCGACGAGTGCGGTGACACCGCCCTCACTGAAGCCGCCGGATCCGGCGCCGCCCGGATAGGTCGCGAGCCCGTCGATTTCGTCGAGGGTGAGGCCGGCGTCTTCGACAGCCGCTCGGGCTGCGTCGACCGTGAGTTCGAGCGCCGGTCTCATCAGTCGCCGGCCTACCTTGGACATGCCGACGCCGGTGATGGCGGCGCGGCTCTCGAACCGCTCGGGCGAGGCGAGGGCAGGGCGTCGAGCGGGAGTCGGATCGGGCACCGCCCAGCCGCGGTCGGGCGCGCCCGTCGGCGCGAACAGCGGCAGCCACACGTCGGCGACCTGCTCGAACTGGACCGCGACCCGAAGTCCGAGACGGACATCGGTCGATGGGCATCCAACGATGTTGGTGGTCAGCCGGATCCGTGGGTCTTCGTCGATCGCGACAACGGCGATCACGTACGGCGGTGGAAGGGCAGGGCTCCACTGCTGATGGTTCTCGGTGCACGCCACGACGACCGCGGCACCGGACACGTCGGCGATCTCCGTGACATAGGACAGGCAGTACGGACACACCGGGGCGACCGGGAACCGCAGCTGCTGACAGTCGCCACAGCGCTGGAAGCGCAGGACGCCGTCGGCGCCGGCTCGCCAGAAGAACTCGTTGTCGGGGCCGACCTGCGGCAGCGGACGTAGAGCAGGCTCGTCGGACACGCGCGACCTCCGGAGCGAAACGAAAGTAAAACGCTCTATGGTGTGAAAGGAGAGTCACATTCTATTTCCTGAGGAGTCCCGGTGTCGCTCGAGGATGGCGATCTTCGCGGGCTCCGCGTCCTGGTGGTGGGCGCGTCGAGCGGGATCGGCCGTGCGATCGCCACGCAGCTCGTTGAGGGTGGCGCGAAGGTCGCGGCCGCAGCCCGGCGAGTAGATCGCGTGCAGGAGATCAGCAACGCGCTGGCCATCTGCTGCGATGTCCGCGATCCACAGGACTGTGACCGCGCGGTGGCCGACTCCGTGGCGCGACTGGGTGGGCTCGACGCCGTCGTCTACGCCGCTGGGATCGGCCCGTTCACTCCGTTGGACGTGTCGGGTCGTGAGGCGTGGCTTGAGGTACTCGAGACCAATCTCATCGGACCGGCTCTGATCACGCGCGCGGCGCTGCCGCATTTGACGCACGACGCCAAGCGCGGTCGAGCGCTGTTCTTGTCCTCCGACGCCGCTGAGCGCTGCTACCCCGGCCTGGTCGCGTACGGCGCCTCCAAGGCCGGGCTCAGCCGGTTCTGTCAGGGACTGCAAGCCGAGTTCCCGGCACTGCGAGTCAGCGACGTGATCGTTGGGCCCACCGGGGACACCGGTGTCTCGGACCACATGGATCCTGACCTGCTCGGCTACTGGGTCGAGCGGTGGTATGCCGAGGGCTGGGTGCGGTTCGCCATGCAGACCTCCGCCGAGGTTGCGGCCGTCGTCATTGACACACTCCGCGCCCGGGAGCCGGCTACGGTGATCCGCGCCCACGGTGGACCGGAGGTCGGCGCACGCCCGCTGTAGCCCGTCATGTCAGACATCAGGAAGGACTACGCGTGTCACCACAAGACAACGTCGTCGACATCCTCGCCTTGGAGCCCACCGGCCCGGGTACCTACCGCGCGGAGAACCTCAGCGACTCACACGGCGTCGTCTACGGCGGGCAGCTACTGGCTCAGCTCACGACGGCGGCCGGGCTCGCGATGCCCGAGCTGTCGGTCAAGTCGGTGCACAACGTCTTCACGCGTGGCGGCGATCCGCAGCGCGCATTGGACGTGCGGGTCGAACATCAGCATTCCGGTCGCTCGTTCGGGACGGTCGCTGTCAGGATCAGCCAGGGCGACCGGCTGTGCTGCACCGCGCTGGTCTTGCTGCATCAGCCCGACCACGATCTGATCCGTCATCAGGCGGAGATGCCGTCGTCACTTGGCCCGGGCAGTGCCAAGCAGACCTCACACACCAGAGGATGGATGGTGCGGATCGACGATGGGGTCGACCTGCTCGACCCCGAGGCCGTCGGGCCCGCGGAGCTCAACGTGTGGAGTCGATTCGACGGTGGTCCTCACGATGCCGAGCGCAGCAAGGCGTTGGTCGCTTATGCCTCGGACGGGTTCCTGATCGGGACGGCGATGCGTCCGCACGCGGGCGTCGGGCAGTCGATGGCACACACGTCGATATCGACAAGCGTGATCACGCAGACCCTCACCTTCCACGCCCCATTCGATGCGGCGGCTTGGCATCTTCTCGCGCACCGAAGCGACTTCGCCGGATTCGGTCGCGCCCACGGATGGGCGAACGTCTTCACCGAAGACGGTCGCCACGTCGCCTCGTACAGCCAAGAGAGCATGGTCCGCCGGTACCCGACCGACCGCGCACCGGCGCCGGGAACCCTGTCGAAGTACTAGGACACCTTCATCAACGTCGACAGCGTGCCGCCCATGATCGAGGCGACCTCGGACGGCGAGAATCCGTCGAGATGGTCGACGTAGCTCAGCGGGTCGGCGAGCCCTTCGGGATGGGGGAAGTCCGAGCCGTAGACGATGTGCTCGAGGGGGACGGATTTCGCCAGCTCACGGACGTCGTCCTCCCAGAACGGGTTGATGTACACGCACCGGTGAACGGCATCGACCGGGTGCTCGGCGAACTCCTGCGGCATCTTCTTGTACGTCGCCGCAAGCGTGCGAATCAAGGGTGCGACCCAGTCGCTGCCGTTCTCGACGGACGCCACCCGCAGCTGCGGGAAACGGCTCAACGTCCCGTGGCAAGCCAGCGCAGCGATCGCGTCGCCGGCCGGGCTGTGGGTCGCTGTGTGGTACGCCCGGAATGCCGAAGCCTTGAAAGGCAGGAACTCCCCGGGCCCCTCCCAGTCGTTCGACTGTCGCGCGTAGCCGCTGTCCGAGGCGTGCATGACGACGAGCGTGTCGGTCTCGACGACCCGCTGCCAGAAGGGGTCGAACTCCGGTAGCGCGAACGACCGCGGGCCGCGCAGGCCTGGCACGGGCGCAGGCCGGACCAGCACCGCGCGTGCCCCTCGCTCGACCGCCCAGTTCAGCTCTTCGATCGCCTTCTCCACGATGGGCAACGTGATGATCGGGGTCGTGAAGATGCGACCCTTCCAGTCGAAGGACCACACGTCGTGCAACCACTGGTTCACCGCGTGAATGACGGTGTGGGTCGCATCCGGATGTGCGCTGAACCGCTCCTCCACGAGGCTCGCCAGCGTCGGATACATCATCGTCCGGTCCAGGCCCTGCTGGTCCATCAACGCCAGGCGCGCGCCCGGCTCGCGGAAAGCGTCGATCGCTCGGATCGGCTCGCCCATGATCTCTCGCCTGGACTTGCCCTCGGGGTTGCCGTTGCGGAAGAAGTCCTCCTGCGCACCGGGGGCGGCGACCACGTCGAACGTTGGGTTCGGGATGTAGTCGCTGATTTGCCCGAGCGTCGCGATCTTGGTCCGTCCGTTGACCTCGACGTACGTCACGAGACCGCGCTGCTCCTCTGGTAGGTAGGTGGTCAGCGCTTCGCGGGTCTCGTAGAGATGGTTGTCCCCGTCGAAGACGGGAAAGTCGATCGTGCGTGCCATGACATCTCCTTCGTTCGCCGTGAGCAGAGCCCGATTCGCTATTGCCACCAGGCGGTCAAAGCCTCGACATGCCGCAACATGCGCAGTCGAGCAAGTCCCCGGTCGCCGTTCAGAACGGCTTCCGCGATGCTGCTGTGCGCGGCGCGAAGTGCGGCAAGGGTTGTTGAGTCCGCCGCCGGCTCATCGGCCGGACAGTGTGCGCTGCGGCGTTCCCACAAGCTGGTGAGAACGTCGAGGAACAGCACCAGGACGGGGTTCCCGGTCAGCGCAGCAAGTTCTCGGTGGATGCTGTGGACCGAGCCGATCAGGTCCGAGGTATTGCCGGCAAGGTCCACCGTTAGCGAGGCACGCAGACGCTGCACAACGCGTGGGTCAGCTCGCAGGTCGACAACCTGGTCGACGCAGGCGAGCTCGATGGCATCGCGGACGCAGCGAAGGTCGGTGAGCGCGACCTCGCGGAACTGCAGGTACGCCGCGATCGCCTCAACCGCCGCGGCCGGGTCCGCCTCGCCGATCGCCAGCCCGCCATTCGGCCCGCGACGCATTACGGCTACCCCGTGATGCTCGAGCAGACGAACCGCTTCGCGAAGGATCTGCCGACTCACCCCGTACCGCTTCCGGAGGCTGTTCTCGGAGCCGACGATGGTGCCTACCGGCAGGCGCGATTCGGCGAGATCTGATCGGATCCGCTCGGCAATGAGCTCCGCTTGCTTCGATTCCTCGCGTGCTAGCAGGGGACTGACGGCGCCGGCGGCCCGCGACGGGTCGACCAGCAGGGAGGTGATCCCCTCCAGGTGTTCGACGGCAAGCCGCTGGCTGCGGGCCACGTCACCATCGATGATGGCCGCGACGATGGCGGCGTGCTCCTCGCGGATACGCAGGTCGGCGGCGATCGCTGCGGCTCTCGTGATCTCGCTTGGCCGGGTCCCGTAGATCTCGCTGAGCTCTTCGAGGATGTCGAGGAACAGCCGCAGGACGGGGTTGAGGGACATTGCGGCGATCGCCGGGTGGACGTGCGAAGGAAGGGCAGCAGGTCGGGTCTGGTTCGACTCTCTGTTCTCCACCTCGACCGACCCGCGCAGTTGTGCGATCCCGTCCTCGGTCAGCCGCTCCGTCGCGAGCGCTATGGCGACCGGTTCGAGAATCCGCCTGGCTGCCATCAGGTCGGCAACACTCATGCCGTGTGCGGCCAGGTAGACGGCGAGCGCCTTTGCCGCTCCCTCGCGGTCCGGGGCGCGCACGACGAGGCCGCCGCCGGGTCCGCGACGCATCTCGGCGACGCGGTGGTGCTCGACGAGTCTGACTGCCTCGCGCAGCACGGCACGGCTGACGTCGTAGCGCGCCATGAGCTCCGCCTCGGTACCGAGAACGTCGCCCACCGGCCAGCCGGCAGCGACAATGTCGTCCTCGATGCGGCGGGCGAGCATCGCGGCACGCTTGACGACGCTTCGCGCTGCCGCTGCTCGGGTCTGGACGAGGGCCTCACTCATCGAAGGGCTCCGCGAGCAGCTCGAACTTCTTGACCTTGCCGGAGGGGGTCATTGGTAATGCGTCGAGGAAGTGCCAGGCGACGGGCGTCTTCTGGCGTGCCAGTCCCGCACTGGCGGCGTACGCAACTAACTCGGCATCGGTGACCGATTGGTCGTCGAGAACGACGTAGGCGACAGGTACCTCGCCGAGCCGCGCGTCGGCACCGGGGAGGATCGCGGCCGCGCGCACCCCCGGGTGGCCGAGGAGGAGGTCCTCGATCTCCCGTGCGGAGAACTTCTCGCCCCCGCGGTTGATGACGTCCTTAAGCCGCCCGGTGATCCGCACATAGCCGTCGGCGTCGACTGCTCCGATGTCACCCGTCCGGAACCATCCAGCCCCGTCCAGCGCCGAGGCGTTGTCCGACGCACGTAGATAGCCGAGCATGCGCTCGGGGCCGCGCACGACGAGCTCTCCTTCGCCACCGCAGGGGACGTCGAGGTCTTCCGCGACCACCCGGACCTCGACTCCCGCCGCGATCCGGCCATCGGTCCCGGCGCGATGCTCGAAGTCCTCGGCGCTGTTCATCACTGTCACTGTCGGGAGCTCGGTCATGCCATACACCCGTGACGCCGGGATCCCTTGAGCCTCGCTGGCCTGCATCACCGATCGCGGCACCGGCGCGCCGCCACAAGCAAAGTTGCGCAGCGGCAGCCGGGCGTCCGCGCTGGCCGCGGCGGCGGTGAGCTCCTGCAGGAACACGGTGGCGCCGGCGGTATACGTCGCGTTGCAGGCGAGGATGTCGCGAACCGCTTGCTCGGCATCCCACCGATCTGCGAGGACGGCGCATGCTCCGGTGAGCAACGGGATCGACATGGCGTTGAGCACACCGGTGATGTGCTGAAGCGGAGCGGCCATGTATGTCGCGTCGGTCCAGCCCAGCCCCCACGCATCGGCTAGCTGGCGGGTCTCGGCAAGCAGCGACTGCGAGGAATGAACCGCCCCCTTCGGGGCCGACGTGGTGCCTGAGGTGAAGAGGATCAGGCAGGGATCGTGTGCGGACACTTCGGCGGGCGGCACTTCATAGCTGTGCGTCAGCAGGTCGTCGAAGCTTGTCCAACCCGTTCTGCTACCACGGACGATTATCTTGGTCGTTCCGGACAGGCCGGTCTCGGCGAGCAGGTCGTCGAAGGCCTCGGCGTGTGAAAACCCCCGGAACGCCTCGACCGTGATGACAGCGGCAGGCCGAACCTGGCTGAGGATCTGTCGAAGCTCGTGCTCTCGATAAAACGGGACGATTGGGTTGCTGACGGCGCCGAGCTGCCATATCGCGAGGCCGAGCAGATGCGCTTCCCACCAGTTCGGCGTCTGCCAGCAGACGACGTCGCCCGGCTTGATTCCGGCTGCACGCAGCCAGCCGGCGGCCCTTCGGGTGAGCGCCTCGAGCTCGGCGTAGGTGAGTTGTCGGTCCGCCTCAGTGAGTGCCGGACGCGACGGCCATTGCCGTGCGGCACGCTCGAGGAGCGCGCTCATCGTCTGGTCGGTGATGTAGCCACTGCGGCGGTAGCCCTCGTGCAGCGAGGCGGGGATCGGCACGGCGTCGATGTCGAGCGTGGTCAATGGCATTCGGTCCGGTCACCCACCCATGCTCATTCCACCGTCAACTGTGAGCACAGAGCCGGTGATGTAGCCGGACCGGTCGTCGAGCAGGAAGACGATCGCGTGCGCGACCTCTTCGGGAGTCCCCCAACGTGCCATAGGGATCAGTGGCGTGACGAGGCTGGCGTCGGTGTAGCGGAGACCGGATGACATGTCGGTCTCGATGCTTCCGGGGATGACGCAGTTCACGGTGATGCCCTTGCGAGCGACGCTTCTCGCGAGCGACCTGGTCAGGCCCTGCAGACCAGCCTTGGCGGCACCGTACGCGATCTGGACGGGACTGCCCATTACAGCGGTGACCGAACCGACGTTGACGATGCGGCCGAATCCTTGGGAGCTCATCGCGGGAATGGCGGCTTGCGAAAGATGGAACGACGCGGTCAGGTTCACCGCGACCTGGCGGTCCCAGTCCTCCCCGGAGATCTCGGCGAGCCGTTGCTCGATGACCGTGCCGGCGTTGTTCACGAGGTAGTCGAGACGCCCGTGTGCCTCGAGCACCGACGCGACGAGGCTGGCGCACCGCTGGTCTTCACCGATGTCGGCTTGCCGGATGTCCACCCGCCCTGCTGAGCCCTTGAGCGCGCTGGCAAGCTCGTCGGCCGACTCCTCGTCGTTCGCGTAGACCGCAACCACGGTCACTCCGGCCTCCGCAAGCCGCGTGGTGACCGCGCGCCCGATTCCTCGGGTGCCTCCTGTCACGAGTGCTACTCGCGAGAAGTCAGTCACGGTGTCGTCCTCTCGTTACGAGCAGCCGTCCTTGCGATCAGCTCCGCGAGCCGTTCACGATGTTCGTCGCTGTCGAAACAGGTCGTCTCCGCTGTAGAGCACGCATCGAGCAGACCGGCCGCGGCTAGTTCGAGTTGGGAGTTGAGCAAACGGCGCGCCTGCTGGGTTGCCTGTGCGGGCAGCGCGGCGAGTCGTCGGGCAAGCTCGACTGCGGCTGGAACGACCTGCTCCGTCGGCTCGACGCGGTTGACCACTCCCAGCCGGTAGGCGTCGCCTGCATTCAGGCGATCGCCGAGAAGCAGGTATTCGCGCGCGGCCGACAGGCTCGTCAGCAGCGGCCAGATGATGAGGCCGCCAGCGCCGTCGAGCAGGCCCAACGACACCCGTGGATCGCTCAGGTAGGCGTCCTGCGACATCACGACCAGGTCGGCGAGAACGGCGAGGGTTACTCCGGCACCGACTGCGGGTCCGTTGACGGCGGCGACGGTGGGGATCGGAGACCGGACGAGCTGCCAGAAGAGCTCCCGGTGGACATCGAGCACGGCTGTGCGGATCTCGGGGTCCTGCATGTCCTGGATCGTTCGGAAGTCGCCGCCTGCGCTGAACGCCGAACCCTCACCTGTGATCACCGCAGCCCGGGTGCCGTCGACAGCCACCCGCTGGACGGCGCCCAGCAGCGCGGCGGCCAACTCGGCGTCCAACGCGTTCGCATTGTCCGGGCGCGCCAAGGTCACGATGCTCACGTCGCCGACCCGAGCGATTGAGACGAGCGACTTCGCCCGACTGGCGGGGGGCGTGTGGCCGCTCAAAGCTCGACCAGCCTGGGCACGCTGCCCGCGGCGGCAAGCCGGGCTCCGATGATCGTCGGCAGCTCGACTGATGAGCCGAGCAAGCGGTCGAGAACGATCGTCCGCTTCAGCAAGGAGTGGAACGGGTGCTCCGCGGTGAAGCCGATCCCCGCAAGCACTTGCTGGCAGTGCACGCCGGCGATCCTCGCCGCCCGTCCTGCCAACGACTTGGCCACCATGGCGCCGAGGACCTCGTCGTCGCTGTGCCAGCCTTGTTCGCTCGCAGCTCTCGCGGCGTGCAGCGCCACGGACACCTCGGCTAGGCGGTGTCGCACTGCCTGGAACGATCCGATCGGCCGGCCGAACTGAACACGCTGTTTGGCGTGCTCGGTGGCCAAGGTGAGCATCTGCTCCACGCCTCCTGCAATCTGAGCGCTCAGCGCGCGACGAGCCGCTGCTACGGCGGCGTCCCACGTCAGGGCCGCGTCGAGGCCCCCGAGGAACTGCTCACCATCAACGGAGTCCGCCTCGACCGCGACCAATCCGAGGACAGGGTCCAGACCATGCATTTTGTGGGACGGAACCGACTCCGACGGGGTGACCCGGAACCAGCCGATGCCCTCTGTCCCTACGGCAGCAACGACAAGCGCGCGACCCGGTCGCGGCGCGATCGCCAGTCCGTGCAACCTGATGGTGCCCCTGTCCACGGTGGCCGGGTGCTCCTCGCCCGGGCGAGGCAGAAGGACGGTGTCGCCGGACACGTCGATATCCGTGGCCGAGGACACGGCGGCGGTCAGGACGTGATTGAGCGCTCCGCACGATGCGCCCGTACGACCAACTGCCTCGAACACGGAAGTCACGCCAAGTTGCGCCGACTCCTGGATCAGCTCCGCGAATCCGAAGTCGGCGAGGGCCACGTCGAGCGCCTCGCCGTCATAGGTGGCGGCAAGTCCGGACAGGGTGTCCTGAACGAGGCTGTCGTCGTACACCACGTTCACGCTCCCCTCGGGAGGCCGAGCAGTCTTGAGGAGACGATGTCCTTCTGGATCTCGCTGGTGCCCCCGTAGATGGTCGCTGCCCGCGAGTAGGCCCACTCGCTACGCCACATCTCGGCCTCCGTGCTGTCCGAGAGCTCGAGATCGCCGGACAGCACCTCCTTCGCCAGCTCGAAGACGGTTTGTTCGGCGCTCGCGATCAGGATCTTGTCGATCGACGCCTCCGGACCGGGAAGCGAGCCGCCTTCCATCGCCCGAAGGGTCGACAGCGAGCGAGCGCGAAAAGCCCACAGCGCCTGGAAGGCTTCACCGACGAGCGCATGCGTTCTGTGATCGCTGGCATGCGGCAGGAGGAGCTCGAGGTGTCGGGCGAGCCAGCTCGCTCGCTGCCAGAAGATCGGCCCACGCTCGCACGCGAGGATGAATGCGGTGGTCTTCCAACCGTCGCCCACTCCGCCGACCAACCGGCCGCCCGGCACGACCACGTCGACGAACGACGTCGAGCAGAACTCATCGACGCCTGCCATCGTCGCGAGGGGTCGGACCACAACGCCCGGCGAGTCCATGTCAACCAGAAACGCCGAGATTCCCGCCGAGCCGGAGCCGGCAGGACCGGTGCGGGCGAGCACCACACAGCGAGCCGCGTGGTGGGCGAAGCTGGTCCACAGCTTCTCGCCGTTGATCACCCAGCTGTCACCGTCAGCGGTCTGGGTGGCGGTCGTCCGCAACGAGCCGAGGTCGCTTCCGGCCTCGGGCTCGGAGAACCCTTGACACCATGTCTCCTCCCCGCAAAGCAGCCGGGGGAACACCTCAGCAACCAGCGTCGGGTCGGCGTACTCCACGACAGCTGGTCCGAGCACCTCGTGCATGGACCAGGTGGTGGTGTGAACGATCCCCCGCGAGGTGAGCTCCTCACCGAGAACGGCCCGGCACAGCACCGAGCCACCTAGACCGCCAACCCGTTCCGGCCAGCCGAAGCGCATCCAGTCCTCGTCGTACAGCCGTTGCTGCACCTCGCGTTGACGGCTCAGCCGATCGGCCACGGCGTTGGCAAAGGGAACACCGGCCCCAAGGGTGGCCGCGTTGTCATCCAGCCAACGACCCAGGCCCCGGCGGAAGTCGGTCAGTTCCATGGTGGGCTTACAGTAGCCTTTTTGTCGACGCGCTGAAGCGGGATCATGGCGTCACCCGCATCAAGTCGACCTCTATTGAGCACTTCCCCGATTCTGCGTTACGTTCAGTGGCCTGAATGATGACCGCGTGCGGATCAAGCGCGCGGAGTCTCACGAGTGACGGGACGCAGCGTGGCCGACCCCTCAGCGAGCAAGGCAGTCGCCGCCGTGCGGTCGGCGGTCGCAGCCCTCAACGACGGCGACGTCGACGGCTACCTGGCTCACTTCGATCCCGAGTGCCCCAGATGGGTGCCAGGCATCGCGACGCCGATCGCCCTGGCCGACATCGCCGACAACTTCCGCCTGCTTGCCGAGGCGTTCGATGGGTTGTATCTGCACGAGGACCTGCTGTTCGGCGACGACCGCTACGCGTGCGCTCGTTGGCGTCTGACCGGCGTGCACATGCGGGACTACCTGGGATTCCCGCCGCACCAGAGATCGATCGATGTCGACACCTGTGAGATCTACGAGCTTCATGGCGATCGGGTCATCTGCAGCTGGGTCTACGGCGACCTCAGCCAACTCTTCCAGCAGATCACTCCCGCCGAACAAGGTGCAATGTGACGGCGATCGGCGAACGTTTCGAGTTCGACCTGTTCTCCCCCGGGCCCCGTGAATCACGGCCCGCCGTCTACGCCGAGCTTCGAGCGCAACCAGGTCTGTACCGCGCGGCTGATGACCTGTGGGTGGCAGCAAGGTTCGAGGACGTCAAGTCGATCCAGTCCCAGCCGGAGTTGTTCTCATCGAAGCCGAACCCGTACGAGGGTCAAGCTACGGATGGTGCGGGCGAGCCCGACCCCCATCTCCTCGAGCAGCTCCTCACCATCGCCTCGTCCATGCCGATCGATCTCGAGGAGTTGGCAACGGCCCAGGCGATCGCCTCCGCCGATCCCCCTGAGCACACCCGGGTTCGTCGGATAGTAAGCCGAGGATTCACCCCCGCCCGGATCGCCGCCATGGCGACGACCATCACTGCGATCGTCGACAGATGCATGCAAAACGCAGGTGACCTCGATGGCTTCGACGTCGTCGAGCGGCTGGCCGTGCCGCTGCCCGTCGAGATGATCGCCGACATCCTCGGGATCGACAGCGCGGGCTACGACCAGGTCAAGCAATGGTCGGACGGGTTCGCGGCAGCCGCGGTGGGTGACATCCGCACTACGCCGGAAGGACAGCTCAGTCTGGTCACCACGCTGCGCGACTTCGCGTTGTTCTACGTCCCACTGATCGAGGCACGGCGCGCGGACCCGAAGGATGACGTGATCAGCGCGATGCTTCGTGCCGTCGATGACGAGGCTCTGACGACAGCCGAGACCTTGACGATGGCGGTCACGATCATGGTCGCGGGCAACGAGACCTCGACCAACCTGATTGGAAATACGGTCGTCGAGCTCCTGTCCAACCCCGACCAGCTTGGGCTGCTGTCAGCGGACCCGTCGCTGCTGCCGGCGGCCGTGGATGAGGCGAACCGCCTGACCGCTCCGATCCAGGTCGCCTTCCGAGAAGCGACCGAGGATCTCGAGGTCGCCGGGACCGCCATTCCCAAGGGTGGCGTCATCGCCCTTCACATGGCGGCGGCCAATCGGGACCCGGAACAGTTCGACGATCCGGACCGCTTCGACATCAGCCGGCCCCGCGCCCGTCACCTGTCCTTCGGTCACGGCATTCACTTCTGCCTCGGATCTCATCTGGCGCTGCAGGAGGTGACCACCGCGATAGGGGCGTTACTGCCTCATCTTCCCGGCGTACGACTCTCCGACGCTCCACTCGAGCCCAATCCGAGCGTGATCCTCAACGGATGGCGCAAGGTCGAGCTGGTCCGCAAGTAGTGAACGACAATCGGGAGAGAAGGCGGTTCGCGGGGATCGTGGCCTGGGCAGTTGTCGCCGTGGCGGCGATCGGCACGATCCTGCGAAGTGCTGTCGGCAACGCTCAACGACACGACCTCGCGCTCACCGCGGGATTCATCGCTCTCGGCCTCGTGGCAGCACCGCTCCCGCTGCTCCGAGAACGTAGACGGGGCCTACGACCGCGAGTAAGAGAGACCGACACATTCGACGTGGTTTGCGGCTTAATGATCTGGATCTTCGTCGCGGGCACGATTGCCACTACCAACGGAATCGACGGACCGCTGTGGGTCCTCTTTCCGCTGGTCGTCCTGATGGCCGCCGGCACAGGCAACGCCCTTCAATACGGTGCAATGAGTCTGGCATCCGCGGGCGGCCTGCTGGTGATCGCGGCCGCGCAAGGAGAGTTCAACCGGGCGCATGTAGCCGCAATGGCGACCTATTCGCTCACCACCGTCGTGGTGGGCATCGTCGGCGGGCTGATCGCGTCGTTCGCGTGGCGGAACTTCGACGCGACCGAGCGCGCGCGAACCCAACTGTCGACGCAGGTCGAGCAGCTGTCCGAGGTCCTTCAGCGAGCCGCCAACGGTAACCTCGGCGTTCGCGTCGAGGACAACATCGATCACGAACATCTGAAGCTGCTCGGCGAAGCCTTCAACAACACCCTCAGCAGCCTCCACGAGTTGGTCGGTCAAATCCGCGTCGGCGGGGAGCAGATCACGGCCAGTGCGACCGAGTTGCTGGCACAGGCCGAAAGCCATGCTGCCGGCGCGAGCCAACAGTCCTCCGCCGTCGCCGAGACCACTTCAACGATCGAGGAGCTCGCCGCGACAGCGGCACAAATCGCCGAGACCGCGGACTCGGTTGCGCGCTACGCAACCGAGACACTTCGATGCGGGGAGCAAGGCCGAGCCGCCGTCGACGCAAGCGTCGGCGCCATGGCGGGCATCGTCGAGCATGTCGATTCGATCGCCGGGCGAGCGAGAACACTCGGCGAGAAGAGTCAGCAGATCGGCCACATCATCAACGTCATCGACGAACTCGCAGACCAGACCAACCTGCTCGCCCTGAACGCCGCGATCGAGGCCGCACGCGCAGGCGAACAGGGCCGAGGTTTCGCGGTTGTTGCCGCAGAGGTTCGCAAACTCGCCGAACGCGCGCAGGAGTCCACCGGTCAGATCAAACAGATCGTCTGCGAGATCCAAGACGAGACCCGGGCGACGATCACTGCGACGGAACAGGGATCCGTCCAGGCCCATGAAGGATCACAGCTCGCCCAAGCCGCAGTCGCCGCATTGGAGCGGATCGCCGCCATGGTGGAGGAGACCACGACAGCAGCACGCGAGATATCGATCGCGACCCAACAGCAACGGTCCGCATCCGAGCAGGTGGTCAGCGCGATGAGTCAGGTCTCCGACGTGTCAAGGCAATCCGCACAGGGCACGCGCCAGACCGCGGCTGCGGTCGCGCAACTCAACCAGTTCGCAGACGGGCTGCGCACCTCGATCGCACGTTTCACTGTCGCGTAAGGCTCGGCATAGCGACCCGCGGGGTCGCCCTCCCCCGGCAGTCGTGACGCTCCTCGCCCACCAAGAGCCCGGACAAATATGTGCCGCGGCGGTCGTCCCTCCGAGGCCTGGATTACCGGTCGGGATTGAGGTCGAGCCGGCAAGTGGCGGCCTGAAGCTGGCGGGTGGCGTGCGCGATTGCCGCGCGGATGTGCTGGCGTTGCTGGTCGGCAGCTGAAGCACTGAGCGCGGTCGGGACGTAGACGGTCACGATGATTTCATCGAGAACCACCCATGTGTCGTGAGTCATCGGCGCAGCGTGTCAACCCCTCTGGACCAGCCGCAGTTTCGCTGACGGCAGCCAGGCTCGGTGCCTGACGGGCAGTACGAGATTCAGTGCGCACTAACGCTGCGGTCGCTCGCTTTCAGTCCGCCGGGGAGGAGCACGGATACCCGGAACTCCTCGAGCACGACCACCAATCCGACGTCGGAGTCAGACGTTCGCACGGGGTCTGGACCATACGGAAAATGTCCGCGTAGTCGGAGGGATCACGTGACGGCGAAGGTCGGTTTCGTCGGCGTTTTCCGGAGGATTGGAGGTGAAGCAGCCGAGACAGATGGAGCGTACCGATGGCGGTGATGATCGGATTCGACGAAGCCGGCGCACAGGTTCGGGTGGAAACCGGGCGGGGTGTGGTGCTGAGCGTGCAAGGTCTTGGTACCCCGCGCACAGGTGACCTTCATCGCAACTACCGGGTAACGATCAGGCCGACTCATTCGACCGGGATGCGCTTTCCCGTCACGGCGCTGACGACTGCAGGCGCGGCGACGCTCGACGCGGCTTTCGACGCGTTGGCACACGGCGGCGAGGTCGGCTACGAGGTTCAGGTGCGCCGTATCGCAGGCGTGGACACCGCAGTCCCGCTGGACGTCTTGCGCGCCACCGCGGATTCCGCGCGTGCGTCGGTGCGGCGGATTCTCGTGGCCTTGGGGTCCACGATCAGCTCTGAGGCGCTGGCACTGTCCGCGTCACGTCCGGCACGTCGGTGCGCGTGATGCGCGCCAATGCCGAGGACACGGGAGCCTTCTGGCAGGATGCCGCAGCGTGTGCTGGACGTCCCGCCCTGATGGACGTCGACGGCGATCGGCCGGCCGAGCAGCGTGCCCTTGCGCTGTGCGCTAGTTGTCCGGTCCTCGCTGAGTGCACCAACTTCGCGGTACATCATGACGTTGCTGGGGTGTGCGGTGGGCTTACCCGGGCGGAGCGGGTGGCGTGGCAGCGGGACCGCGGAATAGCGGTCGCGGCAGCAGATGCGTTTCTCCCTGATGAGGTTGCGGCGATCGACGAGCTGGCGAGCTCTGGCTACCTCGAGCGGGGGCATGGCACGGCCGCAAACCGTGCGCGATACGTCGTGA
>DASZTV010000098.1:0-26850 GCA_035548125.1 Mycobacteriales bacterium | reverse complement strand
CAGGCCGGTGCCGCCAGCAGCCGCGAGATCCTTCGCGAAGCGATCCGCGCCGTACGCAAGCACCGGGTTCCAGTACGTCATCACCACGACGGGCACACCCATCGCAGCGGTTGCCTCCACGGTGCGCAGTACATCGGCGATGCGAGTGCCACCGCGGAGCGCTCGCTCGGTCGCCGCCTGGATCACCGGGCCGTCGATCACCGGATCGCTGTAGGGCAACCCCAGCTCGATGATGTCGACGCCGCCGTCGACGAGCGCGCGCAACGCGTCGACAGCGCCGTCGAACGTCGGGAAGCCGGCGGGCAGGTAGCCGACGAAGGCAGCGCGCCGCTCGGCCTTGGCCGCGGCGTACGCCTCCCCCGACGTCCTCACGTCCGCCACCCCGCCGGCCACCCAAGAGTGGTGCCTTCGGCGCTCACTGGACGAGCCCGAACCAGTGAGCGGCGGTGTCCATGTCCTTGTCACCGCGCCCGGACAGGTTCACCAGCAGCACCGCGTCGGGCCCGAGCCGTCGCGCCACCATCTGGGCGCCGGCGAGGGCGTGCGAGCTCTCGATCGCCGGGATGATCCCCTCGGTCCGGCACAACAGCCGGAACGCCTCCATCGCGTCGTCGTCGTCGACCGGTTCGTACGACGCGCGCCCGGTGTCCTTGAGCCACGCGTGCTCGGGGCCGACGCCCGGATAGTCCAGGCCGGCGGAGATCGAGTGGGACTCCTTGGTCTGGCCGTCCTCGTCCTGCAGGACATAGGACCGCGAGCCGTGCAGCACGCCCGGCGATCCGCCGGTGAGAGTTGCCGCGTGCTTGCCGGTCTCGATGCCCTCCCCGCCGGCCTCGAACCCGAACAGCTGCACGGACTCGTCGGGGATGAACGCGGTGAAGATCCCCATCGCGTTGGAACCGCCGCCGACACAAGCAAGCACGGCGTCGGGCAGCCGGCCGAGCAGGTCGAGGCACTGCTGTCGCGCCTCGGTGCCGATCACCGACGCGAAGTCACGCACCATCGCGGGGAACGGCGCCGGCCCGCCGACCGAACCGATCACGTAATGAGTGCGATCGACGTTGGTGACCCAGTCGCGGAACGCCTCGTTCATCGCGTCCTTGAGGGTTCGCGATCCGCTCGTCACCGGTACGACCTCGGCGCCGAGCAGGCGCATCCGTGCCACGTTCAGGGCCTGACGCTCGGTGTCGACCTCACCCATGTAGACGGTGCACTCGAGACCGAACAGCGCGGCTGCAGTCGCCGTCGCGACACCGTGCTGGCCCGCGCCGGTCTCGGCGATGACGCGCGGCTTGCCCATGCGTTGGGTCAGCAGCGCCTGGCCGAGCACGTTGTTGATCTTGTGCGCACCGGTGTGGTTGAGGTCCTCCCGTTTGAGCAGCACCCTCGCGCCGACCTCTTCGGAGAACCGCGTCGCGTCATAGAGCAAGGACGGGCGTCCGGCGTAGTCGCGCAGCAGCCGCTCGAACTCCGCGCGGAACGAGTCGTCGGCGCGCGCGTCGGCATACACGGCGGCGAGCTCGTCCAGCGCCGCGATCAGCGCCTCGGGAACGTAGCGTCCGCCGTACGGGCCGAACCGCTCCTCGACGCTGTCTGCGGTAGCCACTAGGCCGGGTGGCGGCACGACGGGTGCACACCCGCGGCCACCAGGTCGGCGACGGCCTGCCGCGGCACGTCGGCCTTCACGAGGCCCTCTCCGACCAACACCGCATCGGCTCCGGCGGCAGCAGCAGCGAGCAGGTCGTGCGGGCCGCGGATCCCGCTCTCGGCGACGCGGACGACCGACGAGGGGATGGTCGGTGCCACCTGCGCGAACGTGTCCCGGTCGACCTCAAGGGTTCGCAGGTTGCGGTTGTTCACGCCGATCACCCGGGCGCCGGCGTCCAGCGCGCGCAACGCCTCCGCCTCGTCGTGCACCTCGACCAGTGCGGTCATCCCCAGACTCTCGACCCGCTCGCGGAGGCTGACCAGCACCTGCTGCTCGAGCGCCGCGACGATCAGCAGGACGACGTCCGCGCCGTGGGCGCGCGCCTCCCACACCTGGTAGGGCGTGACGACGAAGTCCTTGCGAAGCACGGGGATCTCCACCGCCGCACGCACCGCGTCGAGGTCGGCGAGCGACCCGTTGAAGCGCCGGCCCTCGGTGAGCACCGAGATCACCGAGGCGCCACCCGCGGCGTACTCCTTCGCCAGTGCCGCCGGATCACCGATCGAGGCGAGGTCCCCCGCACTCGGGCTCGATCGCTTGACCTCGGCGATCACGGCGACGCCCTCGCCCGACAAGGCCGCAACCGCGTCGCGGGGTGCGGGGGCGGAGGCAGCAAGGTCCTTCACCGCGTCGAGTGGCAGTGCCAACTCGCGCTCCGCGAGATCCTCACGGACGCCCCGCACGATGTCGTCGAGGACGGACATTGGGCAAGGGTAGTCAGCGAGTACGGCCGTCCCGTCCACCGCCCCCGCCCCCCGGGAACCGGCTCCTGTTCGCGCGCTCATTCGGTCGGGTCCTCGCCTCTGTCCAGCGCATCCCACGTGCTGACGGCGGAGTCGCCGGCTGCCACCTGTTGCGGCGTACCGGGAGCTTCGTACTTGCGCCCGAGCGCGGCCCAGTCACCACTGCGCACCACAGCCAGCCCGCCGACGATAACGGCGAGCAGTCCGCCGACCGCCGCCATGACCCACCAGCCGTTGGGCGTCCCGTGAATCGGCAGCGACAGCCCGCCCGGCTCGTGCGCGGTGAGCGCCGACGATACGGATCCGCGGCCGGCGATTGCGACGCCGAGCGCCGTCCCGCCAACCACCACCACGAGTACGCCGACCACCCGCCGCAACGCGCCCTTGGCGGCGATCAGACCGGCCGCGAGAGCAAGCAACGCGATGCCGAGCGCGGGCAGCGACGGCTCCACCGCGTGCCCGGCCACCGACACCTTCGAGACGGCGGCACCGGGCAGCCGCGCGGTCGCCGACGACCACACCCGGCCGCTCGCGAGCAGCACGAGCAGCCCGGACCCCGCGGTGCCCACTACGGCTCGTGCGAGACCTGCCCGTCGACTGTCCATCACCCCGCGCCTAGCGGTCGGCGGGACGGATGGCCTCCGCCGACGCCAGCGCCGCGAGCACGGCCGCGGCCTTGTTGCGGGACTCGGCGTCCTCGGCTGCGGGGTCGGAGTCGGCGACGATGCCAGCCCCTGCCTGTACGAAGGCCCGACCCTCGCGCATCACGACGGTGCGGATCGCGACCGCCGTGTCCAGGTCGCCCGCTACGTCGACGTAGCCGACGATCCCGCCGTACAACCCGCGCCGGGTCGGCTCGAGCGCTTCGATGACCTCCATCGCGCGGACCTTCGGCGCACCCGACAGCGTCCCCGCCGGAAAGCACGCGCACAGCACGTCGAGCGCTGTCGCTTCGGGCGCCACGTCGCACACGACGGTGGAGACCAGATGCATCACGTGCGAGAACCGCTCGACCGCCATGAGGTCGACCACCTCGACCGATCCGGGCACCGCGACGCGTCCCAGGTCGTTGCGTCCGAGGTCGACCAGCATCACGTGCTCGGCGCGTTCCTTCGGGTCCGACAGCAGCTCGGCGGCGTAGGCGGTGTCCTCCTCCGGCGTCGCGCCCCGCGGTCGCGTGCCGGCGATCGGATGCATCAACGCGCGACCGTTCTCGACCTTGACCAGCGCCTCGGGCGAGGAGCCGACCACGTCGAGGTCGTCGAACCTGAGCAGGTACATGTACGGCGACGGGTTGCCGGTCCGCAGGGCGCGATACACGTCGAGCGGATCGGCCGCGCAGTCGGTCTCGAACCGCTGGGACACGACGATCTGGAAGCAGTCGCCGGCGCGAATGTGCTCCTTCGCCGCGTCAACGGCCGCCATGAAGTCCTCGCGGGTGGTCCGCTCGTCGTACGCCGGGACCGCGGAACGTTCGATGGTCGCCACCGACGGTTCGGCGGGCTTGGCGAGGTCGGCAGTCATCGCGTCGAGGCGTGCGACCGCGTCGTCGTACGCCGACGACGGATCGGCGTCCGCGCCGGGCGTCAGGGCATGGATCACGTTGGCGACCAGCAGGATCGAGCCGTCTCTGTGGTCGAGGACGGCGACGTCGGTCGCGAGCAGGAAGTGCAGCTCCGGCATCGCGATGTCGTCCTGGGCGATCACCGGCAGCCGCTCGATCCGACGTACCGCGTCGTAGCCGAGGTAGCCGACCAGACCGCACGTCAGCGGGGGCAGATCCGGGTTGCGCGGCGTGTGTAACCGCGCTGCCGCGTCGTGGAGCGCGGCGAGCGGGTCCTCCGGGTAGTCGTCGGGACCGATGCCCGTCCACACCGCCTTGCCGTCCCGCTCGGACAACGTCGCCGCCGACCGCACCCCGATGAAGGAGTACCGCGCCCACACCCCGCCGTGCTCAGCGGACTCGAGCAGGAACGTTCCGGGACGCCCCGCGGCCAGCTTGCGGTAGGCGCTGATCGGCGTCTCGGAGTCGGCGAGCACCCGTCGTACGACGGGGACCACGCGATCGGTGGCGAACGCCGACAGGAAGCCGTCGCGGTCCGGACGTACGACGCCGTCCGGACGCGAGGTCGATGCCGCGCTCATGCGGGAGGTTCGCCGACGACGGCGTCGAGCACGTCGGCGTCGAAGCAGCGCCGGTCGCCCGTGTGACAGGCGGCCCCGACCTGGTCGACTGACACGAGCACCGTGTCGCCGTCGCAGTCGAGCGCGACGGACTTGACCCACTGCTGGTGGCCGGACGTGTCGCCCTTCACCCAGTACTCCTGGCGGCTGCGGCTCCAGTACGTGCAGCGGCCGGTGGTGAGGGTGCGGTGCAGCGCCTCGTCGTCCATCCAGCCGACCATCAGCACCTCGCCGGTGTCCCACTGCTGGGCCACCGCGGCGATCAGGCCGTTGTCGTCGCGCTTGAGGCGCGCGGCAACCACCGGGTCGAGCGAGGACGGACGGACCGGACCGGACATAGCAACCATTGTGCCGGTAGGCGCATCTGGTTTACCGACCGCCGCGAGGCGCGAGCCGAAACGCGATCTTGCACTTTTCAACGTCCCGCAGGCCCGGAACCGGTTGAAAAGTGCAAGATCGCGAAGGGTGGGGCTAGCGAATGGGGTGGCCGCTGGCCTTGAGGGCGTCCTTGACGTCGCCGATCCGCAGCGTCCCGAAGTGGAAGACGCTGGCCGCGAGCACCGCGTCGGCGCCGACCGCGACGGCAGGTGCGAAGTCCTCCACTCGGCCGGCCCCACCGGAGGCGATCAGCGGGACCGACACCACCTGTCGCACCCGCTCGAGCATCTCGAGGTCGAAGCCGGACGTCGTGCCGTCGGCATCCATGGAGTTGAGCAGGATCTCGCCGACCCCGAGCTCCTCGCCGCGCGCCGCCCACGCGACCGCGTCGATGCCGGTGCCCTCGCGACCGCCGTGCGTCGTCACCTCGTAGCCGCTCTCGGTACGTGTCTGCCCGCTCACCCGGCGCGCGTCGACCGACAGCACGAGCACCTGCGAGCCGAACCGCTGGGCGATCTCACCGAGCAGCTCCGGCCGCGCGATCGCCGCGGTGTTCACGCCTACCTTGTCCGCGCCGGCGCGGAGCAGTCGGTCGACGTCGTCGACAGAGCGCACTCCCCCGCCCACGGTCAGCGGGATGAACACCTGCTCTGCGGTACGCCGCACGACGTCGTACGTCGTCTCGCGGTCACCGCTGGAGGCGGTGATGTCGAGGAACACGAGCTCGTCGGCGCCCTCTTCGTCGTACCGCGCGGCGAGCTCCACCGGGTCGCCGGCGTCGCGGAGGTCGCGAAAGTTCACGCCCTTGACCACCCGACCCGCGTCGACGTCGAGGCAAGGGATCACCCGTACGGCGACGGTCACGACCGCCACCCAGCCCGGCTTCGTCGGCTCACTGCACTGCTTCCAGGGCTTCGGGCAGCGTGAACGCGCCGGCGTACAGCGCCTTGCCGACGATCGCTCCCTCCACGCCGTCGCCGACCAGGCCGGCAATCGCCCGCAGGTCGTCCAGGCTGCTGACCCCGCCACTGGCGATCACCGGACGGTCGGTCGCCGCGCAGACCTCGCGCAGCAGGTCGAGGTTCGGGCCGGTCAGGGTGCCGTCGCGGCGCACGTCCGTCACGACGTAACGCGCGCAGCCGTCCGCGTCCAGCCGCGCGAGCACGTCGAACAGCTCGCCGCCGTCCTGGGTCCAGCCGCGCGCCGACAACGTCGTGCCGCGGACGTCGAGACCGACGGCGATCCGGTCCCCGTGCTTCGCGATCGCGGCACGCACCCAGTCGGGCTGCTCGAGCGCCGCGGTGCCGATGTTCACCCGCGCGCAGCCGGTGGCGAGCGCAGCCTCCAGTGAGGCGTCGTCGCGGATCCCTCCTGACAGCTCGACGGCCACGTCGAGCCGCCCCACCACCTCGGCGATCAGCTCGCGGTTGGATCCCCGACCGAACGCCGCGTCGAGATCGACCAGATGCACCCACTCGGCGCCGCCGGCCTGCCAGGCGAGGGCTGCCTCGAGCGGCGGGCCGTAGCCGGTCTCCGAACCCGCCTCGCCCTGCACCAGGCGGACCGCCTGCCCGTCGGCGACGTCGACGGCGGGCAACAACACCAGGGTCCGGTCACTCACAGCGTCTTCAGCCAGTTCTCGAGGAGGGTCAGACCGGCGTCGCCGGACTTCTCGGGGTGGAACTGCGTCGCCGACAGCGGACCGGACTCGACCGCAGCCACGAACGTCTCCCCGTGCGCCGCGGTCGTCTCACCCGGCTCACCGGAGGGCCGTACGCCGTAGGAGTGCACGAAGTAGAACCGTTCGCCTTCGATTCCGGCGAACAGTGCGGAGCCGGTGGTGGGAGCCACCGTGTTCCACCCCATGTGCGGCAGGATCGGCGCGTCGAGCCGCACCACCTCGCCGGTCAGCAGGCCGACGCCTTCGGTACGCAGGCCGTGCTCCTCGCCGGCGTCGTAGAGCACCTGCATGCCGACGCAGATGCCGAGCACGGGACGGCCGGCGGCGATCCGCTCGCGCGCCAGCCGGTCTGCGCCAACTGCCTTCACGCCCGACATGCACGCTGCGAACGCACCCACGCCCGGCAGCACAACGCCGGCGGCGCGGTCTGCCACGGCTGGGTCCGCGGTGACCTTGACGTCGGCGCCGACCCGCACGAGCGCCCGCTCGGCCGAGCGCAGGTTCCCGGAGCCGTGGTCGACGACGACCACGGAAAGCTTGGCAGCCATGGACTACAGAACGCCCTTGGTCGACGGCACGCCCACCGAACGCGGGTCCAGGGAGACGGCGTCGCGCAGGGCGCGAGCCACGGCCTTGAACTGTGCCTCGACGATGTGGTGCGCGTTGCGGCCGCCGAGCACGCGCACGTGCAGGCAGATCTGCGCGCTCGACACGATCGACTCCCAGATGTGACGGGTGAGCGTCGTGTCGTAGGAGCCGATCAGCTCCACCAGCTGCGGCTCCTCGTGGACCAGGTAGGGCCGTCCCGAGACGTCCACGACGGCGTGCGCCAGCGCCTCGTCGAGCGGTACGAACGCGTCCGCGAACCGCCGGATGCCCGACTTGTCCCCGAGCGCCTCCCGAAGCGCCTGACCGAGTGCGATCGCGGTGTCCTCGACCGTGTGGTGCGCGTCGATCTCGAGGTCACCGTCCGTCTTGATGGTCAGATCGATCCCGCCGTGCTTCGACAGCTGCGCGAGCATGTGGTCGTAGAACGGGACCCCGGTGGAGATCTCGTTGACGCCCGTTCCATCCAGGTCGAGCGACACCAAGACCTGCGATTCCTTGGTGGAACGCTCTACCCGCGCTGTCCTCGACACCCCACCAGTATCGCGGACGCCCTCGGCGAACTCCGTCGGAATATCGCCGGCACGACACAATCTGCGCATGGACGCCGTCACCGCGCTCGACGTCGCGACAGCGGGTTTCGCCGACGCGCTGTCGCGGGTCGTCCCGGATCACTGGGCGGCACCCACCCCCAACCCGGGATGGAGCGTTCACGATCTGGTCAACCACGTCGTCGGCGGAAACCGGCGATACGTCCTGTTGCTGGCCGGCGCACCGACCGACGTCGTCGAGTCGCTGCGTGACGTCGACCACCTCTCGCAAGACTGGTCGAGGGACTTCGCGCTGACGTCGCGAGAGGTTGCGGCCGCATTCCGCGAACCGGGCGTCCTCGAGCGGACCGTGCACCACCGCATGGGCGACCGTTCGGGCCGGCAGCTGCTGACCATGCGCATCACCGAGCACGCGTTACACGGGTGGGACCTGGCGAAAGCCATCGGGATCGGCTACCAGATCCACGACGGCGTCGCCGCCGTGCTGCTCGACGAGATGGCGAGCGACCCACTGATCGCCGGCGGGTTCACGCCGCTGGCCGGCCCATCGGAGCTGGTCGGTTCCGAGAAGCTGCTTGCGCTTACCGGACGCCGGTAGCCATCACGCGGTCGAGCGCGTCCAGAAACGCCTCGCACTCCTGGGTGGTCCCCACCGACACCCGCAGCCAGCCGGGCAACCCGACGTCCCGGACGAGGACACCGTGGCTCAGCAACCCCTGCCACACCGCCTTCTCGTCGGTCAGCCCGCCGAAGAGGACGAAGTTGGCGTCCGAGTCCACGACCTCGTGGCCGCGCGCCCGCAGCGACGCGATCAACGAGTCACGGTCGGCGCGCAGCTGTGCCACCTGGGCAAGCGTCGCGTCGGCGTGCCGCAGTGCCGCGAGCGCGGCGGCCTGGGTGAGCGCGGACAGGTGGTAGGGCAGCCGGACCAGGGTCAGCGCGTCGACCACCTTCGGCGCCGCGGCGAGGTAGCCGAGCCGGGCGCCGGCGAACCCGAACGCCTTCGACATCGTCCGGGTGACGACCAGCCGCTCGTGACCCTCGAGCAGCGGCAACAGCGACGGCGAGTGGGAGAACTCCGCGTACGCCTCGTCGACCACCACCATTCCGGGCGCAACGTCCAGCACCGCCTCCACCACCGCAGGGTCCATCGCAGTGCCCGTCGGGTTGTTGGGCGAGCACAGGAACACGATCGTCGGGGCGTGCGTGCGCACCTCGGCGACCGCGTCGTCCGGCGACAACATGAAGTCCTTCGCGCGGGGCGAGCCGACCCACGGGGTCCCGGTCGCGCGGGCGATCAGCTCGTGCATCGAGTACGACGGAACGAAGCCGAGCGCGGTGCGCCCGGTGCCGCCGAACGCCTGTAGCAGCTGCTGCAAGATCTCGTTGGATCCGTTGGCCGCCCACACCCGCTCGGCGGTAAGGCCGTGTCCGAGATAGCCGGCGAGGGCGGTACGCAGCTCCAGCGCGTCCCGGTCCGGGTAGCGGTTCATTCCCGCCGCGGCCGCGGTGACCGACGCCTCGAGGTCCGCGACCAGTGCGGCGGGCGGCGGGTAGGGGTTCTCGTTGGTGTTGAGCCGGATCGCGACCTCGAGCTGCGGTGCGCCGTACGCCGACAGGCCGCGCAGGTCGTCGCGAAGCGGAAGATCGCCCCACGGGTCCTGGCCGGAAGGCGAGGAGTCGGCGGCGCTCATCGAAGTCGCGTGGCGACGGCTTCGACGTGCGCCGCGAGGTCCTCGGCGCCGCCGAGCGCGGCGATGTGATCACCGACCGCCGCGAGCGCGTCACGGCTGTAGTCGATGACGTGGATCCCGCGGAGGAACGACTGCACGGACAGCCCGGACGTGTGGCGGGCGGTGCCACCCGTCGGCAGCACGTGGTTGGAACCGGCGAGGTAGTCCCCGAGCGACACCGGCGACCACGGCCCGACGAAGATCGCGCCGGCGTTGCGCACCCGGCCGGCAACCTCGGCGGCGTTATCGGTGATCACCTCGAGGTGCTCGGCGCCCCACGCGTCGACGACCTGCAGGCCCTGGCTGATGTCGTCGACCAGCACGTACGCCGACTGGCCGCCGAGCGCCGTCTCCACTCGCTCCCGGTGGCGGGTATCCCCGACGCGCTTCGCGAGCGCGACGTCGACCGCGTCGAGCAGCTCTGCGCTGGGTGTGACGAGAAGGCACGCCGCAAGCTCGTCGTGCTCGGCCTGCGCCACGAGATCGGCGGCGACGTAGTCCGGGTCAGCGGTCTGGTCGGCGAGGATTCCGATCTCGGTGGGGCCGGCTTCCGCGTCGATGCCGACCACACCCCGCACGCAGCGCTTCGCCGCCGCGACGTAGACGTTGCCCGGACCGGTCACCAGGTCGACCGGAGCCACACCCGCCACGCCGTAGGCGAACATCGCAATGGCCTGGGCACCGCCGACGGCGTAGACCTCGTCCACGCCCAGCAAGGCGCAGGCTGCGAGCACGGCCGGGTTGGGCCGACCGCCGAACTCCGGCTTCGGCGGTGAGGCGACGGCGAGCGAGCCGACCCCCGCCACCTGGGCGGGCACGACGTTCATGACGACGCTGGACGGGTACGCGACCAGCCCGCCCGGCACGTAGAGCCCGACCCGGCCGACCGGGACCCAGCGTTCCGTGACGACTGCGCCGGGCGCGACGTCGACCACCTCGTCCTCGCGCAGCTGCGCGCGGTGCACCCGCCGGGCGCGCTCGATGGCTTCCTCGAGCGCGGCGCGCACTGCCGGGTCGAGCGCGGCGAGCGCCTCCCCGAGCGCCGGGACCGGGACCCGAAGCTCGTCGAGCGTGACGCCGTCGAACCGTTCGGTGAACTCGACGACGGCGTCGCGGCCCCGGTCACGCACGGCGTCCACGATCGGGCGCACGCTCGCGACCGCCGCCTCGACGTCGAGTCGAGCGCGTGGCAGGTCACGCGGGTCGCAGGCGCGGCCCCGCAGGTCGACGCGGGAGATCACGAAAAGCCAGGGTAGGGCGAGGCCCCGCGAGGTGTCGGCTGGTTTAGCGCCCGGATCCACGTGATGATCCCGCTCAGCAGCACCGAGACGATCGGCCACGCGAACAGCACCGCCTTGGCCCGCACGGTGAAGTCGAAGTAGCCCAGCACCAGGTCCACCGCGCGCTGACCGCCCTTGGGGAAGTTCGTGCGGACGATGTCCGCGAGATCCTGATGCCCGATCAGATGGCCGACCCGAGCGGCCACGAGCATGCCCAGGAAACCGCCGAGTGCGAGCCCCACGAGGGCACCCGGCCCGTCAGCGACGTGAGGGGCGAGCAGTCGCAGTACCAGCACGCACACCACGCCTGCGATCACCCCGAGCAGCGCCAGCCACAGGTCGTCCCCGATCAGCGGCTTGGTCGCGGCGGCCGAGCCGTTCACGGCGGCGACCACGCCCACCTGCGGCGCGACCGCGTGCCAGACCAGCCCGACCACCGATCCCAGCAGCAGGGTGAACACCGTGACGACGAGCCCGACCCGGGCCTCGAGCAGCCAGTTGATCGGGTCGCTGACGACTGCTGGGACCGTGCCCGGCCGGTACCAAGCGTCGGCCTCCACCGCTCCAGTGTTGCGTAGCGCCCGGGCAGTCCGTCGGCTGCCCCGTATCCGTCAGCCCGTCCCGAACGCCGCCACCGTCAGACCCTGACCCGACAGCCGCTCGGCGAGCAGCGGGAGCGCGGCGACGGTGGTCCGCCAGGATCCCGGATCGCTCATCTCGTCGGAGTCGTGCAGCAGCAGCGTGCCGCCGGCTGGGCGACCCGCCTCGAGATCGCCGACGACCGACTCCGGCGTCGCGGCAGAGCGCCAGTCGCGGCCCCATGCCGACCACAGCACCGGGCGCATCCCGAGGGCGCGGGCCGCGAGGTACGACGGGCCGGACATCACGCCGTACGGCGGCCGCCACCACGTCGGCGCGCGACCGGTCGCCTCACCGACCGTGTCCCGGCCGCGCTTCAGGTCATCGGCGATCCCCCATGGCGTGCGGGCGATCGAGTAACGGTGGTCGTAGCCGTGCAGCTCGACGCCGTGACCTCGGCGCAGGGTCTCGGCGACGACGTCGGGGTACCGCTCGACCTGGGTGCCGACGACGAAGAAGGTGGCGTGCCAACCGAGCCGGTCGAGCTCGTCGAGCACCGCGATCGTCCCCTCCGGATGAGGGCCGTCATCGAAGGTCACCGCAACCCGGCGCGGCGGCATCGGCCCGCACAGCGCCGGTGCGACGGTGCGCCGAAGTCCGGGCAGCCAGGTGCCGGCCGGCACGATCTGCGCGGCGACGGCCGCGCCGACCGCGGTCGCGGCGATCTCTGCGGGGTTCATCAGAAGAGTGTGCCGAGGACGTCGATCGCCCGCTCGGCGCCGAACACCTCGGCCGCTCCGGCCGGCGGTGCCGCCTCCCGGACCGCCTCGAGCAGCTCGCGATCATCCACCGCGCACCGTGCCAGGCCGGCCCGTTGCAGCACGACGGCGTTGATCCGGCCGTGCCCGACGATCGGCCGGTAGATCACCGTCGGACGGCCGAGGGCGAGCGCCTCCCAGCAGGTGGTGCCGCCGGCGTTGTCGACGACTACGTCCGCCGCGGCGAGCACTCCGACCACGTCGGAGGTCCACTTCACCGCCCGCGCTCCGGGCACCCGCTCGATCCGCCCGGCGAGCCGGGTGGATCGGCCGCACAACACCATCACCAGGTCTGCTGCGGCGGTCAGCCGCCGGGTCGCCGCGGTCACCTCGCCGACGCCCCAACTGCCGCCGTTCACGGCCACGACGCGAGCCTCGGCCGGCACGTTCCAGCGCTCTCTGGCTGCGGCGCGGTCCACCGGCTCCAGGTACCGCTGCGCGACGAGCGGCGTGATCGGCTTCACCACGTCCGCCCCCATGCTCTCGAGGTCGGCGGCCGTTTCCGCCATCGGCGCGAGATGCAAGTCGATTCCCTGCCACACCCAGTACGGGTGGGCCCCCGGATCGGTGACGTACGTCGCCACCGGGACGTTCAGCCGCCCTTGTGCCCGCAGCCGGGCGAGGACCTGCGCCGCCAGGTTGTAGACGGCGACCACCGCGTCGGGCCGGAAGTCCGCCACCTCCGCCAGCAGCGGCTTCTCGGCGCTCCGCCCACCGTTGCGCGTGATGAACACGAACAGCCCCGGATGGTGCAGCCAGGTGCGCATCGCCCAGTCGTACAACCACGGGAACACCGTGATCATCGCGTGGTAGAAGCCGCGCAGCAGCTTGCCTTGCCCGTGCGGCGGCATCTGCAGCAGGTCGAGGATGCGGACCTCGATGCCTTCTGCTTCCGCCTGCGCGGCGAGGGCAGCGGCGGCGGCATCGTGCCCCGCCCCCATCGACGCCGACACGATGAGCACCCGCTTGCCCGCCATCGAGGTCACGTTATTGCAATACCCATTTCCTGAGAGCTCAGCGCGCGAGCGGCAAGGCGGAAGGGAGCGCCGTGGGCTGAAGCCCACAAGCGAGCGACAACGAGGCCGGTCGTGGGCTGAGCCTCAGGAAACGCAGTTGGGTCCTAGGAGCTGCTTGAGGTCTGCCATCAACGCGGGGGTCGGTGCGACGCGGAAGCCGTCGCCGATTCGTACGACGGTGGTGCGGCCGGCCGCTTGAAGGGACAGCTGCACCTCCGTCGCTCCGGGATGCGCGGCGAGTACTTCCTTGAGCCGGTCCACCAGCGGTGGCGTGCAGCGGTTCGCGGCGAGCGTGACGACGACCGGGCCGCGCGGCCCCTGGCTGACGTCGGGGATCGCGACGTCCATCGCGATCAGCCGCGGTGCCTCTTCGCGCTTGTCGATCCGGGCGCGCACGAGCAGCACCGCGTCCTCCGCGAGGTGGATGCCGCACTCCTCGTAGGTCTTCGGGAAGAACAACACCTCGACCGCGCCCTCGAGGTCCTCGAGCACCGCGGTCGCCCACGAGTCGCCCCGCTTGGTCATCTTGCGGGTGACCGTCGACAGGATCCCGCCGACGGTGATGATCTGCCCGTCGGTGCGTTCCTCCGCAGACAGCGCCGAGATCGGGCAGTCGACGGCAGCGGCGAGGACGTGCTCGATCCCGAACAGCGGATGGTCGGACACGTAGAGCCCGAGCATCTCCCGCTCATAGGCGAGCAGCACCGACTTCTCCCACTCGGTCACCGGAATCGTGACGTTGAGCGCGAGCGTCGGCTCCGCCTGCGAGTCGGCGCCGCCGGCGCTGAACAGGTCGAACTGGCCGACCGCCTCGTTGCGCTTGGTGTCCATGCACGCGTCGATCGCCTCGGCGTGGATGCGCAGCAGACCTTGCCGGGTGTGCCCGAGCGAGTCGAACGCGCCCGCCTTGATCAGCGACTCGACCACCTTCTTGTTGCACACGACCGGCTCGACCTTGGTGAGGAAGTCCGCGAAGTCGGTGAAGGCTCCCTTGCTGCGACGCGTCTCGCAGATCGAGGCGACCACGTTGCTCCCGACGTTGCGGATTCCGGCCATGCCGTAGCGGATGTCGGTGCCGACCGGCGCGAAGTCGGCGTCGGAGGAGTTCACGTCTGGCGGCAGCACCTTGATCCCCATCCGCCGACACTCGTGGAGATACAGCGCGCTCTTGTCCTTGTCGTCGCGCACCGAGGTCAGCAGAGCGGCCATGTACTCCGCGGGGTAGCGCGCCTTGAGGAAGGCGGTCCAGTACGACACCAGGCCGTAGCCGGCGGCGTGCGACTTGTTGAACGCGTAGTCGGCGAACGGGATCAGCGTCTCCCACAGCTTGTTGATCGCTGCGTCGCTGTAGCCGCGGGCGCGCATGCCCTCGCTGAACGGGACCTTCTCCTTGTCGAGGATCTCCTTCTTCTTCTTGCCCATCGCGCGGCGCAACAGGTCGGCTTGGCCGAGCGAGTAGCCGGCGACCCGCTGCGCGATCGCCATCACCTGCTCCTGGTAGACGATCACGCCGTAGGTCTCGGCGAGCAGGTCGGCGATCGTGTCCTTGAACTCCGGGTGGATCGGCTCGATCTGCTGGCGGCCGTGCTTGCGCTCGACGTAGGCGAGGTGGCTTCCCATGCCCATCGGGCCCGGCCGATACAGCGCGTTGAGCGCCGCGATGTCCTCGAAGGTCGAGGGCTGCAGCGACCGGATCAGCGAGCGCATCGGCCCGCCCTCGAACTGGAAGACGCCGATCGTGTCGCCGCGGCAGAGCAGCTCGTAGGCCTCGGGCCGGTCGAGCGGCAATGTCTCGAGATCGACCTGCTCGCCCCGGTTCGTCTCGATGTGGCGAAGCGCGTCGTCGAGGACGGTGAGGTTGCGCAGCCCGAGGAAGTCCATCTTGAGCAGACCGAGCGACTCACAGGCGCCCATGTCGAACTGCGTGATGATCGCGCCGTCCTGCTCGCGCCGCTGGATCGGGATGACGTCGAGCAGCGGGTAGCGCGACAGGATGACCCCCGCGGCGTGCACGCCCCACTGGCGGCGCAGCCCCTCGAGCCCCCGCGCAGTGTCGACGACCTTCTTCACGTCGTGCTCGGCGTCGTAGAGCGCGCGGAACTCCTTGCCCTCCCCGAAGCGCTCGTGACCCGGATCGAAGATCGCCGCAAGCGGCAGGTCCTTGCCCATGACCGGCGGCGGCATGACCTTGGTGATCTTGTCGCCGATGCCGTACGGGTAGCCGAGCACCCGTGCCGCATCCTTGACGGCCGCCTTCGCCTTGATCGTCGAGTACGTGATGATCTGGCTGACCCGGTCCTCGCCGTACTTCTCCGTGGCGTAGCGGATCATGTCGCCGCGCCGGCGCTCGTCGAAGTCCAGGTCGACGTCAGGCATCGAGATGCGCTCGGGGTTGAGGAAGCGCTCGAACAGCAGCCCGTGAGCGATCGGGTCGAGCTCGGTGATGCGCAGGGCCCACGCGACGAGCGAACCGGCGGCCGAGCCGCGACCCGGCCCGACCCGGATGCCGTTGTCGCGGGCATGGCGACACAGGTCCGCGACGACGAGGAAGTATCCGGGGAAACCCATCTGGATGATCACGCCGAGCTCGAAGTCCGCACGCTCGCGGTACTCCGCAGGGACCGGCCCGCCGAATCGCCGGTCCAGGCCTCGGTGCACCTCGGCGCGGAGCCACGACTCCTCGGTCTCGCCCTCCGGCACCTCGAAGCGCGGCATCAGGTCGGCGCCCTCGTCGAAGGTCACCTCGCACCGCTGCGCGATGAGCAGCGTGTTGTCGCATGCCTCCGGGATGTCCCGCCACACCGTGCGCATCTCCTGCGCGGACTTGAGATAGAAGTCCTTGGCGTCGAACTTGAAGCGGTTGGGGTCCGCCATCGTCTTGCCGGACTGGACGCACAACAGCACCTCGTGCGCCTCGGCGTCCTTGGCGTAGGTGTAGTGCAGGTCGTTGGTCGCGATCGTCGGGATGCCCAGGTCCTCGGAGAGCCGCAGCAGATCCGCGTGGACCTTTGTCTCGATGTCGAGACCGTGGTTCATCAGCTCGCAGAAGAAGGACTCGCGTCCGAAGATGTCCTGCAGCTCACCGGCCACCGTGCGCGCGGCCTGGTAGTCACCGATCCGCAGCTTGGTCTGGATCTCCCCCGACGGGCAGCCGGTGGTCGCGATCAGCCCGGACGCGTATTCGTTCAGCAGCTCGCGGTCGGCGCGCGGCTTGTAGAAGTAGCCCTCGAGACTCGACCGGCTCGCCAACCGGAACAGGTTGTGCATCCCGGCGGTGTTCTCCGCGAGCAGCGTCATGTGGGTGAAGGCGCCACCGCCGGACACGTCGTCCTCGCCGCCCTCGGCCCACCGGACCCGGGTGCGCTCGAAGCGGGACGTTCCCGGCGTGACGTAGGCCTCCATGCCGATGATCGGCTTGACCCCGGCGTCCTTGCCCTTCTTCCAGAACTCGTAGGCGCCGAACACGTTGCCGTGATCGGTCATCGCGAGAGCCGGCATGCCCATCCGGGCCGCCTCTTCGAACAGGCTGTTCACCCGGGCGGCCCCGTCGAGCATGGAGTACTCGCTGTGGACGTGCAGGTGCACGAACTGGTCGGCACCGGCGGGATCCATCGGGCCGTTCTAACACGCCGGTCGGACGCCTTCGGCGTGTCGTCGCGGCGCGTCGCGGCGGACCACCTCCGGCCACCTGCGCCCGTATGCTGAACCGGTCATGCCGCGCCGCTTCCCAGCTACTTCATCGCGCACGCTGGCCGGCCTGGTCGCCGTCATGATCGTCGGCGTGCTGGGCCTCGGCACGACCGCGATCGTCGCGGCGCCGGGCGACCAGCCGGCCTCGAACGGCACCGTCCGCTACGTGTCGTCGGCCTCCAGCGACGGCGACACGAACCTCCGCCTCCTCAACTGGTCGGGCCGTACCTGGGTGATCTACCCGAACAACCAGAAGGGCCCCGAGAACGTCCCCATGACCAACTCCTCGCGGGCGGCATGGGTCGACGGCAACGGGTGGCTCCACCTGAAGATCGTGAAGATTCACGGCAAGTGGCGCTCCGTCGAGCTGCAGTCGCTCGACGCCGCCACGTACGGCAGGTACCGGCTGATCAACGACACCAAGACCGCCAACTTCGCGCCGAGCGTGGTCTTCGGCATGTTCGTCTACCGCCCGCACGCCTCGAAGTACACCGATGAGATCGACATCGAGAACTCCCGGTTCCCGCACCTGCTGAAGGCGCCCAACAACGCCCAGTTCGCGGTGCAGCCGTACTACGCGCCCAACCACGAGCACCCGTACGCCGTCGACCCTTCGTACGTGCCGCTGCTCCAGCAGTTCACCTGGTACCCACCGAGTGCCGGCTCCGGCAGGATCGACTTCCTCACCAGGGTCGGCAGCACCTCGAAGGCGCCGCTGCTCGCGCGGTGGACGTACAACGGCTACAGCACGCCGGTCGCCGGTGGCGGGCCGTCCGGCAAGACCCCCATGTACCTCTACCTCAACCTGTGGCTGAACAAGGGGCAGCCACCGGTGGGTGGCACCCACACCGCCGTCATCCGCAGCCTGACCTTCACCCCGCTCGGCGACTGACCCGATGAAGATGAGACGCGCCAGGACGGGCCTGGCCTGCGCCGTGGCCCTAGCGCTCCTCGGCCTCGGCGCCACCGCGACCGCGGTCGGCGCGACCCCAACCGAGCCGAGCCATGGGGCGGCCTCCCACATCGCCCTCAAGCCGGCGCGGCCCGGGGAGTCGCTGATCCGGTCCATCCAGTGGGCCGGCCGGCGCTGGTGGGTCTACGGCGTCAACCAGCCGGGGCCCGAGGGCGTCAAGCTGACCAACGACCAGCGCGCGGTCTACGTCGACGGACGCGGCCGCCTCCACCTGAACATCATCAAGATCAACGGGAAGTGGCGCTCGGTCGAGCTGCGCACCGTCAACACCGTCAGCTACGGCACGTTCCGGCTCATCAACGACACCCGCACCGCGCGGTTCTCCGACCGCACGGTGTTCGGCATGTTCGTCTACCGCCCGGGAGCCTCCAAGAACCACGGCGGCCACGAGATCGACATCGAGAACTCCCGCTTCCCGAACTACCTCAAGGCGCCCAACAACGCCCAGTTCGCGGTGCAGCCCTACAACAAGCCGCATCACGAGCACGCCTACCACGTGAAGCGCTCCGACGTTCCGCTGTTGCAGCAGTTCATCTGGTACCCGCCGATCAAGGGGAAGGGCACCGTCAAGTTCCTGACGAGAGTCGGTACGACGACGCACTCGCCGCTGCTGGCGCACTGGACCTACCACGGCTCGAGCGACCCGACGAACCAGAACATGTACATCTACCTGACGCTCTGGCTCAACCACGGCAAGCCGCCGAAGGGCGGCACCCACTCCGCGGTGCTGCGCTCGCTGACCTACACCCGGCTGTAGAACACTTCAAAGACAACAGGGCCGCAACCGGGCGACGGCGGACGCCTTCGCGCCGTGATCTGCGCGGTCGGCGTTCGTTGTAGATCTGACGTGTCGACACGCCGTACTGAGACACGCCAACTCGACAACGAAACGGAACGAGCCAGCGCAAGACAGCAGCAGCGAGCGCCCCGCTCTGCTCAACGCGCATTTGTCGTTGACTTTGGGCGTTAGTCCCCCGCGAACTCCAGCGGCGGAACCGTCGTGGTGACCTGCGGCTCGAGCGGAACGATCATCAGCGACTCGATCGCTGCGCTCACCGGCGCCGGGTCCAGCACGCGCACCGCCGCAGCGTCGGCGAGCTGTTCCAGCTGCGAAACCGGACCCCGCACCACGAGCGCGAACACGCATCCGCAGCTGGCGGACAGCCCGGACGCATCGACCCGAGCGGCGGCGGCAGCGCTCGCCCCCGCCTGCAGCTCCTCCTGAAGCTTGGTCGATGGATGCACCAAGGACCGATCGAGCTCCCGCTCGTAGTGCAGCGCGACCTGGTTCGCCGAGGCGTGCGCCCGGTCGAGCCCGGCCGCGAGGTCTGCCTGGGCAGACGTGATCAGCACGTGGATCCGCCCGTCCTGCGGCGGTGGCACTCGCGCGTAGCCGCGTACCACCTCGACACCGGGCGTGGCGCCCAGCAGCCGCGCCACCGCCGAGGGCGTGATGTAGCCGGTGAAGTCGACGAGCGCGTCGACCTGTTGCGACGGGCGCAACGTGTCCAGCGCCGCGCGTCCCTGCCCGGTTTCCTCGATGTAGGACCGTACGTCGGCACCGGGTGCAGGGCCGAGTCGCTGCGGGTCGGACAGCACCGGTCCGGTCGCGGTCGGCGCCGCGCTGTGCGCCCGATGGCTGTTCCCGCCGGTAACGGCGAGCAGGACGGCGGCCACCACCACCGACAGCAGCGCGATCACCATGACGGGGTCACGGCGGACCCACGGTGCGAACCACCGCCCCACCCAACCGTCTGGCCCGACGACCGCGCGGACCCAGGCCCCGATCCGGCGCAGCGCCGCCGCGATCACGGGCACCGCCCGCTGGTCGACCCCGGCGAGGGCTCGCTGCCGCCTACGCCCGTGGCTCATCCTGGCTCCGCGAGCAGCTCCAGCGCGCGCGCCAGCTCCTGCGGCGGAGCGCTCTCGAACCTGACCGGACGACCGTCCCGCGGATGGTCGAACGCGAGGGATGCCGCGTGCAGCCACTGCCGGTCGAGACCGAGCCGCGCTGCCAGCGTCGGGTCGGCGCCGTAGGTCAGGTCGCCGACGCACGGGTGGCGAAGCGCAGCCATGTGCACCCGAATCTGGTGGGTGCGGCCGGTCTCGAGGCGGATGTCCAGCAGGCTCGCGGCGCGGAAGGCCTCGACGGTCTCGTAGTGCGTCACGCTCGGCCGTCCGCCGGCGACGACCGCCCATCGGTAGTCGTGCGTCGGATGCCGCGCGATCGGTGCGTCGACCGTGCCGCGAGACGGATCCGGATGCCCCTGCACGAGCGCGCGGTACCGCTTGTCGACGGTGCGGTGGCGAAACGCGTCCTTCAGGACCGAGTACGCCTGCTCGCTCTTCGCCACGACCATCAGCCCGGTGGTGCCCACATCAAGCCGGTGGACCACCCCCTGCCGCTCCGCGGCCCCCGAGGTCGCGATCCGGTAGCCGGCGGCGGCAAGCCCGCCGACCACCGTCGGACCCGACCAGCCCGGGCTCGGATGGGCGGCCACCCCGACCGGCTTGTCGACCACGACGATGTCGTCGTCGTCGTACACCACGCGAAGCCCCGGTACCGGCTCGGCGCGGGTCTGGACGACGACCGGCTCGGGCAGCGAGACCTCGATCCACTCCCCGGCGCTGACCCGGTCGGACTTTGCGGGCGTCCGCCCCTCGAGCAGGACCGCGCCGGAGGTGACCAGCTCGGCCGCCGCGGTCCGGGACAGCCCGAACATGCGCGACACGGCGGCGTCGACGCGCGAGCCTTCGAGCCCTTCCGGGAGGGGCAGCCGGCGCACCTCAGTCATCGGTCGGCGCTTCCGCGGGGGACCGGCGGCTCCCCTCCATCTCGATGCCACGGAACGCCAGCAACACCGCGAGGATGCCGCCGATGACGATCCCGGAGTCGGCGATGTTGAACACCGGCCAGTGCGGGAGCTCGATCCAGTCGACGACGTGACCGCGAAACGGCCCGGGAGCGCGGAAGATCCGATCGGACAGGTTGCCCAGCGCTCCCCCGAGCAACAGGCCCAGCGCAACCGCCCAGCCGGTCGACGCCAAGGTCCGCGCGGTGCGGACGATGACGACCACCACGCCGACCGCCACTGCGGTGAAGACGGCGGTCGCTCCCGTGCCCACGCTGAACGCAGCGCCGGCGTTGCGCGTGAACGTGAGCCACAGCACGTGCGGCACCACCGTGATGCGGTCGTGATGGGTGAGCTTCGCGACCGCGACCACCTTGGTGACCACGTCGGCCACGAGAACCACGAGCGCCACGGCCGCGACCAGAGCGGTACGCCGGTGGACCGGGGCAGAGCCGTGGTGGTCCTCCGCGGGGGCTACCGCCGCTCCTCGCGCTGCTTGCATGACACGCACAGGGTTGCACGCGGGAACGCTTGCAGCCGGGCCTTGCCGATCGGGTTGCCGCAGCTCTCGCAGATCGGGTAGGTGCCGTCGTCGAGCCGCTGCAGGGCGCGTTCGACCTGCGAGAGCAGGTCCCGGCTGTTCGCAGCGAGCGACATCTCGTGCTCACGCTCGAAGGTCTTCGTGCCCGCGTCGGCCTGGTCGTCGCCGGCTCCTTCGCCGCTGTCGCGCTGCAGCGCCGCCCACGACTCCTCGGCATCGGTGATCTCGCCCCGAAGGTCACGAACCTGGGCCTCGAGCGAGGCGCGTACCTTGGCCAGCTCCGGCTTCTGCCACGGGCGCTCGCCCGGCAGCACCGAGGCGCCCGGCTTCGCGGTGGGCGCCGCGACCTCGGCGGCGGTGGGGGCCGCCGACCTCGCCGCGGCCGCGGCCAGCAGCTCGGCCCGGGTCGGCGGAGCCGGCTCGGCCGGTACGTCCTCGACTGCTGCACTCTCGGCTGCGGCGGTTGCCGCGCTCGCCTTGGCGGTGGCGGCCGCCTTGGCCGTCGACTTCGCCGGGGCGGCCTTGGCCGGGGATTTCGCGGGTGCCTGCTTGGCCGCCGCCTTGGCCGGGGCGGCCTTCGCCACCCCCTTGGCGGGGGTCTGCTTGAGCGCCTGCTTGGCCGGCGGCGCCTGCTTGGCCGGCGGCGCCTTCTTCGCCGGAGCCGCCTTCTTGGCAGCTGCGGCCTTTGCCGGTGGTTGCTTGACCGGCGCGGCCTTCTTGACTGCCGGGACCTTCTTGGCGGGGGCCCGCTTGGCCGGCGGCGCCTGCTTCGCGGGGGCGGCCTTCTTCGCCGGAGCCGCCTTCTTGGTCGTGGCCTTCGCCGCGGGCTTGGCCTGGACTGCCTTGGCCGGCTTCCTGCTCGCCCCCTGCTTGGCCGCGGCCTGCTTCGCGGCCGCCTTCTTCGCCGGAGCCTGCTTCACGGCAGCCTTGGCGGGCGCGGCCTTCTTGACGGCCGTCTTCTTGACCGCAGACTTCTTGACCGCGGTGGGTCGCGACGCCGCGGGCTTCGGCCGCGCGGCTGCCGGCTTGGGCCGGGTCGCGGCCGACTTCGCCGGTGTGCGAGCCCCCGCTGTCCTGCTCACTGCCTTCACGCGCGCCTTTCCAGTCGCTGCCTGCTGCTTACCCGCCGGACGGGCGGCTGCCTTCACCGGCGCTGCCTTCTTTGCCGCCGGTCTGCTGGCAGATGCCTTCTTGGCAACCGCCGGCTTGCTCGCGATCTTCCGAGGCGCCGGACGGGCCGCCACGCTACGCGAGGCACTAGCAGCGAGAGGGGCGGCCGGGGCCGGTGTGACGGATGTTCCCGCCGCCTCGCGGGGTCGGTGCGGCACGAGGCGGCGGAGCCGACCGCTCAGGGTCGAGCGCTCCCGTGCCATCCGGCCTCCCGAACCCGATCTTGGGTGCGCAGAATAAGTCGGCTCCCCACCGGCAGCCAACGCGCCGCGCCGCACGAGAAACCCACGCCTCTCGCGTTCCGGCAAGGCTACGCTTGGCCGCCCGCCCCGAACGGGCGTCGACGACCACGGAGGGACCCCGGAAATGGCAGGCGAGGGCGGCTCCGGCACCCGCCCCGGCTACCGCCAGATGCCCCCACAGGTCGATCTGCCCGCCCTCGAACGTGAGGTCCTCGCCCGCTGGCGGGAGCGCGACGTCTTCGCGCGCACGCTCGCGCAGACCGCTGAGGGCCCGCTGTGGACGTTCTACGAGGGTCCGCCGACCGCAAACGGGCGGCCCGGCACCCACCACGTGGAAGCGCGGGTCTTCAAGGACCTGTTCCCCCGCTACCGCACGATGCGGGGCTACCACGTGCCCCGGCGGGCCGGCTGGGACTGCCACGGGTTGCCGGTGGAGCTCGAAGTGGAGAAAAAGCTCGGATTCTCGGGCAAAACGGACATTGAGGACTACGGCATCGAGGCGTTCAACGCCAAGTGTCGCGAGTCGGTGCTCGAGCACGTCGATGCGTTCACCCGGATGACCGAGCGGATGGGCTACTGGGTCGACCTCGACGCCGCGTACTGGACCATGGACGCCGACTACATCCAGAGCGTCTGGTGGTCGCTCAAGCGCATCTACGAAGCGGGCCTGCTCGTGTCGGACCACCGGGTGACGCCGTACTGCCCCCGGTGCGGGACCGGCCTGTCCGACCACGAGGTCGCCCAGGGCTACCTGGACGTGACGGACCCGTCGGTCTACGTCCGGTTCCCGGTCACCAGCGGACCCCTGGCGGAGCGCGGCGCCACGCTGCTGGTCTGGACCACGACCCCCTGGACCCTCATCAGCAATACCGCGGTGGCGGTGAACCCGGCCGTGACCTACGTGGTGGCGCGCCCGGCGGGCTCCGACGAGCTGGTGGTCGTCGCCGAGCCGCTGGTCGAGCACGCGCTCGGCGCCGGAGCCGAGATCCTCGACCGGATGCCGGGAACCGCCCTGGAGCACGTGACCTACTCCCGGCCGTTCGACCTGGTCGACATCCCCGAGGCGCACTTCGTGGGCCTGGCCGACTACGTGACCGTCGAGGACGGCACCGGGCTGGTGCACCAGGCCCCCGCGTTCGGCGCGGACGACCTCGCGGTGGCTCGGCGCTACGGACTTCCGGTCGTCAACCCGATCGAGCCGAACGGCCACTTCGCGGACGGGCTGCCGCTCGTGGGCGGGCAGTTCTTCAAGTCGGCCGACCCGCTGATCGTGGTCGATCTCCGCGAGCGCGGGCTGCTCTACCGCTCCGAGGACTACACCCACTCCTACCCGCACTGCTGGCGCTGCGACACGCCGCTCATCTACTACGCGCTGCCGTCGTGGTTCATCCGGACGACCGCGATCAAGGACGCCCTGCTGCGCGAGAACGCCGCCACCGACTGGCATCCGGCGACGATCAAGACCGGCCGCTACGGCGACTGGCTCGAGAACAACATCGACTGGGCGCTGTCCCGAAACCGCTACTGGGGCACCCCGCTGCCGATCTGGCGCTGCGAGGACGACCACCTCACGCTGGTCGAGTCGCTGGCCGAGCTGTCGTCGCTGACCGGGACCGACCAGTCCGGCCTCGACCCGCACCGGCCCTACGTCGACGCGGTGACCTTCGCCTGCCCGACCTGTGGCGGGCCGGCGGCGCGGGTGCCGGAGGTCATCGACTGCTGGTACGACGCAGGCTCGATGCCGTTCGCCCAGCACCACTATCCCCACAAGCCGGGCTCGGTCGAGGAGTTCGAGAAGGCCTACCCCGCACAGTTCATCTGCGAGGCACTCGACCAGACGCGCGGCTGGTTCTACACGCTCATGGCGATCGGCACGCTGGTCTTCGACCGCTCGTCGTACGAGACGGTGCTCTGCCTCGGCATCATCCTGGCCGAGGACGGCCGGCGGATGAGCAAGCATCTGGGCAACATCCTCGACCCGTTCGAGCTGTTCGAGCGGCACGGGGCCGACGCGCTGCGCTGGTTCATGCTGGCCGGCGGCAACCCGTGGGCCTCCCGCCGAGTGGGCGACAAGATCCTCGACGAGGTGGTCCGCAAGGTCCTGCTGACCTACTGGAACACCGCTGCGTTCTTCGTGCTCTACGCCCGCGCCAACGGGTGGACCCCGTCGCTCGACGCGCCGGCGCCGGCGGAGCGGCCGGCCCTCGACCGCTGGGCCCGCTCCGAGCTGCACCGGACCGTGGCGGAGGTGACGGAGGCGCTCGAGGACTTCGACCCGACCCGGGCCGGGCGCCGGCTGACCGAGTTCGTCGACGACCTGTCGAACTGGTACGTCCGCCGCTCCCGGCGGCGGTTCTGGGACGGCGACCCCGCGGCGCTCGCGACGCTCGCCGAGTGCCTCGACGTGGTCACCCGGTTGCTCGCGCCGTTCGTGCCGTTCGTGACGGAGGAGGTGCACGAGCGGCTGGTGTGCGACGTCGACCCCAGCGCTGCGACGAGCGTGCATCTGGAGTCCTGGCCGCAGGCCGAGCCCGCTGCCGTCGACACCGTGCTCGCCGAGCAGATGGCGTCGGTCCGACGCGTCGTCGAGCTCGGCCGGTCGGCACGCGCCGAGTCGGCGGTGCGCACCCGGCAGCCGCTCGCCCGGGCCCTGGTGTCGACGCCTGGCTGGGACGGGCTTCCCGGCGAGCTCGTCGCTCACGTTGCGGACGAGCTCAACGTCCGCCAGGTCGAGCCGCTCGCCACTGCCGGCGATCTGGTTGACGTCTCGGTGAAGGCCAACTTCCGCGCGCTCGGCAAGCGATTCGGCAAGCGCACCCCCACCGTCGCCGACGCGATCCACGCCGCAGATCACGGGGCGCTGGTCACCGCGCTCCGCGACGAGGGCGCCGCGACCGTCGTCGTCGAGGGCGAGCCGGTCGCCATCACCGCTGACGACATCATCAGCTCGGAGACCCCTCGCACCGGCTGGGCCGTGGCGAGCGCCGGTTCCGACACGGTTGCCCTCGACCTGCAGCTCGACGACGAGCTGCGGGCCGCCGGGATCGTGCGCGAGCTGGTCCGCAGCGTGCAGGACGCCCGCAAGTCCACGGGCCTGGAGGTGACCGACCGCATCGAGCTGTGGTGGTCCGCGCCGGAGCCTGCCGCCAGCGCCGTACGGTCCGGAGCCGGCCTGCTCGGCCAGGAGGTGCTGGCCGTCACCGTCACCGAGGGTGAACCCGCGGCGCCGCTTGCCGAGCACGCGCTGGCCGACCCCGCCGTGCGGTTCTGGCTGCGAGAAGCCGGCACCTGACCGGGCTGCGACGGACTAGTCATCGGGGGCCAGCCGCGACCCCGGACCGGCGCCGATGAAGTGGCGGAATCATGCCAAAATCGACACGGATCAGCCGCCAAATGTCAGAATTAACCCGATCGGTCTAGTGATTCTCACAAGGATCTGGCCCGATGCTGTAACTGCGTCATGTTAGATACCAAAAAGCGACCGAGGTCGGGCACACTCTGTGTGTCGGGCCCCGAGCCCAGATCCGGAGGTGGAAGGTGTCACTGACGCTGCTGAAGACGTCGGCCGACGGGCTGCGCCTGAAGACCGAGGCAGTTGCCGTCCCGGCGCTCACCAGCCAGGTCCGTCCCGCGCTGGTGCTTCCTGAGCTGCAGGCGCGTGCGCTGCTCGACGCCGCTGCCCGCGAGGACGTGACGCAGCAGGGTCGTTTCTCGGCGGGCCCGGCCGGCATCCAGCTGTGGAGCGGCCCGTTCAACGGTCCGGACGGCAGCCGAGGCACCGCGGTGCACCTCGGGTCGGTGGACTGGACCTATGACACCCCGGCGAAGCACTGGGCGCTGATCTACCGCGCCATGGTCACGCAGGAAGGCATCGAGGCCGGAGAGACCACGCTGTCGGTCCTCTGCCACGTGCTCGGCCTCACCGGTCTGTCGATCGAAGGCGACCGGGTGCAGCTGCCGACTCCCCCGGCCCGCGACCCGTTCCGCCGCGTCAGCAACGTCTGACGCGCATTCCACCCAGCGTCAGCAACGTTTGACGCGCATTCCACCCAGCGTCAGCACCGTCTGACGCGCTTAAGACCTTCCGGAACACGGAGAAGGGGGC
>DASZTV010000097.1:0-6579 GCA_035548125.1 Mycobacteriales bacterium | reverse complement strand
TCGAAGACCGGCGACCTCTCGCGCGAGGTCGGGTCGCAGTACGTCGACGGGCACAATGTCTACTTCGCGAGCATCAATCGCAACAAGCGCAGCGTTCACATCGACCTGGTGACCGAGGAAGGTCAGGCGCAACTGCACCGGCTGGTGCGTGAGTCGGATGCGCTGTTGGTCAACATGCGGCCTTCGGCGATCCGCAAGCTGGGGTTGGACTACGCGTCGCTCTCGCAGGTGAACCCGAAGATCGTGTGCGTCGCCGTGACGGGCTTTGGTCTTGACGGGGCGGAGGCCGAGTGGCCGGCGTTCGACTACGTCATCCAGGCGGGCGTCGGGCTTGCGGCAATGACCGGTGACCCGGACGGGCCGCCAATGCTGCCGGGCTACTCCGCGGTCGACAACTCCTCGGCGATCATGGCCGCGCTCGGACTGCTCGCCAAGGTGCACGAGGGCAAAGGTGGCCAGGTCGACGTTTCGTTGTTCGACACGATGCTGAGCCAGCTCAACTACAAGGCCGCGGCGTACCTCAACGGGGGAGTAGTGCCGCCGCGGCAGCCGGCTGGTGGCCACAGCTTCTATGTGCCGGCGCAGCTGTTCCCGACAGCTGAGGGGTATCTCGCGCTGTTCGTCACGCACGACGAGTTCTGGCGACGGCTCTGTGATGAGATCGGCGAACCGGGTTGGGGGATCGATCCGCGGTTCGCGACGATGCACGCGCGCAACGACAACCGCGCCGAGCTGATCGCGCTGCTCACGACGAAGTTGGCTGAGATGAGCGCGGTCGAGTGGGCGGACCGGCTGCGGCCGCTCGGCCTCGCGGTGGGTGCTGTCGTCAGCCTCGACCACGCGCTCGACAGCGACTACGTCGGGCGACGCGGAATGGTCGTGACGATCCCGACGGATGCGGGCCCGTTACGGATGGTGGGCAACCCGATCCGCACCGAACCCAGTGGCGACTTCACGCCGCCGCCCCGCCTGCACGAACACACCCCGCAACTCCTCGGCGACTAGCGCGGATGTGCCATCCGCCCCGCTATAGCAACAGCAATCTTCCATGCGCTAGCGCGGATGTGCCATCCGCTCTAGGACGCGTCGCCGTACATTGCGCCGGACAGGAAGCCGACGACCGCGCCCGCTGACTCGAACGACTCCACGACACCCGAGGCGAAGTAGCCGGCGTCGGTCACCATCGTGATACCGGTGACGCCACCCGCAGCGTCACTGCACAGGAACACCAGCGGGTAGGCCTGCTCGAGCGGCGTCGAGGCCTGGATGCCGGTCTCGTCGCGGTAGTCCTGGCCGAAGCCGAGCCACATGTCGGCGTTGGCGCGCGCGAGCGGCGTGTCTGTCGGGCCGGGCATGATCGCGTTGATCCGGATGCCCTTCTTGAGCAGCGGGAAGGCCTGCTGCGCGACGTAGGTGTTGATCGTCAGCTTGCTGAACATGTAGTCAGCCTTGCCGTTGTCCTGCGTCCACTTCGTGGCCTCGTCGAAGTCCGTGATCTTCAGGAACTCTTTGGTGATGTTGAGGTTGTTCTGCCACCCGAAGCCCGCCGCCGAGGAGATGAAGCCGATCGCCCCACCCTTGCCGACGTAGCCCTTGTCGATCGCGCGCTCGACCAGGTGGCGGTGGCCGATGAAGTTGATCCGCTCGATGCCCGGCGTGCCATCGGCGACGCCCGCGCACTCGAACAGCGCGTCGAGCGGGCCGCCGCACTCGTCGATAGCCGACTCGATCGATGCCTTGTCCGACAGGTCGAGACGGATGAACTTCACGCCGTCGACGTCAACGTCGACGCGGTCCATGACGACGACCTCCGCGCCCGCGTCCTTCACCACCTGTACGACGGCGGCACCCATACCGGTCGCACCGCCGACGACGAGGACCCGCTTGCCGTCGTACCGAAACGCGTCGAACAGACCCATGGCACTAGCTCCTGACGAGGTGAAGGCGCCCGATCTCAGACGCGGTTGGATCCTTGCATAGGAAGTTGGACCGGCTACATCGCAGGTTTCGGGGTCAGGACGATCGTGGGGATCGACGTGACGGCGTCGCTGGAGATGATCAGCTCGACGGCTCGCACGAGCTCCTCGACCGGCACGAGCTGGCCGGCGACCAGCCCGCGGTTCACCCAGAGCGTGACCATCTCCATGGCGAGCTCGGGGTCCCACGCATCTGCGAACCCCGTGACTGAATCACCCGGGCCGCCAGCGCAGTCGCCCATGACGACCCGGGTGAAGTTGATCGCCGGGTGCTCGACCCGGAACGCATCGACCAGCTTGTCGAGCGCCGCCTTGCTCGTCAGGTAGGCACCGAGGCCGGGCCACGGCCTGCTGTCCGAGGCGCTGATCGACGACAGGTAGATCGCGTGACCGTTCGAGGCCTGCAGATGCGGCAGCGCGGCCGACGTCGCGATGGCGGCCCCGACGACATTGGTGTTCAAGGCCTGGCGCCAGACGTCCGCACCCATGTCCTCGATCTTGCCCATCGGGCCCACGCCGACGGTGTAGATCAGCCCATCGAGGCCGCCGAGCCGCTCGACCGCCGTACCGATCGCCTTGACGCAGTTGTCCTCGTCAGTGACGTCGCAGCCGACCGCGAACGCCGTCGAGCCGGCTTCCTCGACGGTGCCGGCGAGGCGGTCCTCGCGACGGGCGAGCAGCGCGACGTCGTTCTTGCCGCCCTGCGCAAGCGCGATGCCGAGGGAGCGGCCGAGCCCGCTCGATGCGCCGAGCACGATCAGCTTCATGGGGTGGTCACCGGCAGCTTCTCCCATCCACGCACGGTCGAGGTGCGGGCCTGTACGGCGTTGTCGTAGTCCACGTCCCAGGTCGGGAACCGCTTGAGCACTTCCTCCAGTGCGATCCGGCCCTCGAGCCGGGCGAGGGAGGCACCCAGGCAGAAGTGCACGCCGTACCCGAAGGACACGTGCCGGTCGATCTTGCGGTGGATGTCGAAGGAGTCACCGTTGGGGAACTTGCGCTCGTCCCGGTTGGCCGAGGCGGTGAGCAGGAGCATGACGTTGCCCGCGGCGACGGTCTGGCCGTAGTGCTCGACGTCCTTGGTGATGTAGCGCGCCTGCACGGGGGAGGGCGCCTCGAAGCGAAGCAGCTCCTCGATCGTGTTCGGGATGAGATCGGGGTTCGCGGCGACCTCGGCGCGCTGATCGGGGTGCTCGGCGAGCACCTTGCCGGCCCAGCCGATCAGTCGCGTCGTCGTCTCGTTGCCCGCGGCCGCGATCAGGTTGATGTAGCCGAGCAGCTCATCGCGGCGGAGCTTGCGCATCGAGCCGTCGACGTCTTCGAACTCGGCGTTGAGCATCTCGGTCATGAGGTCGTCGGACGGGTGCTTCGCGCGCCACTCGACGTAGTCCTCGAACATCTTGCCCATCGCGTTGATGTCGACGTCGCTGACGGCGGGCTTGCCGTCCTCGCCGATGCGCAGGCTCGCGTCGACCGCCTCGCGAATCGCGACCTGGTCTGCCTCAGGGATGCCGAGCAGGTAGCCGATGGTGCGCATCGGCATCTCGGCGCCGAGGTTGGCGACGAAGTCGAAGCCACCGGCGCCCACCAGCGGGTCGAGACTGCGCGCGCAGAACTCGCGGATCTTGGGCTCGAGCTCGGCGATCTTCTTGGGGCGGAAGACCCGGGAGAGCATCGCGCGGTGGACGTCATGGTCCGGCGGGTCCTCGAAGATGATCGAGCCCGGCGGGATCGGGAAGTCCATCTTGATCAGCTCGAGCAGCGTGCCCTTGCTGGAGATGTACGTCGGCCAGTCGCTCGAGCACTTCTCGACGTCGGCCCAGCGGGAGAGCGCGTAGAAGTCGTGCTTCTCGTTGTAGTACAGCGGCTTCTCGTCACGCAGCCGCTTCCAGATCGGGTACGGGTCGGTGTCGATCTCGAAGTCGTACGGGTCGTAGTAGACCTCGGAATCGGCGACCGTCATGGGACCTCTTCGGGAGCAGTTCTGGGTGCAGGCGGTGAAAGCAGAAGTATTCTTACACGATGCGAGAAGGAGATTCTCAAATCCGGTAAGAGGGGTGCAAATCGGGTGGGTGAGCGCGTGCCGCAGACCATTCCTGACCTGCTCGAGGCGACGGCTTCGCGGTTCGGGGACGCTCCCGCGGTCATCGACGGCGGCCTCACCCTCAGCTACGCCGATCTGCTTGCCGAATCAAGGACCTTCGCTGCTGCGCTGGTCGCGCGCGGCGTTCGCGCCGGCGAGCGGGCGTCGATCTGGATGCCCAACAGCTGGCGATGGATCGTCGCCGTCCTCGGCATCTGGCAGGCCGGCGGAGTGCTGGTCCCCGTCAACACTCGGTTCAAGGGCACCGAAGCGTCGGACATCCTCGGCCGGGCCGGCGTACGACTTCTCGTGACCGTGAGCGACTTCCTCGACACCGACTATGTCGCGATGCTCGAGGGTGCGCCGCTGCCGGAGCTCGCCGACATCGTCATCGCGCGTGGACCCGTCACAGGCAGGTCGGTTCCGTGGGATGACTTCCTTGCGCTCGCGACGCCCGACAGCGTTGTCGACGCCGCCAACCGGCGCAAGGACCTGACGCCGGACAATCCGTCGGACATCCTCTTCACGTCCGGCACGACCGGGCGACCGAAGGGCGTCGTGATGACGCATTCGCGGACGATGCAGGTCGCCCGCGACTGGGTGGCGATGACAGGCCTGCGGGCCGGCGACCGCTATCTGATGGTCAACCCGTACTTCCACATGTTCGGGCTGAAGGCAGGCATTCTCGCCAGCATCACCGCGGGAGCGACGATGTATCCCGAGGCGGTCTTCGACGTCGACACGGTTCTACGACGCGTCACAGCCGAGAAGATCACCGTCCTTCCAGGTGCACCGACGATCTACCAGTCGATCCTCGACCACCCGAACCGCGAGGAGTACGACCTCTCGTCGCTGCGCGTCGCTGTGACAGGCGCGGCCGACATACCCGTGACGTTGATCCGTCGCATCTACGACGAGCTGCCGTTCCGGGTCGTGATCTCCGGCTATGGGCTCACCGAGGCCGGTACGGCGACGGGCACCGGCTCCGAGGACGGCCCGGAGGAGGTCGCCACCACGGTCGGCCGCGCCCGGCCCGGGTTCGAGATCCGGCTCGTGGATGCCGGCGGCAACGATGTCGGCGACGGCGAGGCGGGGGAGATCCTGTTGCGCGGCCCGAGCGTGATGCTGCAGTACCTCGACGACCCGACGGCCACCGCGGCTTCGCTGTCCGAGGACGGCTGGCTTCGTACCGGCGACATCGGTCGGCTCGATCCGGACGGGTTGTTGCGGATCGTCGGACGCGCGAAGGACATGTTCATCGTCGGCGGGTTCAACGCCTATCCGGCCGAGATCGAGAACCTGATGCTCGGCCATCCCGACATCCGATCCGTTGCGGTCATCGGCATCCCCGACGAGCGGCTCGGCGAGGTCTGCATGGCCTTCGTCGTGGTGGAAGACGGTGCGGTCGCCACCCCGGGCGACATCGTGGCGTGGAGCCGCGACCACATGGCGAACTACAAGGCGCCGCGCCGCGTCGAGATTCTCGACGAGCTGCCACTCAACGCGACCGGCAAGGTGATGAAAGAGGAGCTCCGAGCCCGCGCCGCGGGATGATCGCCATTGCCACCTGAGCACCTTCTAGGGTGCTCAGATCGCAATCGCGCGGCGGTATTGGCGTCAGAGGTCTGACGCGAATATCTTGGTCGCCTTATGCGTGACGATCGAAAGTCCGGCGCCCTCGGCGAGCTGCGTGTCCGTGCTGACCCTGGGGCGCGTGTCGTCTTCGGCTTCGCCACCAGCCGCGCGGTGCTCCGTGCGCCGAACATGCTGCAGGCGGGTGCCGGCGCGGACCAGTTCTCGAAGGACCCGCTCCGCGCCCCGGTCTTCTTCCTCGACGGCGAGCCGCACAAGAAGCGTCGTACGGCGATCGCGAAGTTCTTCACCCCCAAGGCGATCAGCACGCGCCACCGCCTGGTGATGGAAGCGAAGACCGACGAGCTCCTTGCCGGCTTTCGCGCTGCGGGGACGGCGCAGCTCGAGGACCTGAGCTACCTGCTCGCCGTCGCGGTCGCCGCGGAGATCGTCGGGCTGACCAACAGCGATCAGAAGGCGATGGCGAAGCGGATCAACGCGACGCTGATCGGCACTCGACTGCGCGCGATGCACCCGTTCTTTCGGTTCTTCGCCCAGTTCGCCACTGGCGCGGCTGCTATCCGCTTCCTGATCCGCGATGTGAAGCCGGCGATCAAGGCACGCAAGATCGAGCCGCGCGAGGACGTCATCTCGTACCTGCTCGAAGAGGGCGCGACGCAGCAGCAGATCCTCATCGAGTGCATGACGTACGCCGTCGCCGGCATGGTGACGACGCGTGAGTTCATAGTCATGGCGGCCTGGCACTTCTTCGACAACGACGTGCTCTGCAAGCGGTTCCTCGACGGTGACGAGGCCGAGCAGGTCAAGATCCTCGAGGAGATCCTTCGCCTCGAGCCGGTCGCCGCGATGATCCAGCGCGAATGCACTGCGGACACAGACCTCGGCACCGACACCGGTAAGGCAGGCGAGGTGCTCGCCATCAACATC
>DASZTV010000096.1:0-6642 GCA_035548125.1 Mycobacteriales bacterium | reverse complement strand
GATCGTCGAGATGGACGGCAAGCAGACCTGGGTCTACGAGGACAACCTCTACCCCAACGTCGGGCTCAACGCGGTCATCGGCCGGCCCAAGGACGAGTGGTCGATGGAGCCCGCGCGGTTCGACGAGATGCGCAAGGGCTGTTGGGACATCGACGCCCGCATCCATGACATGGACCTCGCCGGGATCTGGGCATCGCTGAACTTCCCGTCGCTGATCGCAGGCTTCGCGGGCACGGTGTTCTGGAAGAGCAAGGACCTGGAGCTCGGCCTCGCCGTACTCCGCGCCTGGAACGACTACCACCTCGAGGTGTGGGCCGGCTCCTACGCCGAGCGGATCATCCCGCTGCAGATCCCGTGGCTCGCCGACGTGGAGCTCGCCGCGGAGGAGGTACGACGCAACGCCGCGCGAGGCTTCAAGGCGGTGAGCTTCCCGGAGCTGCCCGCGCACTCCGGCATCGGCAGCATTCACCCGGGGAAGTGGGACCCGTTCTTCAAGGCGTGCGAGGAGACCGACACCGTCCTGTGCCTGCACACCGGCTCGGCGCAGTGGGCGCCGTTCCCGTCACCGGACATGCCGTTCGAGGCGATCACCACGCTGTTCCCTGCGCACGCGCTGATCGCCGCGGCGGACTGGCTGTGGTCGCAGGTGCCGGTGCGCTTCCCGAAGCTGAACATCATGCTCGCCGAGGGTGGACTCGGTTGGGTGGGCATGCTCGCCGACCGCGCCGACTTCGTACTCGCCCATTCCGCCTCCGGCTCAGAAGGCGGCTCGTGGAAGAGCGACCTGCTGCCGAGCGAGGTGCTCAAGCGCAACTTCTGGTTCTGCTCGATCGATGACCCGACGGCGTTCGGGACGGCGTCAGCGATCGGCGTCGATCACATCCTGGTCGAGAGCGACTACCCCCACGCCGACTCGACCTGGCCCGACACCCAGGACGTCGTCGCCAACAGCCTCAAGCACCTCTACGCCGAGGACGTCGCGAAGATCACCCACCTCAACGCGGCGAAACTGTTCCGCCACCCGCTGCCCGATGCCGCGTGGCTGAGCGCGTAGTGCCGCGCCCGCCTCGACGCGGCAGATATAAGGAGAGCGCGTGCTCGACCTGCTGATCCGTGGCGGAACCGTGGTCGACGGCACCGGTACGCCGGGGAAGGTCGCCGACGTCGGCGTACGCGACGGGCGCATCGTCTCGATCGGCGAGACCGACGACTCCGCGGCGAAGACTGTCGACGCGACCGGCCTCGTCGTCGCGCCGGGCTTCATCGACATCCACACCCACTACGACGCGCAGCTCGCCTGGGACCCGACCGCGAGCCCGTCTGTGCAGCACGGCGTGACCACCGTCATCGGCGGCAACTGCGGGTTCACGGTCGCGCCGGCCGGTCCGGAGCACGGCGACTACCTGATGAAGCTGCTCGCCCGCGTCGAGGGCATGCCGCTCGAGGCGTTGCAGCAAGGGCTGTCCTGGGACTGGTCCTCCTACGCCGAGTGGCTGGACACCCTCGAGGGCACCATCGCCGTCAACGCCGGGTTCCTCGTCGGGCACTCCGCGATCCGGCGCGTAGCGATGGGCGACGCGTCGGTGGGCGAGCAAGCCAATGACGCCCAGCTGTCGAAGATGCTGATGCTGCTGCACGACGCGCTCGACGCGGGCGCGCTCGGCTTCTCCACGTCGCAGTCGCCCACCCACAACGACGGCGCGGGTGACCCGGTGCCGTCGCGGCACGCCGCGGAAGCCGAGCTGATCGCTCTCGCGCGCGCCACCGGTGAGCACGAGGGCACGACGCTCGAGGCGATCGTGCCGGGTTGTCTCGCCGGGTTCTCCGACGAGGAGATCGCGTTGCTCACCGCGATGTCGACGGCGGCGGACCGGCCGATCAACTGGAACGTTCTCGCCGTCAGCGCGTTGATGCGCGAGCAGGTGGCCAGGCAGCTCGCTGCCGGTGAGCGGGTGGCCGCGGGTGGCGGACGCTTGGTCGCGCTGACGATGCCGCACTCGATGAAGATCCGGCTCTCGTTCCTGTCCGGATTCGTCCTCGACGGTTTCCCCGGGTGGCGGGAGACGATGCACCTGCCGGTTGAGGAACGGCTGAAGGTGCTCGCCGACCCGGCGGAACGCAAGCGGCTCAACGACGGCGCCCGGTCACCCGAGGCCGGGCTGATCGGCGCGCTGTCCAACTGGCACCGGCTGAAAATCACTGAGACGTTCGCGCCTGAGAACAAGGAGTTCGAAGGCAAGTCGATCTCCGACGTGTGCAAGGCGCGCGGCGGCATCGACTCCTTCGACGCGCTGCTCGACGTGGTCATCGCCGACGGCCTGCGTACCGGGCTGTCGCCCGACATGCCGGGTGACACCGCGGAGGACTGGCAGGCGCGCGCCGAGGTGTGGCGGCACCCGCACGCGGTCGTCGGCGCCTCGGACGCCGGCGCCCACCTGGACATGATGTGTGGCGCGATCTACTCCACGTCGCTGCTCGCCAACGCGGTGCGCAAGCACCAGGTCGTCGCGATCGAGGAAGCGGTACGCCTGCTTACCGACGTACCGGCGAAGCTCTACGGGCTCGTCGATCGTGGCCGGATCACCGAGGGAGCGCACGCCGACCTCGTGCTGTTCGACCCCGACGCCGTCGACCACGCGGTCGAGCGCACCCGCTACGACCTGCCCGGCGGAGCGCCGCGGCTCTACGCCGAGGCCGAGGGCATCGCGTCGGTGATCGTCGGCGGCGTCGAAGTGTGCAAGGAAGGTACGGCGACCGGCGCGCTGCCCGGAACGCTGCTGCGGTCCGGTCGCGACACCCAGACGGTGCGCGCTACGGACGCGGCATGACCGACGTCGATCTCGCCACCGAGATCGACGACTTCAACCCGAACGCGTTGCAGGACGGCCTGCTCAAGCACATCGACAACGTCCATGAGCGCTACGCGGAGTGGCGTGCCAAGTGCGCGGTGATGCGCGGCAACCCGTTCTCCGACGAGACCCGCCCGCAGAACGGGGTGTCGCCCGGGTTCACTGCGCTCTCCCACGCCGCGGTGTCCGAGGTCCTCACCGATTCGGCGCGGTTCAGCACGCACCTCTACGCCGACATCATGGGCGTGGTCATGGGCCGGACCATGCTGCAGATGGACGGCCCGGAGCACCGCGCACATCGGCTGCTCGCGACGCCGGCGTTCCGGCAGAAGATGCTCGACCACTGGCGTACCGATCTCGTCGAGGTCGTCTGCGACGAGCTGATCTCCGGGTTCGAAGGACGCGGTCACGCGGAGCTGGTGAAGGAATACACGTTCGCGTTCCCGGTGCAGGTGATCGCGCGGATGATCGGGCTGCCGCGCGCGGACTACCGCCGCTTTCAGAAGCTGTCGATCGAGTTGCTCAACGTGGTCTACGACTGGGACACGGGTACGAAGGCCGCGGTCGCGTTGCGGGAGTACTTCGCGCCGATCCTCGACGCGCGGCGCCGCGAGCCGCAGGACGATCTGATCTCCTCGCTCGCGCTGGCCGAGGTCGACGGCGAGCGGCTGACCGACGAGGAGATCTTCAGCTTCCTGCTGCTGATTCTCCCGGCCGGTGTGGAGACGACGTACCGCTCGTCGGGCAACCTGCTGGTCGCGCTGCTGACCCATCCGCACTATCTCGAGGAGGTGCGCGGCAACGAGACGGCGCTGCGTACCGCGATCGAGGAGGGGCTGCGCTGGGAGCCGCCGATCACCGCGCTCGTGCGAACCTGCGTCGCCGACACCGAGGTCGCCGGTGTGGCGATGAAGGCAGGCGACGGGGTCAATGTCGCCATCGCGTCGGCCAACCGGGACGAGGCGCGGTTCGCCGATCCGGCGGTGTTCAACCCTCATCGCGCGGACCTGTCGCACCTGACGTTCGGCTACGGGCCGCACATGTGCCTGGGCATGCACCTCGCGCGGATGGAGTCGGCGGTCGCGCTCGGGATGCTGTTCGACCGGCTTCCGGACCTGCACCTGGACCCGGACGCGGAGGCGCCGAAGATCACCGGGGTCGCGTTCCGCTCACCGGCCTCTATCAAGGTGCGGTTCTGACCACGCGCCACGACTAGCGTCGGGTCCCGTGGCTCGAATCGCGTTGCTGCCGAGCCCGTTGCTGGGCAGCGAAGTGTGGCGCCCGGTCGCGGTGGCGCTCGAGGACCTGGGCCGGCCCGCCTTTGCTGTCGAGGTCGAAGGCGCCGCGCCGCGCTCTGCCGCCGAGGCGCTGGAGCAGTTTCTCGATGCACTCCCCGAGGACGAGGAGCTGGTCGTCGTCCCTCACAGCAACGCGTGCCTCTATGTGCCGGCGATCGCGGAGCGGCGATCGGTGACCGCAGCGGTCTTCGTCGATGGTCGGCTTCCGCCACCGGAGGGTGGCTCGGTGACCAACACCGCAGCGGAGAACCTTCCGATGCTGGCCGCGAAGGCAGACGCGGACGGCGTGCTGCCGATCTGGACGCAGTGGTGGGATCCGGTCGAGATGGCTGCGCACTTCCCGAGCCCGGAGGTGCGGGCCGCGGTCGAACGTCAGCAGCGCAGGCTGCCACTTGCGTACTTCGAGGACGCAGTCCCTGTCCCGTCCGGATGGGCCCGAGAGCCGTGCGCGTACCTCGCCTTCGGTGAGAACTATCGCGCAGACACCGAGCAGGCCCGCGGCCTCGGCTGGCCGGTGCAGGTCATGGACGGCGAACATCTGGAGATGCTGACGCAGCCGCAGGCCGTCGCGAAGGCAATCGCCGGTCTGGTATCACCCTGGTATCATGGTGCTCATGGCGATGACACTGCGGCTGACGGACGATGAGGCTGAGGCCCTCCGCCTGCGAGCCGAGCACGAAGGCCGCTCCATGCAGGAAGTGGCGCGCACGGCTATTCGTGAGTACACGAGTGATCGCAAGACGCGACTTGCGACGGCCATCGAGAGGATCCGTACCGAAGACGCCGAGCTTCTCGACCGACTGTCGAAGTGAGCGAACTCTCGGAGCCGGACTACCTCAGCGTCGACGACCTGCTAGAGATCGCAGCCGGCGTACTCGGCGAGGTTCTCGTCCGTGACATAGGTCTGCTTGCTTCTGCCGCAGCGCGGCCGGCTACCACGGTTTTCGGCGAGGACGCCTACCCAGCATTCGCCGACAAGGCCGCGGCGCTCCTCCACTCGCTGGCGCGCAATCACCCGCTGGTAGACGGAAACAAGCGGCTCGCCTGGTCCGCGACGCGCGCCTTCTGTCTGCTGAACGGCCATGACCTTCGTTACAGCATCGATGACGCCGAACAACTGGTGCTCGGTGTGGCAGCGGGTGACATCGACGTACCCGATGTTGCCGCCTGGATCGTCAACCACGTCGTCAGCGAGTAGGGGTCACGCGCCGGTCGCGACGCCTTGGTAGAGCGAGCCGAACGCCTTGGGCTCGCCCTTGGCGTAGTACTTGTCGAGCTTGGTGATCTGCATTCCGCCGGCCTCGATGAGCCCGCTGATGTCGCGGTTGAGGTTGCAGCCGCCGGCGATCCGGTTCTGGAACCCGTTGAGCCGGTCCTGCCAGGTGCGGACCTTCGCGTCCGGCGAGCGGCCGTGCTCGACGAAGTGGAAGGTGCCGCCCGGCTTCAGCACCCGACGGGCCTCGGCCACCGCAGCGACGGCGTCGGGGATGGTGCAGAGGCTCCAGGTGCACAGCACGGCGTCCACGCTGGCGTCGGCGACCGGCAGCTTCTGACCGTCCAAGCCGATCACCTCGACCGGGACCTCAGTGGCGGCGATGCGCTCCTGCGCGAGGCCCACGCTGCGGCCCGACGGCTCGACCGCGAGCAGCTTGGTCACGGTATTCGGGATGAACGGCAGGTTGTGGCCGGTGCCGAACCCGATCTCGAGCACCTCGCCCTTCAGGTCCGCGCAGACCTCGCCGCGGATCCGGCGCGTCTCGCCGGTGTTCATCACCACATTGATGATGTGCGGCAGCACGCGGTCGTCGTAGAAGCCCATCGTGTCCCCCTCCTCGGTGCCGAGCCCCACGATAGGTACGTGTCGAGGCCCGTTGCGTGGCTTTCTACGTAGGGCTCCTCGATCGGGTTCAGCGCCCGGCTTGGTTGATCCGGGTCTCGATCAGCTTCTTGATCGTCGTACGAGGTAGCGGCTCGTCGATCTCGAAGTGCAGCGAGCCCTTCGTGTACGTGTAGTCGGCGAGGTCGCCGGTCAGCTCGTCGAAGACCCGCCCGCTGTGCGGCAGGTAGCTCAGATGGCACTTGAACGCCGCGAGCCCGGCGACCACCTTGCCGTCGACCTTGAACGCCGGCAAGCCGTAGGAGATCGTCTGCTCGGCGTCGGGGATCACCTCGAGGATGCGCCGGCGCATCTCCTCCAGCGTCGCGCGCTTCGGTTCCTCAACCCCAGCCAGATAGGCATCGATGTCTTCAGCAGACATGCACGCCCCGCCTCTCACTCGCGATCTTGCACTTTTGCACGTGTCGGGAGCCATTTTGACGTTGAAAAGCGCAAGATCGCGTTGAGTTAGGGCGTGCGGGCGCGGGCGGCGCGCTTGAGCAGGTGCTGGCGCTCGGCCTGGCTGGTCGTGGCATCCGCCGCTTGGGTGAACAGGGCAGCTGCCTGCTGCGCGTTGCCGGCGCGTTCGTGAAGGTGGGCGCGTACGGCGTGGAGCCGG
>DASZTV010000095.1:0-18283 GCA_035548125.1 Mycobacteriales bacterium | reverse complement strand
GCCCAACCTCGAGGGCGCCGGTGAGGTGAGGCTGCGGCGCCTGGTCAAGGAGGCGTTGCGGATGCGCCCGGACCGGATCGTGGTCGGCGAGGTGAGGCAGGAAGAGGCGCTGGATCTGCTGATCGCCCTCAACTCCGGCCTTCCCGGCATGTGCACCATCCACGCGAACTCTGCGCGCGAGGCCGTCACGAAGCTCTGCACCCTCCCGCTGCTCGCCGGCGAGAACGTCAGTCACGCGTTCGTCGTGCCAACGGTCGCCGCAAGCGTCGACCTGGTGGTTCACGTGGTTCGCGATGTCCGAGGGTCGCGCCGGGTGAGTGAGATCGTCGCGCTTCCCGGCCGGGTCGAGGGCGATGTCGTCGAGACCGCTGACATCTTCACCACCCGTGGCGGCCGCCTGGTCCGCGCCGAGGGGTGGCCGCCCCACCCTGACCGGTTCGCAGCGATCGACGCCGACCTGGCGAGGCTGCTGTCCGCGCCGGCGGAGGGCGCCGCGTGACCGGCGCGCTGCTCGGCTTGCTTGCCGGCATCGGCGCGCTGCTGGTCTGGTCGGCTGCCACGGTCCGGCCCGCCGCCGTTCCCGTCGCTTCCCGGACAAGTCGATACCAGAAGGTCGGCGACCTGCTGGCGCAGGCCGGCTATCCGACCGTGCGCCCGCCCCAGCTGTACGTCGTATGCGGATCAGCGTCGATCGCCGCCTTCATCCTGACCGCCGGGATCAGCCACGCGGTGACGATCGCCGCCGCGTTCGCGGCCTTCGCCGGCTACGCGCCGTACGCCTTCGTGAAACGCCGACGCCAACGGCGCGTAGGTGAGCTGCGGGGGCTGTGGCCCGACGCGGTCGACAACCTCGGCTCGGCGGTCCGTGCCGGGCTGTCGCTCCCGGAGGCGTTGGCCCAGCTTGCGCTTCGCGGTCCTGAGCCCCTTCGACCGGAGTTCGCGCGCTTTGCTGCCGACCACCGCGCGACCGGCAGGTTCGGCGACTGTCTCGACCGGCTCAAGAGCTCGCTCGCCGATCCGGTCGCGGATCGGATCGTCGAGTCGCTGCGTATCGCCCGGGAGGTCGGCGGCAGCGACCTGGGCCGGCTGCTGCGAACCCTGTCCGGCTTTCTGCGCGAGGAGGCACGGACCCGCGGTGAGATCGAGGCCCGTCAGGGGTGGACGGTCGCCGGTGCGCGGCTCGCGCTCGCTGCGCCGTGGGTGGTTCTCGCGATGCTGTCGTTCCGCCCCGAGACCGTCGCGGCGTACGACAGCGTCGCCGGCCTCGCGGTGCTGGTCGTCGGGGGCCTGGTGTCGTTCGCGGCGTACCGCCTGATGCTGCACATCGCGCGGCTTCCCGACGATCCCAGGGTCTTGAGATGAGCAGGGTTTTGAGATGACGCTCTCGGCCCTGGGCGCAGGACTCGGCGCGACCAGCGCCGCCGGGCTGGTGATCGCCGCGCGCTCGACGCCACTCACCCGGCGGGTACGACTCGAGGACCGGGTCGCGCCGTATCTGGCCGACCCCGCCGGCCGCTCGCGGCTGCTCGACGACACCCCGGATCTGTCGCCGATCGTGACCGCCGAACGGCTCCTCGGCCCGGCGCTTCGCGACGTCGCGTCGAAGGTCGACGAGTGGGTCGGCGGCGGTGGCCCGCTCGCGCGGCGGTTGGACCGCGCCGGACGCGGGATGACGGTGCAGCAGTTCCGTATCGAGCAGGTGCTGTGGGCGGGCGGCGGCCTCGGCGTCGGGCTGCTCCTCGCACTGCTGGCGGCGGTCCGCGGCGGACGGCGGTCCTCCGTCGGCCTGGTCATCGTCGCCATGGTGTTCGCACTGGTCGGCTTGTTGCTGCGCGACCGGGCGCTGTCCCGGGAGATCACCCGGCGAGAGTCGCGGATGGCAGCTGAGTTCCCGACGATCGCGGAGCTCCTGGCGCTTGCCGTCGGGGCGGGGGAGAGCCCGATCGCGGCGCTTGAGCGAGTGGCGCGTTGTTCGCGCGGGGAGCTGTCGGCGGAGATCGCGCGCGTCCTGGCCGACACCCGAGCCGGAGCCAACGTCGTGACGGCACTCGAAGCACTAGCCACACGCACCGGCCTGCCGGCGCTCGTCCGCTTCGTCGACGGTATGGCGATCGCCGTCGAACGCGGCACTCCGCTGGCCGATGTGCTGCGTGCTCAGGCGAGCGATGCGCGCGAGGAGGGCCGCCGCGCTCTGCTCGAAGCCGGCGGCCGCAAGGAGATCGCGATGCTCGTGCCCGTCGTCTTCTTCGTGCTGCCGGTCACGGTCGTCTTCGCCCTGTTTCCAGGCTTCTACGGACTGCGGTTGGCAGTGCCGTGACCTTCACCGACAACCAGCGAAAGGACTGACATGGCTTCGATGCTCGTCACTTACTGGCAGGCGCGGTTGCGTCCGGTACCCGACCGCGACCGCGGCGACGTCCCGGGCTGGGTGTTGATCACGATGATGACGGCGGGGATCGTCGTAGCGCTCTGGGTCGTGGCCGAACCCACGCTGCGCAACCTGCTCACCGGCGCGCTCAACATCGCGGGTGACCCGAACAACTGAGCAACGGGAGCGCGGTGCTGCTCCCGTTGACTTCGTCCTCGTCGGGTCGCTGGTCACGTTGATGTTCCTCGCGGTCGTGCAGCTCGGCATCGACTACCACGTGCGCAACGTGCTCGCCGCGTGCGTCGCGGACGGTGCGCGCTACGGCGCGAACGCCGACGTCGCTAGTGCCGTAGACGGTGCCGTGGTGGCGAACCGCGAGATCAGCTCGGCCCTGGGACCGTGGTACGCCAATGCGCGCGCCGCGCCGCAGCAGGACTCAGTGGCGGGCCAGCCGGTCGTGACGGTCGAGGTCACCGCGCGGTTGCCGCTCGTTGCGTGGTTCCTACCGGTCGGTCCGACCGTGCACGCGACGGGGCATGCATTGTTGGAAGCACCACAGCTGCCGCCGCCGACGTGAGGGCGAAGCCGTCACGAGGCGACAACGATGTGGGCAGTGCCCTCGTCGAGTTCGTGTTCCTCGCGGTGCTGCTGCTGGTTCCGTTGCTGTACGTCGTGATCACGGGGGTGACGGTCCAGCGTTCGGCGTTCGGCATCACCGCGGCCGCACGTGACGCCGGGCGGGCGTACGCAACCGCGGGTTCGGATGCGTTGGGGGAGGCACGGGCAGAGGCGGCGGTACGGCTCGCGCTGCACGACCAGGGCGTCCGCTGGTCACCGCAAGGTCGCGTGGTCCGATGCGGCGCGTGTTCCTACGCGCCGGGGTCGACGTTCACCGTCTCGTTGGACGCAGAGGTGCCGGTGCCGCTGGTGCCGTCGTGGCTGTGTCGTGATCGATGCATCGCCTCGATCGACGTGACGGCCCACCACACCGAGCAGATCAGCTGCTACTCGGGCTTCGGTGAGCTGGATCAGTCATGCGGCTGAAGTGCGAGGACGGCGGATCGATCATGGTTCTGGTCATCGGCTACGCAGCAATCGCCTTCGTGCTGGTCGCTGCCGGGATCGATGTCTCCAAGGTGTTCCTCGCGCAGCGGGCGCTGTCGTCAGCCGCGGACGCCGCAGCCGTCGCGGCCGCCGAAGGCGTCGACACGGCGCAGATCTACGACGGACCCGACCTCGAGTGCGGGAAGGCGTTGCCCCTCGACCAGTCGCTCGCTGATTCCCGGGCCCGGTACGACATTGCGACGGAGAGCCCGGACCTGGCCCGTGCGTTCGCGTCGCTCGCCCCGCCGGCGACCACGGTGTCCGGCGCGACCGCCACGGTCTCGCTCCGAGGGCAGGTCAGGGTCCCGTTCGGGCAGCTGCTGCAGTGGCTCGGCATTGCCGGCTCCAACGGCACCGTCGCCGTTGCCGCCCGGGCGAGCGCGACCTCCCCGATCTCGGGCTCGATAGCGAGTTGCTGAGGTCCCGGTAGCCTCGCTCTTCGTGTCTGCCGAACCGTCCGAGGAGCTCAAGGAGCTCGGCGCGACGCTCGCCTCGATCGAGGCGGTGCTGAAGCCGGACGCGATGCGCGCCGAGCTCGCGACGCTCGAAGGCGAGGCGGCAGACCCCGACCTTTGGGGCGACCAGGAGCGTGCCCAGCGGGTGACCCGCCGGATGGCGACGCTGCGGGCTGACATCGCGCGCCTCGACGGGCTGCGCGGTCGCCTCGACGACCTCTCCGCCGCCATCGAGCTCGGCGACGCCGACCTGCTCGGCGAGGCCGCTGCCGACCTTCCCGCGCTGCGCTCCGAGATCGAGGGGCTGGAGATCCGCACCCTGCTGTCCGGGGAGTACGACGAGCGGGACGCGGTGGTGACGATCAACTCCGGCACCGGCGGCACCGACGCCGCGGACTGGGCCGAGATGCTGATGCGGATGTACCTGCGCTGGGCGGAGCGCCACGACCACGCCTCCGAGGTGTTCGACACCTCCTACGCCGAGGAGGCGGGCATCAAGTCCGCGACGTTCGTCGTACGGGCCCCGTTTGCCTACGGCACCCTCGCCGGCGAGCACGGGGTGCACCGGCTGGTCCGGATCTCGCCGTTCGACAACCAGGCGCGTCGCCAGACCTCTTTCGCCGGGGTGGATGTGACCCCTGTGGTCGAGGAGGCGGACCACGTCGACATCCCGGAGGACGAGATCCGGGTCGACGTCTACCGCTCGTCAGGTCCAGGCGGCCAGGGCGTCAACACGACGGACTCGGCGGTGCGGATCACCCACCTCCCGACCGGCATCGTCGTGACCTGCCAGAACGAGCGCAGCCAGATCCAGAACCGGGCCCGCGCCATGGAGGTGCTCGCCGCCAAGCTGCTCGAGGAGCGCCGCAAGGCAGAGGCCGCCGAGCTGGATCGGCTCAAGGGGTCGCGCAACACGGTTGGCTTCGGTAGCGACGACAAGGTTCGCGACTACGTCCTGCACCCCTACCAGCTGGTCAAGGACGCCCGGACCGGGGTCGAGGTGGGCAACACCGGGGCGGTCCTGGACGGCGACATCGACACGTTCATCGAGGCCGAGGTCCGCTGGCGTCGGAGCCAGGCGGAGGGCTAGACCCCAACTAGACTCACTCCTTGTGATCCGTTTCGAGTCGGTGACCAAGGTCTACCCGACGAGCACCCGCCCCGCCCTGGAGAACGTCAGCGTCGACGTCGACAAGGGCGAGTTCGTGTTCCTCGTCGGGCAGTCCGGGTCCGGCAAGTCCACCTTCCTTCGGCTGGCGCTGAAGGCCGAGGTGCCGAGCAGAGGCGAGATCTGGGTGGCTGGAAAGCAGCTTTCGCGGCTGTCGCACTGGCGGGTACCCGCGCTCCGGCGCCAGATCGGCACCGTCTTCCAGGATTTCCGGCTGCTGCCGAACAAGACCGTGGCGGAGAACGTCGCGTTCGCCCTCGACGTGATCGGGAAGCCGCGTCACGTCGTGGCCAAGGTGGTCCCCGAGGTGCTGAGCCTGGTCGGCCTCGACGGCAAGGAGAACCGCAAGCCCGACGAGCTCTCCGGTGGTGAGCAGCAGCGAGTCGCGATTGCCCGCGCGTTCGTCAACCGGCCCCGCGTCCTGCTCGCCGACGAGCCGACGGGAAACCTCGACCCCGCGACCAGCATCGGCATCATGAAGCTGCTCGACCGGATCAACCGGACCGGCACGACCGTCGTCATGGCGACGCACGACTCCAACATCGTCGACTCGATGCGCCGCCGCGTCGTCGAGCTCGAGGGCGGCCACGTGACCCGCGACCAGAGTCGCGGCGTCTACGGCTACGCCCAGTAGGGGGAGGCAGCGGCATGCGTACCGAGTTCGTGCTGTCCGAAGTCGGGATCGGGCTTCGGCGCAACGTGACGATGACGATCGCCTCGGTGATGACCGTCGCGATCTCGCTCACGCTGCTGGGCATCGCGCTGATCATCCGGTTCGGCGCTGATCAGCTCGAGCACGAGCTGATCAGCCAGATCCGGGTCTCGGTCTACCTCGAGCCGACCTGCGGCACTCCGAACGCCGGGTCCAACTGCCTGACCTCGGCAGACCGCGACAACGTGCAGCGGACGCTGCAGCAGCTGCCGCAGGTCCAGGACATCAAGTACATCTCCCAGGAGCAGGCGTACCAGCTGTTCCAGGAGGAGTTCAAGGACGACCCCGAGTTGGTGCGCCTCACCCGGGCCGACCAGCTTCCGGAGTCCTTCGCCGTCAAGCTCAAGGACCCGCACGAGTACGAAGTAGTCAACAGCGCGGTGGGTAAGGCTCCAGGGGTGCAGCAGGTCACCAACGCCTCGTCGAGCCTGAAGCGGCTGTTCTCCTTCTTCCATCACGTGACGCTCGGCGCGCTGCTGCTGACCGTCCTGCTGCTGATCTCCACCTGCCTGCTGATCTACAACTCGATGCGGGTCGCCGCCTTCAGCCGTCGCCGGGAGACCGGCATCATGCGGCTGGTCGGGGCGTCGGACTTCTACATCCAGGCGCCGTTCGTGCTCGAGGGCACCGCGGCGGGGGTCGCGGGATCGGGGCTCGCCGTACTCCTGCTCGTGATGGTGAAGTGGTACATCAGCAGCACGCTCGCGACCCGGGTGCTCACCCCGTTCGGCGAGTGGGGCACGCTCGCCAAGGCGCTGCCGCTCGTCATCGTCATCGGGGTTCTGCTCCCGGCGATCGCGTCGTTCCTGACGCTGCAACGCCACTTGCGGGTCTGATGCGGTCCCGATCTCGATGAAACGCGCTGGTGTCGCCGCCGTCGCCGGGGCCGTCATCGTGGCCTTCGGCGGTGGTGTCGTGACCGGCGCCGCCACCCGCGGAGGTCACCCCTCGGCCGGCGGCGACACGGTCGTCGATCAGGCGGAGCGGGCGATCGAGGCCCACGCCGCCAAGCCGGTATCCGCTTCGGCGCTGCAGCAGGCCGCGGTCGAGGGGATGCTCAAGGCGCTCGGCGACCCCTGGTCGGCGTACTACGAGCCGAGCCAGTTCGCGCGGTTCCAGCAGACGCTGTCCGGTTCCTACAGCGGGGTCGGGCTCTGGGTACGGCGCACCACCTCGGGCGTGCTGCGCATCGAGAGCGTGCAGGGCGGTTCGCCCGCGGATGTCGCCGGTATGCGCTCCGGCGACGTGCTGACGGCGGTCGGCGGGCTTCCGGTCACCGGGCGCACGGTGGCGGATGTGGTCGCGGCGCTGCGCGGGCGTCCCGGCACCGCGGTCACGGTCGAGGTGGACCGCGACGGCCGCCACATCACCGACGTCCTGTCACGCAGCCGGATCTCCGACGACGACGTGAGCGCGAACCGCATCGGACCTGGCGTCGAGCGGCTGCGGATCGTCGCGTTCACCTCCGGCGTCGGGCGGTGGGTCCGCGCCCGCGTGCGGGAGGCCGCCCATCAGCACCTGCGTGGCATCGTGCTCGATCTCCGGGACAACCCCGGCGGGCTGCTCACCGAGGCGGTCGAGACGGCATCGGCGTTCCTCGCCAGCGGGCCGGTTGTGTCCTACGTGCAGCGGGGCAGTTCGCCGGACGTGCTCAACGCGCTCGGCGGCGGCAACACCGCGATCCCGCTCGTCGTACTGGTCGACGGGGGCACGGCCAGTGCTGCCGAGATCGTGGCCGGGGCGCTGCAGGACCGCGGTCGCGCCGTGATCGTCGGGTCGCAGACCTTCGGCAAGGGCAGCGTGCAGGCGCCGAACCAGCTCTCCGACGGCTCGGACATCGAGCTCACCGTGGGCCACTACCTGACCCCGGACGGCCGCTCACTGGACGGCGTCGGCATTTCGCCCGACGTGCTGGTCGGCCCGCAGGAGCCGCAGGCGTCGCTCTACCAGCGCGCCATCGAGGTGCTGTCGGGGCTGACCGCAGACGCCGGCAGCGCCGGCTAGCCCCGGCGACGACTCATGGTCAAGGAGTCCGGTCGCAAGGTCATCGCGCAGAACCGCAAGGCCCGCCACGACTACGCGATCGAGGACGTCTACGAGGCGGGCATGGTCTTGATGGGCACCGAGGTGAAGTCGCTTCGCGAGGGCCGGGCGTCGCTGGTCGACTCCTACGCAACGGTCCGCGACGGCGAGGTGTGGCTGGAGAACCTGCACATCCCGGAGTACACCCAGGGGACCTGGACCAACCACGAGCCGCGGCGCCGGCGCAAGCTGCTGCTGCACCGTGCGGAGATCGCCAAGCTGGTCGGGAAGACCAAGGAGTCGGGCCTCACGCTGATCCCGCTGCAGCTGTACTTCAAGGACGGCAAGGTCAAGGTCGAGATCGCGCTGGCGCGCGGCAAGCGGGCGTACGACAAGCGGCAGACGCTGGCCGCGCGCGACGCGCAGCGAGAGATCGAACGTGACGCGGGCCGCCGCTCGAAGGGCCGACTGTGAACGTCGGCGTCACGCGGCGCTGACGTTCGGCGGACCCGAGTCGCTCAGCTCCGGGTCGCGGTCGTGCGACACGTAGCTGAACCCGAGGAAGCTGGTCCACGTCGGCTGCCCATCGGCGTTGACGCCGACCTTCCATCGCCGCTTGGTCTTCAGCTGGTGGTGCAGCTTGCACAGCGGCTGGAGGTTCTCGGGGTTGGTGTCGCCGCCGTCGCCGTGCTCCAGCCGGTGGTCCAGCTCGCACTGGTACGCCGGCCGCGAGCATCCGATCATCGAGCAACGCGGCCGCGCCGCTCGGACCAGGTCGCGGAGCAGCTTCGACGGACGGTAGGTCCGGCCGAGGTCGAGCGGGTTGCCGTTCATCGGATCGGTCACCAGCCGGCGCAGCGTCGCGTCGGCGGCGATCCGCCGTGCAGTTTCCGCCGTGATCGGCCCGTAGCCCGCCAGCTCACCCGGCTTGTCGGTCACGCCCAGCAGCGTCATGAGGTCGACAGTCACGAGGGCCTGTGCCGTGCCGGACGGACGCTCGCCGTGCTCCGCTGCGCCGAAGAACGCGTCGACCAGGGCCTGCACGCGGAGCATCCCGATCGGTCGAGCGTCGCCAGCCCGCTTCATCACGGCCGCTCGATGATCGATCTCGTCCATCACGCGACGGAGCGGCTCCGCGTCACCGAAGGCGGCCAGCGTGGCGGTCTCGTCTTCGCCGGGATAGAACTCGACGTCGCCGCGCTCCTTCGCCTGCTTCGCGCGCTCGGCGGCCCCTTGCGGGTCGATGGTGATGATCAGCCGCCGCGCCGCCCGCGCGAGCTGGCTGGGCGTCATGCGGCGGGCGACGGCAAGCGGGATCACCTTTGCGTCGACGGCTTCGATCACCGCGGGTGTGCAGTTGCGCGTGGCGCGATGAAGCGCCTTGACGTGCGCAAGGGTCAGGTCGCCGCGATCCAGCGCCTGCCAGCTGTGCGCGAGCCTGTCGGACACGTCGTCGACGAACTCGACCTGCGCCCTCGCCGTCGAGTACGGAATCGCGGTCGCCGCGGCGATCTCCTGCGCGGCGAGCATGAAGGCCTCTTCCATGTCCTGCGGCCCGAGAGCAGTGCGGACGCCCTTGACGCAGTCGTACGTCGCGATCATCTGCTGCGCTGACGCCCACGCGATCACTTTCGACCAGAGGGTGTGAACGCGGACCGCGCTGTAGCCGTCCATGGCCACCGCTCTCAGCGCGACGAGGCCGGCTACGAGGCCGGGCCCGACCGGCATGTCCTCGAGCACCGAGATCGCCACGTCGGCACGCGCATGGAGCGTGTCGTTGGCCGGATACATGAATCGAACATATGTTCGAACGGCGGGCACGTCAAGAGGGAATTTCCGTTGTGGGTAAACAACTTCTGGCCGTTGCCTGTGGACAGGCGAAGGGGGAGCCCGGGCTAGGAGCGCACCAGCCGGGCGATCGCTTCCGAAGCCTCGCGGAGCTTGGCGTCGGCATCGTCACCGTCGGCGACGGCGGCTCGCACGCAGTGGCCGAGGTGGTCCTCGAGCAGGCCGATCGCGACCGCCTGCAGCGCCTTGGTGGCGGCGGCCACCTGGGTGAGCACGTCGATGCAGTACTCGTCGTCCTCGACCATGCGGGCGATGCCGCGTACCTGGCCCTCGATGCGACGGAGCCGTCGCTGGTAGCCCGTCTTGTCCGCCGTGTAGCCGCGTGCAGGGGTGGTCATGGCACCGTCTCCAGATCCGTCGCGTAGTGGTCGCGGCAGCGGTCGCTGCAGAAGTACACCTTGTCCGCACCGGCACCGAGGGTGGCGGGTGCGTTCGCCTTCTCGACCTGCATGCCGCATACCGGGTCGAGGGCATAGCGCTCGTCGGGGGTGCCCGCGCCCCCGCGGCGTGAGGCGTGAAGGACCAGCGCGAAGACCGCCAGGGCGAGGATGTTGAGGACAGTCGTGTGGTCCCAGGCGAAGTGCTCCGGCGCGATGATCCGCGGCCGATGAGCGGGGATGCCGTGCGCGGCGCGCATGATGACCTCGGTCAGCAGTCCGGCCGCACTCATGGCGAACCACATCACCGCGACCAGGCGGACGGTGAGCCGCGCGCCGTACAGCTTGCGGTAGATCAGGACGAGGGGAAGCGACAGCAGGTCGGCGAAGATGAACGCGATCACGCCTCCGAAGCTCACCCCGCGCTGCCACAACGCCGCACCGAGCGGCACGTTGCCGATGGAGCAGACGAAGCTGGCGAAGGCGACGATCGGTCCGACGATCGCGTTCTCGATCGCCGTCAGCGCGCCGTGGCCGGTGATGAACACGGCCTTCCAGACCGATGTCGGAACGCCGACCGCGAGGAAGCCGGCGACCACGAAGCCGATGACGATTTCGCGGCGGAGCATGGCCAGGTCGGCGAGGGTGTAACGCGCTGCGGCGCGGCGGCGTGCCGGGTCGCGCAGCCGCGTGGCGAAGGTGCCGGCCGAAGTCGACGCGTCCCCTGCCGCGACGTCCTGCCGTTGCGCTCGTCGTTCGCGTACCAGCGCAGCGCTGGCTGCCTTCGGCAACAGGACGGCCAGCAGGGCGATCATGATCGCGCCGCCGAGGAACTCGGCTACCGCGAACTGCCAGCCGAGCAGCAGCCACATCACCAGGCCGAGCTCGACGACGAGGTTGGTCGACGCGACCATGAAGACGATGGCCGCGGTGAAGTCGGCCCCTCTGTCGAACAGCGATCGGGCGAGGGCGCTGGCCGCGTAGGAGCAGGACGAGCTCGCCATGCCGAACACCGACGCGCGGCCGATCGAGGCGGGCCGGTGATCGCCCATTGTGCGGACCATTGCGTGGCGCGACACGAAGGCCTGGACTGCACCCGACAGCACGAAACCGAGGACCAGGGCCCACAGCGTCTGCCAGAACATGAAGAACGCCTCGTCGAGGCTGTCCCAGACCGTGTGCACAGCTCGACTATACCCCTAGGGGGTATCGAAGGGTTATCCTGTGAGGACAACTGAATATTCCTACGAGGGGACGAACGGTTTCGACTTCGGACGTCGATTCAAGGGAAGCGGGCTGAGAACGTCACGTGATCTCACAAAACTCCCGTGGCAACTTCAATAAATGCCGATAACAACCGGCTCGCACTCGCTGCCTAGGTAGCGATGCTGTCAGCCCAGGGGCGCCTCCGCTCTGGGACCTGGCATCGATAGGAGGCTCTACCGCGAGATCCGGTCACGGGGTCTCAAGGGAAACCAAACAGTGACTGAGTTCGCAGCGGGGCGCCTGCGCCGCCGCTGGAGCTGAGAAAACCGCAGCAGGCTGCGCCCGGAGAAGCCTTGATGAACCGCCGAAGGACGCGGGTTCGATTCCCGCCGTCTCCACGATCACTCGTATTGCAACGACTCCAGGACCGGTACGCGCGCGTTGCGGATCGCCGGCAGGATCGACGCCACCGCGACGACGACGAGTGCGACCGCGCCCCACACGGCGAAGCTGACGAAGTCGTACCGCAGCGGGTCCTTGAAGCCGATGACGATCGGCAGCACGAGGTAGAAGCCGGTCTCGATGATGATCGAGCCGAAGAACGCCAGTACGAGCCCGATCACCCCCGCGCTCACTCCCTCGGCCAAGGTCATCCCGATCAGCTGCGACGGCTGCATACCGACTGCGGCGAGCAGGCCGAGCTCGCGGCGGCGCTGCACGCCGACCAGCAGCAACGTCGACAGCACCGCGACGAACGCGACGAACAGCAGCCCTCGCTGCATCGCCGTGAACGGCGCGAGCTGGTCGTTGACGGTCTTGGAGATCTCGTCCGAGAACTCGGCGGGATCCTCGACGATCAGGCCGGGAACCAGGTGCGCCGCCCGCACTCGCTGCGCCAGCTGCGTCGTGGTCACGCCGGCGACCGGGATCAGGCCTAGACCCTGCGACGGCTGGTCGCCGTAGATGTCACGGAACAGCGACATCGGCATCGTGACGATCCGGCCGCCCATGTTGCCGTCCTGCCAGACCCCGCCGACCGTGACGGTCTGCTGCCCGGTCGGCGAGTCGAGGACCAGTTTCGACCCCGGGCGCAGCCCACGATCGCGTGCCAGACCCGCGCCGATGAGCACCCGGCCGGCGTCGAAGGACGCGCGACTCTTCGATCCGCTGATCAGCGGTGTGCTCAGCCAGGGATAGGTACCGGCGGACACCCCCACGAGCTGACCGCCCTCGTGCCCGCTCAGCACGAACACCGTCCGGTCGATCCGGGCGACGCCGGGGAAATGGGCGAGCCGGCGGGCGAGGGTGGCAGTCGGCTTGGCATCGATGTTGACGGTGTTGTTCGGCCCGAGCGTCGAGACGTAGACCTCCTGGGTATGTCCGGTCTCGATGCTCGTCGCGATCGCGTCCTTCGCCGCCTCGTGGGTACTGGCGATCACGAACGCGGTCGACACCGCGGCTCCTACCGACACCGCCATCACCCCGGCGCGCCGTCCCTGCCTCGCCAGGTTGGCGATGCCGAGCCGGGCGGGACCCGGCAACCGGTCGGCATGACGGACCAGGCCCGCCGCAGCCAGCGCCGCGAGCGACCCGGACGCCAGCATCGAGGCGACCGTCGCGACCAACACCCCGACGGGCGCGACCTTGGCCTGCCACTTCTCGATCGCGCCGTGCCGCTGAGCGACCCAACAGGTCGCCAGTCCGGCGAGGCAGAGCAGGACGAAGATCGCCGCGGTGCGCAGGTTGCGCCGGTGCTGCGCCTCGTACGCCGCCTCGCGCATCGACAGCTCGGCGACGACGTCGAGCCGCCCGACCCGACGGGTCGACATCAGCGAGGCGGCGCCACCGACGACGGTTCCGAGCGCGAGTCCGGCGATCACGGCGCCGGCGGTGAGGTGGACCGGGATGTGTACGCCGGCCACCGGCTCGGTGAAGCTCGACAGGCTGGAGGTGAGCGGATGCGCCAGCAGTGCGCCCCCGCCGATGCCGATTGCTCCGCCGATCAGCCCGAGCGCGGAACCCTCGAGGGTCGCCCCGGCTCGCACCACCCTCGCAGTGCCGCCGAGCGCGGCCACCAGCGCGAGCTCGCGGCGCCGCTCCTCCATCGCCAGCGACATGATGTTGAAGATCAGCATTCCGCCGACCGCGAGCGCGAACAGGCTGAGCAACGCGAACAGCGGCAGGATCGTCGCGGTGTAGAGACCGATCGCCGGCGGCGGCTCGGTGGCGGTCAGCACTCCGTTCCAGTCGCCCACCGCCGACTGCAGCCGCGACTTGAGCGCAGCGACGTCCGTACCTTTCGTAGGGACGACGTAGATGACGTCGAGCCGGTCCCCCCTCGCGAAGATGCGTTGCGCTTCGGGAAGCGCGAAGACCGCGACGTCGCCGTGGTTGATCCCGTCGAGCGCCGGCAGCCCGAGACCGGGTGGTACCGCGATCGGGCCGACGTCGGTCTGCACGCTCGCTGCGGCGCCGAGCTTCGACGCGAGCTTCCGGCTGATCGCGACCCCGCCCGCCTTGTTCAGCGCGTCGAGGACGCCCGACGTACATCCGAACCGGCCGACGATCGCCTGGATCCGGCAGTCGATTCCCAGCCCGACGATCGTCTCGGCGCGCGGATCCGTGGCGGTCCCCGCGTATGTCACGACCTGGACGAGGGGGACCGCCGTCTTCACCCCGCGCGTGCGTTCGACCGCAGGCAGGACGTCGGGGGCGATGCCGCCGGTGGAGGTCGCTCCCACGACCCGCAGCGCGGCCGGCCCGGCGAGTTGCCTGCCGAAGGCGTGAAAGCTCGTGGACACGCTGGAGGTCATCACGAACACCGAGACCCCGAGCGACGCGCCGGCCGCCACGGACAGGATCGCGAGGGCGGCGCGCAGCGGCCGTCGTCGTACCTGTCGCAGGTTCAGCCAGTACGCGAGCCGCAGCACGTCAGGCCAGCCGGCCGTCGACCACGTGGAGGATCCGGCTGGCGCGCCCGGCGGCGGCGTTGTCGTGCGTCACCATCAACAGCGCTGCGCCGGACTGCGCCACCTGTTCCTCGAGGACCGCGAGAATCTCCGCGCCCGTGGCGCGGTCGAGGTTGCCGGTCGGCTCGTCGGCCAGGATCAGCCGGGGCTGGTTGACCAGCGCCCGGGCGATCGCGACCCGCTGCATCTCGCCGCCCGACAGCTCGCCGGGCAGGTGGGCCGCGCGCGCGGCCAGGCCGACGCGTTCGATCAGGTCGGCCACGCGCTGGTCGGTGTGCCGCCCGCCGTCGAGCACGAGCGGCAGGGCGACGTTCTCAGCGACGGTCAGGTTCGGCACCAGATGGAAGAACTGGAAGACGAAGCCGACCTGCCGGCGGCGCAGCCGCGCCAACGCACCGGCGGACATCGTCGCGACGTCCTCACCGTCGACCAGCACCGTGCCGGTGTCCGCGCGGTCGAGCCCGCCGGCGAGGTGGAGCAGCGTCGACTTCCCGGACCCGCTTGGTCCGATCACGCTGACGAACTCGCCCGCCGCAACCTCGAGGTCGACGCCGTTGACGGCGGTCACCAGCTCGCGACCGCGATGGAACGTCTTGGTGACGTCGACCATCCGCAGCAGAGTCGCGTCCCCGCCCGACGTCACGGAGGGAGACTACTGAGTGCGGCTCGAGTGCCGACATTCGGTTTCGACCCGCACCGTCGCCGGCGTCGGGGTACGGAGGCGGCACCCACCCGCCGTACGCAGCGTGACGGCAGAGCCAGCGGCGCTGATCGACAGCCGGTCGCCGGATCGGTGAAACCGCACGACCCGGGTCGGTGCCCGGCGGAACCGGTAGGACACGTCCCAGAGCTTGCCGTGCGAGGCGACGGTGTCGTTGGTCCAGGCCGCCGGGTGGGAGGGAACCGCCCGGAACAGTCCCCAGGCGAGATAGGCCTTGAACTCGTTGTAGAAGTCGGGGAGATCGTGGCCACCCGCGTGCACCTGGTAGGTGACGTCAACCCCCGCCCGGGCCAGCGCCCGGTGGAAGGCGGCGCTCATCTCGTTGATGATCAACGACTCCAGCGCCGACCCGTAGGCGTCGGCGACCGTCGCGTTGGGGTCGCCGGCGAGGGAGTTGGCGAAGCCGGCTCCGCTCACCACACCGGTGCCCGTGCGCTCGAAGATCCGGGTCTGGCGGAGGTTCGCCGCGAGCTTGGTCGGGTTGTGGCCGTCGGCGTAGAACCCGTACGGCGGTCCGTAGACCGGAGTGAGGCCCTCCTGTAGCGGGTGAGCGCCGCCGAGTAGTCCCATGGCAGGGCCGGCGACCGGCGAGACGTACTGCGGGTCCACGAATCCGGACAGGCTCGCGGCGGAGCCGAAGAAGCCCGGGAGCCGGCCGGCGAGGTAGACCGCGCCGAGCCCTCCCATCGAGAACCCCGCGATCGCGTGGAACCGGCGTTCGGGGCGGATCGGGAACCGCTGCAGGATCGTGGGAAGCACGGTGTCCAGCTCGTAGCTTTCCCAAGCGGGGGCGCCGCGCTTCCCGCCGTTCCACCAGTCGGCGTACCAGCCGCTGCCGCCCTCGGGCATCACGACGATCGCATTGAGCCTCGCGGCCTCGATCCGCGCCACGATGCCGTCTTCGACGTAGCTGTCGTAGTTGTTGGCGAGTGCGTTGAGCAGCACGAGCAGCGGGTAGCGCCGATGCGGGTCGTAGCCCTCCGGGAGCAACACGTTGGTTCGCGGTGCGCCCGGGTAGCTGAGCCATCTCGGAGGGATCTCGCCGTGCGGTGCGGGGATCGTGAGGGTCACAACCCGGGCGGGGGTGGGACCAGGAGCAGCGTTCGCCTCGGTGCTGCCGCCGACCGTCGTGAGCAGCGTCGCGCCAGTCGCGAGCAATGCGCGGGTCCTTCTTCCGGTCAGCGCCGGCCAGATTCGCTCGAGCGGCAGGAAGGCGAGGATGCAGATCACGTGCGGCAGGAAGCTGATCCGCAGTGCGGCTTCGTTGAACAGGTGGAACGCGAACATCGAGGCCACGGCGAGGTAGAGCAGCCGGCCGCGCAGGAACAGCACGACCGGTGAGAAGAACTCGGCCGCGAACGCCAGCCACTGCCCGATGTGCAGCAGCTGCGGGTGGTCGAGCGCGTGGCGACCGAATGACGTCCCTCGCCGGAGGATGGCCCACGTCATGACGCCGCCGTTGGCCCAGTCGAGCCCCGCGAATCGCAGCTTCGCCCACGCCGACAGCACGTAGGTCGCGATCACGCCGATCTGGATGCAGCGCAGCGCCCAGCCGGCTCGCTCGGACCGGGTTTGGTCGCCGCGCCTCGCTGCACCGACCGTCGGCAGCACCGCAAGCGCGATGAGGAAGCCGACCCGGTCGTGCGGCACGTAGCCGTACGAGTCGCCCATCACGATCCAGTTGAAGTACAGGAGGAACGTCACACCGCCGAGCAGGCGAGGCGCACGTCCGGTCGCGGCCAACGTCGCAACGATCGGTACCGCGTAGCGAAGGAACACCGCCCAGGCATGGGTCGGAGTCGGGGTGTGGAGCAGCTGCTCGATCTCCAGTGGCCGGTACGACGCGGGGACGTCGGCGCGGTCGACCGCGTCGGGCGAATAGGAGAACACGTCGTACCAGGCGAACAGGTAGACCGCGACGCGCAGCGCAGCGATCCGGCCCAGCGGCTGCGGCCCGAACCACCATCGCCGGAGCGCGTCCATCGCGGCAGTCACTTCTCGCTCCAGGACACGAGCGTGACGGTGGACGTGCTGACCAGCGCCCGGTTGCGCAGGTGCCACTGCTTCTGCACGATGCGCATCTCGACGAACGGGGGCGCTAGCGGATGCCGGTGATGGAACGCCGCGGCCAGTGCCGCAAGCCGATCAGGGTCGGCCTCGTACTCCGGCAGCTGACCCTCGATGTCGCCACGCGCGATCCCGATGTCGGCCTGGGTGACGTAGCGGACCCGGCCGTCGGCGTTCGTCGCCTGTACCGAGGTGGAGGTGACGACTCCCGTCGCGGGGTAGTAGCGCGAGTACATATGGAGCGGGCCGAACGGGAAGTCGTGGTCGCTTCCCCAGAACGTTCCGTAGAGCAGCAGCGCGATCCCGGCGAGCGCGACGCCGCTCCGGACTCGGCGCCCGCGTACCGAGAGGTCATCGGACGGCGGCTGCTCGCTCACCCCGCGATTGTGGCGGAAGCGGGCGGAGCCCAGCGGTGTGGGCCGTGCCTACCGCGTCATCGTCAGCTGGACCACGTCGAGGTGACCAGCCCGGAAACCGCCTTCGCAGTAGGCGAGGTAGAAGGTCCACATCCGGCGGAACGTCTCGTCGAAGCCGAGCCCCGCGAGGCGTTCCGACGCGGCGTGGAAGGACTGTCGCCACCGCCGCAACGTCTCGGCGTACGAGGATCCGAACGTCAAGCGATCGGCGACTCGCAGCGCGGTGCGGTCGGCAAGAATCGTCTCGACCGCGCGGAGCGACGGGATCCGGCCGCCCGGGAAGATGTACTTGTGGATCCAGGTGTAGGCGCGCCGTGAGGCCATCATCCGATGGTGCGGCATGACGATCGCCTGGAGCCCGATCCGGCCGCCGGGCGCGAGCCGCTGCTCCAACACCTCGAAGTACGTCGGCCACCACCGCTCGCCGACCGCCTCGATCATCTCGACGCTGACGATCGCGTCGTAGCTTCCGTCGACGTCGCGGTAGTCGCACAGCCGGATGTCGATCAGATCGGCGACGCCCGCCGCGCGCGCCCGTTCCCGGGCGAGGTCCGCCTGCTCGACCGACAGCGTGATCGTCGTGACCGAGGCGCCGCGGCTCGCCGCGCGGATCGCGAGCTCGCCCCAGCCGGTGCCGATCTCGAGCAGCCGGGTGCCGTCGGTGACCCCCGCCTGGTCGAGCAGCCGATCGATCTTGCGACGCTGCGCGTCGGCGAGCGTCTCCTCCGCCGGGCGCTCGAACAGTGCGCCGGAGTAGGTCATCGTCTCGTCGAGGAACAGCGCGAACATGTCGTTGGACAGGTCGTAGTGCCGCGAGATGTTGCGCCGTGCGCCGCTGCGGTCGTTGTCC
>DASZTV010000094.1:0-11636 GCA_035548125.1 Mycobacteriales bacterium | reverse complement strand
GGGCGGCGCCACTGGGCCTGGCGACGGCCGAGGTCGTGGACGCGCTGTTCTACAACTTCGCTCCCGGAGAGGTTGCGCGCCACATCCCCAAGGTCTGGCAGACGACGACACCCGAGGCTGCGCTCGCGGCACGACAACTGGGCTGCGCGAACGCGCTACGCCGCATCCTCGGCGACCGCGTCGAGACGCCGGAGTTCGCTCGGCTCACCGAGCTGTTGCTGAAGGCGGCGGTCGGCGCCCCGATCGAAGGCCGACCCATGTACGCCGCGCTGCGTGCCGTCCCGATCCCCGGCGACGTGGTGATCCGGCTGTTCCACGCCGCGTCGCTGCTTCGCGAGCATCGCGGCGATGGGCACATCGTGGCGCTGATCAGCGAAGGCATCGGCCGGCTCGAGGCTCATGCGCTCTACTCGCTCGCCATGGACCTGCCGGCCGAGAAGTTCGGGCGGATCCACCATCTTCCGGCAGCGCAGATCGCCGCAGTGCTCGACGGGATGCGCGGCCGCGGTCTGATCGGGGCCGATGGGTGGCTGACCGACGAGGGCCGTGAGGTGAGCCGTCGGGTCGAGGCCCTCACCGACGCGCTCGCCGAGGCGCCCTACCGAAGCCTCGCCGAGGCCGAGCTCGACGAGCTCATCGCGCTCCTCGAGCCGCTGGCCGCGCTGCTGGTCGCCGCCCCCGACTGAGTCGGCGCCGCCTCAGCGCAGCCCGTCGAACAGGTCGTGCTCGGGCAGCGGCGCATTGGTGGTGTCGCGGATCCGGATGAAGGTCTCGAGTCCCATCAGCTCGGTGAACTTCTCGACGCCGAGCTGGAGGAAGAAGATGCTCTCGCCTTGCGAGGCGTGAGCGCTGAGCGAACCGAACTTCTGGGCGCCGTAGGCGCTGATGTCGACCCACGTCGTCACCTGCTCGTCCGGGACGCCGATCTCGACTGCGTCTTCCGGGCCTTCCTCGTCCCAGTCGACGCCGGCCTCGCGGACGATCCGTTCGAACTCGTCCATCTTCGACTTGGGGAAGGTGCCCCAGTAGACCTTCGCGTCGCTTCCGGTCGACTCGACCGCGGCCATCGTGATCCGGTGCGCCTGGATGTGGTCGGGGTGGCCGTAGAAGCCGTTCTCGTCGTAGGTGACGATCACGTCCGGCTGGTACTTCTCGATCAAGGTCGCGAGCTTCGCGGCGCCTTCCTCGACCGGCGTCGACCAGAACGAACCCGGCTCGTCGTTGTTGGCCCAGCCCATCATCCCGGAGTCGTGGTAGCCGAGCAGCTCGAGATGACTGACGCCGAGGATCTCGCAGGACTTCTCCAGCTCCGGCAGGCGCATCGCGACAACGGCTTCCGGGTCGTGGCCCGGCTCACCCGGCTTGACGCCACCCGGACCGTCACCACACCGCCCGTCGGTGCAGGTCACGAGGACCGTACGAATCCCCTCGGCAGCCGCTTTCGCGAGCACCCCGCCCGTACCGGTTGCTTCGTCGTCCGGGTGCGCGTGCACCGCCATCAGCGTCAACTGTCGATCCGTCACAGCATCGACCCTAGGACGCCCCACCGACCAACCCCGATGAGTTTGCGCCACCGCCGTCGTCTTGACTGTGACGACGAGACCGGGAGGACGTAATGCGGGTGGTGGTGAGCGAGTTCATGGCGCTGGACGGTGTCGTCCAGGCGCCGGGCGGACCCGAGGAGGACACCAGCGGGGGATTCGCCCACGGCGGCTGGTCGCACCCGTACTTCGACCCCGAGGTCATGGGCCCGGTGATCGGCGCGCTCGCCGAGAACTGCGAGGTCCTGCTCCAGGGCGCGACGACCTACCGGGTGTCGGCGCAGGCCTGGCCGGAGCGCGGCGGTGACCCGTTCGCCGACTGGATCAACTCGTGCCAGAAGTACGTCGTGTCGGATTCGCTCAGCGAGGACGAGATCAGCTGGCGCCCCACGACGATCATCCGTCGGGCGGACGCGAACGCCGAGGTCGCGAAGCTGCGTGAGAAGCCCGGAGGCGACATCTACGTTTACGGCAGCCTCACCGTCGTCCGCAGCCTGCTCGCCGCAGGAATGGTGGACGAGCTCCTGCTGTTCATCGAGCCGATCACCTTGGGTGGCGGCAAGCGCCTGTTCCCCGACGACGGCGCGGCGCGACCCTTCGAGCTGATGTCGTCGGACACCACGTCGACCGGCGTTCAGGTGTGCCGCTACCGACCGGCGTCGTAACCGGCAGTAGGTTCGCGCAGGATCAACGATCGATCTTGCCGAAGGATGGCGAATGCAGCGGACCCGGTCTCTCCGTGCCCTCGTCGTCTCAGCGCTGGTTGCCGCGACCGGTGCCGGCTTGTTCGTCACGACCGGCGTCGCCGCTGCGGGAGCGGCATCACCGTCCTGCCCGTGGATGAACACGCGGCTGTCGCCGGAACGCCGGGCGGACATGCTCGTCAAGCGCATGACGCTCGCCCAGAAGATCGCCGAGTTGTACGGCCGGGGCGACATCGTCCACTACGGCGCGGCCAACGACATCCCGGCGATCCCGTCGCTGTGCATCCCGGAGCAGGTGTCCAACGACGCCGGCGCGGGTCTCGGCGATCTGCAGCTGCTGGTCACGGCGTTCCCGGACGGGATCACCCAGGCCGCGAGCTGGGACCGCGCCATGCAGTACCGCGTCGGCGCCGCGATCGGCTGGGAGGCCTGGCACAAGGGCGTCGACGTGCAGCTGGCCCCCGGCGTCGACATCGCCCGCAACCCACTGGGCGGCCGCAACTTCGAGTACGCCGGTGAGGACCCGTACCTATCCGGCCAGACCGGCGTCGCCGAGATCCGCGGCATCCAGAGCCAGCACGTCGCGGCGACCGTGAAGCACTACGCGCTCAACGACCAGGAGAACCTCCGCGACACCGACTCCTCCGACGCGAGCGTCCGCACGATGCAGGAGATCCACCTCCCGGCGTTCGAGGCGGCGGTCAAGCAAGGGCACGTCGCGTCGGTGATGTGCAGCTACAACCGGATCAACGGCGTCTACGCCTGCGAGAACAAGTACCTGCTTCGTACCGTCCTGGACCACCAGTTCGGCTTCAAGGGCTGGGTGATGTCCGACTGGGGTGGCACGCACTCGACGGTCGCGGCGGCCAACAACGGCCTGGACCAGGAGCAGAACGGGACGCCGGGCACCTACTTCGCGCCGAAGGCGCTGATGGCGGCGGTCGCGGCCCACCAAGTCTCGGTGACGACGATCACCGAGATGGTGCGCCGGATCATGTACGGCCTGTTCGTCGCGGGCGTCTTCGACGACCCGCCGCCGTCGGACCCGGGCGCGGTGCTGTCCTTCGTCAACACCGCGCAGGAGAAGGGCGTCGCGCTCGAGGCGGCCGAAGGCGGCGCGGTGCTGCTGAAGAACGCAAGCGGCGCGCTGCCGCTGCACGGCACGAACCGCACCCTCTCGGTGATCGGGTTGCCGGCGACGGCAGTCGGCGCGCAGCTCGACTACCAGGGAGGCGGCAGCTCGAAGGTGCCGCTCACCGGCACCAACCCCAACGTGGTCGACCCGCTCAGCGCGATCTCCCAACGTGCCGAGGCGGACGGCGACGTCGTGATCCCCGCCCCGGGCGTGACGATCGCGGACGCGGTGGCCGCGGCGAAGCTGTCCGACGTCGCGGTGGTCTTCATCGGCGACGGCGAGACAGAGGGCGCGGACCGCAAGTCGCTGTCCGCGGTCGACAGCCTGTGTGTGCTGACCTGCCTGCCCGCTGTCGGTCCCGACCAGGACGCGCTAGTGTCGGCGGTCGCGAAGGCGAACCCCAACACGATCGTCGTGGTGCAGGCCGGCGGCCCGGTGGCCATGCCGTGGCTGAAGCAGGTACGCGGCGTGCTGGACATGTGGTACCCCGGTGAGCAGGACGGCAACGCCGCCGCCGCGCTGCTGTTCGGCGACGTGAACCCCTCGGGCAAGCTGCCGTTCACCTTCCCGAAGTCCCTGAAGCAGACGCCGCTGCGATCGGTGCGGCAGTACCCCGGTGTGGTCGACAAGCATGGCGTGCCGCACTCGCGCTACAGCGAGGGCCTGCTGGTCGGCTACCGGTGGTACACGGCGAAGCACATCCAGCCGCTGTTCCCGTTCGGCTACGGCAAGTCCTACACCTCGTTCGCGTTCTCCCACCTCACCGTGCGCAAGACGAAGCATGGGGCGACCGCGCGGTTCGCGGTCACGAACACCGGCGGCCGCGCGGGTGCGGAGGTCGCGCAGCTCTACGTGGGCGACCCGCCCGCGGCGCACGAGCCGCCGATCCAGCTGAAGGGCTACCAGAAGGTGTGGCTCGGGGCAGGGGAGCGGCAGTGGGTGACGCTGCAGCTCAACCGGCGGTCGTTCGCGTACTGGAACACCGCGGCCAACGGCTGGCGGGTTGCTCCGGGTTGCTACTCGATCAACGTCGGCGACTCCTCCGCACACCTGCCGCTGCACGCGAAGGTCTGCCGACCCGCCGGATAGCCAGCCGCCTCCCTATGATTCGGCTCAATGGAAGGCAGCGCGGCGCGAGCCACGGGGGCGCGGACGCTGACCGCATCGGTGTTGTTCGTCGACGTGGTCGGCTCCACTGAGCTGCGCGCGCGGCTCGGGGAGGAGCGCGCCGACGCGCTCACCCGGGAGCTCGAGGCGCAGATCGGCGGCGTCGTCACCGAACAGCAGGGCCGGGTCGTCAAGGGGCTCGGCGACGGGGTGCTCGCGGTCTTCGACTCGGCGGTCGATGCGGTCGCCGCCGCCGTCGCGTTGCAGCAGCACGCGGAGCTGTCCGGCCGGCAGGATGCCGACACCGCGGTGCGGTTGCGAGTGGGGCTCTCCGCCGGTGATGTCTCCTTCGACGGAGGCGACGTGCTCGGCACCCCGGTCGTCGAGGCGTCCCGGCTGTGCGCCGCCGCGCAGCCCGGCCAGATCCTGGTCGCCGATCTGGTGCGGTCGCTGTCGCGCGGGCGCGGCAGCTTCGTCTTCGAATCCGTCGGCGACCTCGTTCTCAAAGGTCTTCCGGAGCCGGTCGCCGCCTGTCAGGTCGTCTGGGAGCCGCTCGGCGGCCCGGCGGATCACGAGGTGCACGGGGTCCCGTTCCCCGGGCTGCTCGCATCGGGCGTCGCGAGCTCCTACGTCGGGCGGGACTCGATGACCGGGTCGCTGTCCGCCATGCTCGAGCAGGTCCTCGGCGGTCAGAGCGGGTTCGCTGCCGCGTTGCTGTCCGGCGAGCCAGGAATCGGCAAGACCCGGACCGCCGCAGAGCTCGCGCGGCGCGCCCACAACGCGGGCGCGGTGGTGCTGTACGGATCGTGCGACGAGGAGCTCGGCGTCCCCTTCCAGCCGTTCGTGGAAGCGCTGGAGTTCTACAGCGCGCATCACCCGGCGCCGCTTCTCGGCCGGCTGCCCGGCGAGCTCGCCCGGCTCTGCCCGGAGCTCGCGATGCGGGTCGCGGACCTACCTGCTCCTGCGGCGTCGGATCCACGGACCGAGGAGTACCGGCTGTTCGAGGCGGTGACGTCCTGGCTGCTGCAGGCGTCACGCGAGTCCGGCATGGTGCTTGTGGTCGACGACCTCCACTGGGCGACCCGCGCGACCTTGCTGCTCCTCGTGCATCTGCTTCGGGCCGCCAGCGCCTCAGACGAGGCGCGGCTCGTCGTGGTCGGCACCTACCGCGACACCGAGCTCGACCGGAGGCACCCACTCACAGCGGTGCTGGCCGACCTGCGGCGGGTTCCCGGCGTGCAGCGGGTCGATCTGCAGGGCCTCAACCTCGACGAGACGATCGACCTCGTCACGTCAGTCGCCGGCCACGAGCTCGACCCGGACGGGTTGCGCCTGGCGGAGGCGGCGTTCGCCGAGACCGAAGGCAACCCGCTGTTCATGGGCGAGGTGCTGCGCCACTTCGTCGAGACGGCCACGGTGCAGCTCGTCGACGGCCGGTGGCAGGTCAACGACCCCGGACAGATCGAGGTACCCGAAGGGGTCCGCGACGTCCTCGGGCGACGTCTCGGACGGCTGTCCGAGACCGCCAACCGGGTGTTGTCAGTGGCCTCGGTGATCGGGCGGGACTTCGATCTCGAGCTGCTCGCTCAGGTCAGCGACGCTGATGACAACGCGTTGCTCGACGCGCTCGACGAGGCGTGCCGAGCACGCATCGTCGAGGAGACCGGGCAGGACCGCTTCCGCTTCTTCCACGCCATGGTGAAGGAGACGCTCTACGGCGAGCTGACCTCGGCGCGCCGCCGTCGGCTGCACCAGACGGTGCTGGCCGCGCTCGAGAAACTGCGACCGCACGACGCGGTCGCCCTCGCCTACCACGCGGTCGAGGCAGGCCCGATGGACGGCGACCTCAGCGCGGCCGTCACCCATCTTCTCGAGGCTGCCGGGCAGTCGCTCGCCGCTCGGGACCTGGCCAGCGCGGAGAGCTACTTCCAGCAGGCGATCGACCAGATCGACGCCGGCCGGCCCGACCCGGTCCGCCGGGTCGAGGCGGCGTGCGGCCTCGGTGAGGCCCAGCGCGACCAGAGCAACCCTGCTTTCCGGGAGACGCTGCTCGACGCGACGCGGGCGGCCCTTGCGCTCGACCGCCCGGATCTCGCCGCGAAGGCGGCGATCGCCAACTTCCGGGGCGTGTCCAGCGTCATCAACGACGTCGACCGGGAGCGGGTCGAGGCACTCGAGCTCACGCTTGCGGCACACGAGGGGCAGCGAACCGCCGAGGTGGCGCTGCTGGGGGCGACGCTGTCCGGCGAGATCCACTACGACGTGGACATTCCGTTCGAGCGACGGATGCAGTTCGCAGACGACGCGATCGAGATCGCCCGCGAGCTCGCTGACCCGCGAGTCCTCGCGGAGGTCATTCTCAGGGCGGCGCGCACCACCTTGGTGCCGCAGCGGGTCGAGGCCATGATGCCGCTCATCATCGAGGTGGTGGCGCTCGCGGACGAGGTCGGTGACCCGACGCTGGCCGCGCTGGCCCGGATCTTCGAGAACGTGACATGTCTGGTGCGGGGCGACATCGCGCGTGGCAAGCAGACCATCGAGATGGCGGTCGAGATGTCGCAGCGCGACTGCCCGCCGCTGATCCACGCGTTGGCCTGGGCCAACCAGGTGCAGTACCTGATCTACGACGGCGACCTCGATGCAGCGGCGGCGAGCGCCGACCAGATGTTGACGTTCAGCCTGCAGATCGGCGTGGCAGACGCCGAGCAGTGGTGGGGTGCGATCGCGATGGCGATCGCCTACCTGCGAGGAACGTACGGCGACCTGGCGGATGCCGCAGGCGAGTTCGCCGGCCGCTACGACACCGCAGTCTCCTGGCACGGCAGCCACGCGTGGACCCTCATCGAGGCGGGCCGGCCGGACGAGGCCCGGGAGATCGTCGAGCGCTACGCCCTCGACCGGCCGGAGCGGTTCCCGGTCGACGACTTCGCGATCTCAACGTTGGGCTACGTGGCGTTCGTCGCGATGCTGCTCGAACGCTCGGCGATGGGCGCTGCGATCGAGAGGGAGCTGCGTCCCTACGAAGATCTCTGGATGAGCATCGAGGTCTACTGCTTCGGGCCCGTCACCTGGCCGCTTGCCGCTGCCGTTTCCGCGCAGCGGCGATTCGAGGAAGCCGACGAGCTGTTCGCGCGCACCGATCGGCTGCTCGAGGAGCGAGGACTGCGATTGGCCCGCAACATGATGCGGCGGGACTGGGTGCTCACGCTGTCCCGCAGCGATTCGCCGGCTCACCTGGCGCAGGCCCGCACCCTCGCCGAGCTCGGCGCCGCAACCGCGGCGCAGGACGGTCACGACCGGCTGACCCAGACGTTCGAGGAGCTGCGCGCCTCGCTCGGCTAGATCCGTTCGAGCTCCGCGCCGTCGAACAGCGGAACGATGTCGAAGTCGGCAACGTCGGCGGCGAGCGCTGCGTCGTTCGTCGCGGCGACGGTCTCCGCGGCAGCGAGGACCTTGGGCAGCTGGTCCATCGCGGAGGAGGAGTCGAGGAACAGCCCCGGCCGCTCGAGCACGAACTGCACGGCGCGTCCGATCGCGCCAGGATCGGTGAGCGGCTCATACCAGCTCTGCTTCCGCTCGCCCGGCGCCGCCCCCGCCTCGGTCCAGCGCCGGCGCGCGATCGCCTTGATGGTCTGCACCGCGACGTCCCGCTCCTCGCAGAGCGTCAGCAGCCGTTCGAAGTCGTTCCGGTACGCGGTGTCCTGCAGCAACGTGAAGTTGTACGGCAGCAGCACCGAGTCGTAGTCGAAGCGTTCCAGGCTGCGCAGGTGCATGGCGGCGATCCGCAGCCCGTGCCCCGTGACGCCGATGAAGCGGGTGAGCCCCTCGTCGCGGGCCTTCACCAGCGCGTCGAGGGCGCCGCCCGGCGCGTGCGCGGTCTCCCAGTCCTCCGGCTCGACCAGGTTGTGGAGCTGGATCAGATCGACCCGGTCGACACCCATCCGGGTGAGGGAGCTCTCGAGGCCCGCCCGGGCGCCGTCCCCGTCACGCAGGTGGGTCTTGGTCGCGAGGAAGAACTCGCCAGGGTGCTGTGCCAGCCACGGCGCGATGCGCAGCTCGGCGTCGCCGTACATCGCGGCCGTGTCGATGTGGTTGACGCCGTGCTCGAGTAACAACGGCAACAGCCGGTCGGCGGTGTCCTGGTCGACCCGGGCGAGGGCCGCGGCGCCGAAGATGACCCGTGAGCTCCCGTGCCCGGTCCGGCCAAACGGCGCGCGCTCGATCATCCGCGCATCGTCGCATGGGAACCGCCCTGGCGAACCGGCCTGCGTCCGTGTGATCTGCCGGAAACATTCCCCGACTAACTTCGACGGCGGAACACGGCCCGCCGTGCGGGCCCGGACAGCTGAGTCAGGGGAGAGTTGATGGCAGGCAACGCGGTACGGCGGCAGGCGATCGAGGCTGTGGTGGCCTTCACTCCGCCTCCGGCGACGTTCTCGCTCGACGAGGAGCCCGGCGCGATCTTCGGCGAGAACGTCTTCAGCAAGGCAGTGATGCAGAAGGTCCTGCCCAAGGCCGTCTACAAGTCGGTGCTCGCCACGATCGACCAGAGCCAGCCGCTCGACCCCAACGTCGCCGACGCGGTCGCTGTCGCGATGAAGGACTGGGCGATGTCCAGGGGCGCGACGCACTACGCGCACGTCTTCTACCCGCTGACCGGCCTGACGGCCGAGAAGCACGACAGCTTCCTCGAGCCGAACGGCGACGGCACCGCGTTGGCCGAGTTCTCCGGCAAGACCCTCACCCAGGGTGAGCCCGACGCGTCCAGCTTCCCCAATGGCGGGATCCGCTCGACGTTCGAGGCGCGCGGCTACACCGGTTGGGACGTGACGTCTCCGGCGTACATCCTCGAGAACCCCAACGGCAACACGCTGTGCATCCCGACGGTGTTCGTCTCGATGACCGGCGAGGCGCTGGACCACAAGACCCCGCTGCTCCGTTCCCAGCAGGCAATGGCCAAGCAGGCCGAGCGCGTGCTGAAGCTGTTCGGGCACGACAGCCCCGACGCCGTCGTGTCCTTCGCCGGCCCGGAGCAGGAGTACTTCCTGGTGGACCGGCACTTCCTGCTGGCGCGCCCGGACCTGCTCAACTCCGGCCGCACGCTGTTCGGCGCGAAGCCGCCGAAGGGGCAGGAGTTCGACGACCACTATTTCGGTGCGATCCCGGACCGGGTGCTGGCGTGCATGTTCGAGGCCGAGCGCGAGCTGTTCAAGCTCGGAATCCCGGCCAAGACGCGGCACAACGAGGTCGCGCCCGGCCAGTTCGAGATCGCACCGGTGTTCGAGCGGTCCAACATCGCCGCGGACCACCAGCAGCTGCTGATGACGACCATGAAGAAGGTGGCCAACCGGCACGGCATGGAGTGTCTGTTCCACGAGAAGCCGTTCGCCGGGATCAACGGCTCGGGCAAGCACGTGAACTTCTCGATCGGCAACGCCTCGCAGGGCAACCTGCTGCTGCCGGGCGACACCCCGCACGACAACGCGCAGTTCCTGGTGTTCTGCGGCGCGGTCATCCGCGGCGTGCACAAGTACGGCGGGCTGCTCCGCGCGGCGATCGCCTCGGCTGCGAACGACCACCGGCTCGGCGCCAACGAGGCGCCCCCGGCGATCATCTCGATCTTCCTCGGCGACCAGCTGGCCGACATCTTCGACCAGGTCGCCAAGGGCGGTGCGACGTCGTCGAAGGAGAAGGGGACGCTCACCATCGGCGTCGACACGCTGCCCGTCCTCCCGACCGACCCGGGCGACCGCAACCGCACCAGCCCGTTCGCCTTCACCGGCAACCGGTTCGAGTTCCGCGCTGCGGGGTCGAGCCAGACGATCGCCGGCCCGATGACGATGATCAACACGATCCTCGCCGAGGCGCTGGACTACATCGCGACCTCGCTCGAGGCGGCCGTGGCGGGTGGCGTGGACTTCAACGTCGCGGTGCAGAAGCTGCTCGAGGAGATCATCACCAGCCACGGCAACGTGGTCTTCAACGGCAACGGCTACTCCGAGGAGTGGCAGGTCGAGGCGGCAGCCCGCGGCCTGAAGAACCTGCGCACCACCCCGGACGCGCTGCCCGAGCTGATCGCGCCCGAGTCGGTGGAGCTGTTCTCCAAGTACGGCGTGTTCAGCGAGCGCGAGCTGCACTCCCGCTACGAGATCGGTCTCGAGCAGTACGTGCTGAGCGTCGGCGTCGAGGCGCGGACGGTGCTGGAGATGGGGTCTACGACCATCCTTCCGGCGGCGGTCCGCTACCAGACCGAGCTCGCGGCAAACGTCGCTGCGCTGAAGGCCGCGGGCGTCGAGGCCGACACGGCTGCGCTCACCGAGCTCACCGGCCAGATCACCGCGCTGCGTGGCGCACTCGGCTCGCTGTCGGACGCGCTCGCGCACGAGGGCGGCGACGACTTGCTTGCCCACGCCCTGCACTCGCGCGACTCGTTGCTTCCGGCGATGCTCGCGGTGCGTTCCGCGGCGGACGCGCTGGAGGCGACGGTGGCCGATGACCTGTGGCCGCTCCCGACGTACCAGGAGATGCTCTTCATGCTCTGACGAGCGAGCGTGAAACAGTGAGGGCCACAGCCACCAGGTTGTGGCCCGCACTGTTTGTCCGACCGCAACGGAGAGCACATGAGCAAGTCAGTCCTCGTCGTGAAGACCGCTCCGGACTCGCCGGAGAACGCCGCGGCGTACAACGACTGGTACGACAACACCCACCTCGGCGAGCTGCTGGCTATCGAAGGCTGCACCAGCGCAAAGCGTTACGGCCCCGAGGGCGACACCTACCTCGCGATCTACGAGTTCGACTGCGACGCGGACACCGCGAAGGCGCGGTTCGGGGCGGCGTTCCCGAACATGGTCGCTCCGGTCAACGTCCGGATGGACCCGCCGCCGTCGATGGAGTTCTACAACGTCTACTCGAAGTAGGAGAGACCACCGTGGGTGAGCTGGACGGCAAGGTCGCGGTGATCACCGGGGCCGGCTCGGGAATGGGCCGGGCCTCGGTGGAGGTGTTCGTCCGTGAGGGTGCGCGGGTCATCGCGGCGGACGTCAGCGGCGCGCAGGAGCAGACCGCAAAGGATGTCGGCCTCGGCGTCGTCGCGGTGCACTGCGACGTCGCCGACGAAGACAGCGTCATCGCGATGTTCGACGCCGCGGT
>DASZTV010000093.1:0-74282 GCA_035548125.1 Mycobacteriales bacterium | reverse complement strand
ACAAGGCTGTCGTGCACCAGCTGTTCGCCGAGATCGGTCCGGCGTTCGCCGACCGGGCCGGTGGCTACACGCGGATCACCAAGCTCGGACCGCGCAAGGGCGACAACGCCCCGATGGCGGTCATCGAGCTGGTCGAGTCGCGCACCATCGGGCAGCAGGCGGTGGCTGAGGCCGAGGCCGCTCGCGGCACGCGCTTCGCTCGCCGTCGCCGGCCGACCGGTGCCACCGCGGAAGCCGCGGCAGAGCTCGCGGGCGAGTCGGAGACCGCTGCGGCCGTCGCCGCCGAGGCCGCCGCCGCCGACGCGACCGAAGCCGAAGCCACGGCGGACGCCGAAGCCACGGCGGACGCTGGAGCCACGGCGGACGCTGAAGCCTCGGCGGTCGAGGCCGACGAGGCCGACGTCGCGGAGCAGGCGACCGAGGTCGAGGCGGAAGCCAGCGACCCGGAGGTCGTCGCCGAGGCGCCGGTCGAGCCGGCAACCGAAGCCGATGAGGCGGACGTTGCGGAGCAGGCCGCCGAGGTCGCGACCGCTGCCGAGGAAGAGGCGCCGCCGGCCGCAGACGAGAGCGGTTCCGCCGAAGAGTGACCGCGTCGTACGACGTCGACGAGCCCGCCACCCCAGCTGGGGACGGCGGGCTCGTCCGTCTGCGGCTCGACCTGGCCTACGACGGCACGGCGTTCTCCGGCTGGGCGCGCCAGCCAGGTCAGCGCACGGTGCAGGAGACGGTCGAGCTGGCGATCGCGACCGTGCTGCGGCTCGCCGATCCGGTCTCGCTGACCGTCGCCGGACGCACCGACGCGGGCGTCCACGCGACCGGGCAGGTCGCGCACGTCGATCTGCCGGCGTCCGTCGATGCTGCGGACCTGCTGCGACGTCTCGCAGGGGTGCTCCCGCCCGATGTCGTGGTCGCCGCGGTGACCCGCGCACCGGATGGCTTCGATGCCCGGTTTGCGGCGACCGGTCGCCATTACCGCTACCGCGTCGCCGACCGGCCTAGCGACCCGCTACGACGCCACGACACCGTCGCGGTCAAGCGCCCGCTCGATGTCGGCGCGATGGGTCAGGCGGCGCGGGGCCTGCTCGGCGAGCACGACTTCGCGGCGTACTGCCGGCCGCGCGAAGGCGCCACGACGGTCCGTACGTTGCGCGAGCTCTCGGTCTGCCGGGCGCCGGACGGGGTGGTCGAGATCGAGGCGTACGCCGACGCGTTCTGCCACAACCAGGTCCGCGCGATGGTCGGTGCGCTGCTCGCCGTCGGCGAAGGGCGACGCCCGGTCGGATGGCCGGCTGACGTGCTCGCGGCCAAAGTGCGCGACCCCGCGGTCACCGTCGCCCCGCCTCACGGCCTGACGCTGATCGCGGTGGACTACCCGCCGGATGACGAGCTTGCGCACCAAGTAGCCCGCACCCGCACCCGCCGCCGCCCCCTGAAATAACGCGATCTTGCACTTTTCAACGTGTGAGAGGCCTTTTGGCGGTTGAAAAGTGCAAGATCGCGAAGAGAAAAGGGGTCGCGGGGGGCTGGGAGACTGGGGGGATGGGCCACGTCGACCTGCAGCGCATCAGCGTCGCACTGCCGGACGGCCGGATGCTGCTCGACGAGATCACGTTCCGGGTCGCCGACGGCCAGAAGGCCGCGCTGATCGGGCCCAACGGCGCCGGCAAGACGACGCTGCTCAAAATCGTCAGCGGCGACCTCGGCCCTGATTCGGGAGCTGTGACCGGCTCCGGGGGGCTCGGCGTGATGCGACAGTTCGTCGGCTCGGTACGCGACAACTCGACGGTGCGCGACCTCCTGCTGTCGGTCGCGCCGCCACGGGTGCGCGAGGCCGCCGCTGCCGTCGACGCCGCGGAGCTCGAGATGATGGAGCGGGAGGACGAGCCCACCCAGCTGAGGTACGCCAGCGCGCTCGCGGAGTGGTCCGACGCGGGCGGCTGGGACATCGAGGTGCTGTGGGACACCTGCACGGTCGCGGCACTGGGTGTCCCGTACGACAAGGCGCGATGGCGCGAGGTGCGCACCCTCTCCGGCGGCGAGCAGAAGCGGCTCGTGCTCGAGGCGCTGTTGCGCGGTCCGGACGAGGTCCTGCTGCTCGACGAGCCCGACAACTACCTCGACGTGCCGGGAAAGCGATGGCTCGAACAGCAGCTGATCGACAGCACCAAGACGGTGCTGTACGTCTCCCACGACCGGGAGTTGCTCGCGCGGACCGCGAGCCGCATCGTGACCTTGGAGCTCGGCGCCGCCGGCAACACGGCGTGGGTGCACGGCGGCGGGTTTGCGTCGTACGCCGAAGCCCGGGCCGACCGCAACAGCCGGCTCGAAGAGCTGCGGCGGCGTTGGGACGAGGAGCACGCCAAGCTCAAGGCGCTGGTGCTCCGGCTGCGGATCAAGGCCGAGTACAACGACGGGATGGCCGGCGCCTACCAGGCGGCCTGCACCCGGCTGGAGCGCTTCGAGCGGGAGGGGCCCCCGCGTGCCGTCCCGCTGCCGCAAGCGGTGGCGATGCGGCTGCGCGGCGGTCGGACCGGCAAGCGCGCGGTCGCGTGCGAGCAGCTCGAGCTGACCGGGCTGATGAAGCCGTTCGACCTCGAGATCTGGTTCGGTGAGCGGCTCGCGGTGCTCGGCTCCAACGGGTCGGGCAAGTCCCACTTCTTGCGCCTGCTGGCCGCGGGTGGCAGCGACCCGGAGCCGGAGCATCGCCCGGTCGCGGGTACGCCGCTGGCTCGGGTTGCGCACACCGGCGTCGCGCGGCTGGGTGCAAGGGTCAGGCCGGGCTGGTTCGCGCAGACCCACGAGCACCCGGAGCTCATCGGGCGGACCCTGCTCGACATCCTCTGGAAGGGCGACGAGCACCGCGACGGCCTCGGTCGCGAGCAGGCGGCGCGGGTGCTCGACCGCTACGAGCTGGCGCGGGCCGGGGAGCAGCCGTTCGAGACGTTATCGGGCGGCCAGCAGGCGCGGCTGCAGATCCTTCTGCTCGAGCTGTCGGGGGCGACTTTGCTGCTGCTCGACGAGCCGACCGACAACCTCGACATCGCGTCCGCCGACGCGCTCGAGGCCGGCCTCGAGGCGTTCGAAGGGACCGTCGTGGCGGTCACCCATGACCGTTGGTTCGCGAAGTCGTTCGACCGGTTCGTGGTCTTTCGCTCCGACGGGACCGTCGAGGAGACGCCCGAGCCGGTATGGGACGAGGGTCGCGTGGAACGCCAACGAGAATGGACGCAACGCTGATGCTGGTCCATCCGTGGGACGCGAGCGAGGACGACGACGAGTGGCGTGCCTTCGTCTGCGCGCAGGCGTTCGGGCAGCTGATCGCCGCCGGGCACAAGCGCGACGTGCCCGTCGTCGTACCGACCCAGTACGTCCTCGACGGCGACGAGGTGGTGCTCCACCTCGCCCGGCCGAACCCGGTCTGGGAGGCGATCGCGGAGAACCCGACGGTCCTGCTGAGCGTTGCGGGTGACTGGGCGTACATCCCGGCCGGATGGAAGGCAATCGGTGACGAGGACCCAACGCTCGGCATCCCCACGACCTACTACGCGGCGGTCCAGCTGCGCTGCCGGGCGACAGTGGTCGACGACGTCGAGGCCAAGCTCGCGATCCTCCGCCGCCAGCTCGGGGAGTTCGAGCCGGACAGTGGCCACGCCGACCCGGCGGTCCACGAGCGAAAGCTGTCCGGGATCCGAGGCCTGCGACTGGCGATCACGGGCGTGACCGGCAAGTTCAAGTACGGCGGCAACGTGGACCGGGCGCACCGCGAAGCGGTAGCGGCGAGGCTGCAGCATCGAGGCGCGACGGGCGACCAGGCCGCAACGGCTCATTTGCTGCGCCGCAGCGGGTTTTGACCCCTCCAGAGGGGCGCGGGTAGCCTCGTACGGTCCGCCTGAGGCGGCATTGCACGGCCAAAAATATCGAGACCCGAAGCAGAAGGCACCCCTGTGCGTACGTACCAACCGAAGCCTGGCCAGGTGACGCGTCAGTGGCACGTCATCGACGCGACCGATGTCGTGCTCGGCCGGCTCGCGAGCCAGACCGCCCGCCTGCTTCGTGGCAAGCACAAGCCGATCTTCGCGCCGCACCTGGACACCGGTGACTTCGTCATCATCGTCAACGCCAGCAAGGTCGCGCTGACCGGCAACAAGCGGGAGGGCAAGCTCGCCCACCGCCACTCCGGCTACCCCGGTGGCCTCACCTCGACGCCGTACGGCGAGCTGCTGGACAAGCGGCCCGAGCGCGTCGTGGAGAAGGCCGTGAAAGGCATGCTTCCGCACACCACGCTCGGTCGTCAGATGGCCAGCAAGCTGAAGGTGTACGCCGGCCCCGAGCACCCGCACCAGGCGCAGTCGCCGGTGCCTTACGAGATCACGCAGGTGGCGCAGTAGTGAGTGAGACCGTGACCGAGGAAGTCGTCGAGGAGATCGACGACGCGGCTGACGAGACCGAGGCCGCGGAGGCCGTGGTCGGCTCCGACATCGAGGACGAGGCTCCGGCCGCTCCGATCGAGCGCAAGCCCGTCGTGCAGGTCAGCGGCCCCGCGGCCGCGACCGGTCGCCGCAAGGAGGCCATCGCGCGGGTCCGGATCATCCCGGGCACCGGCGTGTGGACCATCAACGGCCGCACCCTCGACGACTACTTCCCGAACAAGGTCCACCAGCAGATCGTCAAGGAGCCGCTCGAGACCCTCGGGGTCCCGGATGGCTACGACGTGCTCGTGCGCGTCCAGGGCGGTGGCGTCTCCGGCCAGGCCGGCGCCGTCCGGCTCGGTGTCGCTCGTGCCCTCCTGGACACCGATGACGCCGCGCGCCGGCCGCTGAAGAAGGCCGGCTTCCTGACCCGCGACGCGCGGGCCAAGGAGCGCAAGAAGTACGGCCTCAAGAAAGCCCGCAAGGCCCCGCAGTACAGCAAGCGCTGATCCGGACGCTGGCGGCGTTCTCGTCGCCTCGTGTGCTCCACACACTTCGGCTCCTGCGGCCTTGCCAGCCCCCGGATCAGCGCTCGCTGTTCGGAGGCACCGTTAGTGCCAATCGCCCGTAGTGACGTCGGGAGGTAGTGGTGGCACTGTTCGGGACGGACGGCGTCCGCGGTGTGGCGGGCGTCGATCTCACTGCCGACCTGGCGCGATCGCTTGCGTCGGCAGCCGTGGCGGTGCTCGCCGATGGCGTCGAGCGACCGCTCGTTGTCGTCGGTCGTGACCCAAGGCCGTCCGGCCCCTGGCTGCAGGAGGCAGTGGTCGAAGGGCTGACCTTGGCCGGCGCCGACGTCGCGCTGCTCGGTGTCATCCCGACGCCCGCGGTCGCGCGAGCAGTCGCCGACGGCCTGCCGGGCAGAGTCGTCCGGCCTGCGTTCGGTGTCGTCATCTCGGCGAGTCACAACCCGGCGCCCGACAACGGCATCAAGCTGTTCGGGCCGGGCGGGCTGAAGCTCGACGATGCCACCGAGCGGCAGGTCGAAGCGAGCGTCGCCGAGACACCCGAAGCCACGACTCGCGGGGCGGTCGTCGCGGACCTGAGCGGCGATCCGGCTTGGTACGTCGACGCTCTGGTCGCGACGCTCCCGTTACGGCTGGACGGGCTGCGCGTGGTGGTCGACTGTGCCAACGGTGCGGCCGCGACGGTGGCTGAGGCGGCGTATCGAGCCGCAGGCGCTGACGTCACGGTCATCAACACCGATCTGTCGGGGGAGCGGATCAACGACGCGTGCGGTGCGACGCATCTCGAGGCCGTTGCGGCCGCAGTCGTGGCGGCGGGCGCCGACCTCGGCATCGCGCACGACGGCGACGCCGACCGCTGTCTCGCCGTGACCTCCGCCGGCGCGCCGGTCGACGGTGACGTATTGCTCGCGATCCTCGGGCTTGCGATGAAGCGTGCGGGCAACCTTTCCGGCGACCTGGTCGTCGTCACTGTGATGAGCAACCTCGCCCTGCACCGGCTCTTCGCCGACCACGACGTCACGGTCGAGACGACTCCCGTCGGCGACCGTCACGTCGCCGAGCGAATGCGGGCCACGGGCGCGGCACTCGGCGGGGAGCAATCCGGTCACAGCGTGCTGGCGCGCTACGCGACAACCGGGGACGGCATCCTCACCGGTCTGCACTTGCTTGCCGCGTTGCGCCAGGCCGACCAGTCGCTCGATGAGCTTGCGGCCCGTTGGGTGCCCTATCCGCAGGTGCTGCTCAACGTCAGGGTCACCGACCCGCGCGCGGCGCTCGCAGCAGCAGAACCGCTTGCCGCGGCCGCAACGGCGGGCCTGGGCGAGGACGGCCGGGTGTTGGTCCGGGCAAGCGGCACCGAGCCGTTGGTGCGGGTCATGGTCGAGGCGCCCGACGCCGATCGCGCGAGGTCGCTGGCAGAGACAATCGCGGCAGGCATCGGCGGCGACGTCGGATGAAGCGCCGGCTGCCGGTCGTCCTGGCGGTCCTCTGCGGCGTCGTGCCTGCCACGCCGGCAGCTGCGATGCCGTTCATCGAGCGCTCGGGCGTAACGACACCCGCGGACGAGGCGCGCGCCGCGTACGACGCGATGACGCCCGCCCAGCGGATCGGTCAGTTGTTCATGGCCGGCGTCAGCTCGACGCATCCATCGCCCGCGACGCTGGCAGTCCTGCGCGCTCATCACGTAGGCAACGTGATCCTCGACGGCAACTCCTCGCTCGGGGTGACGCCGACTGCGACGAACGTCGCGGCGATCGACGCCGCGCTGACGCAGGGCGAGGTCAAGCCGTTCGTGGCGACTGACCAGGAGGGCGGCGAGGTGCAGCGGCTCACCGGTCCGGGCTTCTCGCCGATGCCGACCGCACTCGAACAGGGAAGACTCTCGCCGTCGGTGCTACGGACGCGAGCGAAGCAGTGGGGCAAGCAGCTCGCCTCCGCAGGCATCAGTCTCAACCTGGCGCCTGACGCCGACACCGTCCCGAGCCCGCACGCCCGTCGCAACCAACCGATCGGCCGTTACGACCGCGAGTACGGACACACCCCGAGCCGGGTGGCTGCTCAGGTCACCGCTGTCGTCGAGGGTGAGTCCAGGAGCGGCGTGTCGGTGACCCTCAAGCACTTCCCCGGTCTTGGCCGCGCAACCGGCAACACAGATCTGACGCGTCGCGTCACCGACCCGACGCGGCGCCACGATCCGTACCTGCGGCCCTTCAAGCGCGGGATCGCGGCGCACGCGCCGTTCGTGATGGTGTCCCTCGCGCGCTACCCCAACATCGACGGCCGGCCGGCCTGCTTCTCCACCGAGGTGCTGCGGGGCATGTTGCGCCACGACCTCGGGTTTCGCGGCGTAATCATCTCCGACAGCTTCCACGCGAAGGCGGTGCGGTTCGCCGCCCCGGCGACTGCTGCAGTGCGCTACTTCACCGCTGGCGGGACCATGTTGCTCGACACCGAACGGCCGCCGCTCTACGCGATGGAGCGGGCCGTACGAGTCAAGGCGGCAAGCAGCAGCTCGTTCGCACAACTCATCAGGTCCGACGTCCTGCGGGTACTTCGAGCCAAGGCGATAGCAGGATTGCTGTCATGACGTTCGGTGGGATTCCGCTCGTGGCGCTGGACTTCTACGAGGATCTCGAAGGCGACAGCCGCCGCTAACTGATTCGGTGCGGAAGGGAACACAAACGTTGCGCCGGAGACGCACGAGCCGTCGACACGCCCGGGAAACCTCACTCCCTCAACGTTTGTGTTCTCCTACGAACCGCGACCGAGAGGTGCGTTCGCGGTAGCTCGCTGCAGAACGCTCGACCGACGCACGGTCGATAGTCACTCACTTCGTCGAGTTAGAAGGTCCAGGCGGGGTCCATCGCCAGCGCGGTGAGCTGGTCGATCGTGAGCGGCTGAGAGCTGCGTGCCTTCGTCGCCTCGGGCCCGAAGCCGTAGTTGGCCTCTTGGGCCTCGACGACGAGACCGTCCGGATGGTGGATCTCCACCGCGATCACCTCGGCTCCACCGGATCCCGCGTCGATGTGCCTGACCTGCAAGGTGCTGCCGTCGGCGAGCACGTTCTGGGTGCAGTTCGGCGCATTGCAGGTGCCGTCGAACGGGACCTGCTCGGTCACGGCGTGCGTGACTTCTACGCCGATGTTCGCCGGACCGTTCGGCAACTGCACATCGACGTTGCCGTCGAAGTACGACGGATGCCCCTTCTCCAGCGCTGAGGTCTCCTGGGCGAACGGGCGGCTCGAGACGATCGAGAAGCCGAGCTTCCTCACCTGCCGGTCGAGCTCGTCGGCGAAGCCGTTCGCGATGGTCTGCGGGTCGGCGGAGTAGTGGTACGACGGCGCGGACGGCGTCGGCTCGGACGATCCGCCACCCGGCAGCGGTGGCGCGGAGGCGCCACGAGGGCACACCAGGAAGATGGTCTGGCCGCGCTTGACGGACCGGGTCTCGACGGTGGTCCCGGCGCCGTAGCGCTTCTCGGCCATGTGCCTCAGGTGTTGCAGGGCTCGCTTCTCTGCGGCTTGAGCGGACTTGACGTTCAGCTTCTGCAGGTAGAACTCACAGCGCACCGGATCGGTCTTCGCCGGGGTGGGGGAGGACAACACGGTCACCTTGTCGTTGGATCCTGCCGAGCCGCTGGCCGCGATCGGTACGACCACCGCTGCGGTGACGGCAGCGGTCCCGGCGGTACCCACCGCGGCCGTCAAGGCGGTGCGGCGGCGCATCGCGCGCCGCCCGCCGGCGACCACCCGGTCGAGGTCGTACGGCGCGATCGGCTCGCCCTCGAGCATCGCGGCGAGCCGCTCGTTGAGATCGGTCATGACATCTCCTCGACTAGGACGGGGTCTGCCAACAGCGACCGCAGGGTGCTGATGGCGCGGGCGGTCTGGCTCTTGACGGTTCCCTCGGTGCAGCCGAGGGCATCAGCGGTCTCGGCGACGGAGGCGTCCGCCCAGAACCGGAGGACGACGGTGGCGCGCTGCCGGGCGGGCAGCCGGGTGAGGGCGTCGCGCAGGTCGAGGGCGTCTTCGGTCGACAGCGCCGCCGGCGCCGCCGCCTCGAGGACCTCGGTCGGTGCCTCGCGCCGCCACGGCCGCCGGCGCTCGTCGAGGAAGCAACGGGTCAGGATCCGGCGGGTGTAAGCGTCCGGCTGGTCGTCGTTGCGCACCCGCTTCCAAGCGACGTAGAGCTTGGTGAGGGCCGTCTGGACCAGATCGTCGGCCTGGTGCCAGTCGCCGCACATCAGGTAGGCGGTGCGCCGCAGTGCGGGACGCCGCGAGATCGCGTACGCCCGAAACGCGGTTTCGTCCGTCTCTGACATGGCCACGACGTTCATACGTAGCGGAACCGGCTCCGGGTTGTCAGCCCCGCGTAACCTTCCTGGTGTCAGTGTCGGCGTCAGCCGACTCCACTTCTGGGCGGAAGGTGGGGAGGCGGACGTGTGCGGGATCGTCGGGTACGTCGGGGACAAACCGGCGCTCGACATCGTCATGGAAGGCCTCACGCGCCTGGAGTACCGCGGCTACGACTCCGCCGGCGTGGCGATCCGCAATCCAGCGGGTGACCTTGCGGTGGTCCGCCGGGCTGGCAAGCTCGCCAACCTGCGCGGCGCGCTCGGTGAGGTCGCGGCCGCCGAACTCGAAGGCACGCTCGGGATCGGCCACACCCGCTGGGCGACGCACGGTGCGCCGACCGACCGCAACGCCCACCCGCACACCGACTGCACCGGCGCCGTCGCCGTCGTGCACAACGGGACGCTGGAGAACTTCACCGAGCTCCGCGACGGTCTCGAGCACCGCGGTCACACCCTGCTCAGCGAGACAGACACCGAGGCTGTCGCCCACCTGATCGAGGAGCGGTACGACGGTGACATCGCCGCCGCGGTCCGCTCGGTGTGCGGGGACCTGGACGGGTCGTTCGTCCTGGTCGTGACGCATCGGGACGAGCCCGACGTAGTGGTCGGAGCGCGCCGCAACCTGCCGCTCGTAATCGGGCTCGGCGAGGGCGAGAACTTCCTGGCCAGCGACGTCACGGCGTTCATCGCGCACACCCGTACCGCCCGGGTCGTCGATCAGGACCAGGTCGTGGTGCTGCGCCGCGACGGGGTCGCCGTCACCAACCTCGACGGAGACCCGGTGCGCGGCGAGGAGTTCCACGTCGACTGGGACACCGCGGCCGCCGAGAAGGCCGGCTACGAGTACTTCATGCTCAAGGAGATCGACGAGCAGCCGGAAGCGGTGCGCGAGACGATCGGCGGCCGCCTCGACGCGGACGGTCATCTGCAGCTCGATGAGCTGGCGATGAGCGACGAGGACATCCAGGGGCTGACACAGGTCATCGTCGTCGGCTGCGGGTCGACGTACCACTCCGGGCTGGTCGGCAAGTACGCCATCGAGCGGTGGGCGCGGCTGCCGGTGCAGGTCGAGATCGCAAGCGAGTTCCGCTATCGCGATCCCGTGCTCGATCCGCACACCCTCGTCGTCGCAATCAGCCAGAGCGGTGAGACCGCCGACACGCTCGAGGCGGTGCGCCACGCCCGGCGGCAGCGGGCCTGGGTGCTGGCCGTCAGCAACACCGTCGGCTCCTCGATCGCCCGGGAGAGCGACGCGACGTTCTACACGCGCGGCGGGCCCGAGGTCGCGGTCGCCTCGACCAAGGCGGTGTCGACGCAGCTCTCCGCGATGTACCTCGTCGGGTTGCATCTCGCCCAGGTGCGCGGCTATCGCGACGAGGACGAGGTCCGGTCGCACTTCCGCGACCTCTCAGGCATCCCGGACCTGGTCGCCGACGTCCTGACCCGGATGGACCCGGTCCGCAAGCTCGCACGCGAGATCTCCGACCACGAGCGCGTCCTCTTCCTCGGTCGCCACGTGGGCTACCCGATGGCGCTGGAGGGCGCGCTGAAGCTCAAGGAGCTGGCGTACGTTTCCGCCGAAGGTTTCCCGGCGGGTGAGATCAAGCACGGACCGATCGCCTTGATCGACAAGGGAACGCCGGTCGTCGTCCTCGCGCCGCGCCACGCGCTCACCCCGAAGCTGGTGACCAACGTGCAGGAGATTCGCGCCCGGGGTGCTCGGACGATCGTCATCGCGACGGACGGCGACGAGAGCGTGACCCCCCATGCGGACGAGCTGATCCGGATCCCGGACACCAAGTCGTTGCTCTCGCCCCTGCTCACGATCGTTCCGATGCAGGTGCTCGCCGCAGAGTTCGCGATGGCGCGCGGCCTGGACATCGACCAGCCTCGTAACCTGGCCAAGAGCGTCACCGTCGAGTAGGGCGCCGAGAATGAGCCGGCGCGGAACGCCGTCCGTCAGGTGGTGGACGTGATCGTCGGGATCGGCGTCGATGTGGTGAGCCTCGACCGCTTCGCCGAGAGCCTGGAGCGCACGCCACACCTCGCCGAACGGCTGTTCACCGAAGCCGAGCGCGACGCCAAGCTCGAGTCTCTTGCCGCGACGTTCGCCGCGAAGGAGGCCGTCGCCAAGGCGCTCGGCGCGCCCGGCGGACTCGAGTGGCACGACGTCGAGGTCACCCGGCAACCCGACGGACGTCCGGTGCTGTCGATCGAGCGAAGCGTCGCGGACGCCGCGCTCGACCGTGGGATCGAGCGCTGGCACCTCTCGCTGTCACATGACGGCGGGGTCGCCGTCGCAATGGTGATCGCCGAGTCCGCGTGAGAGCGGCGTACGACGCGGCGACGATCCGGGCGGCGGAAGCTCCGCTGCTCGAGTCGCTGCCGGTCGGCACGTTGATGCAGCGGGCGGCAGCTGCGCTCGCACGCCGGTGTGCGTCGTTGCTCGAGCGGGTCTACGGATCCCGCGTGGTTCTGCTGGTGGGTTCGGGCGGGAACGGTGGAGATGCGCTGTACGCCGGCGCGCGGCTTGCGGCGCGCGGCGCCCGGGTCGACGCGCTGCTGCTGACCGACTCACCGCTCGTCCCCGCGTTGTCGGCCTTGCATGGTGCCGGTGGCCGTGCCGTCGCTGCCGGGGCAGACAGCGACGGCGACGTACTCGCGGCTGCCGACCTGGTGGTCGACGGCATGGTGGGGATCGGGGCGACCGGTCCGCTTCGGGAACCGATGGCGCGGATGGCCGGACTCCTCGCGGGGGGTGACGCGCGCGTGGTGGCGGTCGACGTGCCCAGTGGCGTCGACGCCTCGACCGGTGCCGTTCCGGGGGCCGCGGTGCGCGCCGACGTGACGGTCACCTTCGGCGCGCTGAAGGCCGGCTTGCTCGTCGACCCGGGAGCGGAGCATGCGGGGCTGGTCGAATGCGTCGACATCGGGCTCGACCTCCCTCCGGCACGCATCACCGCCCTCGACGCCACCGACGTCGGCTATCTGCTGCCGGCCCCGAGCGGGGAGTCCGACAAGTACCGCCGAGGGGTCCTGGGGGTCGTCGCGGGCAGCAACGTCTATCCCGGTGCCGCTTTGCTCTCCGTCGGGGGTGCCGCCGCGGCGGGACCCGGGATGATCCGGTTCGTCGGCACGTACGGGCCCGCCCACGTGGTGCGACTCCGCCGGCCTGAGGCGGTGGTGACCGAGATCGCAGCCGGGGATGCCGACGCGATGCTGGCTGCCGGCCGGGTGCAGGCATGGGTCGTCGGACCCGGTCTCGGCACCGACGTCGACGCCCGGAGACTCGTTGAGGCTGCCCTGCGAAGCGATGTCCCGGTGCTGCTCGACGCGGACGCGGTCACGATCGTCGCGGCGGACCCGGCTGTGTTGCGGGGGCGGGACGCCCCGACCCTGCTCACTCCGCACGCCGGAGAGTTCGCCCGCCTCACCGGAGGTGACCGTGACGACATCGAAGCGCACCGGCTCGAACGGGTGCAGGAGGCGGCGCGATCGCTCGAGGTGACCATCCTGCTCAAGGGGTCGACGACGCTCGTCGCGGATCCGTCGGGGCACGTCATGGTCAACACCGCGGCGACGCCGTACCTCGCCACCGCAGGGAGCGGCGACGTGCTGTCCGGGGTGTGCGGGGCGCTGCTCGCGGGCGGGATGGGCGCACTCGAGGCGGGTGCCGCGGGCGCGTTCGTACATGGGCTGGCCGGCCTGGTCGCCAGCGGGGAGCCGGCGCGCCCGATCACCGCGACCGACGTGATCGACGCCATTTCCGAGGCGATCCGGCTGGCCCGCTGACAGACTGGGGCCATGAGCGTGTCGGCGGCGCGCATCGATCTCGATGCCATCCGTAGCAATGTCGCGACCCTCAAGCGAAGCGCCGGTGACGCCGCCGTCATGGCGGTGGTCAAGGCCGATGGGTACGGCCACGGGATGGTGCAGTCCGCTACCGCTGCTCTCGACGCCGGTGCCGGATGGCTGGGTGTGGCGATGGCCGACGAGGCGCTCGAGCTGCGCCGGTCGGGCATCACCGCGCCGGTGCTGGCCTGGCTGCTCGGCCCCGGAGACGACTGGGTCTCGGTGGTCGCGTCCGGCGTCGACGTCGGTGTCTACGCCACCTGGGCGTTGCGCGACGCCGCGGCGGCCGCGCAGGGCGCCGGACGTCCCGCCCGCGTGCACCTCAAGGTCGACTCGGGTCTCGGCCGCGGCGGCGCCCAGCCCGCCGACTGGCCGGAGCTCGTCGCCGCCGCGGCGAAGGCGCAGGCAGACGGGACAGTGGAGGTCGTCGGGATCTGGTCGCACCTGGCCTACGCCGACCAGCCGGGAAACCCGACCATCGAGGCGCAGCGGATCGCGTTCGAGGATGCTCTGGAGGTGGCGACCCAGGCGGGGGTTGAGCCCTCCGTCCGACACCTCGCCAACTCCGCGGCGACGCTGCGGCTGCCGCAGTGCCACTACGACCTGGTACGTCCCGGCGTCGCCGTCTACGGGTTGTCGCCCGGGCCCGACGTGGGGGTGGCATCGGAGCTCGGGCTGACGCCCGCGATGTCGCTGACGACGCAGGTCGCCCTCACCAAGCGCGCGCCGGCGGGTCACGGGGTGTCCTACGGGCACCAGTACCTCACCGAGCGCGAGACGACCCTGGCACTGGTCCCACTCGGCTACGCCGATGGCGTACCACGCCACCTGACCAACCTCGGCGAGGTGGCAGTAGGCGGTCGGCGCTATCGGATCGCCGGCCGGGTATGCATGGATCAGTTCGTGCTCGACGTCGGAGACGACGCGGTCTCGGTGGGGGATGAGGTGCTGCTGTTCGGTTCCGGCTCCTCAGGGGAGCCGACCGCCGACGACTGGGCGGCCGCGCTCGGCACCATCAACTACGAGATCGTGAGTGGGGTAGGAGCACGAGTGCCGCGGGTATACGAAGGGTCGAGGACGTGAGCAGACGTCGGAACGTCGGCATCGCTGCCGCTGCCACCGCTGTCGCCGGTGCCGCCATCGCCGCGGGAGTCGCCGCTGAGCGTCGCGCCGTCGGTCGGGCTCGGTCGCAGCCCGATCCCTACGCGGATGAGCCGTTGGGCAAGCTCCACACCGAAGGGCTCAACGTGGTTGCCTCGGATGGGGTGGCGCTGCACGTCGAGATCGACGGCAGCCCGGACGCGCCACTGACCGTCGTGTTCATGCACGGCTTCACGTTGCGGATGGACGCGTTTCACTTCCAGCGGCGCGACCTCGCCGACGCCGCGCGCCTCGTGTTCTACGACCAGCGCAGCCATGGCGCGTCCGGCCGTTCCGATCCGGATCGCTGCACGATCGATCAGCTCGGCAAGGATCTCGACGCGGTGCTGCAGGCCGTCGCCCCGGCCGGGCCCGTCGTCCTGGTCGGGCACTCGATGGGCGGCATGACGATCCTCGCACTCGCCGACCAGCGCCCGGAGCTGTTCGGCGACCGCGTCGTGGGTGTCGGCCTGCTGTCGACCTCGACCGGTCAGATCGCCAAGGAGATCGTCGGCGTGCCCGGATGGGTGTCGCGTCTGGTCAACCCGGCGCTGCCGCGGGGCGCGAAGCTGGTCCGTAAGAGAGCGACGGTCATCGAGCGGGGCCGTCGGGTCGGCAGCGACTTCGGGTTCATCGTCACCCGCTATCTGTCGTTCGGTCCCGGCGTGCCGCCGTCGCTCGTCGCCTTCATGGAGCAGATGCTGCTCGACACCCCGGTCGAGGTGATGAGCCAGTTCTTCGACACCTTCCTGTCCCACGACAAGCTCGAGGCGCTCGACGTGCTCCGCTCCGTCCCTGTCCTGATCTCCTGCGGGACACGTGACGTCCTCACGCCGCTGTCGCACAGCGAGCTGATGGCGGCGAGGCTGCCGGATGCCGAGCTCCAGGTCCTCCAGGACGCCGGGCACATGGCGAAGCTCGAGCAACACCAGGAGGTCAACGCTGGCCTTCGCCGGTTGTTCGACCGCGCCGTCGCTGCGGCCGGATGAGTCCGCGGACCATCGACCCGTCGGTCGCCGACATCGCCGAACGTGCAGGCCGTTGTGCGGATCTGCCAGCTCTCGCCGAGACGGTGAGCAGCTGTACGGCGTGTGTCGAGCTCGCCGCAACCCGACACCACGTCGTCGTCGGTGACACCCGCCCGGCGGCCCGGTTGCTCATCGTCGGGGAGGCGCCCGGCGCCAACGAAGACGAGGTCGGCAGGCCGTTCGTCGGCAAGGGTGGCCAGCTCCTCGACGCGTTGCTGGCCGACGCCGGCTTGGACCGCGCCGAAGTCTCGGTGCTCAATGTGCTCAAGTGCCGGCCGCCGGCCAACCGGACGCCCACCCGGCCCGAGGCGAACCGTTGCACCGGCTGGCTCGACCGGCAGCTGGAGCTGCTCGACCCGCCGGTCGTGCTGACGCTCGGCCGGACCGCGCTCACCTGGGCAGTGGGCACGGCAGCGACGTTGGCGGCGATGCGCGGGCAGGTCCACGCGTGGCGCGGCCGAGGGCTCGTCGTGTCCTACCACCCGTCGGCAGCGCTGCGCTTCGGTCCGCGGGGCGAGCCTCACCTGGCGCTGGCCGAGGATCTGCGGTTCGTCGCGAAGATCGTGTCGAGCGCCGGAGGCAGCCGGCTCGAGTCGCGGGTGGCGGGCCGGTGATCATCGGAACCGCGGAGGAGATGCGCGAGCTGGGCGCTCGCATCGCCGGCGAGCTGCGGGCCGGCGACCTGGTGTTGCTCAGCGGACCGCTCGGCGCCGGGAAGACCACCCTCGCCCAGGGAATCGGCGCCGGGCTCGGCGTCTTCGGCGTGGTGTCGCCGACGTTCGTCATCGCCAGGGTCCACCGGGAGGGACGGATCCCGCTGGTGCACGTCGATGCCTACCGGCTGTCGTCCGTAGCCGAGGTCGACGATCTCGACCTCGATGCCTCGCTCGAGGAGTCGGCGACGTTGGTCGAGTGGGGTGAAGGGCTGGTCGAAGGGTTGTCCGGCGACCGGCTGCAGGTCCACATCTCCCGGACGGAGGACGGCGAGGCGAGAAGCGTGGAGCTCGCCGGCGTCGGCGACCGCTGGACTAGTACCCCACTGCTCCGTCGATGAGCTCGCGGATCAGATCGGCGTGGCCGTTGTGGCGGGCGTACTCCTCGATCATGTGGGTGTAGACCCAGCGCAGCGACACGTCGTTTCCCTTGCGTTGCTTGCCGAGATGATCGAGGCCGTATGACGCGGCAACCTTGCGCGCCGCTTCGCACTCGGCCTGCCAATGCGCGAGGTCGGTGTCCCAGTCGGCGCCGTCGGTGTCGAAGTCCGCGTCCTCGTCGGTGTCGTAGTCGTAGATCGTCGGGACGGCCTCCTGGCCGATCGTCCGGCGGAACCAGCCGCGCTCGACCTCTGCCATGTGACGCACCAGCGCGTGCAGGGACAGGCGAGACGTCGGCACCGGACGAGTTCGCCGCTGCTCGTCGGTGAGCCCGTCGCACTTGAGCAGCAAGGTCGTCCGGTGGAACTCGAGCCAGCCGTCGAGCATCTCGCGCTCGCCCAAGATGAACGCCGGCTCGGTCCGCCGGGGGTCTTCGAGGTCCCCGACCATGTCCGCCACCTCCTGGTCGCCACCGTAGCCTCGTTGCGTGCTCGTCCTCGCGCTCGATACCTCGAGCCCGACCGTCACTGTGGCCGTGTGCGAGGCGGCGGGTGCGGAGGTCCGGGTCCGGGCCGAGCGCGCCGAGACGGCGGAGAACCGGCATGGCGAGCGGCTTGCGCCGCTGGTCGCCACCGTGCTGCGAGATGCCGGCGTCGACACCACCGAGATCGAGGGCATCGTCGTCGGGTTGGGCCCGGCGCCGTTCACCGGCCTGCGGGTCGGCATCGTTACCGCCCGTGCAATGAGTGACGCACTCGCCATCCCGGCGTACGGAGTGTGCTCGCTGGACGGGATCGCGCATCGTTTCGCGACCGGCGACGGTCCGTTCGCCGTCGTCACGGATGCGCGGCGCAAGCAGGTCTACTGGGCACGCTACGACGCCGGGGCTACCCGCGTCGACGGGCCCGAGCTCGGCCTGCCGGTGGACGTTGCCGCGATGCTCAGCGGTCACACCACGGAGGTCGTGGGCGCGGGTGTGCAGCTCTACCCCGACGCGTTTCGCGCCTTCACGGTCCTCGACGGCGATCCCGCCCCGCGGGCTGCCGACCTGGTCCCGGTCGCTGACCTGACCGAGGCCCCCGCGCCGTTCTCGCCGCTCTATCTGCGTCGGCCGGATGCCCAGCCCCCGGGTCGCCCGAAGGCGGTGACGCCGAGATGAGGGAGCTGCGCTGGTGGGACCTGCCCGCGGTCATGGAGCTCGAGCACGAGCTGTTCGGTGACGAGGCGTGGAGCGAAGGGATGTTCTGGTCGGAGCTCGCTGAACGCGACACCCGCCGCTATGTCGTCGAGGAGGATGAGTCCGGTGCGGTGTGCGGGTACGCCGGGCTGTGCGCCTACGCACCGCACGAGGCGTACGTCCAGACCATGGCGGTTGCGCCCGCGATGCGCCGACGTGGCCTCGGCGAGGCGATGCTGCTGGAGCTCATGGCGGAGGCGACGCGGCGCGGTTGCCCGCGCGTCGATCTCGAGGTGCGCGCCGACAACGACCCGGCGATCCGGCTCTACGAGCGCAACGGCTTCGTGCAGATCGGGGTGCGGCGCGGGTACTACCAGCCGAGTGGCACGGACGCTCTCGTGATGCGGCGGGAGTTCGCCGGGCGCCGCGATCCTTCGCGCACCGGAGATCGGGAGGACGGGTGAGCGCTTCCCCGATCGTTCTCGGGATCGAGACGTCGTGCGACGAGACCGGAGTCGGCATCGTCCGCGGCGGCGAGCTGCTGGCCGACGCGCTCGCGTCGAGCGTCGAGGAGCACGCACGGTTCGGCGGCGTGGTGCCCGAGGTCGCCAGCCGCGCTCATCTCGAGGCGATGGTCCCGACCGTGCACCGCGCGCTGGACGAAGCCGGGCTGCGGTTGTCGCAGGTCGACGCGATCGCGGTGACCGCGGGACCGGGACTGGCCGGTGCGCTGCTGGTGGGTGTCGCCGCCGCGAAGGCCTACGCGCTGTCGGCGAACAAGCCGCTCTATGGCGTCAATCACCTCGCGGCGCACGTTGCGGTCGACCGGCTCGCTAACGGCGACCTGCCGCAGCCATGTGTCGCAATGCTCGTCTCGGGTGGGCACTCCTCGCTGTTGCTCGTGCGTGACCTGGTCGGAGACCTCACCTCGCTCGGTACCACCGTCGACGACGCCGCGGGCGAGGCGTTCGACAAAGTTGCTCGGGTGCTCGGGCTGCCGTTCCCCGGCGGTCCGCACATCGACCGGGTGTCAGGGGAAGGCGATCCTGCCGCGATCGACTTCCCGCGCGGCGTGGTCCGTGACGCGCCGTACTCCTTCACGTTCTCCGGTCTGAAGACCGCAGTCGCGCGGTGGGTCGAGGCGAAGGAAAGGGCCGGCGAACGGGTACCCGTTGCGGATGTCGCGGCCTCGTTCCAGGAGGCGGTCGCCGACGTCCTCACGACACGAGCCGTCGCGGCCTGCCGCGACCACGGCGTCGACACCCTCGTCGTCGGAGGCGGGGTGGCGGCGAACTCCCGGCTTCGCGCGCTTGCCGAGGAGCGAGGCGCAGCCGCGGGCCTGCAGGTCCGTACGCCGCCGCGGAAGCTGTGCACCGACAACGGCGCCATGGTGGCCGCGCTCGGCGCGCTGCTCGTCGAACGAGAGGTCGACCCCTCGCCGTTGGACATCCCGGCTGACTCCGCGATGGTTCTGGCATGACGGACTCCGGCCGCGAACCGACACGGAACGGCCACAAGGTGGTCCTGGCCGCCGCGGGCTTCTTCGTGCTGCTGCTGGCGTTCGTGCTGATCCTGGTCTTCACGATCGGCGTCAACAACAACGGCGTGAAGCTCCCTCACTCGGTTGCGACGCTCAGCCCGACGGCGAGCGCCGCACCGGCCGGCCCGCCGCACGGGTTCTTCGCCATCACGCCGCCCGGGGTGCTCGGCGTCCCGGCGGGAGGGACCGCCTACGTCGACGCGGCGGGTACGGCGTCGGCCCGACCGCCGGGCCTGCGCGCGGTGGCCATCGGCGTCACCGCCGATGATCGTCGGGTCTACGCCGCGTACCCGAAGCGCCACTGCCGCAGCGAGATCGAGCTGCTGAGCTACCACGCGCACTGGCGTCACGGGGTGGGGCTCACCCGGTTCGACGACGTCGCCGTCATCCCCCGTAGGGTCGCGCCTGTCGCGATGGCGATCAGCCCGGACGGGACGAAGCTCGCCTTCGTCGCCTCGGCGGGCCCCGCGTCGGCGGGCGCGGTCCCGGCGTCGGCGTGCTCGGGCGCGCGCGCCGTGTTCCTGTACGACCTCACGTCCCACCAGACGGATCTGGTGCAGCCGGTGGTGTCCGGGCAGCCGGTGGCGCTCGCGTGGGAACCGGACGGCCGTGCCGTCGATGTGCTGACCGGCGGCGCGGTGACCGTGGATCGGCTCCGGTGCCTGGGCTGTGACCGCGTACCGCTCGCCGAGGTCGGTGACGCGCAGGTGCTCTTCTGGTGGCACGGGCACCTTTCGACGGTGTCCGGCAGGTCGATCCGCGAGATCGGAGCCGCCGGCCTCGGTGCGACGCTCGGCGGAGACCTTCCGGAGAATGTGTCGACCGTCTCGGTCGACTCGACCGGTACCCGGCTGCTCGTGCTGGCCGATCCGCAGAGCACCCACTATCCGGGGGGCATTCGCAGCGGCGCGGTCTACGAGTGGACTGCCGGCAAGTCGATCCGTATCACCGGCGAATGGGTCCAGCCGGCCTGGTAGCGGGGCCGCGCTAGTCGTTTCGCTATGCAAGCAATACGGTGCCGCTATGGGCACTGACGCTTTTGTCTCCGAGACCGTGTCGATCACGGGCCACGACGGCGACGCCATCGAGGCGTACGCCGCGCTCCCGCAGGACCCCGCCCCGCGCGGTGGGGTCGTCGTCATCCATCACATGCCCGGATACGACGCCGGAACGAAGGAGATCACGCGCAACTTCGCCTTCCACGGCTACAACGCGGTGATGCCGAACCTGTACTGGCGGGAGGCACCCGGCGCGGAGCCGTCGGATGCGGCCGCGACGGCGCGGGCGCAGGGCGGCGTGCCCGACCCGCGCTTCGTGGGCGACGCCGAGGGGGCGCTGAGCTACCTGAAGGACCTTCCGAACAGCAACGGCAAGGTCGCGGTCATCGGTTACTGCTCCGGCGGCCGCCACGCCTGGTTGGCCAACGGATCGCTGCCGTTCGATGCCGCGATCGTCTGCTACGGCGCGTTCATCATCGGGGAGACCCCCGAGGGGATTCCGCCGCGCGACAACCTGGCGCATCTTGCCGCCACGATGTCCGGGCCGATCCTCGGCCTGTTCGGCAACGACGACGTCTACCCGACCCCGGCCCAGGTGGACGAGCTCGAGCAGCTGCTCAAGGACGCGGGCAAGACCTACGACTTCCAGCGCTACGACGGCGCGGGCCACGCGTTCTTCGCCGTCGACCGAGCCTCGTACCGGCCCGAGACCGCGATGGATGCCTGGGCCAAGATCTGGGATTTCCTCTCGACCACGATCGGCGGCTGACCGTGTGCACCTATCAGACCGAGCTGCTGGAGATCGCGGGGAGCGGCAAGGGCCCGAGCGACTGGCTGCGCTTCACCGCCGCGAGCGTCTACGTCGACCATCCGGTCCACGCGATGGCCGGCCACACCGTCAACATCGACCTCCGCCGGCCGGCAGACGGGCCGGCCGCACGGGTCGCCCTGGAGCTGCACCCGCAGGCGGCCCGGGAGCTTGCTGAGGCGATCCTGCGCTCCCTCGACGCGGTGCCCGAGGCGGTTCTGGCCGCGGGCTGAGCGCCGAGCCCGCGGGACACGGGCCCCCCGCGTTGACTCCGGATCGACCACTGACGTAACTTGGCACTCGACACCTTTGAGTGCCAACTGTCCCCTTTCTTTCGCAGGAGGTCCGGTCGTGGCGACCGCCAGCAAGACCAAGATCAAGCCGCTCGAGGACCGCATCGTCATCTCGGTGCTCGACAGCGAGCAGACCACGGCGTCGGGCATCGTGATCCCTGACACCGCCAAGGAGAAGCCCCAGGAGGGCACCGTCATCGCGGTGGGTCCCGGCCGTTTCGAGGACGGCGCTCGCGTGCCGCTCGACATCGCAGAGGGCGACACCGTCATCTTCTCGAAGTACGGCGGCACCGAAGTCAAGTTCGGTGCGGACGAGTACCTCATCCTGTCCGCGCGTGACGTCCTGGCGGTCGTGAACAAGTAACCGCCGGTTCTTCGCCAAATGGCCTCGGAGCGATGCTCCGGGGCCATTTGAGCGTTTAGCACTCTCGGGGCTAGAGTGCCAGCATGCCCAAGATTCTCTCGTTCAACAGCGATGCCCGCGACGCACTGCAGCGAGGTGTGGACGCCCTCGCCGACGTCGTGAAGGTCACGCTCGGCCCGCGCGGTCGCAATGTCGTCATCGACAAGAAGTGGGGCGCGCCCACGATCACCAACGACGGTGTCACCATCGCCAAGGAGGTCGAGCTCGAGGACCCGTACGAGAACCTCGGCGCCCAGCTGGCGAAAGAGGTCGCGACCAAGACCAACGACGTCGCCGGTGACGGCACGACGACCGCGACCGTGCTCGCCCAGGCCATGGTGCGCGAGGGGCTGCGCAACGTCGCGGCGGGCGCTCAGCCGCTCGCCCTCAAGCGCGGCATCGACGCGGCGGTAGAGGCCGTCAACGACAAGCTGCTGTCCATCGCCCGCGAGGTCGGCGACCAGGCCGAGGTCGCCAATGTCGCCTCGATCTCCGCGCAGGACACCGTCATCGGTGGGCTGATCGCCGAGGCGTTCGCGAAGGTCGGCAAGGACGGCGTCATCACGGTGGAAGAGGCCCAGACGATGGGTCTGGAGCTCGAGTTCACCGAGGGCATGCAGTTCGACAAGGGCTACATCTCGCCGTACATGGTGACCGACCCGGAGCGGATGGAAGCAGTTCTCGACGACGCCTTCGTCCTGATCCACCAGGGCAAGATCAGCGCCGTCAGCGACATCCTCCCGCTGCTGGAGAAGGTCGTGCAGGCCGCGAAGCCGCTGCTGGTCATCGCCGAGGACGTCGAGGGCGAGGCGCTGTCGACGCTCGTGGTCAACAAGATCCGCGGCACGTTCACCGCCGTCGCCGTGAAGGCCCCCGGGTTCGGCGACCGCCGCAAGGCGATGCTCGCCGACATGGCGATCCTCACCGGCGGCGAGGTCGTCAGCGAGGAGGTCGGGCTCAAGCTTGACCAGGTCGGCCTCGAAGTGCTCGGCAAGGCACGACGCGTGACGATCACCAAGGACGCGACGACGATCGTCGACGGCGCGGGCAAGAAGGCAGCGATCGAGGACCGGATCCGTCAGATCCGCAAGGAGATCGAGGAGACCGACTCCGACTGGGACCGCGAGAAGCTGCAGGAGCGGCTCGCGAAGCTCTCCGGCGGGGTCGGCGTGATCCGGGTCGGCGCACACACCGAGGTCGAGCTCAAGGAGAAGAAGCACCGGCTCGAGGACGCGATCTCCGCGACTCGCGCTGCGATCGAGGAAGGTATCGTCGCCGGCGGTGGCTCCGCGTTGATCCGCGCGCTCCCCGCGCTCGACGACGTCACGCTCGAGGGCGACGAGGCGATCGGCGTGGCGATCGTGCGCAAGGCGCTGGTGGAGCCGCTTCGGTGGATCGCCCAGAACGCCGGGCTCGAGGGCTACGTCGCGGTGCAGAAGGTCAGCGACCTCAAGGGCGGCAACGGGCTCAACGCCGCCACCGGCGAGTACGTCGACCTGCTGAAGGCGGGCGTCGTGGACCCGGTCAAGGTCACGCGGTCCGCGGTTCGCAACGCGGCGAGCATCGCTGGCATGCTGCTCACCACCGAGACCCTGGTCGTCGACAAGCCCGAGGAGCCGGACCATGACGCAGCCGGTCACGGACACGGCCACTCGCACGGTCCCGGCGGGCACGTCCACTAACCGCGCCTTCTCCAGCTAGTGGCGAAGACCGCGGATCTCGCCTCGCTGCTCTCGAAGAGTGAGCGGGCGGTGTTCCACGGCGCGCCCGGCAAGGCCGTGGCGGACCTCGAGCAGGCGGTCGGCGTCGCGCAACGCGACGGACTGCACGCCGAGGTCGCCGCGGCGGCGTGGCTGCTCGGTGTCGCGCTGTCGGCGTCGGGCAGGTACGGAGGCGCCCTCAGGGTGCTGGTCCCGCTGCTCGAGGCGGGCGAGGCGCGCGACTCGAGCACGACCACCCCGGAGCTGAAGCTGTTCTCCTCGCTGGCCGCCGGAACCGCGGCCAGCGTCTACCGCGGTCTCGGTCGCGCAGTCATGGCGACCGAGCTCGACGGTCGTGGACTCGGTCTCACCGAGGGCCCGGGGGAGGCCGCGTTCGACTGTCTGCTCGGGCTGGCTTCTGATGCGGTCGGGGCAGGCAGCCTCGAGGAGGCGCACAAGAGGTTCACGCAGGCCAGTGCGGTCATCGAGGGCCACGGCGGCGACTGGTGGCGGCAGCAGGTGCGGCTGGAGTGGGTGCGCGCCGAGATCGCGATCCTCTCCGACCGACCGGCCGACGCCCGGGCGGCCGCAGTCATCGCGGTGGAAGGCGCCGAGAAGGCGCGGGCTCCCCGTCACGTGGCCAAGGGGCTGCTGTTCCAGGGGGTCGCCGAGCTGCAGTCCGGCGAGGGTGACGCCAGTGCCACGCTGCGGCGCTCGGCGACGCTCGCTGAGGGCCTCGGGACGCTTCCCGTGGTCTGGCAGGCCCGAGCGTTGCTCGGCGCCCTGCTGGGCAGCGGGTCGGAAGAGGGTGCCCGTTCGCTGGCGGCCGCCCGCAACGCCGTGTTGACGATCGCAGGCGACCTTTCCGCCGAGCTGCGGGACCCCTGGCTCGCTCAGCCCAACGTGAGTGCGTTGCTCGAGGGCTGAACCGGTTCGGCCGACCTCCGATTCCGGTGCTCCGCGGCGGGCTGACGCTCGAAACTGCGCCGGCAACCCAACTCACGGGCGCGGTTCCGGTGCTGCGTCACAAGTGAAGTCGGAGTCGAATCATGCCGATGTAGGACTCGTGACCAGCGTGTTGATCTGCGACGACCAGCGCAACGTGCGCGACGGTCTCGCGCGCTGCGTCGCCTCGATTCCGGGGGTGGGGCGGGTCGACACCGCATCGAGTGGCGAAGAGGTCCTCGCCCGCTGGCCGATCGAGCGCCAGGACCTCGTGCTGATGGACGTGCAGATGCCGGGCATCGGAGGCCTCGAAGCCACCCGCCGCCTCACCCGGGACCACCCGGCCGCCAACGTCGTGATGCTCACGGTCGCCGCCGACCGCGACGCCGTCGCCCCCGCCATCGCCGGCGGTGCGCGCGGCTTCCTGCACAAGGAGGTTTCGCGCGAGGAGGTCTGCGCCACCGTGGCCAACGCGCTGACGATGTCCTCGTTCGGCACCGAACCGTTGAACGGCCACTCCCGCCGCAAGGACCCGGACGTCCCTGACCTCACCCAGCGCGAGCTGCAGGTCCTCACCGGGATGTCGGCCGGGAAGAGCAACGCCCAGATCGGGCGCGACCTGTTCCTGTCCGAGGACACCATCAAGACGCACGCCCGCCGGCTGTTCCGCAAGCTGGATGTCGGCGACCGGGCAGAGGCGGTAGCCGCGGGCTTCCGCCACGGCCTCGTGACCTGACTGGCCGACCGTCCGTTCTGAGCGGACGCCCTCGACCGCGTGAGATGTGCGCGATTGCCGCGTGGCGACGCTAGAAGGAGGTCAGCCGGCAATGGCGCGAGGGACTACTCCTCCGACGGGTCCTCATCGGCGGTGAGCACCCCGTCGGCGAAGCCCCGGGCGTAGTCCCAGCTGACGTACTCCGCCGGGTCGGGGTCGTACGCCGGCTCGTGGACGTGCGGGGCGCCCGCGTCGAGCAGGCTGCGCAGGTTGCCGCGGATCAGATCCCACGAGAAGTAGTGCGCTTCGTGGCAGTCCTCGCAGTCGACCACCAGCCCCCGTACCCCGCGCGGTCCGAGCAGCGCCTGGAAGACCTCCAGGTCCTCGAGATCCTCGAGCAGGTCGCGACGCTCGTCGTCGGTGAGCGGCTCGTCGTCGAACTCCTCGTCCGAAAGGGCCGCCGCAGGGTCGCTCGGGTCACCCGCGAACGGGTCGACCGGGCTGTCGTCGCGCACCCAACAACGCTATCCCTCTGCGCCGGGCGGCGGTCGCTAGAATCTGTCCATGGAGGCCTCGTTCCCGGACAAGTTCGCTCCGCTCGGCCTGACGTTCGACGACGTGTTGCTGCTTCCCGCCGCCTCCGACGTCGTGCCCAGCGAGGTCGACACCTCCACTCAGATCTCCCGGAACATCGCCGTGCGTACGCCGCTGCTCTCCAGCGCGATGGACACCGTCACCGAGGGCCGGATGGCCATCGCGATGGCCCGGCAGGGGGGCATCGGAATCCTGCATCGCAACCTCTCCATCGAGGATCAGGCGACCCAGGTCGACATCGTGAAGCGCTCGGAAGCCGGCATGATCACCTCCCCGGTCACCTGCGGACCGGACGACACGATCGCGGACGCCGACGCGCTGATGGGGCGCTACCGGATCTCGGGTGTGCCGGTCACCGACGGTGACGGTGTGCTCGTCGGCATCGTCACGAACCGCGACATCCGGTTCGAGCGCGACGCGTCGCGGCTGGTGCGTGACGTCATGACGGTCATGCCCCTCGTGACCGCGCCGGTCGGTGTCTCCCGTGCGGACGCGCTGGCACTGCTGCAGCGCCACAAGGTCGAGAAGCTGCCGATCGTCGACGGCGGCAACCGGCTTCGCGGCCTGATCACCGTCAAGGACTTCGCGAAGAGCGAGGAGTACCCGCACGCAACCAAGGATCCGGCCGGCCGGTTGATGGTCGGTGCCGCGGTCGGCGTCGGGGAGGACGCCTACAAGCGGGCCATGACGCTGGTCGAAGCGGGCGTCGACGTGCTCGTCGTCGACACTGCCCACGGTCACTCGCGGTCGGTGCTCGAAATGGTGGCGCGAGTCAAGAAGGCCGTCGAGGTGGACGTCATCGGCGGCAACATCGCCACCGGCGCGGCGGCCGCCGCGCTGATCGACGCCGGTGCCGACGCCGTGAAGTGTGGCGTGGGACCAGGAAGCATCTGCACCACCCGCGTGGTCGCAGGGGTTGGCGTACCGCAGATCTCCGCCATCTACGACGTCGCGCAAGTCGCCGGCCCCGCCGGCGTGCCGGTGATCGCCGACGGCGGCATGCAGTACTCCGGAGACATCGCGAAGGCGATCGCCGCAGGCGCCGACAGTGTGATGCTCGGCTCGCTGCTCGCGGGCTGCGAGGAGTCGCCGGGGGAGTTGCTGTTCGTCAACGGCAAGCAGTTCAAGTCCTACCGCGGCATGGGTTCGCTCGGCGCGATGCAGTCGCGCGGTCAGGGCCGGTCCTACTCCAAGGACCGCTACTTCCAAGACGACGTGCTCTCCGACGACAAGCTCGTGCCCGAAGGCGTCGAGGGTCAGGTGCCCTACCGCGGTCCGCTCGGTGCCGTCGCGCATCAGCTGCTCGGCGGGCTCCGTGCGGCGATGGGCTACTGCGGCGCGCAGACCATCCCCGAGCTGAAGCAGGCCCAGCTGGTGCGGATCACCGCTGCGGGGTTGAAGGAGAGCCACCCGCACGACATTGCGATGACCACCGAGGCTCCCAACTACACGGCCCGCTGATGATGCGCGACAACGTCGAGATCGGGCTCGGCCGGGCCGCCCGTCGCGGCTACTCCCTGGCTGACATCGGCATCGTGCCGTCGCGTCGTACGCGTGACGTCGACGTCGTCTCGCTGACCTGGCAGATCGACGCCTACCGCTTCGACCTGCCGTTCGTCGCCGCGCCTTCCGACGCGATCATGTCGCCGGCGACCGTTGCGGAGGTGAGCCGTTGCGGCGGGCTCGGGATCCTGGACGCAGAGGGTCTCTGGACCCGGTACGACGACCCGGCGTCGATCTACGACGAGCTGGCCGCGCTCGACCCCGAGGAGGCGACGCCGGTCCTGCAGCGGGTATACGCCGAGCCGGTGCGTGACGAGCTGATCACGGAGCGGATCAAGGAGCTGCGCGACGCCGGGGCGACGACCGCCGTGCGGGTCTCGCCGCAGCACACGCCGCGTTACGCCCCGACGATCCTCGCGGCCGGGGTGGACCTGCTGGTCATCCAGGGCACGATCGTCTCTGCGGAGCACGTGGCGGCGTCCGCCACCGAGCCTCCGCTGAACCTCAAGACCTTCATCGCTGATCTCGACGTGCCGGTCATCGTCGGCGGCTGCACTAACTATCAGACCGCGCTGCACCTGATGCGTACTGGCGCCGCCGGCGTGATCGTGGGCACGGCGGCCGACGAGTGGGCCACCACGAGCCGGGTGCTCGGCATCGAGGTTCCGATGGCGACGGCGATCGTGGATGCCGCCGCGGCGAGACGCGACTACCTCGACGAGACCGGCGGGCGCTACGTACACGTGATCGCCGCCGGCGACATCGAGTCGAGCGGCGACATCGCGAAGTCACTGGCGTGCGGCGCAGACGCCGTCATGCTCGGTGAGCCGCTGTCGGTGGCGGCCGAGGCCCCCGGCAAGGGCGCCTGGTGGCATCCCTCGGCTTCGCATCCGAAACTGCCGCGCGGCCGGTTCGCCGACGCCGCTCCGGACTGGCCGCGGGCACCGCTCGCCGAGGTCATCCGCGGCGCTTCCTCATCGCCGGACGGCGACCTGAACCTCTTCGGCGGGCTGCGTCGCGCCATCGCGAAGGCCGGTTACTCCGATCTCAAGGAGTTCCAGCGGGTCGAGCTCGTGGTCAAGGGCTGACCCGGCGCGATCCTGTGGCCTTGCCTGCCCTGAGCCGGTACGTCGCCGCGATGGTGACGATCGACTCGGATCCGCGCGGGGCGGTCCGCGAGTTGTTCTACGCCGGTCTTGCCTCGGTACCGGGTGCCGATCCGGCGTACGAGGCGCGACGGCATGGTGGTCGCCACGCGGTGACGCGAGATCCCACCATGCTGGTCGTGGACGGCTACCCGGGCAGCGGCAATTCGTGGGCGACGCGCATCGTCGAGATCGCCGGCGGCTGGGAGCGCCCGGTCGCCCATCATCGTCACCGTCCGGCGCAGATCATCGAAGGTGTACGACGGCGGCTGCCGACGTTGCTGGTGGTCCGCGAGCCGCTCGACGCGATCGCCTCGAAGGTGGTGCGCCACGGCGGCAACCCACGCGTCGAGCTGCGGCGCTATGACTACTTCCACGCGCGCTGCTGGCGCGTCGCCGAGCGCGCCGAAGTGATCACCTTTGCGCAGGCGACCACGGATGGCGGCTCCATCGTCATGCGGCTGAACGCGCGCTTCGACTGCCGGCTGACCCCGCTCGCCGACCTCGCCGACGACGCCGAGAAGCAGATCCTCGGAAGCCTCGACTGGAACGCGAAGCTCGCCCACGGCGCCGAGGCGGGGTTGCACTCCCCGACACCGTCTGCGGACCGCAGCGAGCACCTCGCGGCGGTACGGGAGCAGCTGCTCGACCCTCGCGACGCCGCCGCGCTGGCGCGCTGCCGCCGCCAGTACGACCGCTACGCCGAAGTGGCGGCGCGGCAGGCGGCCACCGCCGCTGGGTAGCGTCGTGCCATGACCGAACGCGACTATGACGTCGTCGTCATCGGCAGCGGTTTCGGTGGCAGTGTGGCCGCTCTGCGCGCCGCGGAGAAGGGCTACCGAGTCGGGGTCATGGAGGCTGGCCGCCGCTTCACCAACGACACGCTGCCGGAGACCAGCTGGGACCTGAAGGACTTCCTGTGGGCCCCTGCGCTCGGCTGGATGGGGATCCAGAAGATCACTCCGCTGACCGACGTCGTGTGCCTGTCCGGTGCCGGGGTGGGCGGCGGGTCCCTGGTCTACGCGAACACGCTGTACTCGCCGCTCGACGACTTCTACAACGACCCGCAGTGGTCGCACATCACCGACTGGAAGACCGAGCTCGCGCCGTACTACGACCAGGCGTCGCGAATGCTCGGGGTGGTCGAGAACCCGACCGAGACCAAGGCGGACGCCGAGATGCGGGCGGTCGCCGAGGAGATGGGCGTCGGGCACACGTTCCGCCACACTCCGGTCGGGGTGTTCTTCGGCCGGCCGGGCGAGACTGTCGATGACCCCTACTTCGGTGGCGCCGGCCCACGACGTACCGGGTGCATCGAATGCGGCAACTGCATGATCGGCTGCCGCTACAACGCGAAAAACCGGCTGGACCTCAACTACCTGCACCTGGCCGAAGGGCTCGGCACGAGGATCCATCCGGAGACGACCGTCACCGCGGTGCGCCCGAGGCCCGGTGGCGGCTACCAGATAGAGACCTGCCACACGGTCAAGCGCCGCAGGCGTCAGGTGTTCAGCGCGGACCAGGTGGTGTTCGCCGCCGGCACCCTCGGGACGCAGAAGCTGCTGCACCGGATGCGCGACGAGGAAATCCTGCCGAACCTCTCCCAGCGGCTCGGCGAGCTGACCCGCACCAACTCCGAGGCGATCCTCGGCGCGCGCTCGCGCAACAAGGACGCCGACTACTCACAAGGCGTCGCGATCACCTCGTCGTTCCATCCCGACGCCCGTACGCACGTGGAGCCGGTCCGCTACGGCAAGGGGTCCAACTCGATGGGACTGCTGCAGTCGATCCTGACCGACGGCGACAAGGGACCGCGGTGGCGTGAGGCGCTTCGCGAGGTACGGCGCAGCCCCCGCGATCTCTCCAAGCTGTTCTGGCTCAAGGGCTGGGCGGAGCAGACCATCATCGTGCTGGTCATGCAGTCGCTCGACAACTCGTTGACCGTGTCCCGGGTGAAGGGCAAGTTCCGCGACCGGCTCGTCTCGCGGCAGGGCCACGGCCAGCCGAACCCGACGTGGATCCCGGCCGGCAACGAGGTGACGCGACGCCTCGCCGAGCGGATCGACGGGATCCCCGGAGGCTCGGTCGGCGAGCTCGCCAACATCCCGATGACGGCGCACATCATCGGCGGCGCGCCGATCGGCCTCACCGCCGACGACGGCGTCGTCGACCCGTGGCAGCGGCTGCACGGCTACGAGGGACTGCACGTGACCGACGGCGCCGCGGTGACCGCGAACCTCGGCGTGAACCCTTCGCTGACCATCACCGCGCAGGCCGAGCGGGCGATGGCGTTCTGGCCCAACAAGGGCGACCTGGATCCGCGTCCGGTTCTCGGTTCGGTCTACGTGCCGGTCGCGCCGGTTGCCCCCCGTCACCCGGCGGTCCCCGACGCCGCCCCCGGTGCGCTTCGGCTTCCGGTTGTGGCGCCCTAGTGTCCCGAGGCGTTAGTCCGTGACCACCATCTGCGGCGCCCGAACGGCGCCTCGCTGCGTTGTCGTCGTCGGCAATGGCGCTGCCATTGCGCTCCTCCTCCGCCTTGCGATGCATCCGTTCGGATCACCGCATCTGGCGGCGGACTAACGCCTCGGGACACTAGCGGGGACCGATCAGCCGGTCGAGGAACGGCCGCGACCGTCTCGCCTCGTGCAGCTTCCCCCGTCGTTCCGCGGACAGCCGTGAGCCGAGCCGATGTTGGAGCAGTCGTCGGAACGTGATCCGGGAGAGGTCGGCCGATCGGGTGCGCCGGCGGCGCGGCGCAGGGGGTCGCAGCGCCCGGTCCTCCGCCCGCGGCCTCGGCGGGGTCCAGTCGATGTCGGTGGCCATGGCCATCCGCTCCGCCAGCTCGGATCCGGTGAGCAGCGGCATGGGCCGGCTCGGCGTACCGCGGCTCACGTCGTAGCCGAGGAAGCCCGCGATCGGCCCCGTCTTGGTGGCCACCTGCCGTACCTCCCCGGCGGTGAGTTGTGACTCCCACTCCGTCACCGACGCGGTGTCCACCGCTCGGTCGGTGCGGGTGAACCCGGTGGATGATGCGGCCGGCTGCACCTCGTGGTGGGCGAGCACCTTGTCCGACCACGGTTCGCCGAGCCGCTCGAGTAACTCGCGCATCACCCGCTCGGGTTCGCTCACCAGGTCCTCGTAGCGCACCAGGACGAACCGGTCGCCGAGCGTCGAGCCTCCGTGGAGCAACTGCCGGTTGGACCGTCGCCAGTGGTGCGCCCCGCCTTTGACGGGTCGGCGGAAGCGACGGCGCAGCGACGCGGCGACCGCAGCCGGATGCCGCACGATTCCGATCACGGTCGCGTCGGGAAAGAGGCGGGTGGCGAGCTCGAGATGCCAGACGTGGAACGGCGTCTTGTCGCCCCATCGTCGTTTCCCGCGCGACGCGGCGTACGAGGCGAACAGTCCGCCGTAGAAGCGCCCGAGCTCGGCGTAGAGCGCGTCCTCCGTCAGCCCGAGGTTGCGGTACCAGTCACGGCCGAGCTTCCAGTAGGGCACCCAGCGATGGGTGGCGGCGAGCCGCAGGAACCCGGTCTCTTCGGGAATCGCGATGTGCTCGTGGCTGTCCAGCATGAGCCGGAGCAGGGTGGTGCCCGAACCGTTCGCGCCGACGATGAAGATCGGCCCGCTCGCTGCACCCACGGCCGATACCCTAGAGGCGATGTCAGGATCAGCGGACGGCTTCGACACTTCCGTCTCCGACGGCTTCGACTCGTCCGTCTCCGACGGCTTCGACAGGGTCCTCGTCGTGGACTTCGGGGCGCAGTACGCCCAGCTGATCGCCCGCCGGGTCCGCGAGTGCCGCGTCTACAGCGAGATCGTCCCGTCGTCGATGCCGGTGGAGCAGATGCTCGCCAAGCACCCGAAGGCGATCATCCTGTCCGGCGGACCGTCCTCGGTGTATGCCGAGGGTGCGCCGCAGGTCGACCCGGCGATGTTCGACAGCGACGTTCCGGTATTCGGCATCTGCTACGGCTTCCAGGCGATGGCACTCGCACTCGGCGGCGAGGTGCGCCGTACCGGACTCAGCGAGTTCGGCGCGACGCAGCTGTCCGTGTCCGGTGACGGGGGCGTGCTGCTGGCCGGGCTCCCCGCGACGCAGCAGGTCTGGATGTCCCACGGTGATGCGGTGTTCGCGGCCCCGGAGGGGTTCACGACGACGTCGTCGAGCGAGGGCGCCGTGGTCGCGTCCTTCGAAGCCCCGTCGCGTCGGCTCGCCGGCGTTCAGTTCCACCCGGAGGTGCTGCACACGACGCACGGCCAGGTGGTGCTGGAGCGGTTCCTGTACGAGATCGCCGGGTGCCGTCCGACCTGGACGATGGTCAACATCGTCGATGAGCAGGTGGACCGGGTGCGCCTGCAGGTCGGTGGCAAGCGGGCGATCTGCGGCCTGTCCGGAGGTGTCGATTCGGCCGTGGCCGCCGCACTCGTCCAGCGGGCAGTCGGTCACCGGCTCACCTGCGTGTTCGTCGACCACGGTCTGCTGCGCAAGGGTGAGCCGGAGCAGGTCGAGCGCGACTTCGTCGCCTCGACCGGGGTGAACCTCAAGGTGGTCAATGCGCAGGATCGCTTCCTCGACGCACTGGCCGGCGTCAGCGACCCGGAGCAGAAGCGCAAGATCATCGGCCGCGAGTTCATTCGCGTCTTCGAGGCGGCGGCGCGCGAGATCGTCGCCGAGTCCGAGGCGTCGGGGGAGACCGTCGACTTCCTCGTGCAGGGCACGCTCTACCCGGACGTCGTGGAGTCGGGCGGCGGCGAGGGCACCGCCAACATCAAGAGCCACCACAACGTGGGCGGGCTGCCGGACGACCTGCAGTTCGCCCTCGTCGAACCGCTCCGTGCGCTGTTCAAGGACGAGGTGCGCAAGGTCGGCGAGCAGCTCGGTCTGCCGTCCGAGATCGTCTGGCGTCAGCCGTTCCCGGGACCTGGTCTCGGGATCCGCATCGTCGGCGAGGTCACCCGCGAGCGGCTCGACATTCTCCGCGAAGCCGACGCGATCGCTCGCGAGGAGCTGTCCGCTGCCGGGCTCGATCGCGACATCTGGCAGTGCCCGGTGGTGCTGCTCGCCGACGTTCGCTCGGTCGGGGTGCAGGGCGACGGTCGGACTTACGGTCACCCGGTGGTCCTGCGTCCGGTTTCCAGCGAGGACGCGATGACCGCCGACTGGACCCGCGTACCGTACGACGTGCTCGCTCGGATCTCGACCCGCATCACGAACGAGGTCCGCGAGGTCAACCGCGTGGTCCTCGACATCACGAGCAAGCCACCCGGCACCATCGAGTGGGAGTAACGCCGCCCCCGGACTTGCCTAACGCAGCGTGGGTGCCTCTAGGTTGTGATCAACACACCGTGAGGGTGGGGGTGGTCTGCATGTCTGTCATGCACATCTGGGTCCGGCGTTCATTCGCGTTGGTGGGCGGAACCGGGCTGGTCCTCGGGCTCGCAGTCGGCACTCCGACGGCGGCGGCCGCGACCACGCGTCAGGTCACAACGACCGCGGACAGCGGGCCCGGCAGCCTCCGGGAGGCCGTCACGAACGCCACCGATGGCGACACGGTGACGTTCGCGCCCGCCGTGACGGGCACGATCGCGCTGCAGTCCCCGCTGCTGATCGAGAGCAACGTGACGATCACCGGCCCCGGTGAGGGCGTGCTGACGATCGACGGCGGCAACCAGGTCCAGGACGTGATCGTCGCGGGGAGTAGCGGCACCGCAACGATCTCCGACCTCACGATCAGCCACGGCAAGGGCACGACCGGCGGCGCGATCAAGGACGAGTCGGGCCGCTCCCTCACCTTGCTCCGCGTCGCCGTCACCGACAGCACCGCCTCCGTCGACGGCGGCGGCATCTACGTGAGCGGCACGCAGCACCTCCAGGTGATCGAGTCGACGGTCAGCGGAAACTCGGCACCAGAGGGCGGCGGGATCTACGCCGACCTCCCCCCGAGCGGGGAGCTCATCGTCCAGAGCTCCACGATCAGCGGCAACACCGCGACGAGTGGACAGGGCGCCGGCATCTACGCGGCCGGGCACCCCACCACCGTGGCGGGAAGCCTGCGAAAGGGATCGGCGAGTCCGCACGCGGTCGTCCCCCCGAAGCCGCCGCCTCCGCCGACCCCGCTCCCGACATCGGTCGGAGCCGTGATCATCACCACGTCGACGATCGCGAAGAACACCGCCGGCGGCACCAACTCCGCGCTCTTCCTGCATCAGCTCGACTCGGTGAGCGCGCTGACCTCGAACACGATCGCGTTGAACGCCGCCACGGGTCTGAGCCTCGACAACCCGGGCGGTGACCACCCGACGCTCGCGGCGTCGATCGTGGCGCACAACGCCGCGGACTGTGCCGGCGCCTCGCTGGCCGATCAGGGATACGACATCGACAGCGACGGCAGCTGCTCATTCGGGGCGACCGGTTCCCACTCTCACTCGAACCAGATCGACGCAGCGCTCGGCCCGCTCCGCGACAACGGCGGGCCAACCACGACCATCGCGATCTCCGCCACCGGGGATCCGGCCCACGCCCTGGTTCCGGCGGCCTTCACCGCCGCAGGCGTGTCCGCTGCGGTGTGCAGCCTGCCCGATCAGCGTGGTGCGCTTCCGGCGAGCGTGCCGTGCGACGCCGGCGCGTTCCAGCACGAGCCTGGCCCCAAGATCAGCGCCAAGGTGCACAGCAAGAGCCACAAGACCCACTACGGCTGGTACAACTCGCCGGTACGGGTCACTTTCACCTGCCTGGCGGGCGCGACCTCGATCGCCGTGACGTGCACGCACGATGTTCTTCTCAAGCACAACGGGCGCAACCAGCGTGCGACGGGGAAGGCGCACACCCAGGACGGACTGAGCGCGACCACCTCGGTCCACGGCGTGAACATCGACCGAACCGCGCCCACGATCCACGGGGCGAAGAGCGGGCATACCTACTCCAACACCCCCACGATCACGTGCAAGGACGCGCTGTCGGGGATCGCGCGCTGCGCGATCGACCGTCACAAGCACGGCAAACGCGTGGACTACTCGGTCACTGCGGTGGACAAGGCCGGCAACGCCACCACGAGCAAGGGCACTTACCAGCTCTCGTGAGGACGACGTAGCCGGTAGGTCAGATCGGTGATCGGCCGGCCCGCGGCGATCCCGCGACGTTCGAACCTGGTCAGCGGCCGGTCGGCGTACCGTTCCGTCACGCCGCCCGTGAGGAGCGGCTCGGCGTCGAGCACGTCCTGCATCTGCTCGGCGTAGTCGGGCCAGTCGGTCGCGAGCCGCCACACCCCGTCGGCGGCCAGCCGGGAGGCGACCAGCTCGGCGAACCGCGCGTTCACCAGGCGCCGCTTGCGGTGGCGGGGCTTCGGCCACGGGTCGGGGAAAAACGTCCATAGCTCGGAGATTGAGCGGGGCGCGACCGAGTGCTCGAGGCTCCAGACGGCGTCCATGGTCGACAACCGCACATTCGGGACGGCGAGGCGTGCCAGCCGCTGCAGGCACTCCGCGATCCCTGGTCGCCACACCTCGAACCCGACCACGTTCCAGTCGGGGCGATCGGCGGCGAGCCGCGTCAACGCCTCACCGACGCCGCTGCCGATCTCGACCGCCAGCGGCGCGGCGCGGTCGAACGCGGCCGTCAGGTTGAATCCCATCGAGCTCTGCGTGGCGGGAGACATCACATATCGCTCAGCGAAGCCGTCCCAGGTGCCCTGCTGCCGCGCGTTCAACCGACTGCCGCGCCGCGCGTAGCTGCGGATCGCGTGCGCCTCTCCGGGGGGCCGCGTAGCCGCCGCGTGCATGACTTCCACCCGACCAGACTGCCTGAGTGCCTCTTGGGGCATGTGCTTCGGTATCACTGTGTACTCGGTTGCTCGGCGGCGTCATCGGCGCTGGCTGCGCGTGCTGATCGGTCTGGTCGTCGTGGTCGTCCTGCTGATCGCCGCCATCGTCTACCGGCTGACCCGTCCGGTTCACCACTACGTGGCGCACAAGGTGGACCAAGGCTGGCTCTCCGGCGTATACGCCGGACATGAGCCTTCCGGCGATGAGGACTTCGCGAAATGGCGCGGTGCGGAGATCCCGATTGCTACGGACTTCATCGGTGGCGGCACCTGGCTGCAGATCGAGCATCCGCTGGTCCTGTCCCTTGCGTGGCGGCAGGACCGCGCAGTGCGACTGGTCGTCAGCGTGCCGATGTGGCCGGCGACCGGGGGCAACCTTCAGGACGCTGCTGCGGGGAAGTACAACAGCTACTACGCGGTGCTCGCGAAGCGGTTGGTCAAGGACGGACGCGGTAACAGCGTCGTGCGGCCGGGCTGGGAGTTCAACACGCCGTTCTTCCGCTGGGATGCGGAGACACCGCCCGATGCGCGGCGCTACGCGACCGCGTTTCGGCAGGTGGTCCGCTCGATGCGCTCCGTGTCGGGCCAGCACTTCGAGTTCGTCTGGAACCCGAACCTGGCTGATCACGGAGTCGACCCGGCGATCGGCTACCCGGGCGACGGCTACGTCGACTCCGTCGGACTCGACGTCTACGACCGCGCGCTGAAGCCTGGCGAGAACCCGCAGCAGCGCTGGAACGACCTGGTCCATCAACGGTTCGGGTTGCAGTGGCAGGCACAGTTCGCGGCGGCTCACGGCAAGCCGATCTCATTTCCCGAGTGGGGTCTCGTCCACGATGCAGACTCGTTGACCGCAGGTGGCGACGACCCGTTGTTCATCCGCAACATGCACGCCTGGTTCGCGTCCCACCGCACGGCGTTCGAGTGCTACTTCGACGATCCGTCGGCAGACGGCGCGTCGTTCGACATCGACGGCCAGTACTTCCCCCAGGCGGCTGCGCTCTACCGGCAGCTGTTCGGCACGGGGCGCAGCTAAGGTCTCGGGTCAAGGGGGGCTCATGAGGGTCGCGATCATCACGTACGGCACTCGGGGCGACGTCCAGCCGTACGTCGTACTCGGACATGCGCTCGCCGCCCGCGGTCACGCGGTGCGCGTCGCGGTCTGCCAGAACCTCGTCGGCATGGTGGACGCGGCGGGCCTCGGCTCCGTACCGATCCCCTTCGACACCCAGGAGTTCATGAGCTCACCGGAAGGCCGGACGTTCCTCTCGACGGGAAAGATGACGCGGTTTCTCAAAGAGGCGGTGCGCCGGGAGACCGGGTGTCGAGACGCGATCGGCGAAGCGTTCATCGAGACCTGCGACGACGCCGACGTGATCATCTCCAACGCGCTGACCATCACCCGCGCCAGGAGTCTCGGTGACGCCAATGGCGTCCCGGTGCTGCCCGTTTACACGGTGCCGATCGAACCGACCGGGGAGTTCGCCTGCCCCTACCTGATCCGCTCCACGGCAGCTCCTACCCGTGCGCTGCGTCGCGGCAGCCACGTCGCGTTCGAGACCGTCTACTGGCAGGGGTCGCGGGCGAACGACGCGGCGTTTCGTCGGCAGCTCGGGCTGCCCGGCCGGCATGGCAACGCGCTACGCGCACTGCGTCGCGACCGGGTGCCGGTGCACCACCTGGTGACGCGGGAGCTGCTGCCGGAGCCGACGGACTGGCCGTCGTACCTCCACAACGTCGGAGCGGTCGACGTGCCCGCCTCACTCCGCGAGGCATGGGGGGAGACCCACACCGACCCCGCCTTGGCGGCATGGCTCGATGCCGGCGAGCCGCCGGTGTTCTTCGGGTACGGCAGCATGCCGGTCCTCGATCCGGCTGCCGCGCTCGCGATGATCAGCGAGGTCGCCCGACGGCTCGGAGTTCGCGCGCTCGTCGGCGCCGGGTGGTCGGACCTGGCGAATGCCACGACAGACGACGTGTACGTCGCGACGACGTTCGACCACGACGAGGTGCTGCCTCGCTGCGCCGCAGCGGTTCATCACGGCGGGGCCGGCACCACCCAGACCGTGATCCGTGCCGGCATTCCGGCCGTCGTTGCGCACGTGTTCGCCGACCAGCCGATGTGGGGAATGCTCGTCGCGCGGCAGGGCCTCGGCACGCACACTGCCTACCAGTCACTCACGACCGAGCGGCTGGTCTCTTTGCTGCAACCGCTGCTCGCACCAGATGTACGGCGTCGTACCGCCGCCGCCGCGGATCGCATGGCGGATGAGAATGCGGTCGGCAGCGTGGTGTCCCTCGTCGAGCGAGCCGTGCCCCCGGGATCAAACTGATCTGAATTGCTGCGATTGGGTCGTTTTGCCATCGCGCGACCGGGAAATCCCTCCGCAGCTACCTAAGGCGGATGTCGGCTGGGGGCGTGACACCGGAGGCACGCATGCACCCCGACTCTCGGCATCGACGAGTCATCACCACTTTCGGAATCCTCGGTGCGTCGGTCGGCCTCGCGCTTGCGACGGCGCTGCCGGCGATGGCCGACCCACCAGCCGGGCACGGCGGCGGCAACAGTGACCACGTTCCACCTGGGCAGGCGAGGCAGAGTCCGGCTCCTGATCCCGCCGGTACTGCGACTGCGCCGACACCGACCGCTTCGGCAACCCATGTCGCGCCTGGTCAGGCTAAGAAGGCCGCCAAGGGTGACCCGCCGGGCCAGGCCAAGAAGGCCGGGAAAGCCGACCCGCCGGGCCGCGTCAATCACCCGCCCGCGAACGGCGGCAACGGGTCGGCGCACAACCCACCGGGGAACAACGGCACCGTCAAGGTCCACTCGGTTGCGGGTGATGTGGGGCATCACAATGTCGCCCACGTGGGATGCAGCTTCACTGTCGATTTCTGGGGCTTCGACCAGGGTCAGACGCTGAACGTCTCGTTCACGGGGCAGGCGCCGACCGGCATGGGAACCCCGGTTGTCCTCGGCGCGCCGGACGGCACCACGATCACGTCGCCGGACCCGGCGGGCGGCGGCAACGACTACGACGGGGAGCTGCGGTTCGTGGCGACGCCCGACGCGCTTGCGGTGCTCGGTGCGCCCGCGAAGCAGGGTTACCACCTGCGCCTCACCGTCGACACGCATCAGGGCGGCGGCCACAAGACGAAGGTGTTCTGGGTGGAGCCCTGCGTGCCGGACACACCGCCGACGCCGACGACCTCGACAACGTCGTCAACCTCGACGACGACGTCGAGCGGTCTCACCCGCCCGCCGGTGACGACGGACGCCACGCCGCCCCTTGAGCTTCGTCACGTGACGTTGAGTCATGCGGTTCCGCCGCAACGCCAGCGGGTCCACGAGGCATCGCCCCCGACAACGGACACTTTGGCGTTCACCGGCGCCGACATCAGCGCCCTGTTCGCGGCCGGCGTCGTAACGGTCGCGGCCGGAGTGATGCTGACGGTCGCGGGGCGCCGCCGACGCAAGATCGGGTGGCCGACACGGCCGGGAGACCGATGTGCGAGGTTAGGCCGATGGGCAACGGCTACGAGCAGGAGTTCATCGGGTTAGCGGCGCCGGGCGGCCACCGCGCGGGCGCGGGTGGCTGGCCGTGCCAGGGCGTCTATTACACGCCGAGCGGCAAGCGGCCGAAGGTCGCCCTCATCGCCACGCACTACAACGTCGACTTCTCGCAGCACTACCTGGCGGAATACGTCGCACGCCGGGGTGTCGGCTTCCTCGGGTGGAACACCCGTTTCCGCGGAGCGGAGCAGTACTTCTTGCTCGACCATGCGCTCGTCGACATCGGGGTCGGCGTCCGCTGGCTCAAGGAGAGTGCCGGCGTCGAGACGGTGATCCTGCTCGGGAACTCCGGAGGCGGCTCGCTGATGTCGGCCTACCAGTCGCAGGCGGTCGAGCCGAACGTCGGGCCGGCGTACGGCATGAACCCTGCAGTCGGTATCGATGACCTGGTGGCCGCGGACGGCTACGTGTCGCTTGCCGCTCATCCGGGACGCCCCGACGTCCTCACGAACTGGATGGACGCGGCAGTTCTCGACGAGTTCGACCCGACCGCTACCGACCTCGAGCTCGACCTGTGGAATCCCGACAACGGTCCGCCGTACTCCGCTGAGTTCGTCGCGCGCTATCGGGAGGCGCAGGTAGCGCGGAACCAGCGCATCACCGACTGGTGCAAGCGGGAGCTCGATCGCATCACCGAAGCGGGGTTCGTGGACCGCATCTTCCCCGTGGCGCGGACCTGGGCGGATCCGCGCATGGTCGACCCGACCCTCGACCCGAGCGCACGCCCCGGGAACCTCTGCTACGGCGGGGTGCCCAAGCGCGCAAACCGTTCGGTGTGGGGGATCGGGACCACCAACACCCTGCGCACCTGGTTGTCGATGTGGAGTCTCGAGACCTCGCAGTGTCGCGGTGAGCCGCACCTGGCGCGGGTGACGGTGCCTGCTCTGGTGATCAGCGCGGACGCCGACGTGGGCGTCTTCCCGAGCGACGCGGCGCAGATCGTCGATGCGATCGGGTCGCCCGACAAGTCCCTGCATTCGCTTCCGGGCGCGCATTACTTCGAAGAGCCCGCGGGCGCGCGCGACACCGTCGCGGATCTCGTCGTCGACTGGGTGGGCGCGCACTGGTGAGCGAACCTTCGAGTGGACCATTGGCAGGTACGACGGTCCTCGAGCTCGGCAGCCTGATCGCCGGACCGTTCGCAGGTCAGCTGCTCGGTGACTACGGCGCCGACGTGATCAAGGTCGAGCCGCTCGGCGACGGCGACCCGATGCGGCGCTGGGGCGTGCTCCACGAGGGCGACGGGCTGTGGTGGCCGACGATCGGCCGCAACAAGCGCTCGGTGTGCATCGACATCCGAACCGCTGCGGGGCAGGACCTGATTCGCCGGCTCGCGGCGAAGGTCGACATCGTCACGGAGAACTTCCGGCCGGGGCGCATGGCCGAGTGGGGTCTCGGCTACGACGCATTGTCCGCTGCCAACCCTGCGCTGATCCTCGCCCACGTCTCGGGCTTCGGACAGACCGGTCCGCGGTCGGCCGATGCCGGGTTCGGCAGCATCGGGGAGGCGATGGGCGGCATCCGCTACACGACGGGAAGTCCCGACCGCCCGCCGAGCCGGTACGGCGTGAGCCTCGGGGACGCCCTCACGTCGCTGTTCACGGTGATCGGCGTACTCGCGGCTCTCAACGAGGTACGACGCACCGGCCGCGGCCAGGAGATCGACGTCGCCATCTATGAGGCGGTCGCGGCGCTCATGGAGTCGACGATGGCCGACTACGAGGTGGGTGGTGTCGTGCGTGAGCGGTCCGGCAGTGTGCTTCCCAACGTCGCGCCGTCCAACGTGTATGCAGCCGCGGACGGTACCGAGATCCTGATCGCGGCCAACGCGGACGCGGTGTTCGCGCGGCTTTGCGCCGTGATGGGTCGACCGGAGCTCGCCACCGACGAGCGGTACGCGACGCACCACGCGCGAGCGCAGCGGCAGGCAGAGCTGGACGCGCTGATCGGGGAGTGGACCGCGACGATTCCCGGCGAGGACCTGCTGGCGCGCCTCAACGGGGGCGGGGTGCCGGCTGGCCGGATCTTCACCGCAGCCGACATGGTGACCGACCCGCACTACGCCGCGCGCGACATGGTGCTGCGGATGGCGTCCTACCAGGGCTGGACGGTGCCGATGACGGGCGTGGTGCCGAAGTTCTCCCGGACACCGGGTGCGGTGCGGGCGACCGGCGCTCCGCTCGGCGCGCACACCCGCGTGGTGCTCAGCGAGCTTGCCGGCGTGGACGCCCGGGAGCTCGAGGAGCTACAAGCCTCCGGGGTGATCGCCGTCAGGCCGTGACGGCAGTCGCCGGGGTGTGCTTGACGTCCGCCGGCGTCATCGCGCGCAGCCAGCTTGCGAACTCCAGGCTCAGGCCGTCCGGATCGAAGAAGTAGACCGAGCGCATGAACACGCCGTCGTGCAGCTCCATCGACCAACCCTCGGGGCTGTCGTCGTGGTTGACCGGACCGATGCACCGCACCCCACGTTCACGGAGCTTCGCGGCGTAGGAGTCGAGCTTCTCGGGGGCCACATCGAAGGCGACGTGGTTCATCGTGGACACCGCGGTCGTGATGTCGCCGAGCCCGGGGAGCGCGGCCGGTGACGTGACACCTGGCTCGCGGGCTGGAGCGCCGGGGAACCAGAAGAAGGCCAGGGAGTCGCCGTTGCCGATGTCGAAGAAGAAGTGCTGTCCCATCCCGTCGGGTAGCTCCAGCGTCTTGATCAGCGGCAGCCCGAGCACTTCGGTGTAGAACTCCACCGTCTTCGCCATGTCGCTGCACACCAGCGCCAGATGATTGACCCCGCGGACTTCGAACGGCATATCGCTCATGGCCGCATCGTACGATCTCGGCGTGTCCCTCTACGAGATCCCGCTGACCACGCTCGACGGCAAGCCCGCCACGCTCGGCGATCACGCCGGCGAGGTGATGCTGGCGGTCAACGTCGCGTCGAAGTGCGGCTTCACGCCGCAGTATGAAGCGCTGCAGAAGCTCCAGGAGACCTACGCCGGCAAGGGCTTCACTGTCCTGGGCTTCCCCTGCAACCAGTTCCTGTTCCAGGAGAGCGGGTCCGCGGAGAAGATCGCCGCGTTCTGCAGCACGACCTACGGCGTGACGTTCCCGATGTTCGCCAAGCTGAAGGTCAAGGGCAGCGGTCAGCATCCGCTCTACGCCGAGCTGACCAAGACGCCCGACGGCAACGGGAAGGCCGGCAACGTGAAGTGGAACTTCGAGAAGTTCCTCATCAACCGCGACGGCGAGGTGATCGGCAGGTTCCGCAGCAAGGTCAAGCCCGACGCGTCGGAGATCGTCAGCGCGATCGAGACGGCCCTCGGATAGCCAGCACGTCACGCAGCGGTACCCGCCGACCGGTTCGGAGCACGGCACGCCGATAGACCGTGCCGGCCACTCCGGCCATGCCGAAGGTCGCGGCGATGCTGATCAGGGCTGACAGCAGGAACTCCCACCATGCGACGGCGTGCAGGGCAACGAGCACCGGCATCGCGAACGGCGCTGTCAACGGGATATAGGCGAGGACCGTCACGTACAGGGAGGCGTGCGCCGAGCTCACTGCGGTGATCGAGGAGATGTAACCCACGAGCAGCGGGATGGTGATCGGGAAGGCCAACGCCTGAACCTGGTCCTGCCGCTCGACCATAGAGCCGGCCGCCGCGAAGACCCAGCTGTAGAACGCGTAGCCGAGCACCAGCCAGCCCAGCGTCGCAACCACCACCGTCGGGGCGGTCCCCTTGAGCAGGTCGGACCCGACAGCCGCGCCGAGCCCGAGCGCGAAGCCGACGAGCACCGTCGCCTGCCCGAACGCCAATGCGCCGATCCCCAGAACCTTGCCGGCCAGCAGCTGAGTCGGTCGGATTGCCGCGAGCAGCACCTCGACGACCCGGCTCGCCTTCTCCTCCATCACACCAATCAGCGTCCAGGTGCCGTACTGGCTGAGCAGCACGAACAGCAGGATCAGCCCGATCGCGGAGGTGCTCTGCTCCGACGATGTGCTCTTGGCCTTCGTCAGCCCGCGGACCGGGATTGCCCGGGTGTGGCTGATCGACCGGATCTGGGCAGGTGTCAGATGGGCGTCGCCGAAGGCGCGTTGCTCGCCGAGAACGACCGCGAGCGCGCGAGCCAGCTGAGCCTTCGTCGTGCGGTCTCCGGAGGAGAGGGTGTGGCTGACCAGGATCTCGCGTCCGTCGACGACCGCGAGATCGAGATCGCCGTCACGCACGAGGGAGGCGGCAGCAGCGGCGTCGGTGACATGGGCGACGTCGACCGACGCGCCCACCTGCTGTCCGATGGTGCGGGCTGCGGTGGCGATCGCGTCGGTGTGCTGACCGGTGACGCCGACCTTCTCGTGGGTGGTCCCGTTGTCCTTCAGGGTGGGGATCACGATGACTGCGGCGATCGCGAGCAGCATGACGCCGGTCGCGACCCGGAAGGTTCGTCCCCGCAGCCGCTGGGTCACTTCGCGAGAGGCGACGAGGACGATCGTCGAGGACGTCGCGGGCAACCGCGCGGACCGTCGTCGCGGGAGACGGACGGGCTCGCCGTGACCGCTCCGTTGCCGCCGGCGCCGGCGCACGATGAAGGCGATCGCGACGATGGCGATGGCGAGGGGGATGCCCATTACCCGAGCGCCTCCCGAAACACCTCGGAGAGCCGCCGGCGCTCGAAGTGGAACTCGGTCACCCGGCCGGCCTTCCGCGCCGCGTCAAGGATCGCGTCGCTGTCCGTCTCGTCGTCTACCGCCAGCCGGACCGCACCCGCGTCGACCTCCGAGATGCGTGCGCCGCGGAGCTTCTTCGCCCAGCTTCCGCTGCGGTCGCCCTCGACCCGTACGACGAGCCGGCGGTCTCCGTGCGTGGTCAGATCGTCGACGTCACCCGCGACCACGAGCCGACCCTGGTCGATGATCGCCACGGAGTCGCAGAGGTCCTCGACCAGATCCAGCTGGTGGCTGGACAGCAGGACGCAGCAACCGCGCCGAGCCTCCTCGCGCAGCACCTCGCCGATCGCGTCGATGCCGACGGGATCGAGGCCCGCGAGTGGCTCGTCCAGCACGAGCAGGTCCGGCTGGTGCACCAGCGCGACGGCGAGCTGCACCCGCTGCTGGTTGCCGTGGGAGAGGTCCTCGACCTTCGAGCCGGCTCGCTCGGCGACGCCGAGCCGCTCCAGGCACCGGGCCGCGGCTGCCGCGGCGTCCGCCCCGCTCATTCCGCGCAGCCGCGCGAGGTACTCGACCTGCTCCTGCACGTGCATCGACGGGTACAGACCGCGCTCCTCCGGCATGTAGCCGAACCGCCGGCGCACCGTGAGGTCGATGCCGGCGCCCTCCCAACGTACGGTCCCGCCGTCGAGGTCGGTGAGGCCGAAGATCGCCCGCATGGTGGTGGTCTTACCGGCACCGTTCGCACCGAGAAATCCGGTCACCCGGCCGACCTCGACATTGAAGCTCAGTCCGTCGAGCGCGGTACGCATCCCGAAACGTCGGACGAGGCCATCGAGCTCGAGGGTCACAGGTCCGCTCGCCCGAAGATCCAGTTCGCCGCGACGCCGCAGGCGACGACGTAGGCGGCGCTGTAGATCCACAAGCCCGTCCCGCCGCCGCTCGCGCCGCCGAGCGGCCCGAGCTGCACCAGCTGACCGAGAGGTCCGGTGGGCGACAGCTTCTCGAGAGCGTTGCGGTACATCGCCTCGAACGGCAGCAGCCAGGAGACCGCGTCAGCGACGTGGGTGAGGGTGGAAGCGTCGAACGTCTTGCCGATCTCTCCGAGCAACCCGGCGATCAGGCCCGCGCCGTAGGCCATCAGGACGCTGATGCCGGTGGCGACAGTCGAGAGCAGACACGACACGAGGAGCGTCAACGCCGTCACGACGATCACCCCGACCACCAGGGAGGGAATCGTTTGCCAAGCGTGAGTGGGCAGGTTGGAGAACAGTGCCCGGGTGGTCAGCGTTGCCGCGAGCGAGACGATGAGGACATAGGAGCCGGACACGACGGCGGCGGCAAGCGCGCGCCCGGCAAGGTAGACGCCGCGACCGACCGGCCGGACGACCAGCGGCTGGACCAGGCCGCGATCAGCGTCACCACGTACGGCACCCGCGGTGAGAAACACCGACAGCACGCTGCCGAGGAAAAGCGTCGCAAACGACGCGAGACCGAGCAGCGTCGCGGGCACGATCGGCTTGATCTGCTCGACCTCCAGCAGTCCGCCGACGTGGTGCTTGAGGCTCAGGCAGCCGACCAGGTAGAGCACGCTGCTGGCGAGCGTGAGGACGGCGACCACGGTCAGGACGCGCCGGCGTACCGCCTCCTGGAGGGCAAGCCGCGCGATGACGAGTACGTCGCTCATCGCTGGCTCTCGCGATCGCCGACCAGCCTCAGGTACAGATCCTCCAGGGTGGAGCGGTGCGGCTCGACCGCGTAGATCTTCCGGCCGGCCTTGACCAGCTTTGCGACGAGTGCGGCGATGTCGTCGCGCGCCAGGTCCGGGTGCTCGCTGCGCCCCTTGTCGGTCTCCACGGTGACGCCGTGGGCGGCGGTCAGGTCGGCCACGGTGCCCTCCGCGACGACCTTGCCGGCGTCGATGAGCACGACACGGTCGGCGAGCAGCTCGACTTCGCCGAGCAGGTGGGTGTTCAGCAGCACGGCGGTGCCGCGGTCGCGTGCCCGGGCGAGCACTTCCCGAACGGTGTGCCGTCCGGCCGGGTCGAGCGCGGAGGTCGGCTCGTCGAGCAGCAGGACCGGCGGCGCCCCGATCATTGCCTGCGCGAGACCGAGCCGCTGCTGCATGCCCTTGCTCATCGTCTCCACGCGGGTGCCGGCCGCGTGGGCCAGGCCGACTTCGGTCAGCAGCGCCTCGCGTTCCGCCGGGTCGGCAGGGCGATGGGCGAGTCGCTGGTGGGTGATCAGGACCTCGTCGGCGGTCGCCCAGCCCGGGAAGCGGAACAGCTCGGCGAGGTAGCCGACGTTCGCGCGGGCGCGGAACGATCCGGCCTTCGAGCCGGCGATGGTTGCCGACCCGCCGTCGGCCTTCACCAGACCGCACAGCACCTTGGTCAGCGTCGACTTGCCGGCGCCGTTCGGCCCGAGCAGACCGACGACCTCACCGGCGGCAACCTCGAGGTCGACGCCGCGCAGCGCCGTTGCCCGCTTGTAGGACTTCGTCAGTCCGGCTGCGCTGAGCAATGGGGACGTCTGCGTGGCTGGCTAGAGCTCGAGGCCGAGCCGCTTGCTCGCCCGCCGCATGACGGTCGCAACGACCCGCTGGTAACGAGCGCCTGACAGCCGGGCGGTCGCGTCGAACAGACGCGCGTCGGGGCCGATCAGGATGCGGGGGCTCTTGCGGTCCACCCCGCGCAAGATCGTCTGTGCCGCCTTTTCCGGCGTCGTACGAGCAGCTTTCTCGAACCGGCTCGCCCGCTCCTCGAGCGGGATCAGGTCGCGGGCGGCCCTTGCGTCGCGCGCGATGTTCGTCTTGATGCCGCCGGGGTGGACGCAGCTCACGGCGACCGGGTGGCCAGCGATCAGCATCTCCTGCCGCAGCGCCTCCGTGAACCCGCGGACTCCGAACTTGGCGGCGTTGTAGGCGCTCTGCGACGGCACCCCGACGAAGCCGAAGACGCTGGAGACGTTGACCAGGTGGCCGTCGCCCGACGCGATGAGGTGGGGCAGGAACGCCTTCGTGCCGTGGATGACACCCCAGAAGTTGATGCCCATCAGCCAGTCGAGGTCCTCCCAGCTCATCTCCTCGACGTTGGCCATCAGCGCCACTCCGGCGTTGTTGACCACGAGGTTGGCCTCGCCGAGGTCGCGCGTGACCTCTTCGGCGTAGGCGAGCACCGCAGCACGGTCCGCCACGTCGAGGTGGGAGGCCTTCACCTCGGCGCCGGCCTTCTCGCACATCACGACCGTCTCTCCGAGCGTCAGGTCGTTGACGTCGGAGATCGCGAGGCGAGCGCCCCGCCCGGCGAGGTTCACGGCGAGTGCACGGCCGATTCCGGATCCGGCACCCGTGACGACGGCGATCTTGTTCCGGTACTCCATCGCGTCACTCTCCCACGCGTGCGACGCTTGGCCGATGACGGTTACCGAGGAGCCTCGCCGGGAGCTCGCTCCGCCGCCGCTGAGTGGGCACGGTCCGCGGTCGTGGCTGTACGCCCTGACGACCACGAACCCGCCGCCCGCAGCAGGCAACGACATCGACGGCGTGACCAGATGGCTCGTCGTCACCCGGGCCGCGGTCCTGCCGATGACGCTGTTTGCCGGCCTGGTCGGCGGCCTGCTCGCGGTGCGGGCTCCCGGCTTCAACACCCTCGACTTGGTCCTCGCGATCGCCGGCATCGTCCTGGCGCATCTGAACAACAACCTGACCAACGACCTGTTCGACACCAGCGTCGGGACCGATCAGGAGTCCTACCCCCGCGCCCTCTACGCCCCCCACCCGCTGCTGTCCAACCTGGTGACGGCGCGCCAGCTCTACGCAGCGATCGCGGCGACGACGATCGGTGACCTGGTGATCGCGGCGGTGCTCCTGGACCGCCGCGGTTGGGGAGTCGTCGCGTTCGCCACCGCCGGCATCATCCTGTCCATCGCCTACACCGCGCCGCCCCTGCGGCTGAAGAAGCACGGCCTCGGCGAGCCGGACGTCCTCGTCGTGTGGGGACCGCTGATGGTCGGCGGCACCTATCTCGCCGCGACCGGCCACCTCCCCTGGCAGGTGATCGTCGCGAGCGTCCCGTACGGGCTGCTGTGCACCACCGTCCTCATGGGCAAGCACGTCGACAAGATCCCGTACGACGAGCCCACCGGGACTCGTACCCTCCCGGTGATCCTCGGGGAGCGGCGAGCCAAGCAGGTGACCCTCGGGCTGCTTGCCGCCTTCTACGTCGCGACGGGCATCGGGGTCGCGGTGAAGGCGATGCCGTGGCCGGCGGTGGTCATCGTCCTGGCTCTTCCCAGGCTCGGCCAGGTCTGGAAGGCGATGCTTGCGCCACCGCCCGCCGAACCGCCGAAGCACTACCCGATCTGGCCGCTGTGGTACGCCGCCGCCGCGTTCCTGCACGTGCGCCGGGCGGGCGCGCTGCTGGTGGTCGGCCTGATCGTCAGTGCGGCGGCGAACTGGGGTTGGTCGTGGCAGTCGTAGCGGTCGAGGTGTTGTCGATCGCCGTGAGCCCGAACGCCTGACGCAGCGCCTCGTCCAGCGTCGACCCGAACCCGACGGGGCCGTTGCCGTACACGGCAGCGACGTGGCGGAGGATCGGGTACGGGTTGCCTCCGTTGGACTGCGTGTAGATCGGCTCGACGTAGAGGATCTGGCCGTCGAGCGGCACCGTGATCAGGTTGGCCAGCACGACCTTCGAGCTGCCTGCGCGCTCGAGGCTCAGCGCGTTGGCGATCCGCGGCGTCGACTCGATGTCGTTCTGCACCTGTGACGGCGCGTCGACGATGCTGGTCGACGGCTGCTCGAGCAGGGTGAACTGCCCGTACCCCGGCCCTGGTTGCGAGTTGACCGACAGAAATGCCGCGAGGTTTCGCCGGTTCAGGGTGACCAGCGGTGAGGACAACGAGTAGGTCGGATTGCCGTAGCCGAACGGGATGTTCTCGCCGGCCGGTGGCAGGGTTCCGGTGGGCGACATCGTGAAGTACGCCGGCGGCTGCGGCGGGGGTGGCGTGCCGACTGTCGAGCCGGTCGCGGTGGTCTTCGAGCCGCCGGACACCGTGGGGTCGTACGGCACCTTCCAGAAGTCGCTACCGCTGTAGAACTGGCTCGGCTTCGTCACGTGGTAGCGGGCGAGCAGCGTGCGCTGCACGTTGAACAGGTCGGTCGGGTATCGCAGGTGCGGCAGCAGCGCAGGCGGGATCTCGTTCTGGGACTTCACCAGGCCGGGGAACGCCTTCTCCCAGGCCGCCAGCACCGGGTCCCGGTCCGTCGCCTGGTTCCACGCGTAGAGCGTGACCGCGCCGGAGTAGGCGTTGACGACCGCCTTCACCGAGTTGCGCAGGTAGTTGACCGAGGTGTTGGGCTGGGCGACCGAGGACCCGCGTTGGTTGAGCGTCGTGGTCGTCGCCGAGCGCAGGTTGATCTGCTGGGAGTAGGGATAGCTGTTCGACGTCGTGTAGCCGTCGACGACCCAGTCGATCTGCCCGTCGACGACGACCGGGTAGGTGTCGCCGTCGAGGGTCAGCCACGGCGCGACCGCGGCGACCCGTGCGCGGGGGTTGCGGTTGTAGAGGAGCCGCGAGTCGGAGTTGATCCCGCTGGAGAACAGGATGCTGGTGCTGTGCAGCTTCCACGTGTAGAGCAATCGATGGAAGAAGCCGCCGAGCGGCACCCCGCCGCCGCCGGTGTAGGTGGTCGTCACATCGCCGGACCCGGTGGTGCTCGGCCGGTCGATCTCGCGAACTGCCCGCCCGCCGCCGACGATCGAGTACGACGGAGAGTTCTGCCCGTAGTAGATCTGCGGCTTCGTGACCTGCAGCACGCCATGCTGCGGCACGTCCCCGGCCACGATGACCGGCTGCCCGTTGTGCGTCACGTTCGTCGGTGCCGCAACGACGCCGTACCCGTGGGTGTAGACGAGGTGGTTGTTGGTCCACGACTTCTGTGAACTCGGCAGGCCGGAGAGATTGAGCTCGCGGACCGCGATCTCGACGTCCCGGTCCTCGCCGTTGATCGGGTAGCGGTCGAGATCGAGAGTCGATTTGAAGCCGTAGAACGACCGCTGCTGCTGGAGCACCGTGAAGGTCGGCGACATCCGGTTCGGGTCGAGCAGCCGGATCTGGGTGCTCTTCTCTGCTTGCGCCAGAAGCTGCTTCCCAGTCGCCGTCGTCGTCCCGGGAAGGGTCGAGACGCTGACGTCGCCATCGAGGCCGAAGGCCTTCTTCGTGGCGGCGATGTTGTGCCCGATGAACGTCTTCTCGACGATGCCCGCGCTCGGCTTCTCCCAGAACTGCTGCACCAGCTTCGGGACGATGACGCCGGCGACCAGCGCACATCCCGCCATCGTGAGGAGCGTCCCGACCATCAGCCGGTTGCTCTGCACGGCGACGTTGGCGAACATCACCACCGCAAGGATCGCCGCGACGACGACGAGCGCGAACTTGCCCGGAATGAACGCGTTGACGTCGGTGTAGGACGGTCCGGTCACGACGCCGTGGCTCGAGGTCGCGGTGGCAAGCCGGTCGAGCCAGTAGGCACACGCCTTCAGCCCGAGGTATGCCGCGAGCAGCACCGACAGGTGGATCTGGATCGCTCGACTCAGCCGCGGGCCCTTGCCGCGGATCCGGATCGCGCCGTACGCGTAGCCGGTGACGAGCAGGGCAACGATCGCGGTACCCACGATCCGGAACAGCAGGGTCAGCACCATGCGGTGCAGCGGGTAGGTGAACAGGAAGTACGAGATGTCGCGGTGGAACTGCGGGTCCGGCGTCCCGGTGGGCACCGCGTTGCGCCACAGCAACCAGGTCTGCCAGCCGTGGGCCGCGGCCAACCCGGTTTGCACCGTCAGCACGACGACGATGACGGCGAACAGGAGCGGGCGCAGCCGACGTTCGAGCCGGCCGTAGACGTAGCGCCAGCGCTGCCGGGTCGGATCGAAGCTGACGTCCGGACGCTGCCGGACGGCCACCACCAGCGTGTGAGCCACCGCGGCGGCCATCAGCGCGCCGAAGGTCGCGAACAGCAGCACCTGCGTCCAGAACCGCCGCGTGTAGGTGGACTCGTGGTGGACCGAGCGGAACCAGAGCAGGTTCGTGTCGATGCCCACCAGGGCATTGACCGCATACCCCACGGCGACGATGACGAGGACTGCGCCCGTCACTCGTAGGACGAGACGCCTCCGACTCGACACCCGATCACGCTATCGCGGGCAGTCGCACGGCCTTCCAGGCCTCACACACCCACGACAGGTCGAACTCTCCGTCGGGCATCGCCGCCCTCACCCGGTCCAGGATGTGTGCGCGCTCGTCGGGTGTCGCAAGGATCGTCACGCTCATCGACGAGACCAGGGCCACCACCCGCTCCCGGGTGTAGCGCAGCGAGTAGCGCGTGACGATTCGTTCCGGCGAGGCGAACAGGTCCTTCGCGTCGAACGGCGGAGGTGCCGCCGCGGGCATGTTGGTGCTGAGCTCGTCGGGCCCCACCTCGCCGAGAACGCCGGTCAGCGGGTCGTCGGCGTCGAAGAGGTTCCACATCGGGGCGAGGACCCCGCCGGGGCGGAGCACGCGATGGATCTCGGCAACCGCGCGCGGTACGTCGAACCAGTGCCATGCCTGCCCGATGAACACCGCGTCGACGCTGGCGTCCGGCAACGGGATCTGTTCGGCGGTCCCGGCCACCGGATGGGCGCCCGGTGGAATGAGCGCCCGCATCTCGTCGTCGGGCTCGACCGCGACGACCGAGAGCCCGAGCTCGAGCAAGCCGGCGGTGAGCGGGCCGGTACCGGCGGCGAGGTCGAGCACGTCGCGGGCACCGTCGGGCAGGCAGTGTTCGAGGACCTCGCGGGGATACCCGGGTCGGCCGGCTGCGTAGTTCGCGGCGGCGACACCGAAGGATCGGCGTCGCGCTTCCCAGACGTCCTGGCCGGAGGCGGTCACGAGAAGACGACAGTTCTGGTGCCGTCGAGCAGCACACGGTGCTCCAGGTGCCACCTCACGGCCCGAGCCAGCGCCACGCACTCGAGGTCGCGGCCGACGGCGGCGAGCGCGGCCGGGTCGGGCTGGTGGCTGACGCGGGAGATCTCCTGCTCGATGATCGGCCCTTCGTCGAGGTCCGCCGTGACGTAGTGGGCGGTGGCGCCGATCAGCTTCACGCCGCGCTGGTAGGCCTGCTCGTACGGCCTGCCCCCGCGGAAGCTCGGCAGGAACGAGTGGTGGATGTTGATGATCCGACCGGGCAGCCGCGCGCATAGGTCGGCACTGAGGATCTGCATGTAGCGCGCGAGTACCACAAGCTCGGACCCCGTGGCCGCCACCAGGTCGAGCACCTGCTGTTCCTGCTCGGCACGGTTCGCTGCGCTGACCGGCAGGTGGTGGAACGGGACGTCATAGGACTGCGCCAGTGGCTCGAGGTCGCGATGGTTGGACGCCACTGCGGCCAGGTTGCCCGGCAGGTATCCACTGCGCCACCGGTAGAGCAGGTCGGCGAGGCAGTGGCCTTCTTTCGACACCATGACCACGATGTTCGGGCGGTCGGCCTGCTCGTGCAGCTGCCACGTCATCCCGAAGTGATCCGCGACCGCCGCGAAGTCGGCGCGGAGCGCTGTGGACGCCACGGGTGCGTCAACGTGCACCCGCATGAAGAACGTGTCGGTCACCGGGCTGCCGTACTGCTGGGAGTCCAGGATGTTGCACTCACGCTCGGCCAGGAACCCGGACACGGCGTGCACGATCCCCGGCCGGTCCGGACACGACAACGTCAACACAACCTCGCCCACCCCTCCATCTTCATGCAGAGGCGAGAGGTCGAGCCCGCTAACGCGCACGGCAAAGCGAAGGTCGCCGTCGAGGCGCCGGCATAAAGGAGGCATCACAACGTGATGCCGACAGCCGGTGCCCGACGACGACCTTCGCTCAAAGAGCTACTTGCGCCGTACCGCAGCGATGTCGAACTCGAGCCGAACTTTGTCGCTCACCAGGATCCCGCCGGCCTCGAGGGCGACGTTCCAGTTGACGCCGAAGTCCTTGCGGTTGATGACGGTGCCGCCTTCGAAGCCGACCCGGAAGTTGCCCCACGGGTCGTCGGCCGCGCCGGTCTTCTCGAACGCCACCGTGACCGGCTTGGTGACGTCCTTCACGGTCAGGTCGCCGGTGACGGCGTAGGTGTCCTCACCGGTCTGCTCGACCTGGGTGGACACGAACGTGATGGTCGGGAAGTTCTCGACGTCAAGGAAGTCGGAGTTGCGTACGTGCTCGTCGCGCTGCGCGTTGCCGGTGTCCAGGCTCGCGGTGCGGATCTCGATGCGCGCGGTGCTGTTCTCGACGTGCTCGTCGTCGAGATGAAGCTCGGAGGTGAAGTCGGCGAAGTGGCCGCGCACGGTGGTGACCATCGCGTGCTTGGCGGCGAAGCCGACCCGGCTGTGTGCGGGGTCCACGTCGTAGTCGCCGGTCAGGCTCGTGGTTGTGGTGGAAACGGTCTCGGTGGTCATGTCGTCCTCCTCTAGGCGGCCCTTCGGCCCTACTTGCATCTGCAACAAACGGTAGACCCAACTTATTGCATACGCAAGTACCACCCCAGACGCCGTATCCTCTTGCCATGGCGAAGCCCGCGCTGCAACCGCTGGACGAGCGGGAGATGAGTGCGTGGCACGCCCTCATCCGGGCGCACCACCGGGTGATCCGCCGGCTCGAGGTCGAGCTCGAGGCAGAGCACGGCCTGACCCTTCCCGCCTATGAGGTGCTGGCGCACCTGTCCGAGGCGCCACAGCAGCGGCTGCGGATGAGCGAGCTCGCGGTGCACGCCGTCCTCACCCCGAGCGGCCTCACCCGGCTGGTGGACAAGCTCTCGAGGGAGGGCCTGGTCTGTCGAGATCGCTGCGAAGGTGATGCGCGGGTGGTCTACGCGGTGCTGACGCCGCAAGGGCGTGCCCGCCTCGAGGAGGCCTATCCCACGCACCTGCGCGGGGTTCGGGAGCACTACATCGACCTGCTCACCACCGAGCAGCGGGAAGCCGTCGCGGACGCGCTCGGCGGAGTGCTCGACCACTCCGACAAGGAGTGTGAGGCGGCTGCCGCCGCAGAGTGTGACGCGGTCGAGGCCGTGCTCGCCGACGGCTCGGTCTGACCAGGACCGTGACCGTTCTCATCCGCGGCGCGCGTACGCCGGACGTCGCGGCGATCCGCCGGTTCATCGACTTCTACGCGCCGAAGCGGATCCTGCTCGACAAGGCAACGGTCACCCTGTACGAGGACGTGCAGGAGTTCGTCGTCGCCGAGGCCGACGGGCAGGTCGTCGGGTGCGGCGCGCTGCACGTGCTCTGGTCGGACCTCGCCGAGGTGCGCACCCTCGCGGTGGACCCGGCCTGTCAGCACACCGGCGTCGGGCACCAGCTGCTCGAAGCGCTGCTGACCCGGGCGCGCGCCCTCGGCATCAGCCGGGTGTTCTGCCTCACCTTCGAGGTCGACTTCTTCGCCTCGCACGGCTTCGTACCGTTCGACGCCACACCGGTCGACCACGAGGTCTATGAGGAGCTGCTGCGGTCCTACGACGAAGGTGTCGCGGAGTTTCTCGATCTCGAACGCGTGAAGCCCAACACCCTCGGCAACACCAGGATGCTGCTCGAGCTCGGTGCACCCTAGGTCACATCCATGACCCAGAACGCCTCGGCGTACGTACCTTCCGGCATGCCGGCTTCCTTGGCGTTGCCGCCGTTCCAGAACTGCAGGATGGTGTCGAGCCGCTCTTCGCTCTCGATCTGGCTGGCGTGGCGCAGCAGCGCCCGCTTCTTGCGCTCGAACTGCTTGGTGATGTCCACGTAGTGGTTCGCCTCGCGGTTGGCGGTCAGCCAGACCTCACTCACGGTCCACGCCTCCAGATGCCCGATCTCGTCGGCGAAGGTGAACGGGTTGCGCGAGTCGGGGTAGACGGCGCACATCGTCGCCTCGGCCGCCGCGAGGTGGTCGGGGTGGCTGCCGTAGATCCGCTGCCAGTTGCGCTCCGGTGACTGGCACACCACCCGCTGCGGGCGTACCTCGCGGATCACCCGCGAGATGTCGCGCCGCAACCCGAGGCTGACCTCGAGCCGGCCGTCGGGGTAGCCGAGGAACCGCAGATCCGTGACGCCTACTTCGGCTGCCGCGGCGGTCTGCTCAGCCTCCCGGATGCCCGCGATCTCGGCCCGCGGCACCGACGGGTCGAACCCGCCCGCGTCGCCGCTGGTCACCATGCAGTAGCTGACCTCGATGCCCGCGTCGGTCCAGTTCGCCACGGTCCCGGCGAGACCGTAGTCGACGTCATCCGGGTGCGCCATCACGCACAAGACTCGCTCAACAGCACTGTCATCAAGCACGAGTCCGAGGCTACGGCCACCCCTGCTCGATACGCGATCTTGCACTTTTCAACGTGTCTCGGGCCCGATACCGGTTGAAAAGTGCAAGATCGCGGAGGAGTCGGGGGGCGGACGTAGGCTCGACGGGCCGATGACCTCCTTGTTTCCCGAGTACGACGACACCCCCGAGCCTGACCGGCCGGTGGAACGTGCCGCGGCGAGGCGGTTCGACCCCGAGACCTTCCTCGAGGGGCTCAACCCGGAGCAGCGCAAGGCGGTCGTCCACGAGGGCACCCCGCTGCTGATCGTCGCGGGCGCCGGCTCGGGCAAGACCCGGGTGCTCACCCACCGGATCGCGTGGCTGCTCGGCGAGCGGGGGGTCCAGCCCGGCCAGGTCCTGGCGATCACCTTCACCAACAAGGCCGCCGGCGAGATGAAGGAGCGGGTCGCCCAGCTGGTCGGCCCGCGCGCCCGCGCGATGTGGGTGTCGACGTTCCATTCCGCGTGCGTGCGGATCCTGCGCGCCGAGGCCAAGCGGCTCGGTTTCACCAGCACGTTCTCCATCTACGACGCCGACGACGCGCGGCGGCTGATGACGACGGTCTGCCGTGACCTCGACCTCGACCCGAAGCGGTTCCCGGCGCGCGCGATCAGCAACCAGATCAGCAACCTCAAGAACGAGCTGATCGACTTCGAGGACGCCAAGGCCCGCGCGACCAACCACCTCGAGCGCGAGACCGCGCAGGCCTACGAGCGCTATCAGGACCGGCTGCGTCGCGCCAACGCGATGGACTTCGACGACCTGATCATGACGACGGTCTCGCTGTTGCAGCTGTTCCCTGACGTTGCCGACCATTACCGGCGCCGGTTCCGCCACGTCCTGGTCGACGAGTACCAGGACACCAACCACGCGCAGTACGTCCTGGTTCGCGAGCTGGCCGGCGGTGGCCCCGGTCAGGAGGCGGCCGAGCTGTGCGTGGTGGGTGACGCCGACCAGTCGGTCTACGCGTTCCGCGGGGCGACGATTCGCAACATCCTGCAGTTCGAGGAGGACTACCCCAACGCGACGACGATCCTGCTCGAGCAGAACTACCGCTCGACGCAGACGATCCTGTCCGCCGCCAACGCGGTGATCTCGAAGAACCCCAACCGCAAGCCGAAGCGGCTGTGGTCCGACGAAGGCGCCGGGGAGAAGGTCGTCGGATACGTCGCGGAGAACGAACACGACGAGGCGGCGTTCGTTGCCCGCGAGATCGACCGGTTGCACGACGACCACGGACTTCGCGCGTGCGACGTCGCCGTCTTCTACCGGACCAACGCCCAGAGCCGGGTCTTCGAGGAGGTGTTCATCCGGGTCGGCCTGCCCTACAAGGTCGTCGGCGGGGTGCGGTTCTACGAGCGGCGCGAAGTACGCGACGCGCTGGCGTACATCCGCGCGGTCGCCAACCCCGATGACACCGTGTCGTTGCGTCGCATCATCAACGTGCCGAAGCGGGGCATCGGTGATCGAGCCGAAGCCGCGATCGAGTCGTTCGCGGAACGGCAGCGGATCAGCTTCAACGAGGCGATGCACCGGGTGGACGAGATCCCCGATCTCGTATCGCGGTCCGTCAACGCCATCACGGGCTTCGTCGAGCTGTTCGACGAGCTGACGGCCATGACGCAGGACTCTGCTGATGGCGCCGGTCGCGCTGCCGGCGACATTCTCGAGGCGGTGCTCGACCGGTCCGGGTACCTCGCCGAGCTGCGAGCGAGCGAGGACCCGCAGGACGAGGGGCGAGTGGAGAACCTCGAGGAGCTCGTCTCCGTCGCTCGCGAGTTCGACCAGTCCCGCCCGGACGGCACGCTCGTCGACTTCCTCGAGCAGGTGGCACTCGTCGCGGACGCCGACCAGGTCCCGAGCGACGACGGGTCCGACGGGGTGGTCACGCTGATGACGCTGCACACCGCGAAGGGGCTGGAGTTCCCCGTGGTCTTCATGACCGGCCTCGAGGACGGCGTCTTCCCGCACATGCGCTCGCTCGGCGACGCCAAGGAGCTCGAAGAGGAACGGCGGCTCGCCTACGTCGGGATCACCCGAGCGGAGAAACGGCTCTACCTCAGCCGCTCCGTCGTCCGTTCCGCGTGGGGCTCGCCGGAGTACTATCCGCCGTCGCGGTTCCTCGACGACGTGCCGGACGAGCTGATCGAGTGGCAGGGCGCGACCCAGGTACGCCCGACGCAGCACGTGATCTCGCGGGCGAACCGGGCGGGCCGCAGTGCGGGCACCGGGCTGCGGCCGATCCCGTCGCTGTCCGCCGGGGACCGGGTGACCCACGACGCGTTCGGGATGGGCACGGTGGTCGCGGTCAAGGGAGCCGATTCCTCGGCCGAGGCCGAGGTCGACTTCGGGGACGAGGTCGGACGCAAGCGGCTGCTGCTGCGCTACGCGCCGCTGCAGAAGCTCTGATCTGAACGCGCTCTCAGGTTTCGCCCGTACTCCCCACTAACCTGGGACACCAGCAGGCTTAACAACGGAAGGGTTGTCGTGGGACGCGAGACCAACAGGCAACGGCGTGAGAAGCAGGCCGCCACCGCTCGGGAGAAGGCCGCTGCGGCGCGCGCCGCGCAGGCACGGGTGGACCAGCGCCGACGGGCCAAGACGATCCTCAGCACCGTGGTCGCCGTCGCAGTGGTGATCGCCGTCATCGCGGTCATCGCGATCACCCGCCCGGGCAAGCAAACCCCCGAGGGAGAGCGGCAGCCGGCCTCGACCTCGCTCGTCGACGGCGTCACCGGCGTCACGCCCGCGACCTACAACCAGGTCGGCCAGGGCAGCGCGAGCTTGGACGCCGCCAAGGCGATCAACGCCGCTCCGCTCACCAAGGACGGCAAGCCCGAGCTGCTGTTCATCGGTGGCGAGTTCTGCCCGTACTGCGCCGCGGAGCGCTGGTCGATGGTGCAGGCGCTGTCGCGGTTCGGCACGTTCAAGGACCTGAACCGGATCCGGTCGTCCTCCACTGACACCTTCCCGAACACCGCGACGTTCTCGTTCTACAAGTCGAGCTACACCAGCAAGTACCTGTCCTTCGTCTCGGTCGAGAACCGCAATCGCGCCAACGACGGCACCGATCTCGAGCCGGTGACCTCCGCGGAGAAGAAGATCTGGTCGAAGTACACGCAGCTGAGCTTCCCGTTCCTCTACCTCGACGGGAAGTACGTCCTCACCAACACCGGGTTCAGCCCGGGTGATCTCGCCGGACTCGACTGGGACCAGATCGTGGCGGACCTGAAGGATCCGACGAGCACCGTCGCCAAGGACATCCTCGGCGAGGCGAACGTGCTCACCGCAATGATCTGTAAGGCGACGAACGGTCAGCCGGGCGACGTCTGCTCCGCAGAGGGAGTAACGAAGATCACGCTCCCGACCGCCGGTGCCTGACGACCAGCCGACGCCCGCAACGGCGCCGCTCGTCAATGCGCGCTGGGCGTGGTGGTTCAGCCTGCCGATCTCTCTGCTCGGCCTGGCTGACTCGATCTACCTGACCTACACGCACTTTCATCCGTCGGCGCTGGCCTGCAGCTCGACCGGACCCATCAACTGCGCGAAGGTCACAGAGAGTTCGCAGTCGGAGATCTTCGGCCACATCCCGGTGGCGATCGTCGGTCTCGTCTACTTTGCCCTGATGACGCTGCTGATGACGCCGTGGGCTTGGCAGGTGCGCAACGAGTGGGTGCACCGGTTCCGGCTCTTGGCGACCGGCGGCGCGATGGGGATGGTCGTCTACCTGGTCAGCGTCGAGATCCACCTCAAGGCGATCTGCGAGTACTGCACCGGGGTGCACATTCTCAACTTCTTGCTGTTCTTCGTGGTTCTGGCCGCCTTTCTGTACCGACCCATTCCTGATTCGCTAGCCAAACCACAGCGTCGTAGGTGACGTAGCCGACGGCGGTCAATGCGGCTCCGGTGATCAAGTCGAACGTGTAGTGGTTGCCGGTCGCGAGTACGGTTCCGGCGGTCACGACCGGATGCAGGATCGCGAGGGTTCGCAGCCACCAGCGTCGGGTGATCGACCAGACCGCGACCGCGACCCATACCGCCCACGCCAGGTGCAGCGACGGCACCGCGGCGTAGAGGTTGGCCCGTGCCGTCTCCACCTTGTACGCGAAGGGAAGCGCCGACGCGACCGTGTCGTGGAAGCCGGCATCGATCAGCCGCGGCGGCGCGGTGGGGTAGATCCAGTAGACCGCGAGCCCGACCAGACTCGACAGGATCAGCACGTTGCGGTGGTAGCGGTATTTCGGGCCGTGGATCCACAGCACGAGCAGCATCAGCGACGTCATGCCCAGGTGCATCACGACGTAGTAGCCCGCCAGCGTGCCGCCGACTAAGTCGTGATGGGCGAGCCAATGGTTCATCGGCGCTGCCCAGTCGAGGTGGAGGACCCGGTCGATGTGGAGCACCTGCCGGCCGTGCCGCAAGCCGGCCTGCACGACGTTGCCGTGCAGCGAGCGGACCTCGTCGTACGCCCAGGCGAAGCCGACGATCAGCAGGACCTGGACCCACCACAGTGGGCGTTCCCGCGTCGGCCGCACGTCGGCCGACGTTAGTGCACGGTGATCGTCAGCTTGCGCTGACGCGGCTTCGGGCCGGACGGAGGCGGGCGCGAATCCCCGCGGGCTCGGCTTCCGGCTGAGGGGCGAGACGGGTGACACCAGCGGTCACCGTAACGCCGTCGGAGTCCAGGTGCGCCAGGGTGGCGACGATCTCGTGCACGATCCGCCGGTTGATCGGCAGCGAGAGGTGCCCGACGCCGCGCACCAGGATGTTGCGGGCCGTCAGGTCCGGATGGTCCAGCCGGGCCGACTGTTTCGGGGAGATCAGCGCGTCGATGTCGCTCCAGAACGCCACGAACCGGGTCTCGCAGTCGGGGGCACTCTCTTCGAGCTCGGTCATCACGTCGCTGTCCGGGCACATCTGGCGGCAGACCCCGGTCGGCACCGCGCGGGCGACATGGGTTCCGCGGTGCGGGGTGCCGAGCGTGACGACCGTGTGCACCCGGGCGTCGCCGCCGAGACGCTGTACGTAGTACCGAGCGATCAGCCCGCCGAGCGAGTGTCCGATGACGTGGATGCGCTCGTACCCGGTCTGCTCGCAGATCGACTCGATGGTCTCGCCGAGCTGGCGTGCGGCGGTGCGGACGTCGGTGGTCCAGATCCGGTAGTTCATCGTGACGACGCGTCCGAAGCCGCGACGGCGCAGGTTGCGCCGCAGCAACGTGAAGATCGAGCGGTTGTCGACCATGCCGTGCAGCAGCAGGATCGGCGTACCTGCCGCTTCGACGTCATGGATCAGCAGGCCTCGCTGGATCGGGCGCAGGCTGCCCAGGGAGAAGACGTCGTCGGCGTCGCGCACCTTCTCCTGGACGACGCCGAACGGATAGCTCGCGACATGGGCGGCGAGCCACGCCACCTCGACAGCGGTGCCGGTGACCGCGCCGATCGTCAGCAGGTCACGCACACCGCGCGTGAGATTCACCGGTCGTCGTCCTTCGCTCTTCTGGGGGAAGCGTTGGTCGGTTGCCTACGACTGGGGAAGCCTTCGGCGGCCGTGCCGACGTTACCTGTTCCCATCGACGCGGAATCTCTGCCTCTGAATGTGTCGTAAGTTTTTTCACGCCGGGTTCTGGAGCGGGGATGACCACCGTGATCGGCGTCGCGAAAGCCGCTGCTCCGTAGGGATGCGCCGCATTGCATCGATCGCAGCAGCGCACCAGGCGGCCTCCGTCCCGGACGCCACATACGCATCGGCGAATCCGTCGGCGAGGAGCTCGGCCGGCGTGATCCGCATCAGCGCCGCGGCTTCTGTCGCAGATGTCCGGAGTGCCGCTCCGGCACCTTCGGGACCAAGCGCCGCGAACCAGCCGAACTCGCCCACCCCCACCACGTCGGTCAGGGCGCCCGCGAGCGCCCCGCCCGATCCGCCCTCGCCGTGGACCAGCGAGACGGTCGGCGCCGGCGTCTTGAGTACGGCGACCACGGCGTCGCCGATCGCGGCTGACAACCCGTCGGCCTCGCGGTGCGGATCGGCGCCGGGCGTGTCCACCAGGATGACGAGCGCGACGTCGAGCGAACCGGCGAGTGCCGCCGCCCGGGTGAGCAGTGCGAAACCGCCGGGCCCCGGCATGGCGCTGCGCGGGCCGGCAAGCGCGACGCCGACGACCCGGCGCCCGGCGAGCCGGCCGATCACCGCGTGGGTCACCTCATCGGCGCCGCGAAGCGCGACGCGCTCGGCGAACATCGCAGCCAGCAACTCCTCGCCGTTCGGCCGGGGATCCTCCCGCGACGCGCGAAGCTGCTGAGCCGCGTCGCGCGCCGGTGGACCTGCCGCCTCCGGCGGCGGGAGGTGATCGGCGTCATCTGCACGGAGCGCCAAGAGTGCCTCGCGAAGCAGACCGTCGACCTCATCGGGGGCCGCGATCGCGTCGACGAGCCCGGCGTCGAAGGCGGCCTCGGCGGTGTTGGCGCCTTCGGCGAGGGTGCGCCCCGTCATGGCCGCCACCGGGCGAGGGCCGGAGAACCCGACGATCCCGCCGCGCACCGCGATTCGTACGTCGGCGGCGGCGCCGATCGCGACCCAGACACCGCCGGTCGTCGGGTTGTCCGCGACGGAGATGTGAGGCAGGCCGGCGGCGCGAAGGTCGTCGAGGGCAAGCGCCGCTCGCGGGATGCCGACCAGGGCTCGCATGCCTTCCGGCAGCCGGGTCCCGCCGCTTCGGGTGATCGTCACGAGCGGAAGTCGCCGCTCGATCGCCGTACCGACCGCGGCCGTGAACGCGGCAGCTTCCGCGACCCCGAACGTGCCCCCCTGGTGGCCGAAGTCCCAGCGCACGAGCACACAGCGGCTCGCGCCGATCGTCGCCTCGCTGCAGCGCAGGACGTCAGAGCCCGCGAGCTCCTCAACGGCGGAGGCCAGCGTCTCGCTCCACCTCGGTACGCGCGGCTGGTCGGCGCTCATGGCTCGCTAGTCTTTCAGTTATGCCGATTCGGGTTGTTGTCGCGAAGCCCGGCCTTGACGGCCATGACCGCGGGGCGAAGGTGGTCGCCCGCGCGCTGCGCGACGCCGGCATGGAGGTCATCTACACCGGGCTGCACCAGACGCCGGAGCAGATCGTCGCGACGGCGGTCCAAGAGGACGCGCAGGCAATCGGCATGTCCGTGCTCTCCGGCGCGCACATGACGCTGTTCCGCAAGCTGATCGACCTGCTGGACGAGGCGAACTCGCGGGACATCGTCGTCTTCGGCGGCGGGATCATCCCCGATGCCGACATCCCGCTGCTGAAGGAGATCGGCGTCGCCGAGGTGTTCACGCCCGGCACCCCGATGGGGACGATCGTGGACTGGGTCCGCGATCACGTGCCCGCTACCGCCGGGGCGTAGCGCGCCCTCACGAGGGTCTGCTCAGTCCTTGACGACGGGCAGCTGCAGCGTGACCGGATGCGCCTTGCTCGTCGAGATCAGAGCCGGCTGCACCAGGTCGGCGTTGCGGTAGGCGGTATCCGTCGCCGCAACGGCGAGCTCGACCCGGTGTCCCTTCGGGAACCGGTGCACGATGCCCGGCAGCATCAGGTGGACGGCGCCGCTGTCGTCCTGCACCCGGACCGGCGCGACCAGCCGGTGCACGAGGGTCAGGTCGCCGTTGGGTGCGACGTCGTAGACCTTCACGAACATCTGCAGTTCGGTCGCGGCGGCCAGATCGGTCGACACCGGGGTCTGCACGTGCAGCGTCACGGTCGGGATGCCCGCGACGTCGAGGCGGTGCCGCAACGGCGCGCTGGTCCAGCCGGCGAACGTCCCCGGGGTGTCGAACGGAGGCGTCGACGCGTCCGGCAGTGCGGTGCCCTGCAACCCCGACACCTCGGAGTACGACAGCGGCGTCGGGCCGGCGAGGTTGGCGTACGCCGCCGAGCCCGTGAGCACCTCTGACCGCTTGTCCATCAGGGAGCCGCCCGCCGACGCGTAGAACGTACGCATCCGCCCGACCGGGAAGTGCGACGCCGTGGCGTATTGCACGGTGTCCGGGCCCTTCCCGTGGAACGGTACGTAATCGCGGTAGTAGGCGAAGCGCGGACCGGTCGAGACGTCCTCGCCCTTCAGGTAGTGCGCGAACCAGGCAAGCACGCGGCGGCCCTCATAGGTCTTGGCCATGTCGGCACCTTGGCTCCACTCGCCAGGCGCGGCTTGCGACGTGCTGTGACCCCACGAATGCCAGATCATCGTCACCGGCGTCCCCTGCTTGCGCAGCTGGCGGTAGGTCGTGGCTGCCTCGTTCAGGTTGAACAGCGAGTCGCCTTCACCCTGCATCAGCAGCGTCGGGATCCGAATCTTGTTGATGAAGGTCCCGACGGAGGCATGGGCGAGGAAGCGCAGCGCGCCCTGCGTGAACGCCGCGTTGACGACCGCCTCGGCGGCGAACGGGCACACGTCGAACAGGTAGTCGACGCACCCGACGTCGCGGGTCAGGTCGGCCCGGACACCGGTGAGGCCGTCCACCAGACCATCGGCGAACAGCAGGAGCGACCACTCGAGCTTCTGGGTGCCCGGCGTATCTGGATCGCCCGCGACGTCGGTGACCTGGCCGGGCGTCCTCGCGTTGTTGGGCGCGAGCGAGTACCGCAGGTCGTTCCACGTGATGATCGGCACGATCGTGTCCAGCCGCGGGTCGACCTTCGCGACCGCGAACTGGATGCCACCGCCGTACGACCCGCCGACCATGCCGACCCGGGGGTCGTTGGCAGCATGGTGCCCCAGGTGATCGGTGTGGTCGTGAACGACCCAGCGGACCGCCGGGTACGGCGCGCCGGACAGCGTCGTCGCGATGCCGGTCTTGCCGCCGAGGAAGCTGATCAGCTGGCTGCCGGCGCGGCCGTCGTACGAGGGGTCGTCGAGGGAGATCTTGCAGCCGGAGCCGCCGAACCCCAGGCCGGAGTAGGACAGCGTGCCGTAGCCGCGGGTGGCGAGGAACTCGGCCATGCTCGTCTGGTCGTCTTTGCTGCCGCCGAAGCCGTTGGTCGTGAGGATGACGGGAACCGGACGCGAGGCGGAGGCGCCCGTCGGCTTGTAGAGGTCGCCGACGATCAGGCACTTCTGGGTGCCGATGCCGTTAGGGAGCTCGTTGGGCACCGTGACGTGGAACTTCAGCGTCGTCTTGGTGAAGGCCGCCCGGTGGTGGGCCGGCGCTCCGGCGCTTCGCGCGGCTGCCGCCGGCGCGACCGCCGCGGTCAGCGCCACAAGGGCGGCCGGGATCACGACCAGGTTGCGCTTCATCTGTTGTTCCCCACCACTGGAAGGCGCAGCACGCCTGGTGCTACGCGGGTTGTCGTGACCGTGATCGGCTGGATCAGGTTGGAGTTGCGGAAGGCGGTATCGGTTGCAGCGGCGACCAGCTCGATGCGGTCGCCGGCCGCGAACCGGTGCACGATACCGGGCAGCTGGACGTGCAACGGCTTGCTCGGATCGAGGACGCGCACCGGCGCGACGAGCCGGTGCACGAGCGTCACCGAGCCGTTCGGTGCGACGTCGTAGAGCTTGAGGAACATCTCGATCTCGGTGCCCGGCGCCACGCTCGACGCGAGGGGCGCGGTGAGGTGCAGCGTCGCTCGGGGCACGCCCACCACGTCGACGCGATGCTTCAGTGCGGCGCTCGTCCAGTGCGCGTAGCTGCCCGGGGTGTCGAAGGGAGGGATCTCGCTGAACGGCTTGTTGTGCTGCAGGTCGGAGACCTCGGAGTAGGACAGCGGCGTCGGACCGGCGAGGTTCGCGTACGTCGTCGAGCCGCTCGTGACGGCGCTTCGCTTCGCGACGAGCGAGGAGGACCCGGAGGTGAACAACGTCAGCGCATGGCCAACGGGGTAGTGCGGTGCGGTTGCGTACTGCACCGTGTCGGGCCCGCTTCCGTCGAACGGCACCCAGTCGCGGAAGTACGCGAAGTCCGGACCGGTCGAGACGTCCTCGCCCTTGAGGTAGTGGTTGAACCAGGCGAAGACCCGCTGCCCTTCGTACGTGCGCAGCATGCCGTGGCCCTGGATCCACTCGCCGCGCACCGGGACCTCGAGGTTGTGCCCCCACGACTGCCACACCATCTTCACCGGCGTGCCCTGTTTGCGAAGCGCCTGATACGTGGCGATCGCTTCCTGCAGGTTGAACAGCGTGTCGTTCTCACCTTGCATCAACAGCGTCGGGATCCGGATGTCGCGAATGTGGTTCGCGACTGATCGCTCGGCGGCGAACGTGTAGAGGTTGTCGGCGAAGTACTCGTTGAGCAGCAGCTCCGTCACGGCCGGGCAGACCGTCGAGATGAACCCGCCGCAGTCGACGATGCGGGTCGGGTCGGTGCCGATGTGCTGCACCACCGCGGTGCCACCTGCGGCGAACAGCTCCGGTAGCCAGACCTCCTTCGCGATGCCGGGCGCCTTGTGCGAGTAGGAGACGCCGTGCGTGAGCGCGGTGTTGTTCGGCGCGATCGAGTACGACATGTCGTTCCAGGTGATCATCGGAACGATCGCGTCGACCCGGCGGTCGACGCCGGCGACGGCGTACTGGATCCCGCCGCCGTAGGAGTTGCCGATCATGCCGACGCGCGGGTCGTCCGGGCCGTCGTGCTTGATCCACGGCAGGCGGCCGAGATAGCTGACCAGCTGGCTGCCGGCGCGGCCGTCGTGCGCCCGGTCGTCGAGGGTGATCTTGCAGCCGGAGCCGCCGAAGCCGAGGCCGGAGTAGGACAGCACCCCGTAGCCGTGGCTCGTGAGGACCTCGGCCATCGCGGTCTGGTCGTCCTTGCTTCCCGTGAAGCCGTTGGTCGTGAGCACCGCAGGCACGGGATGCGACGGTGAAGCGCCCGCCGGCCGGTAGAGATCGCCGACGATGCTGCAGGTCTGGTCTCCGGTGCCGCCGACCGCCTCGTTGGGGACGGTGACGTGAAAGGTGAGGGTGCGGACCGAGTACGCCGGGTGCGCGGCAGCGACGACGGGGCCGACCGCACCGCTCACCGCGATGGCGAGAACCATCGCGAAGACCGCTCGCCTGCGCATTCCCTTGACTTCCCTGCAGGGGCGAAAAGTCCTGCCGGTAACGTTCCACGCTGAGACGTATGTCGAGGTGAGGCGGAGGAACGCGGCGTGGACCTGTTCGAGTGGCAGGCAAAGGAGCTGTTCGCCAAGTACGGCGTGCCGACGACGCGTCAGGTCGTGATCGCGACCGCGGAGGAGGCGCGGGCGGCCGCTGAGTCACTCGGCGGCGGGCCCGTCATGGTGAAGGCGCAGGTCAAGGCGGGAGGCCGGGGCAAGGCCGGCGGCGTGAAGTTCGCGCCCACCGCCGACGACGCGGTCAGCCACGCGCAGAACATCCTCGGCATGGACATCAAGGGCCACACCGTCCACACCATCCTGATCTCCGAGGCCGCGGACATCGGCGAGGAGTACTACTTCTCCTTCCTGCTCGACCGCGCCAACCGCTCCTACCTGGCGATGTGCTCGGCGGAGGGCGGCATGGAGATCGAGCAGCTCGCGGTCGAGAAGCCCGATGCGCTGGCACGGGTCGCGGTGGACCCGGTCGCCGGGGTCGACGACGCGAAGGCGCTCGAGATCGCGACGGCGGGCAACATCCCGGAGCCGGTCCGCGCGAAGGCCGCTGCCGTGATCCGTCAGCTGTGGGACGTCTTCATCGGCGAGGAGGCGACCCTGGTCGAGGTGAACCCGCTGGTGCGGACGCCGGACGACCAGGTGCTGGCCCTCGACGGCAAGGTCACGCTCGACGACAACGCGTCGTTCCGTCACACCGAGGTTCACGACGCGTACCGCGACAACTCGGCCACCGACCCGCTGGAGGTGCGCGCCAAGTCCCTGCACCTCAACTACGTGAAGCTCGACGGTGAGGTCGGGATCATCGGCAACGGCGCCGGTCTCGTGATGTCGACGCTGGACGTCGTGGCCTACGCCGGCGAGGCGTTCGGCAACGTACGCCCGGCCAACTTCCTCGACATCGGTGGCGGCGCCTCGGCCGAGGTGATGGCCAACGGGCTCGACGTGATCCTGTCCGACCCGTCCGTGCGTTCGGTCTTCGTGAACGTCTTCGGCGGCATCACGGCGTGCGACGCGGTCGCGAACGGAATCGTGCAGGCACTGTCGCTGCTGGAAAGCCGGGGCGAGAGCGTGACCAAGCCGCTCGTCGTACGCCTCGACGGGAACAACGCGGAGGAGGGTCGCCGGATCCTTACCGAGGCAGCCCATCCGCTGGTGGAACAGGTGGACACGATGGACGGCGCCGCGCGGCGAGCCGCCGAGCTCGCGGGAAAGGCGGCCTAGGACATGGCGATCTGGCTGACCAAGGACAGCAAGGTGATCGTCCAGGGCATCACGGGTTCGGAGGGCACCAAGCACACCCGGCGGATGGTCGCGTCCGGCACCAACGTCGTCGGTGGTGTCAACGCCCGCAAGGCCGGTACCGACGTCGACGGCATCCCGGTCTTCGCGACCGTCGCCGAGGCGATGGCCGAGACCGGAGCGGACGTGTCGGTGGGGTTCGTGCCGCCGGCGTTCACCCGTGACGCGGCGATCGAGGCGATCGACGCCGAGATTCCGCTGCTGGTCGTCATCACCGAGGGCGTGCCCGTGCAGGACACGGCGTACTTCCGGGCTTACGCCGAGCAGCGGGGCGAGACCCGGATCGTCGGTCCCAACTGCCCGGGGCTGATCTCCCCCGGACAGTCCAACGCCGGCATCATTCCCGCCGACATCGCGGGTCAGGGCCGGATCGGGCTGGTGTCGAAGTCGGGCACGCTGACCTACCAGATGATGTACGAGCTGCGGGACATCGGCTTCACGACGGCGGTGGGCATCGGCGGCGACCCGGTCATCGGCACGACCCACATCGACTGCCTGGCGGCCTTCCAGGACGACCCGGACACCGAGGCGATCGTGATGATCGGCGAGATCGGCGGTGACGCCGAGGAGCGCGCCGCCGACTTCATTCGCGCGAACGTGACGAAGCCGGTCGTCGGTTACGTCGCGGGGTTCACCGCTCCGGAGGGCAAGACGATGGGGCATGCCGGCGCGATCGTGTCCGGGTCATCGGGCACCGCGGCGGCCAAGGCGGAAGCGCTCGAGGCCGCAGGCGTACGGGTCGGCAAGACACCGAGCGAGGCAGCACGTCTGATGAAGGAGCTGCTCTCTTAAAGGGAGCGGATGTGCCACGCTCCCCTATAGGGGATGCCAGCGCACACGCTCACAGAATCCTGACGCCAGTCGGCAGTCCGACGCCGGTGAGGCGCAGGTAGCACTCCTCGACCTGCGCGAGGATCGTTTGGCGTCTGTCCTGAGCTGGTACGGCGAGTGTGCCAGGCGTCCATTGACCTCGAGAATCAATGCCACGGCACATTCGCTCCCCTGCACGGCGTGTAACACCTGTTGCTGGAGTTGCTTGCTGCAACGATCAGCAGATGACCCAGGCGGTAGCACGTCCGAGGGCAGCGGCGCCGAAACGGCGCACGGCTGCGCAGGCCGCTCCGGTCTCGCCGCTATGGCTGCGCAGCCTGATGGCGGCGGTGTGGACCGTCGCGGTCGGGCTCGCCGTGCTCGTCGTGATCGCTGTCATCGTCTGGTCGGCGGACTCCCGCACCACCAGCAGCGCCGGCGACGCGCTGCGATTCGCGGTCACGGTATGGCTCGCCGGCCAGCACGCCCCGCTGTCGGTCGGCGGGGGGACGGTCGCCATCGCGCCGCTCGGCCTGACGGTGCTGTTGGGCGTGCTGCTCGCCCGGTTCGCAGCGGTGCTGTCGCGGGCCGCCACCAGCCAGGAGCCGGGCGCGGTCGCCGCGATGGTCCTTGCGGTCACCATCCCGTACGCCGGAATCGCGGCGGCCCTCGCGGCGGTCGCCCGAACCGATGCGATCCGTCCGTCGGTGCCGGGTGCCTTCCTCGCGGCCGCCGGGCTGAGCCTGGTCGCGACGACCGCGGGCGGCATACGTGGCGCGGGTCAGTGGCGCGCGGCGTGGGGGCGGCTGCCCGTCTCCCTACGGGACGGGCTGCGCGCTGCCGGAGTCGCCGGTGCAGTGATCGCCGGCGCCGCATTGGCGTTGACCATCGCCTCTGTCGTCGATCACTGGTCGCTGGTCAGCAACAGCTTCAACGGGTACGGCAACGGATCCGGCAAGTTCACGATGGGTCTGCTGAGCCTGTGGCTGCTGCCCAACGCTGTCCTGTTCACGACTGCCTACCTCACCGGTACCGGTTTCGCGGTCGGCGCAGGCGCCACGGTGACGCTCGGCGGCGCGCACGTCGGGGCGACACCTGCGCTACCGCTGCTGGCCGCCGTACCGCACCACGCTGCGCCGGTACCCGTGGTGGTGCTCGCGTTCGTCGCCGTCGGCGCCGCGGCCGCGCTCGCTGCCTGGCGAATCCGGCGCGACGCTGCCGACTCACTCGGCGACCAGGCACGGGCGGCCGCTGCCTTGGCGGCTGTCGTGGCGGCAGGCACCGCGGCACTCACCGCGGTAGCCGGCGGGCCGGCCGGACCGGGGCGGCTAACCGCGTTCGGACCGTCACCGTGGCAGGCCGGCCTCACCGTCGCCGCCGAGGTCGCCGGTCCCGTCCTGCTGTTCATCGCCGCGCAGGCATGGTGGCGGATGTGGCGGGCGTTGCCCGGGCGCTAGGCCTACCCGGCGAGGCGCACCTACCTGGTACGAACGGCGATCGTCTTTGCCGCGTAGTCGTACCACCCACGATTGCGGTGCGTGGAGTCGAAGAACGGCGACAGGTACACGACCAGCACCACCAGCCCCGTCGGGATGATGCTCGCGACCGCGGGGATCGACCATCTGGTCAGCGCGGCCTGCAGCGTGGGGATGCCGCCGGTGTCGAACATCGCGACCCGCACTCCGACCGCCATCTTCCCGAGCGTGGCGCCCTTCGTCGCCAGCATGGTGACCTCGTAGATGCCGGTGATGACGAGTCCGAGGAGCACCGTCTTGAGGTAGTCGGCTCCGGTGATGGAGAACGACGCGCTCGAGTCCGAGCTCGAGGTGTCGATCAGCCCGAACGCGAACGCGAGCGGGACGGAGACGGCCGCGGTCAGCAAACCGTCGATGATGCGCGCGAGCAGCCGCATGCCCATCGGCGCCGGATCGTTGACCCGCTGGCCGGGAGGTGGGCCGTACCCGCCGTACGGCGCGCCGCCGTACCCGGGTGGCGCCGGCGGATAGCCGGGAGGGGCACCGTAGGGCGGGGGTGCCGGAGCGCCGTAGGGCGGGGGTGCTGGTGCGCCGTAGGGAGGCGCCGGGGCGCCGTAGGGAGGCGGAGGCGTCGGAGCGCCGTACGGCGGCGGCGCTGGTGGCTGGTCCGGGTCTGACGGCTCCGTCATGTGACGACCTCCCTGTGGCGCCAAGTATCCTCGTGGTCCTTCCCTCAACCGGTTCTTTCGGGGAGATCTATTTGGCGGCGCGCCTCGTGGTGCTGGTGTCCGGGTCGGGCACCAACCTCGCCGCACTCCTCGAAGCCTGTGAGGATCCTGCGTACGGCGCATCGGTCGTTGCCGTGGGCGCCGATCGCCACGACATCGAGGGCCTGGAGCGTGCCGAGCGCGCCAGGATCCCGACCTTCGTCGAACGAGTCGGCGACTACGCCACGCGCGAGCAGTGGGACGCCGCACTCACCAAGGCCGTCGCGGCGTACGAACCGGACCTGGTCGTCTCCGCCGGCTTCATGAAGATCCTCGGCGCGGAGTTCCTCGCGACCTTCCCGAAGACGATCAACACGCATCCCTCGCTGCTGCCTGCCTTTCCGGGCGCGAGCGCGGTACGCGACGCACTCGACGCGGGGGTCGGGGAGACCGGCGCGACCGTGCACTACGTCGACAGCGGCGTGGACACCGGTCCGGTGATCGACCAGGTGCGCGTCGGCATCGAGCCGGGCGACGACGAGTCGTCCTTGCACGAGCGCATCAAGGTCGCCGAGCGGCAGATGCTCGTCGAGGCAGTGAGGCGGATCGCATCAAGCCGCATGGAAGATTCCTACGGCTATAGAGGAGCGGATGGCACATCCGCTCCAGAGGAGGAACGCACGTGAGCGACGGCAAGCGGCCGATCAGGCGAGCGCTGGTCAGCGTCTATGACAAGACCGGTCTCGACGAGCTCGGCAAGGCGCTCGCCGCTGCCGGCGTCGAGGTGGTGTCGACCGGCTCCACGGCTGCGAAGCTGCGCGAGGCCGGAATACCGGTCACGCCGGTCGAGGAGCTGACCGGCTTCCCGGAGTGCCTCGAGGGGCGGGTGAAGACGCTGCACCCCAAGGTGCACGCCGGCATCCTTGCCGACCTCCGCAAGGAGGATCACGCCAAGCAGCTCGCCGAGCTCGGTGTCGAACCGTTCGAGCTCGTCGTCGTCAACCTCTATCCGTTCGCCGCGACCGTTGCCTCGGGCGCGACGCAGGACGAGTGCGTCGAACAGATCGACATCGGCGGGCCCTCGATGGTGCGGGCGGCGGCCAAGAACCACCCGTCCGTCGCGGTGGTCGTCGACCCGTCGTCGTACGGCGATGTCATCGCCGCGCTCGGCGACGGCGGCTTCTCCCTCGCGCAACGGCAGCGGCTCGCGGGCAAGGCGTTCGAGCACACCGCCGCCTACGACGTCGCGGTGGCGTCGTGGATGGGCAGCGTCCTCGCGCCGAGCGATGACGGCACCGGTTTCCCGGCGTTCGTCGGAGCAACTTGGGAGCGCTCCGCCGTGCTCCGGTACGGAGAGAACCCGCACCAGCGCGCCGCGCTCTACGTCAATGGCTCGGGCAGCGGCCTCGCCAACGCCGAGCAGCTGCACGGTCCCGAGCTGTCCTACAACAACTACGTCGACACCGACGCCGCGCGCCGAGCGGCGTACGACTTCGACGACCCGTGCGTCGCGATCATCAAGCACGCGAACCCGTGCGGCATCGCGGTCGGCAAGGACATCGCGGAGGCGCACCGGCTGGCGCACGCCTGCGACCCGGTGTCGGCGTACGGCGGCGTGATCGCCGCCAACCGCACCATCACCAAGGAGCTCGCCGACCAGCTGGCGGGCGTCCTCACCGAGGTGATCTGCGCGCCGGGGTACGACGACGACGCACTCGAGGTGTTCAAGGCCAAGGCGAAGCTGCGCGTGCTGCGCTGCCCCGCCGACGCGTCGAAGCCGGCGATCGAGATGCGACCGGTGTCCGGCGGTCTGCTGCTGCAGTCGGTCGACCACGTCGATGCCGAGGGCGACGACCCGAGCACCTGGACACTGCAGTGCGGAGAGGCGGCCGACGCCGAGACGCTGAAGGACCTCGCCTTCGCCTGGAAAGCGTGCCGGTCCGTGAAGTCCAACGCGATCCTGCTTGCCAGCGGCGGCGCGTCGGTCGGCGTCGGGATGGGTCAGGTCAACCGCGTGGACTCCGCGAGGCTCGCCGTCTCCCGCGCGGGTGACCGCGCGAAGGGCGCGGTCGCGGCGAGCGATGCGTTCTTCCCGTTCCCCGACGGCCTGGAGATCCTCGTCGAGGGTGGTGTGAAGGCGATCGTCGAGCCGGGCGGGTCGGTACGCGACGAGGAGGTCATCGCTGCGGCGAAGGCCGCCGGCGTCACGCTCTACTTCTCCGGAACCCGCCACTTCTTCCACTGACCACGAACTTGTCAGGCTCTCGCCCCGCTCCCGCGGGTTGAGGCCCTGACAACCTGAGGAGATCGACGAACTATGACGGCTCGGATGCTGCCCGGCGCTCCGGTTTCGGAGGCGGTCTTCGCCGACCTCGTCCCGCGGATCAAGGCGCTCGTCGACAGCGGACGTACACCTGGCCTCGGCACGATCCTCGTGGGCGATGAGGGGGCGAGCGCCGGCTACATCCGGATGAAGCAGGAGAAGGCGGCCGAGCTCGGCATGGTCTCGCCGCACATTCACCTGCCCGAGACCGCGACGCAGGCCGACCTGGTGGCGGCGATCCGCGAGTTCAACGACGCGGCCGAGGTCACCGCGATGCTGGTCCAGCACCCGACGCCGCCGCAGATCGACTTCGACGCGGCGTTGCTGGAGATGGACCCGGACAAGGACGTCGACGGGCTGCACCCGGTCAACATGGGCCGGCTCGCGCTCGGCATGCCCGGCCCGGTGCCGTGCACTCCTGCCGGCATCGAGGCGCTGCTCGCGCACTACGAGATCCCGGTGTCAGGCCGGCACGTGTGCATCCTGGGCCGGGGTACGACGCTGGGTCGACCACTCGCGCTCCTGCTCAGCCAGAAGCGGCCGACCGCCAACGCCGCCGTCACGGTGGTGCACACCGGCGTACCGAACTGGGCCGACTACACCCGTGCCGCAGAGATCGTCATCGCTGCAGCGGGCGTCCCCGGCATCCTGCAGCCCGAGCACATCACTCCGGGTGCGACGGTCGTCGGTGGGGGAGTCAGGTACGAGGGGCGAAAGCTGCTGCCCGACGTCGACGAGTCGTGCGAGGAGGTCGCGGGGGCGATCACCCCTCGGATCGGCGGAGTCGGCCCGACCACCATCGCGATGCTGTTCCGCAACTGCGTCGAAGCGGCCGAGGGGACGCGGACCCCCTCCGCGCGGTAGTTTGCCCAACACAACGGTTGTGCCGCTTGGGGGTTCTGTGATGCCTGGGGTTCGCTCAACAGCTCGGTGGCAGGTCCTCGCGACCGC
>DASZTV010000092.1:0-41632 GCA_035548125.1 Mycobacteriales bacterium | reverse complement strand
GCGGCAACGCCGACGGTCGCGTCGAGGCCGGCGAGCTCACCGGCGTCGCGACCCACCTTGTCCTTGCTGAAGGCGTAGACGCCGACCAGCTCGAGGTCGGGACGTTCGACGATGGCGCGGATCGCCTGTCGCGAGACGTTCCCCGTCGTCCACTGCACGACGCGATACGTACGGCCGCTCGCTGCTGACACGAGACCCCCTTCAGACATTTCCGGCGATGACATCCGCGCTCACCGGCATCCGATCACGGGAGCAGTCGAACAGCACCGGCGACCCCGGCGTGTGGGTGAGCGGGCCGGGTGCGGTGGGGCTGGCCGGGTCGAGCGAGTGCCGCAACGCCGACGCCACCGCTTCGGGTCGGTCGTTCTGCACGTAGTGCCCCGCGTCGGGCACCAGGTAGACCCGGTTCGTGCCCGGCTTGAACATCAGGAAGTCGTCCCAGGTGTGCAGCGCGACGCGGGGTGGCGCGACCAGGTCGTTCATGCCCCAGATCACGGTCGTCGGGACGTCGGTCCTGCCGAGCGCCTCGAGCCATTCGGTCTCGTGTTCGGCGCGCTCGACCAGGTACTGGATCGTCTCGTGGATGACCTTCAGGCCGTCGGCGTGGGCGAACGTCGTCGCGAGTGCGGCGATCTCGGGGTCGCCGGCGCTTCGCGGCGGCGAGAAGGTCGTCTGCCCCATGCCGTCCGCGAGCATCTGTGCGGTCACGATCTCGAGAACCGCGGGTGCGGAGTCCGGGTTGAGCATCAGGCGCTGGAAGTCAGTGAGGTTGGACAGCGGCAGGAAGATGTTGCCGTTGGTCAGCACGAGGTGCTCGACGTGCGTCCTGGTGCGGTCCGCGACGTCCTCGACCGTGTGCATCAGGGAGACGCTGGTTCCTCGGTCGTGGGCGATGACGACGGCCGACTCGGCGCCCACCACCGTGGCGAGGTAGTGGTCGATCAGCTCGGCGTCCCGGCCGAGGCTGTAGCCCCAGCCGACCGGCTTGCTCGAGAAGCCGTACCCGGGGAAGTCCAGGGCGCAGACGTGGAACTCGTCGCTGAGCAGGTCGGCGAGCGCGTACCAGTCGACGCTGCAGGTCGGGAAGCCGTGGACCAGCAGCAGAGTGCGGTTGGCCGGGTCACCGGACTCGACGTGGAAGACGTCGACGGGAGGGGCGGTGCCGTCGGCGGGCGCCCAGGAGAAGTACGACCCGCGCTGCCGCCAGGACTCCGCGCGGTCAGATCCCGCTTCGCTCACGGGGCGTCACTGTACGCGGCGCCGGAGTCGCCGGGTGGGGAGCTTCACCCGGATCACGCGTTCGGCGTGCTCCATCTCGAGCAGGTCGCGGCGGCGTCCGACGAGCAGGTCGACCAGTTCGATCGAGCCGACGATGACGCTCGGGTCGCTGCGCATCACGACAGCGCACCGGGTCTGGTGGGCTCCCGCCATCACGTAGGCGGTCTGCCGGAGCGTGTCGTCGAGGAACACCGTAGGCGCGTCGTCGAGGCCCGTCGTGTCGTCGCCCATCACGTCGGCCACGAGCGCCATCTCCAGCGGGTCGACGTCGTACTCGCGCGAGAGGTGGTAGCCGCGCCGGGCGATCTTCTCGGTCAGTACGGATCGCTTGAGCAGGACGACCGAGACGCCGAACGCCACAGACGCGCCGATCATCAGCGGCAGGATCGCGTTGAAGCGGCCCGTGAGCTCCACGGCGAAGACCACGCCGGTGAACGGGGACCGCATCACGCCACCGAGTACTCCGGCCAGGGCGACCAGTGGCCAGAAGCCCGCCCCGACCGTGGGAAAGATGTGTGCCTCGAGCGTGCCCAGCGCGCCGCCGATCATGAACATCGGCGCAAGCACGCCGCCCGAGGTGCCCGAGCCGAGCGACAGCGACCAGATCAGCGTCTTGACCGCGAGGACGCCGCCGACGAGGCCGAGCCCGATCGAACCGGTGAGCTCCGCGTCGATGACGTTGTAGCCGACACCGAGGGTCTGCGGGACGAGCAGTCCGCCGATGCCGATGATCAGTCCGCCGATCGCCGGCCACCACATCCAGTGGATCGGCAGCCGCCGGAACCCGTCCTCCGAGGCGTAGACGAGGGCGGTGGCGATGATCGCGAGGAGCGCGGAGCCGATCCCGGAGACGACGCACAGCAGGTAGGTGGTGCCCGTGATGTGCAGGCTGCCGTGCACGGGGAACAGGATTCCGCTGCCGAGCAGCGGGCGGCGGAGCGCGGTCGCGACCGCAACTGCCGAGGCGACCGGCACGTAGCTGCGGGGCCGCCACTCGAACAGCAGCAGCTCGACGGCGAGCAGCACCGACGCGAGCGGGGTGTTGAACGTGGCGGCCATGCCGGCGACCGCCCCCGCGACGAGCAGCGTCTTTCGTTCGTCGGCCGTGAGATGAAGGAACTGGGCGAACAGCGAGCCGAAGGCGCCGCCGGTCATGATGATCGGGCCTTCGGCGCCGAACGGTCCGCCGGTCCCGATGGCGATGGCCGAGGACACCGGCTTGAGGACGGCGACCCGCGGCTGGATCTTGCTGCCGCCGATGAGGATCGCCTCGATCGTCTCCGGCATTCCGTGCCCGCGGATCCGCTCCGAGCCGTACCGCGCCATCAGCCCGATGATCAGCCCGCCGCCGACCGGCGCCAGCAGGATGAGCAGCGGGTTGTGGTGGTGGCTGTCGGGAGCGACGAGCGGGGTCGCGAGCCGGTGGTAGAAGACCGCGTTGGTGATCAGGCCGATCAGGCGGAGCAACGCCCACGACACGCAGGCGCTGACCGCCCCGATCGGCAGCGCGAGAGCCGAGATCAGCAACAGCCGCGGGGTCGCGCTGAAGTCGCCGAGATGGCTGACGTCGCGAACGCGGGATGCTGCGGGGTCGAGCGGCTCTGCTACCGGCTCCACCCAGGCGTCCAATCCTGTTCCGGTCCGTTCCCGGCGGCCACGATGAAGAGGTGCATCGCCTCGACCATCGCGGCTCGCCGCTCGGCGGGGATGCGATCCGCGATCCGGGAGATCTCCGCCTGACGCCGTTTCGTGACCGCGCGTACGACCGCCTCGCCGGCCGGCGTGATCGTCAGCCGGGTTGCCCGGCGGTCGTCGTCGTCAGCAGTTCGCGTGAGGAGCCCCTTGCGGCGCAGTCGGGAGGACATCCGGGTCGCCGTCGAGCTGTTCACCCCTAGCAGGTGAGCGAGGTCGGCGACCCGCTGGCTGCCGTGGTCGCTCAGCGTCGCCAGTGCCCGGAACTGCACGAGTGTCAGGTCGCTCGACTCCGCGGCGAGGGTGCGCAGCGCGATGCCGACGAGCGCCCGACTGAGCCCCAGCGCCGCGTCGGTGAACTCGTCGACCACGACAGCGGCAGACATACATGCATTATGCATGTATCGTTGGAGACAAGGCGATTGGGGGGTCGGCTCAAGGAGGCAGCCGAGTGGATCCTCTGCTTGCGGTGATCGTCGTACTGGGCGGCGTCTTGTTCCTGACCGCCGTCTACATGGAGTGGTTGGGGCTGCTCAGCATCCTGAGCTTCCGCAGCGGGTCACGGCATGCCGAATGCGGCCACCCGAAGCTGACTCCGGCCAACGAGCGCGAGACCTGCTGGTGGTGCCGCCACCAGCACCTCGATCACGCGCTCCACGTGCACCACTAGTCCCCCGCCGGCCGGCGGGGACCGGTCAGACGCGTTCCAGCACCGCGGTCAGACCCTGTCCGCCGCCGATGCACATGGTCTCGAGCCCGTACCGCGAACCGCGCCGGCGCATCTCGTACAGCAACGTCGCGAGGATCCGAACGCCGGTTGCGCCCACCGGGTGGCCCAGCGAGATGCCGGAGCCGTTGACGTTGAAGCGCTCTTCGAGGTCGGCGTCGCTGAGCTTCCACTCGCGGAGCACGGCGAGCACCTGAGCCGCGAACGCTTCGTTCAGCTCGATCAGGTCCATGTCGTCCATCGACAGGCCGGCCTTGTCGAGCGCCTTGAGCGTCGACGGCACCGGGCCGATGCCCATGCGCGCCGGCTCGACACCGGCGACAGCCCACGACACGATCCGCGCCATCGGGGTGAGGCCGAGCTCGGCCGCGAGCTCGGGCGTGGTGACGATGCAGGCGGCCGCCCCGTCGTTCTGCCCGCTGGCGTTGCCCGCGGTGACCGTCGACTCCGGGTCGACCTTCGCGCGCAGCGGGGTGAGCGTCGAGAGCACCTCGACGGTCGTGTCGCTGCGCGGGTGCTCGTCCGCGGAGACGGTTACCTCGCCCTTGCGGTCGGGCACCACCACCGGAGCGATCTCGTCGGCGAAGGCACCACTTTGCTGGGCGGCGACGGCCCGCGCGTGCGACCGGGCGGCGAGCTCGTCCTGCTCCTGCCGGCCGATGGAGTACTCGCGGCGGAGGTTCTCTGCGGTCTCGATCATCCCGCCCGGCACCGGGAAGTTCTTGCCGCCTGCGGTCACGCGGCCGCGCGCGAGGGTGTCGTGCAGCTTGATGCCGTCGCCCGTGACACCCCATCGGTCGTGGGTGAACAGCGACGCGTTGCTCATCGACTCGCACCCCCCGGCGATCACGAGTTCCGCGGCACCGGTCGCAACCTCCATCGACGCGAGGATCACCGCCTGCAGACCGCTGCCGCACCGCCGGTCGAGCTGCATCCCGCCGATCTCGATCGGCAGCCCGGCGTCCAGTCCGGCGACCCGGCCGATCGCCGGCGCCTCCATCGTCGGATAGCACTGCGCGAACACCACGTCGTCGACGCGGTCGCCCGGCAAGCCGGTCCGGTCGAGCAGGGCACGGAGCAGCTGCGCCGCGAGCTCGTGGGCCTGCAGCGGCTTGAGGCTGCCCGCGAACCGCCCGACCGGGGTACGAACGGGGGAGCAGATCACATGGTCGTTCAACTGTGCAGAGCCATTCATCAGCGCAGCCGCCACTTCGGTCGTGAGCCGGACTCGAACTTCCGCTGGCCGGCCTTGAACGCCTCGGCGTCCGTTCCGACCCGGGTATAGAGGCTCGCCAGCTCGATGGCCTGACTGCGCGAGACCTCGAGTGCGGTCCACAGTGCGCGCATCGTGCCTTGCACGACCAGGGGTGGCGAGTCCGCGATCACGCGCGCGGCCCATTCGGCCTGCCCACGCAGCTGCTCGCGCGGGACAACCTCGGTGACCAGCCCGATCTCGTGGGCCCGCTTCGCCGACATCCGCTCGTCCGCGCCGAGCAACGACATCCGCATGATCTCCGGGAACGGCATCTTCGACAGCATCTGCATCGGCTCGAAGGCGGCGGTCATGCCGTAGGTGACGTGCGGGTCGAAGAACGTCGCGTCCTCCGAAGCGATGATGAACTCGACCTCGCCGAGCAGGTAGAAGGCGCCGCCGCAGGCGATGCCCTGGACCGCGGCGATGACGGGCTTCCAGCAGTCGCGCTTCTTGGGTCCGACGTCGCGCCCCGGGTCGTCGTAGACCCACGGCGTCGGGTAGCCGGGGAAGATCCCCTGGGCGATGCCGTCGGTGTTCTCCTCAGAGATGGCTTCACTCCGATCGATCCCCGTGCAGAACGCGTCTCCCTCCGCGGTCAGCACGATGCAGCGCACGTCGTTGTCGTGCCGGAAGTCGTGCCAGACGTCGCGCAGCTCCGCCTGCATGGTCGCGTTGATCGCGTTGCGTACCTCGGGCCGGTTCAGTGACAGCCAGGCCACACCGTCCGACTTGGTGACCAGCAGCGTCTCGTACGTCGTCACCCGGCGGATTCTTCCATCCCCGCCCGCTACCGGACCTAGAGCCAGCCCTTCATCAGCTCGGACCGCCGAAGTGCCTCCCACGCGGGCCTGGCCGGCTGTTGCGTCGTGCCGAGGCTCACTCCACCCGGCGGCAGGATCGGCGCTTCGCAGCCGCTGGTCAGGAACGGCGTCGCGTGAGGCAGGTCCGGGACCTTCGGCCGCGGGTGGGCGAAGTCGAGCGCGTAGCGCAGGTTGGTGAGTGACTTCGTCGACGTGCCGGAGAACGGAATCGACGCATCTCGCGGCGACACGGCGTGCAGCCGCCAGTTCCACTCGACGAACCGCAGCACCGAGGCGTGGTCGTAGGCGTAGGAGCTGATCCGCGGCTTGTCGGGACTGCCCTTCGTATAGGGCGACGCGAGGATGCACGGCACCCGGAACCCCGCGAGGACCTTGGTGATCCGGTTCGTCTTGCGGTCTCGGATCACGTCCTGGGTGTCGAGCAGCTGGTTGCCGGGCGCGACCCACGGCGGTGCGACGTGGTCGAAGAAGCCGCCCCACTCGTCGTAGTTGATGACGAGCAAGGTCTTGGACCAGTTCGGCCCGTTGGCGAGCGTGTGGAAGATCTCGGAGAGGAACGCGTCACCGCCGCGGAGGTCGGCGAGCGGGTGGTCGTCGTTCGTGATGCCCTGGCCCTCGCCGGTGAAGCGCGGCTCGACCATGCAGAAGTTCGGCAGGGTGCCGGCTGCGGCATCGACGAGGAACTCGGCGTACGGCGCGGCCTTGGCGATGTGCTTCAGACCCCAGAGCGCGATGAACGGCACGTCGCTGAAGTAGTACTTGCCGGTCGGGCCACCCACGTTGAGCTGATCCCAGATCGACGGGATCGGGCTCGGCGCGAAGGCCGTCTCCTTCGCCCAGTCCGGCTTCAACGTGTCGTTCTGCCGGTCCGTCTGGGCGGCGTGCTGGAAGAACCGGTTGGGCCAGGTCGGACCGAGATAGGAGCAGAAGTAGTTGTCGCAGGTCGTGTAGTGCATCGCGAGCGGGGTGCTGAACTGCCGGGCGCCGGCGAGGTAGTAGCTCAGCGAGTAGCCGGTGTTGCCGGGATCCTGAACGAACCCGTCCATCCGGCCGTGGTTCCACTGGATCCGGCCGCCGGTATAGCCGTGGTCCTGATCGGCCTCGCCGCACGCGTTCAGCTGCGTCGTGTGGAACGGGCGATGCACCTTGCCGTGCTTGTCGTGGAACTTGAGGGACTCGAAGCGTTCGTGGTCGACCACGTGGCCGTCCGGGTCGACGCCGATGCCGTTGGCGCCCGGCAGCCAGCCCATGAAGTGGTCAAAGCTGCGGTTCTCCATCATCACGCAGACCACGTGCTCGATCGGGGAACGGCCTTCGATCGCCTTGAGCGATGCTTTCGAGATCGGTCCGAAGTTCACGTACGGACCTGCCGACGCGTCCTGTGCCCTCGCCCCGATGAGCGCAGCACCGGACGCTACGGCCGCGCCCTTGAGAAGGGAGCGTCGGTCCAGCGCCATGGGTGGACTCCTCGCTGTCGTCGGCAGATGATTCGCCCGGGACTTTGATGGATCCTGCCGGCCGCGCGGGAAACCTTCGTGAACGGAAGGCAGGTCAGTGAGCGCAGAGCGCACGGTTGCGGTGGTCACCGGCGGCGGCGGTGGCATGGGACTCGCCACCGCGAAGCTGCTCGGGGCGGAGCATCGGTTGGTGCTGACCGACGTCAGCGCCGACCGGCTCGACGCCGCCGTCGTCGAGCTCAACGGCCTCGGCATCGAGGCCGAGTGGATGGTCGGCGACGTCACGGACCGATCGTCCGTGGACGAGGTGATGCGGCGGGCTGTGTCGCTCGGCGAGCTTGTCGTGGTCCTGCATACGGCGGGCGTCAGTCCGCAGATGACGGATGCGCAGCGGATCGTGCGGATCAACGCGCTCGGAACGGTCAACGTGACGGCGGCCTTCAGCGAGCACGCGCGCCAAGGCTCGCGGATCGTCAACGTCGCGTCGATGGCCGGGCACATGGTGCCGAACGCGATGGCGCCGAGGCGGGCGTACCGACATGCATCGAGCGACCCGGACCGGTTCATGGCCGCGATGACGCGGCGGATCAATGTCCTGCCGAAGTCGCAGCGTCCTTCCGCGGCGTACCCGATCAGCAAGCACTTCGTGATCTGGTACTCCAAGCGCATGGCTGCGGCCCTCGGCGCGAAGGGCGCTCGGATCGTCTCGGTATCGCCCGGATCGATCGACACCGAGATGGGCCGGCTCGAGGAGAGCAACGGTGGGGGAGCGCTGCTGAAGCTCGCAGCGATCAAGCGGCTCGGCACAGTGCAGGAGATCGCCGACGTGCTCGCGTTCTGCGCGAGCGAAGGCGCAAGCTATCTCACCGGCGTCGACATCCTCTGCGACGGCGGAACCATCGCCGGAGTCGGCTGGAAGGACCTCCTCAAGCTCGAGCGCTAGCGCGATTTGTGAACCGCTACGTACCGCCGGCTGTATCGGACAGTTCACAAAGAGGCTGCGGTTCGATGCGGGCGCGGGCCCGCAGTCCCTTCGGGTGTCCGCCGCTGCGAAGTTCTGCCAGGGCGGCCGTTGCCTCAGCCTCAGTCATCTCGCCGCTGGCCACCGCAGAGTCGATGTGGGCGCCGGCGTGGCGCGCACGGATCGCGCCCATCGCACGATCGAACTCGTCGGGATTCGCGGCTGCGCGAAGATTGGCGGCCTCTTCACCCGTGATGCGACCCGCGGCGACCATCGCATCCACGTTCTCGAGGATCTTGGCCTGGTTCACCGGCATGCTCCTCCCATATACCCCCCATGGGTATATGGCTACCTTAGACCAAAGTCCTGCTAGCCGCGACCGATGACGAGAGAGCTCGGGTACTTCTTCGAGGAGTAGATCGTGAGCGTGCCGCCGAGCTGGTTGATCGCGGTTGGCACCGAGGGCGTGAGGTGAGGCTCGTCGGAGGTTTGGATCGCGAGTCGCAGCCGGTCGCCGGCCGGGATAGTCGCAGCGGTCGGGAAGATCTCGACGTCGAGCTCGTAGACCGTGCCAGGTCGCACCTTCTCGACCGAGCGTCTCGTGTCCGGGTGCCACGGCTGGATCATCAGGCCGTTGCGGTAGGCCGACTTCTTCGGACTCACCTTCCGCAGGCTGAGCAGCTGCCAGCCGTTCGTGAGCGGCGTGGCCTTGCCGCTCGGGGACACGTCCTCGAGGCGCGCGGTGACGAACGCGTCCGCTCGCGTCGTCGACACGAAGAGCTTGGCCATCGACGTCCCGTTGAAGCGAAGCGGCTTGCCACGGACCGGGAAGTCGAACGTCGCGCCCAGCAGGTCGTTGAGCGACTGGTCTCCGGTGCAGAGCGGAAGGCCTTCGGGCACGCCGCCGGCTGTCCATTGCGCAGTGGAGGAGCTGCAGACTCCGGCCACCGGGATGTACGGCGCCGTCTGGGTTCCGGCTGGCAAGGGCATCGAGACGTACTTCGTCCCGGCGAGCGGGTAGCTCGACGACGTGACGTACTTCTTCGCGCCCAGCCGATACACGGTCACCGGCGGGATGTCCTTGTCGAGCGTCGGGTCCTTCACGCCGCGGACGTAGTGGTCGAACCAACGCAGCTCGAGTGACTTGTCGACGCCGCCGCCGGCTTGCAGATGCGTCCACGGTCCGATCACCAACCGGGTCGGTACGCCGCGGGCGCGCAGCGCGTTGTAGAGCATCGGTTCGCCGCGCTGGAACAGGTCGTACTCGCCGCCGACGATGAACGTCGGGACATCGACCTGGTCGATGATGGTCAGCGGCGAGCGCTGCCGGTAGAAGGAGCCGTCGTAGGCGCCGTCGTCGTCGGCGATCCGTCGTCCGAGTGCCGCGGACAGGACCGTCGGGACCTGGAACGTCATCGCGCCGCCGGCGTGGTCGACGAGCGCGGTCGCCGCCTCGGCCGGGTCCGTCGTCACGGACGTGGTCAGCAGGCCGGCGCCGGTGACCAAGCCCATCCACGACGGGATGAACGCCGTGTCCGTCTGCCCGCCTGACACGGTCACGTCGCGATACGTGTCACCGGCGGGCACGACCGGGAAGATCGCCTTCAGGCCCTTCGGATGACACGCGGCGGTGAACAGCTGGTTGATGCCGCCGTAGGAGCCGCCGTCGAGGGCGAGCCGGCCGTCGCTTCCCGGCACCTTGACCGCCCATGACGCAAGCTCGCACGAGTCCTGCCGCTCACGCAGGCCGAACCCGGACCAGGCGCCCTCCGACGATCCGGTTCCTCGCGCGTCGACGAGCACCTGGATGTAGCCGCGCTGAACCATGTAGTCGTCTTCCATGTTCAGCTCGGGGACTTCTTTGTTGTACGCGGTCTGGGTGAGGATCACCGGGAAGCGGCCCTTCGCCGGCTTGCCGTCGGCGGCAGCCGGACGCAGCACGTTCGCGGACAGCAGGACGCCGTCGTTCATCCGGATCTCGACGTTGCGCTGTTTGGCGACGCCGTACGTCGCGGGTCGCGGCTGCCACTTGTGGACAGCGTGGGGCGACCCGAAGGCGGGAGCCGCTGTCGGCGGCAGCCCGACCGCGACGGCCAAGGCAGCGAGGGCACCGATCCGGATGCGATTCACCCGGTCTGGTTCGGCGCGGGCGTTGTCCTTCCCTGTCTTACCGGTCGGGAAGATCGAACCGGTCCAGGTTCATGACCTTGCCGAAGGCGGCGGCGAAGTCGCGCGCGAACTTCTCCTTCGCGTCGTCTGCGCCATACACCTCGGACAGCGCGCGGAGCTGAGAGTTGGCGCCGAAGACCAGGTCGACCGACGTGGCGGTCCTCCCGTCCGTGCTCTCGTAGACGTTCGCCTCCGAAGCGGAGGTCTTCCACTCCCTGGTCATGTCGAGCAACGTCACGAAGAAGTCGTTGCTCAACGTGCCGACCTGGTCGGTGAACACGCCGTGCGTCGTGCCCTGCGCGGTCACCCCCAGCACGCGAAGCCCGCCGACCAGCACGGTCATCTCCGGTGCCGACAGCGACAGCATGAACGCGCGGTCGACCAGCAGCGTCTCCGGCGAGACCTTGATGTCGCCGTCGAGGTAGTTGCGGAAGCCGTCCGACTTCGGCTCGAGGACCTCGAACGCCTCTACGTCGGTCTGTTCCTGCGAGGCGTCGGTGCGGCCCGGGGAGAACGGCACGGTGAGATCGACCCCGCCGTTCCTCGCCGCCTGCTCCACGGCGGCGCAGCCGCCGAGCACGATGAGGTCGGCGAGGGAGACCTTCTTCCCGCCCGCGGCGGAGCCGTTGAAGCTCGCCTGGATGCCTTCGAGTACCGGAAGCACCTTGGCCAGCTGGTCCGGGTTGTTGGCCGCCCAGCCCTTCTGTGGCTCGAGCCGGATCCGAGCGCCATTGGCGCCGCCGCGCTTGTCGGTGTCCCGGTAGCTCGCCGCCGCCGCCCACGCGGTGCTGACCAGCTCCGAGATCGACAGCCCCGAGTCGAGGAGCTGTTGCTTGAGCGCCGCGATGTCGGAGGCGTCGACCAACGGGTGATCGACCGGCGGGACCGGGTCCTGCCACAGCTGCGGCTCTGCGACCCAGGGGCCGAGGAAGCGTGACACCGGGCCCATGTCCCGGTGGAGCAGCTTGTACCAGGCCTTGGCGAACGCCAGCGCGAACTCCTCGGGGTTCTCGTGGAACCGCTTGGAGATCGGCCCGTAGATCGGGTCGAGCTTCAGCGCGAGGTCACTGGTCAGCATCATCGGCGCGTGCCGCTTGGCGGGGTCGTGCGCGTCCGGCACCGTGTCTTGCGCCTCGGGGTTCTTCGGCCTCCACTGCTTCGCACCGGCGGGACTCTCGGTGAGCTCGTAGTCGTAGTTGAACAGGTTGTCGAAGAAGCCGTTGTCCCACTTGGTCGGTTCGTTGGTCCACGCGCCTTCCAGGCCGCTGGTGATGGCGTCACCGCCGACGCCGGTGCCGAACTGGCTGCGCCACCCCAACCCGAGCTGCTCGACGGGCGCGCCCTCGGGCTCCGGACCCACCAGGTCGGGGTTGCCGGCGCCGTGCGCCTTGCCGAACGTGTGGCCCCCCGCGATCAGCGCGACGGTCTCTTCATCGTTCATCGCCATCCGGCGGAACGTCTCGCGGATGTCGCGTGCTGACGCCAGCGGATCCGGATTGCCGTTCGGTCCTTCCGGGTTGACGTAGATCAGGCCCATCTGCACGGCGCCGAACGGACCTTGCAGCTCACGGTCGCCGGCGTAGCGCTCGTCGCCGAGCCAGGTGTCCTCGGGACCCCAGAAGATCTCCTCCGGCTCGTACACGTCCTCCCGGCCGAAGCCGAAGCCGAAGGACTTCCAGCCCATCGACTCCATCGCGACGTTCCCGGCGAGGACGAACAGGTCTGCCCACGAGATCGACTTCCCGTACTTCTTCTTCACCGGCCACAGCAGCCGGCGCGCCTTGTCGAGGCTGGCGTTGTCCGGCCAGCTGTTGAGCGGCGCGAACCGCTGCTGACCACTGCCGGCACCGCCCCTGCCGTCCTCGATCCGGTAGGTCCCGGCCGCGTGCCAGCTCAACCGGACGAACAGCGGGCCGTAGTGGCCGTAGTCGGCGGGCCACCACGGCTGAGAGGTCGTCATGACCTCGATCAGGTCCTTGCGAAGCGCCTCGACATCCAGCGTGCGGAACTCGGAGGCGTAGTCGTAGTCCGCGTCGTACGGAGTCGCCGCTGCGGTGTTCTTGTGCAGCACCGAGAGGTCCAGCTGGTTGGGCCACCAGTCGCGGTTCGTCCTCGGCCGGTGGGCCGTGACCTCGGGGGCGTGGATTGCCGGGTTTTCGCTCTCAGACACTGTTCCTCTTCCCGTCGGCTGCCTGCGACTTCACCGGTGAACAGCTTTATTGAGACTGCTTCTCAGTCCTACATCCTCGGCGGGAAGACCGCAAGGGCAGCCAGCCGGTACGCCGTGGCCGACTGCCCGTGCTTCGCGGGCAGCAACGTCACCGTGAGATGCGAGCGCCCCGCGGTCAGGCGCGGCGGCAGCGCGAAGTCGGTTTCCAGCCAGCGCTTCAGCGGGTTGCCTCGGAAGTCCGCGCCCGCCCAGGTCCCGGCAGGATGCCCGTCGACGAGGACTCCTACCGGCACCGCAGTCGCCTGGTCGGCCAACCGTCGCAGCACCACGCCCCGGTTGTGCTTCGGCACCCGAAGCGTCACGGTGAGCGGTCCTCGGAAGCTCACCCCTCGTGCTGATACCTCCTCGGAGGACAACGCGGGCGGCGGGGAGAGGTAGTAGCTGCCACCGATCACCGTGGTGGAGACCGGGAGGGTGCCGTCGCGGTCACCCTCGAAGTACGCGTCGAGCGAGGTCGCCGCGTAGCGGCCGGTGAGCCGGTGCCGCCGGCGGCTCTGGGCGCTGCCGAGAGCGACCGAGTCCGCGACTGCCCGCCGGGCGGCGCCGCGATAGGAGAACGTCGTCGCCACGGCGGTCTCGGGGAGGCGCTCGTCGTTGCCTCCGGCCTGCTGCCGGTAGTCGACGCCGGTGGACCAGGCCGCGCCGTCGTCGGCGAAGACTCGGTAGGCGCTCTGCGTCCCGCCGCCGGTCGGACCTGCGCTGCCGAGCGGGCCGGCGCCGGTGAGCGGCAGGCTGAACGCGCCGTGGTTGAAGTAGTAGCCGCCGTTGAACTCGTCCTCGGTTCCCGTTCCGTAGATCGATGGCGATCGAAGTCCGTCGACGTAGACCCGTTCGTCGCCTTCCATGAACCACTGCGCCGGACTGCTCCCGGACAGCGGCGTGGAGTCGGCGAGATCCATGACGTAGGACGCGATCCGGCCCGAGCCGGCAGCCTCGAGCACCGGGAAGTCCTGGCCGAGCCTGGTGCGGGTGATCAGCTGTCGGCCGTAGAGGCGGTCAGCAGTCCCGCTCGGCGGTCCGGTCCACGCCTGTATCGACACGGTGGCGGGACGGCCGGTCGTCGCGATCGTGACCCGGGCGCCGCGGTGATACGGAATGGGGAGCGCGAGGTAGCCGGTCCGGGTGCTGGGGCTCATCCCGAAGGCGAGGGAACGGATCGGCCGGGTCTCCAAGCCGTCGCCGAACACGTCAGCCAGTGGCACGTCGACCTGCGGATGCTTCGCGCCGTCGACCGCCACTCGTAGCCGAAGCGCGTGCAGGGTCGCAACGTCGAACGGCGCGACCCGCATCTGCAGGTAGCGCACGGTCCCTGCGCCGCGCAGCGCCGTCAGCCGGACCGGTCGCCCGGCGCGGAGGCGTCCGGCGACCGAGGCTCGTGGCGGACCGGTCGGCGCCCTGCCGACGCGGCGGAGCGCGAGGGCAGCGGAGCGGGCGATGGCCGACCCGCCGGTGAACGTCTTGACCGGCGTGCCCGAGGGCGCGTGGAGGACGGTGAGCTGGAAGAAGTTCGCCATGGTGGCGAGGTGGCCGGTCGCGCGAACCTGCAGTCGCCGCGCGAAGCAGAACGGGATGTAGGAGTAGTTGCCGCCGCTGGAGTGCAGGTAGTCGTTGACCAGTGGTCGCGGGAAGCGCCGGTCGCCCCCAGAGAAGAACGTCGCGGCCGGGACATCGACGGCGGGTCGCGAACTTCCGTCGAAGAGCAGCTGTAACCGTCCGTAGGACGACGTGTCTCCCTGCACTCCGGCACTTGCCGTCATCCAGATCCGGACCAGGCAGCCGGGCCCGGGAAGGTCGGCGAGGGTGTATCCGCCGGGGTCGTGCCGCACGTACGTGACCGGGAGCAGCGGTGCCTGCAGCGGGCTGTACGAGCCGCCGTCGAGGTTGCCGCCGCTGAGATCGTGGCTGGACACCTGCGAGACGGAGAGCCCGAACGGCAGCGGGTCGAGCTGCCCGGCGGGGTCGGTCAACCGGGCCAGCAGGGCTCGCTCGGACAGCGCCGGCGCAGGATGCGCTGCGACGGCTCGCGCTGCTGTGGTCAGCGACCCGGCGGAGCCCGGCGCGGCGGCGGCGAGCAGCGCCAGGGCGAAGACGCCCGTGATCAGGACGCGGCTCGGCCGAACCGATCGGATCGCTACCAACCGCGCATGTCGACCGGCCACTCGTCGATGACGGTGCCGTCGTCCACCACGTACATCCGCTCGTGGAGGGCGCAGGTCGGGTCGATGTGCGCCGGCTCCAGCCGGACCCGGTCGCCGACCTTCGGCAGGTCCTGACCGTCCGCCGAGGAGAACACCACGTGCTCGTCCGAGCAGTACCAGATCAGGTGGCCGGGAAGGGTCGGGTTGCCCTCGTCCATGCCGAACGCCTTCAGGCCCGCGTCGGCCACCGCCCAGCCGTCTCCGACCGAGATCACGGTGGCGAGGACGGTGAGCGCCTGCTCGAACGGCAGGTCGGTCAAATCCCGGTACGTCGTGTCCATCAGCGCGTAGGAACCGGCTTGCAGCTCCGTCACCGCCGTGTTGGTCCGCCAGGTTCCGGTGCCGCCGCCGGAGACGATGTCACCGCCCACCGCGTCGTGCGCGCGGGCGAGCAGGCTCATGCTGTCCGTGGTCTGGGTGCCGCGCAGTGTCGCGTCGGGCTCGTGCATGAGGTGGCCTTCGTACCCCATCACGCCGCGCACCTCGAGACCCGCAGCGCGTGCTCGGTCGGCGAGCGCGCCGGCCTGGTCGGGCGGGCAGCCGCACCGGGGCAGCCCGACGTTCACGTCGATCAACACCTCGCGCACTCCGCCCGCGACCGCGGCGTCGAGAGTTGCCGGCGAGTCGATGGCAAGCGTGACGCGGGCGCCCGACGCGGCGACGGCGCCGAGCCGCCGCGCGTCCGCCACCTCGTTGGCCAGCAGCAGGTCCTCGCCGAGCCCCGCCGCGGCCATCACCTCCACCTCGCGGATCGTCGCGCAGGTGAAGCCGACGTGGCCGCGCGCGGCCTGTCGCCTCGCGATCCCGGTGGTCTTGTGCGCCTTCACGTGGGGTCGCAGCGACCGGCCCGGCCAGGCTTGCGCCATCAGGTCGAGGTTGCGGTCGAGCGCTGACGTCTCCACCAACAGGGCTGGTGTGGTGAGGTGATCGATACCGGTGGACACCCGCGCAACGTACCCGACGGACGGGAGGCAGCAGTGAGCCAACAAGGCTGGCAGAACTGGGGGCGCAACCAGACCGCCAGCCCCCGCGAGGTTGCGACGCCAATCGACGTGGACGCGGTGTCACTCGTGGTGGCCCGTGCCGCCGATGACGGTCGCAAGGTCAAGGCGGTGGGCTCGGGGCACAGCTTCACCGCTACTGCGGTCGCGGACGACATCCAGCTGCGGCTGGACCACCTCGACCGGATCCTCGCGGTCGACCGCGAGGCCGGCCGGGTGACGGTGGGTGCTGGGATCAAGCTGCACCGGCTCAACGCCGAGCTCGAGGCACTCGGGTTGTCGATGAGCAACCTCGGCGACATCGACGCGCAGACCCTGGCAGGCGCGATCTCGACCGGGACGCACGGCACCGGCGCGACGCTCGGCGGGCTGGCGACCCAGGTCCGCGCCTTCGAGCTCGTGACGGCCGACGGGGCCGTGGTGCGCGTGTCCGAGGCCGAGGACCCGGAGCTGTTTCAGGCCGCCCGGGTGGGTGTCGGCGCGTTCGGGATCGTCACCGCCGTCACGCTGCAGTGCGAGCCGCGCTTCGAGCTCACCGCGGTCGAGCAGCCGATGCCGCTCGAGGAGGTGCTCGAGGGGTTCGACGACCTCGCGGACGGCAACGAGCACTTCGAGTTCTACTGGTTCCCGCACACCGACGTCGCGCTCACCAAGCGCAACAACCGGCCGAAGGCCGGCGAAGCCGGTAAGCCATTGCCCGGCTGGCGCGAATGGCTCGACGACGAGTTGCTGTCGAACGGACTGTTCGAGGTGTTGCAGCGGTACGCCCATCGCCGGTCGAAGGGCATCCCCGGACTCAACCGGTTGTCGGCGCGCGCACTGTCCGCGAGAACGTTCACCGACGTGTCGCATCGGGTGTTCGTCTCGCCGCGCCGGGTGCGGTTCCGGGAGATGGAGTACGCCGTCCCGCGCGAGGACATCGTCAGCGTCTTCCGGTCGGTCCGCTCCTGGATCGAGGAGAGCGGGACCCTGATCTCGTTCCCGATCGAGGTGCGGGTCGCCGCGGCTGACGATCTCTGGCTGTCGACGGCCTCCGGGAGGGCGAGCGGGTACATCGCCGTGCACCAGTGGCACCGCGTCGACTACGAGCCGTACTTTCGCGCGGTCGAGGCGATCGCGGGGGAGGTCCAGGGTCGTCCGCACTGGGGCAAGCTGCACTGGCTCGACGCATCGACGCTGCGGGAGCGCTACCCGCGATTCGCGGATGCGATGGCGGTGCGCGACCGGGTCGACCCGGGCCGTATGTTCTCCAACGGTTACATCAACCAGGTCTTCGGGCCGTAGACAAGGAGTTCGCGTTGTCGTCGTTGGCTGTCCAGGATCTGTTCTCGGTCGCCGGCAAGGTCGTGTTGGTCACCGGTGGATCTCGGGGGATCGGGGAGATGATCGCCGCCGGCTACCTCGCCAACGGTGCCACCGTCTTCATCAGCTCTCGTAAGGCCGACGCGTGTGACGCGACCGCCAAGCGGTTGGCGGAGGAGTACGGCGGCACATGCGTCTCCCTGCCCGCCGACCTGTCGACGCTCGACGGCATCGACTCGCTGGCGAGCCGGCTGCGCGAGCAGACGTCCCACCTCGACATCCTGATCAACAACGCAGGCGCGTCGTGGGGCGCATCGATCGAGGAGTTCCCGGAGGTCGGCTGGGACAAGGTGATGGACACCAACGTGAAGGGGGTCTTCTTCCTCACCCAGCGACTGCTGTCGTTGCTCGAGGCGAAGGCGACCGCGGAGGACCCATCGCGGATCGTGAACATCGGGTCGATCGACGGCATCAAGACGCCGGCCTTCGACACGTGGTCCTACGGGCCGTCGAAGGCCGCACTGCACGCCCTCACCCGCCAGATGGGAAGCCGGCTGGTCCGGCGCAACATCGTCGTCAACGGCATCGCGCCCGGGCCGTACCCGACGTGGATGCTGTCCACCGGCGTCGGCACCGGAGGCGACGTGGAGGGGACCGACTGGGACGCGATCGGACAAGGCGTCCCTCGCGGCCGGGTCGGGACTCCCGAGGACATCGCCGGGTTGGCGATCTTCCTGACCTCACGCGCGGGTAGCTACACCGTCGGTGACGTCGTCACGAGCGACGGCGGAATCGTCGTCGCGTAGCGGACGCTGAGCGAATGCCCTCGATCCCCGCTGCGCTGCGCGCGCTGGCCGCTGACCAGCCCGACGCCCCGGCCGTCACCGACGCCACGGGAACCCTGACCCGCCGTGAGCTGATCACTCGGGCGGACACGCTGGCGCACGAACTCGTGGCGCGCGGTGTGTCGGTCGGTGACCTGGTGTCGATCGGGCTGCCCAGCGACGCGTCGTTCATCGTCGCCTCGGTGGCGACCTGGATCGTCGGCGCGACCCCGCAGCCGGTGCCGTCCAACATGCCGCGTGCCGAGCTCGCGGCGGTGCTCGAACTGGCCCGGCCCGCCATGGCGATCGGGTTCGACGGCGGCGACGTCGCTCCGTCGATGCTGTCGCTGCCCGAGCCGGCCGGCGCGGTCCCCGAGCCGCTTGCGGACGTGACGTCGCCGAACCTCAAGGCACCGATGTCCGGCGGCTCCACCGGGCGCCCGAAGCTGATCGTCGCGACCAACCCGGCCGAGGTCGACGGGCTGGTGTTGTTGGGGGCGGTGATGCACATCCGGCGGGACGACGTCTCGCTGATCACGGCACCGATGCATCACAACGGACCGTTCCTCACCTCGACCGCCTCGCTCGGTCTCGGCGGTCACGTGATCCTGCCCGGCAGGTTCGACGCGGAGAACACGCTGCAGCAGATCCAGCAGCATCGCGTCGGCTGGGTCTACCTGGTGCCGACGATGATGTCCCGGATCTGGAAGCTGCCGGAGCGGGTGCGCGACTCCTACGACGTGTCGAGCGTTCACACCGTGATGCACATGGCCGCACCGTGCCCGCCGTACCTGAAGCAGGCGTGGATCGACTGGCTCGGCCCGGAGAAGATCATGGAGCTCTACGCCGGGACCGAGGCGCAGGCCGCGACGTTCATCAACGGCGTCGAGTGGCTCGAGCACAGAGGTTCGGTCGGCAAGCCGCTGCTCGGCGAGATGCAGATCTGCGACTCCGACGGCAATGTGCTGCCACCCGGGGAGGTCGGCGAGGTCTGGATGCGGCCGGGCGCCGGCGCCGCGCCCGCGTACAAGTACATCGGTGCCACCGCGCGCGCCCGCGAGGACGGGTGGGAGTCGCTCGGCGACCTCGGCTGGATGGACGAGGACGGCTACCTGTATCTGAACGACCGGCTCACCGACATGGTGCTGGTCGGCGGGAGCAACGTGTACCCGGCCGAGGTAGAGGCGGCGCTCGACGAACACCCCGCCGTCCTCTCGTCCTGCGTGATCGGACTTCCCGACGAGGACCTCGGCAACCGACTGCACGCGATGGTCCAGGTGAGCGCGGACGTCACCGACGACGAGCTCCAGGAGTGGTGCGGTCAGCGGCTGACCAGGTACAAGGTGCCGCGGACCTTCGAGCGGGTCGCCGAGCCGTTGCGCGACGGCGCCGGCAAGGTCCGTCGGTCGCGGTTGCGCGAGGAACGTCTGAGCGGCTGACGCCGTCCGGTCGCATACGACGGGGAGAGCCGGGAACCCCGACCGGTATGGCGAATGAACTCAGCGGGTGCAGGGGCGGACCGAACGTCCTTGTCACGTCTCGGAAGCCCGACGACCTCAAGGCGTTCTGCACGGCGCTGGTCGACCGGGTCGCTGCGGCGTAAGTGGCCGCGGGTTCCCCTGCAGCGGGATTGGTTTCGATGAGCCGGGCCGTCGACCCGCTCTCGAAGTACCGGGGCAAGCGCGACTTCTCCAAGACCCGTGAACCCGCCGGGAAGGCAGTCCGCAAACGCGCCTCCTCGAGGCGCCGGAAGCCTCCCGTGGCTGCCCGCTTCGTCGTGCAGCGCCACCGCGCACGCCGGCTGCACTACGACTTCCGGCTGGAGATCGGCGGCGTGCTGGTCAGCTGGGCGGTGCCCAAGGGGCCGACGCTCGACCCTTCGGTTCGGCGTGCGGCGTTCCACGTGGAGGACCACCCGCTGGAGTACATCGACTTCGAGGGCGTGATCCCGGCCGGGCAGTACGGCGGCGGCGACGTGATCGTGTGGGACAGGGGCACCTGGGAGCCGCACGCCACGTCCGATCCGGCCGCGGCAGTCGCGAACGGCGAGCTGCACGTCGACCTGCACGGGGAGAAGCTGCGCGGCCGTTTCGTCCTCGTGCGCACCAAGACCGACTCCTCCGGAAAGGAGGAGTGGTTGATGCTGCACAAGCGGGACGAGCACGCAGTCGAGGGCTGGGACCCGGAGGACCACGGTGACTCGGTGCTGTCCGGTCGCACCAACGAACAGGTGAAGGCGGACCCGGACCGGCTCTGGCGGTCCGACCTCCCCGCGCGCAGCGCATCGGTGCGCCTGAAGGCGGAGCCGGTCGAGCCCGCCACGGCGGAGGACCTCGAGGCGCTCGACGCGCTCGGGGCCAAGGGCGTCTGGCCGGTCTTCGGCCGGGAGCTCAAGGTGACGAATCTCGACAAGGTGCTGTTCCCCGCCCGCAACGGCGAGCCGCCGGTCACCAAGCGCGACCTGCTGCGCTACACCGCGCAGATCGCCCCCACGCTGCTCCCGTACCTGCGGCGACGCGCGCTCAACATGCACCGGTACCCGCAGGGCGCGGGCACCAAGGGCTTCTGGCACAAGGAGGTGCCGAGCCACGCACCCCGCTGGCTGCCACGGTGGGACAACCCGGCGGCCGACCCAGGAGAGACCAAGACCTACCTCGTCGTCGACGAGCCCGCGGCGCTGGTCTGGGCGGCGAACTTCGGCGCGCTCGAGTGGCATGCCTGGACGTCCACCGTGGACGACACCGACCATCCGACGTACGCACTCATCGACCTGGACCCGGGGGAGCGGACCAGCTGGCCGGACCTTCTTGAGCTCGCCCGCTTGCATCGCACCGCGCTCGACCATCTCGGGGTGCGGTCGTGCGCCAAGCTCACCGGACAGCGAGGCATCCAGATCTGGATCCCGATCGCGCCCGGACCGTCGTTCGACGAGACCCGCGACTGGGTGGAGGGGGTGTCGCGCGCGGTCGGCGGCGTCAAGCCGGACCTGGTCAGCTGGAAGTGGCAGGTCCGCGACCGCGGCGGCCTGGCGCGCCTGGACTACACCCAGAACGCGATCAACAAGACCCTGGTGGCTCCCTACAGTCCCCGTCCGGCGGCTGGGGCCCCGGTTTCCACCCCGATCGAGTGGGACGAGCTCGACGATCCGGAGCTTCGCCCAGATCGGTTCACGATCCGCACGGTGCTCGACCGCCTCGACGAACGAGGTGACTTGTTCCGCGGTGTGCTCGCGCAGAACCAGCAGCTACCGCCGCTCGCGTGAAGGCGCAGGAGTAACGATCTTGCGGGCCGGGCATCAACCAGACGTGAGTACCACCGCTTCTCCCGTCACCGCAGGCCCTTGTGAGGGCAAACAGTGCTACCCCAACTACTCCGAGGCTGACCGGCAGGCCTGGTACCAGATGGCTCGCCGCCGCCACACCGACGACGACTTCATGCTCGCTGCGTACTTCTGCCCGCGGTGCGAGGCCTGGCACATCGGCAACCCGCGCAGGCAGTCGGCCGAGCGTTGGAGCGCTTCCTTCGCCTAATCGGGCGGCTAGGGCTTCGGGAGCGGCGGGGTGTAGAGGCTCGCCGGGCTCGGCGCACTCTGGCGGCGTCGGATCATCGCGGACACCACGCCGGCGACGGCGAGTAGCCCGACCGCGACTGCGAGGATCGAGCGCTTCCTGCCTGCCTTCGGAAGCCGGTCGGTCACGACCGAGGGATCGACGCTCTTCATCGAGGGAAGATGCGACCGCACCGCCTCGCGGGCGTCCTTCGCGGACGGCATCGACGGGGCATGGTCGCGGATGTTCGACATCACATCGCTCAACGCTTCGCTCATACGACACGGGATACCCGTAGCGGCCGTGACCACACCGCTCAGCAGTCGTGAGAGCCCACGTCGATCGTCGCCGGCGTCTTGCTGCGCAGGACGCAGCCGCTCGACGTCGTGATGACCACTGGCGATCCCGCTCGGCTGACCCGCAGCACGTCGCCGCGCCGATCGAAGCGCACCACCGCCGTCGGCGCGGTCCGGAATCGGTAGCGGATGTCCCACAGCTGCCCGTGGTCGGAAACCGTGCTGTTGGTCCACGACCTCGGGTGCGTCGGCACGGGCCGGAACAGCCCCCACGCGAACATCGCGTTCATCTCCTGCGTGAAGTCGACCGCATCGTGGCCGCCGCGGTGGACCTGATATGTCATCGCGACGTGATGGGCGAGCGCCGCTCGGTGGAAGGCGTCATTCATCGGTCTGATGATCGGCGCCTCGAGCGCCGAGCCCGGCAGGTTGCCCGGGCTGGCGAGGCCCCCGTCGCTGGGTACGCCGGTTCCGGTGCTTGCGAACACCCTCGTGTGGCTGAGGTTCGCAACGAGCTTCGTCGGGTTGTGACCGGCCGCATAGAACCCCTCGGGCGGCCCGAGCACGGGGTAGGTGTGGTTGTCGCCGTGTTCGGTCGCGAACGACGTCAGTCCCATGCCCTCCGCGGTGATGGCACCGCCGTACTGCGGATCCAGGAACCCCGACAGGCTCGCGACAGTCCCGAAGAACCCGGGCATCCGACCGCCGAGATACGTCGCACCGAGGCCGCCCATCGAGATCCCGACGACCGCGTGATAGCGGCGTTCGGGGCGGATCGGGTAGCGCGCGAGCAGCGCGGGCACGACGACGTCGAGGTAGTAGCTCTCCCACGCCGGATCGCCGCGCCGGCCGTCGTTCCACCAGTCGGCGTACCAGCCGCTTCCCGGTTCCGGGGTCGCAACGATCGCGTCGATGTGCAGACCGGGTCCGAACGCGGCGCGTGCGTAGTTGCCGCCGAGCCCGCCCAGGTTGAGGACCAGTGGGTAACGCCGGTGCGGGTCGTAGCCGGCCGGAAGGAGCACGGCGGCCCGCGGAGGCCCCGGATAGGACAGCCACCGTGGCGGGATCAGCCCGTGCGAGGGGATCGTGATGGTGACCAGCCGTGGCTGCGGACTGTCGCGGCCCGCGGCGGCCGCTCGGGGAGTGGACACCAGTGCGGTGGCGAACAGGCCGGCGGCCATGAGCCAGGATGTTCCGGTGACAGACAGCCGTACCTTCTTGACGCGCGCCGGCGACGACACCTTCATGCCGACGTCTTCGTCAATGGGGCCGTGGGGTCCTACCACGGTCAGCGGGCTGGTCATCGCGGGTCTCGTCGGCTACGGCGCCGAGCAGGGAGCCGGCGGTGACGGTTTCGTCGGTACCCGGCTCACGGTCGACATGGTGCGGATGGCGGTCTTCGGCGAGCTCAGGGTCCAGACCGACCTGGTGCGCGACGGCCGCAGGTTGCGGATGGTCGACGTCACCATCACTCAGGACGGGCGCAACGTCGCGCATGGTCGCGGCATCTTCGCCAGACGGTCGGAGACGCCGTCCGGCAAGGTCTGGTCCGCGTCGCTCGTCATGCCGCCGCCCCCGTCGCCCGCGGAGACCCCGCCGTTCGGGCCGAAGCCCTACGTCGGACCCGACGCGACTCCGGCGCGGACCTTCGAGGACTGGCACGACCCGACCCAGGAGAAGTACGTCTGGTACGACTGCGCGGCCACGCTGGTCGAGGGCGAGCCGATGTCGGCGTTCGTCCGCGCCGCGGCCGTGGCCGACGTCGCCAACCCGCTCACCAACTGGGGGAGCGACGGCCTGCAGTTCGTGAACTCCGACGTCACGCTGATGATGAGCCGGCCCCCCGAGGGGACTCTGATCGGCATGGCGGCCCGGGACCGCCAGGAAGCGGACGGCGTGTCCGTCGGCAGCTCGGTGATGGTCGACGTCGAAGGTCCGTTCGGCATCGCCACCGTCACCGGCCTGGCATCCGAGGTGCGCATGAAGCCGCCCGATCGCTCCTCGCCGGTGCAGTGACCCAGCTGTGCAGGATCAGAACACCTCGTGGAGCATCTAACGTCGTGATGTGAGAGGCGCGGCGCGGAGCTGGCTCGTGTGGGGAGCCGCCGTCGCCGCCTACGCCGTGGCGGTGTTCCAGCGCGGCTCGTTCGGGGTGGCCGCGATCAGGGCCCAGCACCAGCTCCACGCATCAGCCGCCGAGATCTCCCTGTTCGTCGTGCTGCAGCTTGCCGTGTATGCCGGCATGCAGGTGCCGGTCGGCGCCGCGCTCGATCGGTTCGGCAGCCGCCGGATGATCGCGACAGGTGCCGTTGTCATGGCCGCCGGTCAGGCCTGCCTCGCGCTTGCGCACGGCGTCGGCATCGCGGTTCTCGCGCGCGTTCTCGTGGGCGCCGGTGACGCGATGTCCTTCATCAGCGTGCTGCGCCTCATCGGGGTCTGGTTTCCGCCTCGCAACGTGCCACTGCTCACCCAGCTCACCGCGCTCATCGGTCAGCTCGGTCAGGTGGCGGCGGCATACCCGCTGGTTGCGCTGCTCGGCGGCGCCGGATGGCGAGACACCTTCCTGCTGTGCGCCGCGGTCGGCGGAGGTGCGGCGGCCCTCGTGGTCGTGACGGTGCGTGACCACGCGCCGGACCAGGAGCCGACGGTAGTCGCCCTCAACCGTGCGCAGCTGGCCAGGCATGTTGCGGAGGCTTGGCGCGAGCGCGGCACGAAGCTGGGGATGTGGGCGCACTTCACCACCGGCTTTCCAGGCGGCACGTTCGCCCTGCTCTGGGGCTACCCGTTCCTCGTCACGGGGGAAGGGCTGTCCAAAGGCGCGGCCGGTGCTCTGCTCACCTTGATGGTGGGCGTTGCCATGGCGGTCGGTCCGCTGCTCGGCAGGCTGACCGGCGGCTACCCGTTCCGTCGCTCGAACATCGTGATCGCGGTGGTGTTCGCGACGATCACGATCTGGACAGTCGTCCTCGCCTGGCCGGGCCGGACTCCGCTCGGACTGCTGATCGTGCTGGTCACGGTGCTGGGATCCAACGGGCCCGGGTCGATGGTCGGTATCGACTTCGCCCGGACCTACAACCCGCTGGTCCGGGCCGGCAGCGCAAGCGGCATCGTGAACATGGGTGCGTTCGTCGCATCGCTGGCGGTGATCGCCGGGATCGGTGGCGTGCTGTCGGCGTTCGGCGTCGGGCCCTCGTCAGCCTCGATCGGACAGTTCAAGGCGGCGTTTTGCGTGCAGTACGTCGCATGGGGACTGGGCCTGGTCTGGATCTTCCGCCACCGCGGCAGCCTGCGGGCAGAGCTCGCCGTCGAGGGTCGCGGTCTGGACCCGTTGCACCGCGCGGCGGTTCGCCGATGGCGCGCGCGCAACGCGGGCAGACGCACTCCGTGAAGGCGCCCTACCTGAGGTCGAGCCGGCCGCCGGGAAGCGCGGCCTGGTTGGCCCGGCACGGCTCGTTGAGGACCTTGTCGCACGGCGTCGGTGGCGCCATCGCCTTGCCGCCCTTGAGCCGGCCGAGCACGATCGCGGACGGGTGCTTGGCGTCGGCGTAGATGCTGTTCACGCCCGGCATGTTGAGGAAGTTGAGTGACCAGCCTCCGGTGAAACCGGTTGGAGCGTCGATCCACAGCCGGATCCGCGAACCCTTGCGGAAGACGTAGTCGAACGGGTCGAGCTGGACTCGCAGGTACGTGGGCTTGCCGGGAGTGAGGTTGCGGACGTCTTTCGCCTGATAGGTCTGGTACGGCGCGAGGACCGTCGAGCGCGCCTTGCCGAGCGCTCGGCGTGAGGCGCGCAGCCAGCCGCGGACGATGTAGACCTCTTGGCCGTCGGGGCGTACCTCGGTCAGCGTGATCTGCAGGCTCGTGTCCGGCGCGGTCGAGCTGAGCCAGAGGTTCGCCGAGCCGGAGCCGAAGAACTCTGCGTCGTGGGTCAGGGGCGGGGTCGTGTAGGCGAGAGACGCGCCTGGCGGCTCGCCGGTCTTCCAGAGCTGGGGGAGCTGGCCGAACACGACGCCTTCCTCGTTGCCGAGGCTCGGCGCCGGATAGACGTAGCTGTCGGGCTTGTCGCTGCCCTTCGGCGGCGTGACCGCGAGAGCGCCGTCCGAACCGAAGTACAGCGTCAGCGGCTTGACCGGCATCGAGGCGTACGACGGGTAGCTGGTCACCCAGGTCGGCGCGTTCCCCTTCGTGCCGCCCTTGGCGGTCGTCTCGTGCCATAGCTGAATGTGCGGGGTGTTCACCTCGAACCCGTTGTGGGTGCCCTTGACGAATCGGTCGAAGAACGACACCAGCTCGTCGGTGACGCGCGGCGTGGAGAGGTCACACATCCCGTGGTAGCCGTTGCTCGCGACGACCCAGGTCTTGGCCGGGTCGAGCTCGCCGAGGAAGCTCGCGCCACGGCTGGACACCTCGTCGTCCTGCCAGGTGAAGCAACCGAACGTCGGGATGTGGATCTTGCTGACGTTCTTGCCCGGCTCGTGGTCCTGCCACCACGCCCCGTCGTAGGGGTGGCCGAAGCCTTGCAGGGCCACGTTGTGCAGCGGGATGTTCGCCGCGTTGTCCGCCAGCGATGCGATGCATCCGGGGTCTCTGGTCTTCAGCGCCTGCACCACGCCGCTCTTGTAGGAGTTCAGCGGCTGGTCCACGCCCGCCCAGAACGCTCCGAAGCCGATGTTCGCCATGCCGCCGGGGAACGCGACGTCGCGGTACATGTCCGTCGTCACCTGGAACGGCGCGATCGCGTCGAGGTGGGGCGGGCGGAGGCCGGCGGTGCCCACCTGCGTGATGCCGGGGAAGGAGTCGCCGAACATCCCGACGTGGCCGTTCGACCACGGCTGCCGCGCCGCCCACTCGACCGCCGCCGCGCCGTCACTCCACTGTTGCGGGATGAACGGGTCGAAGATGCCCGATGAGCAGCTGGAGCCCCGCGCGCCGACACCGATGACAGCGAAACCCGCGGCGAGCAGCTTGTGCGCCGAGCCGACGTCGTTGCAGGCGAGCGGACCGGGCCCTTCGCAGTAGCCGTCGTAGACCATCGCCACCGGGAACCGGCCGCCGGAGTGCGGCAGGTCGACGGTGTACTCCAGCTTGGCGCCGTCCTTCATCGGGATGAAGCCCTGGATGGCGACGTGACGGTTGACGGCGGCTGCGCTCGAGGTCACCGCGGGCAGCAGACCCGCGACCGACGCCGCGAGCAGGGTCACGACAAGTGCGATGCGCCTCACCCCGATGGGTTCGTCGTGAAGGGTTGGCTCACCTGTCGGCGAATCACGGTCGGGTGAGAACACTGCGCGTCGTGCGGACTGTTGTGCTGGTCGCGGCCCTGCTGGCCACTGGATCCGCCGCCGTCGCCTCGGCGGCCAGCCGGTCGGCCGCGCCCACACCACGCATCACGATCTCGGTGCTGTCGGGCCGCGCGGACCTGGTGAGCAGCGGCTCCGCGGTGGTTGCGGTTGCGCCGGCCAGCGAGGCGGCGCACCTCAGCGTCACGCTCGACGGTGACGACGTCACCAAGTCCTTCGCCCGGCGCTCGGGAGGACTGCTCAGCGGTCGGTTCGCGGCGGTGTTGACCGGCCTGCGGGTGGGCCGCAACGTGGTTCGCGCCACGCTGCCGGACGGCCGCGGCGCCATGCTCGTGCTGCGTAACCACCCGAACGGCGGGCCGGTGTTCGCGGGCCCTCAGCCGCAGCCGTGGGTCTGCCAAAAGGGCGCGCGGGACCGCAAGTGCGACCAGCCCCCGGCGTACACCTACAAATACCTCTCGACCGATCCGACCTCCCTCGGTCAGCTTCGGGGGTACGACCCGAAGCATCCGCCGTCGGACGTCGCGATGACGACCACCGATCAGGGCGTCACGGTGCCGTTCATCGTCCGGATCGAGACCGGGTACATGGACCGCGACCAGTACCGGATCGCCTCCCTCTACCAGCCCGGCAAGAGCTGGAGCACCTTCGCGCCGCAACGCCAGTGGAACCACAAGCTGTTGATCATGCACGGCGCGAGCTGCGCGGCTCAGTACGCCGGCGGCTCCGCGCCCGACGTGACGGGTAGCTCCAACCCCACGAGCGCAGTCGGACGGTACGCGCTGGGCAAGGGCTTCATGACCATGTCGACAGCGCTGGACAACTCCGGCCACGACTGCAACGTCGCGATCCAGGCGGAGTCGCTGCTGATGGCCAAGCAGTACATCGCGACGCACTATGGGCTGACCCGCTACACGATCGGCACCGGCTGCTCGGGCGGATCGCTCGCGGTGCAATGGGTGGCCAACGCCTATCCCGGGATCTACCAGGGCATCCTGCCGACCTGTTCGTTCCCGGACGCGATGACGTCGGCCACCCAGGTCGCCGACTACGCGCTGCTCGAGCGTTACTGGCTCACGCTGGACGGCAACAGCGCGACGCGCGGCGTGGTGTGGTCGCCAACCCAGTTCGGCGCAGTCGAGGGCAACCTGCTGCCGGTCGACGCGGTCACGAGTGTCGGCTGCATCGGGACGGCCGCGCCGTACACGCCGTCGAAGTGTCCCACCGGCTACCTGTCCGGCGCGGTGCCGTACTGGCCGTGCGCCGGACCGACCGCGCAGCAGCGCTACAACTCGACGACAAACCCCGGCGGCACCCGCTGCAGCATCTTCCAGCTCAACAAGAACCTGCTCGGCGTCCGGAAGAAGGCCGTGTGGAGCAAGGCCGAGAAGAAGATCGGGAAGGGCTTCGCGGGGATGCCGTTGGACAACGTCGGGGTGCAGTACGGGCTGGAGTCACTCGAGACCGGTCAGATCACGCCGGGCCAGTTCGCCGATCTCAACGCGCACATCGGCGGCGTCACCATCGATCTCGGATGGCGGGCGAAGCGACTCTCGGCTGACCATCCGGCGCTGGCCAACGCCTATCGCACCGGATTGATCAACGAGACGAACAACCTGGACCAGACGGCGGTCATCGACTGCCGCGGTCCGGATCCGGGCGCTGCGCACGACTCCTACCGGGCGTTCGCGGTGCGGGCCCGGCTCGACCGCGAGAACGGCGGACATGCCAACCAGCTGATCTGGGAGGGCGAGGAGCCGATCTTCGGCGACGCGGCGTGCGAGCTCAACGCGTTCAAAGCGATGGATCGCTGGCTCGCCGCCGTCGAGCGTGACCACACCGGACGGCCGGTTGCCCGGAAGGTCGCCGTCGACAAGCCGGTGGACCTCACCGATGAGTGCTGGAGCGGCGCGGGGATCTTGCTCTGGCACTCGCTGTGCGGCAACACCCTCGTCCCGGTCTATGGCACTGCGCGGATGGTGGCAGGCGACGACATCAGCACCGACAACAACAAGTGCCGGCTCACGCCGCTCGACCGTTCCTCGTACGTCATGACGATCGCCGGAATCTCGTTGCCGGTGCCGTTCACGGCGCGAGAGTGGAACGAGCTGAAGCGGGCGTTTCCGCGCGGCGTCTGCGACTTCTCCAAGCCCGGCGTCGACCAGCAGCCGACGATTCCGTGGCAGACCTACCAGCGGCACGACGGCCACGTGATCTACGGCGGGCGGCCGCTCGGTCCGCCGCCGGTCTCGCGGCCGACCTCAGGCTGAGCGTCGGGCCGGTGTTTGCGCGAGGGGCTGACAGGAAGGATCCTCGCGACAGGGGTTGAGTCGTAGCGAAGGAGCACCGGTGTCCCTCGAAGCCACGCTCAATGACGACGAGCGTCTTGCTCACCTCAGCCTCGACCAGCTCAAGCAGCTGGTCGGGCTCGTGGAGTACGACGCCTCTGCCGACCCGTTTCCGGTCGCCGGCTGGGACGCGATCGTCTGGGTGGTCGGCAACGCGGTGCAGACGGCGCACTTCTTCCAGTCGGCATTCGGGATGGAACTAGTGGCCTACACCGGGCCGGAGAACGGCAACCGCGACCATCACGGTTTCGTGTTGCGTTCGGGCGCTGCGCGCTTCGTGGTGCTCGGGGCGTACGACCCGGACAGCGCGCTGGCCGATCACCACCGGGCCCACGGCGACGGTGTCGTCGACATCGCTCTCGCTGTGCCGGACGTCGACCGCTGCATCGCGCACGCCAGGGCCCAGGGCGCGACGATCCTCGAGGAACCGCATGACGTGAGCGATGAGCGCGGCACGGTGCGGATGGCGGCGATCGCGGCGTACGGCGCCACCCGGCACACGCTCGTCGACCGGTCCGGATACGCCGGTGCGTACCTGCCCGGATACGTCGAGCGGCGGTCGACCTTCCGCAGGCGTGCGGGTGGTCCTGATCGGTTGTTTCAAGCGGTCGACCATGTCGTGGGCAACGTCGAGCTCGGCGCAATGGACGCGTGGGTCGACTTCTATCGCCGGGTGATGGGCTTCACCAACATGGCGGAATTCGTCGGCGATGACATCGCGACGAGCTACTCGGCCCTGATGAGCAAGGTGGTCGCCAACGGCAACCATCGGGTCAAGTTCCCGCTCAATGAGCCGGCCGAGGGCCGGAAGAAGTCGCAGATCGATGAGTACCTCGAGTTCTACCGCGGACCGGGCGTACAACACGTCGCGTTGGCCACGAACGACATCGTCGCGACCGTCGACGCGCTTACCGACGAAGGCGTCGAGTTCCTCGCCACTCCCGACTCCTACTACGAAGACCCCGAGCTGCGGGCCCGCATCGGTGCGGTGCGGGTCCCGATCGAGCAGCTGCAGCAGCGCGGCATCCTGGTCGACCGCGACGAGGACGGCTACCTGCTGCAGATCTTCACCAAGCCGACCGGCGACCGGCCGACCGTCTTCTTCGAGCTGATCGAGCGGCACGGCTCGCTCGGGTTCGGGAAGGGCAACTTCAAGGCCTTGTTCGAAGCCATCGAGCGCGAACAGGAAAAGCGCGGGAACTTCTAGCCGGTCGCGGGAGGGAGGTCAATGGCGTTCTATCGGCAGGTCGGCGAGATTCCGGCCAAGCGCCACACCCAGTTCCGCGCACCGGACGGCGCGCTGTACGCCGAGGAGCTGATGGGTGAAGAGGGGTTCAGCTCCGACTCCTCCCTGCTCTACCACCGGCACCTCCCGTCGGCGATCCGCGAGGCTCGAGAGTGGGAGCTGCCGGACCGCCGGCTGACGGCGAACCAGCCGCTGCAGCCGCGGCACTTCAGGCTGCACGACCTGTTCGATGACGACGGTGCTGGTGCGGCGGACTGCGTGACCGGGCGACGTCTGGTGCTCGGCAACGCGGATGTCCGGATCTACTACGCGGTGTCTCGGCTGCGGAGCCCGCTCTACCGCAACGCGGTCGGCGACGAGTGCGTCTTCATCGAGGACGGCACTGCGGAGGTCGAGACTGCGTTCGGGCGGCTGACCGCCCGCCCCGGGGACTACGTGATCCTGCCGCGGGCCACCACACACTGCTGGGAACCGACGGGCGACCGGCCGCTGCGCACCTACGTGATCGAGGCGAGCTCGCACGTTGCGCCGCCGCACCGGTACCTGTCCCGTTACGGCCAGCTCCTCGAGCACGCGCCGTATTGCGAGCGCGACCTGAGGGGACCGTCCGAGCCTTTCGTCGTGGACGGCGATGACGTCGAGGTCTTCCTCAAGCACCGGGCGCCCGACGGCGTCGCGGGCACGGTGCACGTCAGCCCGCACCACCCCTTCGATGTGGTCGGCTGGGACGGCTGCCTCTACCCGTACGTGTTCAACGTCGAGGACTTCATGCCGATCACCGGAAAGTTGCATCAACCGCCGCCGGTGCATCAGGTCTTTGAGGGCGCGAACTTCGTGATCTGCAACTTCGTCCCGCGCAAGGTCGACTATCACCCGCTCGCCGTGCCGGTCCCCTACTATCACTCGAACGTCGACTCCGACGAGGTGATGTTCTACGTCGCCGGTGACTACGAGGCGCGCAAAGGGTCGGGGATCGGCGCCGGCTCGGTGTCGCTGCATCCGGGCGGCCACAGTCACGGACCGCAGCCGGGCGCGGTGGAGGGATCTCTCGGCGTGGAGTACTTCGACGAGCTGGCCGTCATGGTGGACACGTTCCGTCCGTTGCTGCTCGGGGAGGCAGGCATCGCGTCCGACGACGGCAGGTACGCCCTGACCTGGGCGGGCGGCGACGGCGCTTGACGCCGGGTTCTCCGTGGTGGCCGTTGCCGGCTGATACCGGCTACGGCGTGCACAACCTGCCGTTCGGTGTCTTCTCCGTCGGCTCGGGTGCGCGACGGGTGGGAGTGGCCTTCGGCGATCACGTCATCGACGTGTCGCGCCTGGACCTCCCGGCCGCGGACGCCTTGGCCGGCGCCTCGCTCAACGCCTTCATGTCGCGGGGACCTGACGTCTGGGCGGCGTTCCGCGCGGAGCTGCAGGAGCTGCTCAGCAACGCCGCTCACCGGCCGTCGGTGGAGCCGCACCTGATTCCGCGCGGTGAGGTGGAGCTACATCTGCCCATCGAGATCGCAGACTTCGTCGACTTCTACAGCTCGCAGCACCACGCCGAGAACCTGGGGCGGATCCTGCGTCCGGGTACCGACCCGTTGCCGGTGAACTGGAGACATCTGCCGGCGGGCTACCACGGCCGCGCCGGCACGGTGGCGGTCTCGGGCACGCCGGTGGTCAGGCCGCACGGGCAGCGGCTGCTCCCGGGTGAAGGGCTGCCGTCGCACGGGCCGTCGACGCGGCTCGACATCGAAGCGGAAGTCGGCTTCGTCGTCGGCGTGGCGTCCGGCCTCGGGACGGCGGTGCCGGTCGCGGGGTTCGCGGACCACGTATTCGGCGTCTGCCTGGTCAACGACTGGTCGGCCAGGGACATCCAGGCATGGGAGTACGTACCGCTCGGCCCGTTTCTGGGCAAGTCGTTCCTGACATCGATGTCGCCGTGGGTCGTGCCGCTCGCGGCCCTCGAGGCGGCGCGGGTCCGCCCGCCGGCTCGGGAGCCTCGCCCGTTGCCGTACCTCGACGACGATGCGGATCCGTGGGGCCTCGACATCGCGCTGGAGGTGAGGCTCAACGGCGAGCTGATCTCAGCCCCGCCCTTCGCCCAGATGTACTGGACGCCGGCGCAGCAGCTCGCTCAGCTGACCACCAACGGCGCGAGCCTGCGCACCGGCGACCTGTTCGCGTCCGGGACCGTGTCCGGCCCCGAGCCGCGGCAGCGCGGCTCGTTGATCGAGCTGACGTGGAACGGTTCACAGCCGCTCACCCTGGCCGACGGCTCGTCGCGGCGGTTTCTCGAGGACGGTGACGAAGTGGTGATCGGTGCGACCGCTCCTGCGACGGACGGTACCCGGCTGTCGCTGGGCGACGTGCGCGGGCGGGTACGCGCTGCTCATTAGCGAAGCGCGACTACTTCCAGCTGATCATCAGGTCTTTCACGTGGCGCAGCCCTGGCGGGTACACGAGGTTCTCGTGGCCCTCGGTGATCCAGTAGTCCGGGATCCGGCGGTGCCACTCGCGCAGCGCAATCCGGAGCTCGCGGCGTGCCAGGTGTGAACCGAGGCAGCGATGGGGCCCCATCCCGAAGGTGATGTGCTTGTTCTTCAACCGGTCGAAACGCACCTCGTGTGCGTCGGGGTACTCCGTCGGGTCGACGTTCGCCGAGCCGTACGCGCACAACACCATGGAGCCGGCGCTCACCGGGCAGCCGTTCGGCAGCGTGATGTCCTCGGTCGCCGAACGCGGCGAGGAAAACGGGACCGGCGCTTCCCAGCGCAACATCTCCTCGACGGCGCTGTCGAGACAGTCGGGGTTGTCGACGATCTGCTGGCGGTGCTCCGGGCTGCGCGCGAGGAACGCGTACATGCAGGTGAGAGTGTCGCTGACGGTGTCGAGGCCGGCGATCAAGAACAGGAAGAGGATGTCGAGGATGTCCTCTTGGGTGAGCCGCTCGCCGTCGACCTCTGCGGCGAGAAACTGTGAGATGACATCGTCGCCGGGCTGCGTGCGGCGCTCGTTGATGAGCTCGGTGAACAGCGCGTAGATCTTCTCACCCGTGCCATACAGCACCTTCGTACGCGCCTCGGGGTCGAAGGCCGCCATCTCGTCGAGCTTCTCCGGGTGGAGGATCCCGTCGCGCAGATGGAGGAACTCGTCGAGCCGCTCCTGCGGCAGTCCGGTGAGGTCGAGGAAGATCGTGCTCGGCAAGACGTCGGCGAAATCGTCGGTGAAGTTGCAGCTGCCGTTGTCGACGAAGGTGTCGATCAGGGCGTTCGCGCGCAGCGCGATGTCGGGCTCGTACGCCGTCATCTTCTTGGGGGAGAACAGCGGGTCGAGCAGCCGCCGGTAGTTCGAGTGCTGTGGCGGGTCGACGTTCAGCGGGATCAGCGGCCGGACGTTGCCCAAGCCGAGATCGACCCGGGAGGAGAACAGCTCGGGGTGGTGCAGGACGTACTCGATGCTCTCCCGGTCGAACTGCATCGCCATGCCTTCCATCGGCACGAGGAAGCCGCCCGACTCGGTCAGAGCGCGGAAGCGGGGGTGCGGTGAGGAGAAGTCGAGCAACGCGGTCATGTCGTCTGTGGCCTGGCGCTCGCCGAGGCTCGCTTCGGGGATCATCTGGGTGCTCAGCTCAGCCTCGGTCACCCATTACTTGTACACGTTCTATGACGCTCGCGTCACCTATCGTCGCGAGGGGCCGCGGTCCTCTCGGGTTTGGAACCCGGTGCGGAGGGGACACCATAGGGTTATGAACATGGCGGACCGGCTCCTGTCGTGGGAGGCACGCCTGGCCGCTGCCGAGGAGGATCTGGTCGAGCGCGAGCGTCTCGCCGGCCTGGCGGAACTGACACCGATCGAGGAACGGGCGTTCGCGGACGAGCACGACAAGCTGGCGACGGACCGCGACGCTCTCGACGATGCCTACGACGAATGGGCGCGCAGCCGCGATCTGGCCGGCCTGGGGCGCGACGTCAAGGCAACCGCGCGCGATCGCGAGGCGCGGCGCGTGGACGGCGACCGAGGGTCGGCGGGGCTCCACCGGCACATCTCCGGCACGGAGCGGGACGCCGCTGCGAGCGACCGTTCCGAGTCCGCTGACGACCGCCTCCGCTCCGCGGCGCGTCGCCAACGGGGTGCCGCTGGGCGCGAGCGGGCTGCGGCGGCGCGGGAGAACGCGTCGGTGCTGGCCGCGGCGCGGGACGACGAGATCGACAGCCTGCGGAACGCGCTCGCCGCAAGGCTGGTGATCGGTCAGGCGGAGGGCGTGCTCATGGTCCGTCACCAGGTCAACGAGGACGCCGCCTTCAAGCTGCTCGTCAAACTGTCGGAAGAGACCGGACTGCAGCTCCGGGAGGTTGCTGCCCGGATGGTGCGGGACGCCGTACGGTCCTGAGCTGCGGCGTCCGCCGTCAGTCGGTGTAGGCGCTCGGCGTTTCGTCGAGGATGACGGTCTTCGTCTCCAGGTAGGGCAACAGGCCTTCGACGCCACCCTCGCGCCCGATCCCGGACTGCTTGAATCCGCCGAACGCGATGCCGAAGTCGGTGCGGAAGCCGTTGTGGCCGACCGTCCCGGCTCGCAGCCGAGCCGCCACCGCACGGGCCTTGTCCGCGTCGTTGGTGAACACCGAGGCATTGAGGCCGTAGATCGTGTCGTTCGCGATGCGGATGGCGTCCTCCTCGTCGGCCGCGGGGATCACCGACAGCACGGGACCGAAGATCTCTTCCTGGGCAATCGTCATCGAGTTGTCGACGTCGGCGAACACCGTCGGCTCGACGTAGTAGCCGCGTTCGAGGTGGGCGGGCGTGCCGCCGCCGATGACCAGCTTGGCCTCGCGCTTGCCCTTGGCGATCAGGTCGAGCACCTTGTCCCGTTGCCGTTCCATCGCCAGCGGGCCCATCTGCGTCGCCGGGTCGAACGGGTCGCCGACGACGACCTGCGAGAACGTGCTGGCCAGGGCGTCGACGAACTCGTCGTGCCGCTTCCGTGGGACAACCAGGCGGGTGAGCGAGGAACACACCTGCCCGGAGATCATGCACTCGGCGCCCGAGATCGCGGCGGCGGCCTGCGCGAGGTCGGCGTCATCGAGGATCACAGCGGCGGACTTGCCGCCGAGCTCGAGGGTGTAGCGCGCGATGCGCTCGCCGCACAGCGAGGCGATGCGGCGACCCGCCGCCGTGGAACCGGTGAAGGCGATCTTGTCGACGCGCGGATCGGTGACCAGGAGCTCCGACACCTCGCGGTCGGCGGTCAGCACGTTGAAGACGCCCGGCGGCAGGCCGGCAGCCTCCGCGCACTCGGCGAGCAGGTACGCCGCCCCCGGCGCTTCCGGGGAGGCCTTGAGGATCACCGTGCAGCCGGCGAGCAGCGCCGGCGCCATCTTGTAGATCGCGAGCTGGATCGGCGCGTTCCAAGGAATGATCGCGCCGACGACGCCGACCGGTTCGCGGACGACGAGGCCGAACGTGCCGCCCATGGTCGGCTGCGCGCGCTCCTCCCACGTGAACGTGTCGGCTAGTCCCGCGTAGTAGTCGAAGACCGTGGCGAACATCGGGGCGGAGAACTTCGCGATCATCGCGAGGATCCCGGACTCGCGAGGCCAGATCTCGCCGAGCGCGTCGCCGCGCGCGGTGAGCTCCTTGCTCAGGGCACGGAGGTACTCGGCGCGCTCGCGGTGCGCCATGAACGGCCATGGCCCGTTGTCGAACGCCGCGCGAGCCGCCGCGATCGCGCGCTCCATGTCCGCGGCCTGCGCCGCTGCGACCGAGAAGTACACCTCTTCGTTGGAGGAGTCGATGACGTCGATCGTCGACGTCGAGGAGGGTGCGGCCCACTCGCCGTCGATGAAGAACCGATCGGGATGTACGACGGGTGCGGTCACAACGTCCTCCGGTAGTCGAGTCTCCGGGCAGAATACGAAGTTCGTACCGTTCGCGACAGGAGAGGGCCGTGCTTCGCGTCGTTCGTCGGGCTGTGCTGGTAGCTGCGGTCGCGGCCGTGGTGGTCACGTCGTTGCTTCACAACACGAAGCCGGCGAGGGCATTCTCAGGTCCCACGCTCCCGACCAACGACCTCGAAGCCATGCTGAGCCTGACCGGCGCCCAGCTCGCTCAGATGGACCAGCCGGTGATCGCGCCGGCGCCTAAGGTCACCGCAGACCCGCGCGCGAAGTGCGGCCCGGGCTCGTCGCCGATCGCGGGCCTGCAGGGGCGTGTCACCCAGGCGGACGTCGCCTCGGCCGCGGCCGCGAACGGGTGGACCTGCAATCTCACCGAGATCGCGCACTACCCGACGCCCGGTGGCTTCCGCGTCTGGCGCTACACCGACCCGTCCGGGCGGGTGTGCGCCTACTACGACACGTCGTTCGTGACCCCGGCCAACCTGGTCAGCGTCGCGGGTGGCCCGTCGCTCGGGGTCGAGGTGCTCGACGTCACTCATCCGTCGCACCCACGGCACACCGCGACCCTCACCACGTTGGCGATGCTCGCGCCGCACGAGTCGTTGAACCTCAACGCGAAGCGGGGTCTCCTCGCTGCCGAGGTCGGGAACGGGCTGACCTTGCCGAGCTCGTTCGCCGTCTACGACGTACGTCACGACTGCCGCCACCCGAGGCTGCTCTCGCAGCTCGCGGTCCCCACCGGGCACGAGAGCGGCTTCAGCCCGGACGGCCGTACCTTCTGGGCGGCGGGCGGTGCCGGGTACATCAGTGCGATCGACCTGACCGACCCGCGCCACCCCCGCACGATCTGGCGCGGCGCCTACTACTCGCACGGTCTCAACCTCTCGGCGGACGGCAAGACGCTCTACCAGACCGATCCGATCAACGGAAACCTCGGCCTGATCGATGTCAGCCAGATCCAGCGCCGCGCCGCCCATCCGAAGGTCCACGACATCAGCCGGATCACGTGGCGCCCCGTCTCGATCCCGCAGAACACCGCGCCGTTCACCAGCCACGGCCACCACTACCTGCTGGAGTTCGACGAGTTCGCCTTCCGGTTCAACCCGGTGACCGTCGACGACAACCCGGGGGCGGCCCGGATCATCAACATCGACCACCCTCGGCACCCTCGCATCACCTCGAACCTTCGGCTCGCCGCCCAGATGCGTTCCAAGCACCTGACGCTCCACGGCGATCCGGGTGAGGTCCCGAACCAGGTGCTGGGCTACTCGATGCACTACTGCGGGCTGCCGCGCATGGTGAATCCGAAGATCGTCGCCTGTTCGGCGATCAACTCGGGGCTGCGGATCTTCAACATCAGTCATCCGGCTCACCCCCGCGAGGTCGCGTACTTCGTCTCGCCGCCCAAGGCCGGCGAGGGTCTGAACCTGGCACCGGGCGATCTGGCATTCTCCCAACCGGCCTTCGACCCCGCCCGCCGTGAGATCTACTACACCGACGCCGTCTCCGGCTTCTACGTGCTGCGGCTGTCGCCCTCGGCCTGGCCGCAGTGAACGAGTGGCGGCGTCGGCTGCCGACCGTGATCGAGATCGCCCTCGCCTTGGTTGTCGCCGTCGCGGCCGGCCGGCTATCGGTGCGCGCACCGTCCGTCGACGAGCCGGGTGCGGTTGACGTCGGCTTCAGCCAGGACATGGCGGTCCATCACGAGCAGGCCGTGCTCATGGCCAACCTCGCCCAGACTCACGGCACGACGGCGGTCACCGGATTGGCCGACGCGATCCTGATCAACCAGTCCCAGGAGATCGGCCTGATGCGCGGCTGGCTCCAGCTCTGGCATCAACCGACCACCGACCCGCGCCCGATGTCGTGGATGTCGAGTCCTTCGCACGGCATGTCGGGGATGTCGTCGACGGCAATGCCCGGCATGGCGACGCCTGACCAGCTGACCCGGCTGGCGAGCTTGTCCGGGAAGCGGTTCGACGCGCTCTTTCTCGAGCTGATGATCCGGCACCACGAGGGCGGGCTTCAGATGTGCCAGTTCGCCGAGGCTCACGCCAGCTTGGCGGTCGTCCGCAGGGCGGCGGTGTCGATGGCGGTGGAGCAGGTCGAAGACCTCGGTCAGCTGCGCGCCCTGCTCAAGGCGGCGGGCTAGTTAGTCGCTCTGTTGAGCCGCCGGGAACGCTGCCGCGAGCTCCTCGCGTGCCCGGCCATCGAGCCGGATGCCCGCTGTCGCGTTGTTCTCGGCGAGGTGGTCACGCGTACGCGTGCCGGGGATCAACAGGATGTTCGGGGCAACGTCCAGCAACCAGGCGAGCGCCACCTGAGCGGCGGTCGCGTTCAACCGCGCCGCGACCTCAGTGAGGACCGGATTCGCCAGCGGCGGTTGTCGACCGACGCGCGAAGAGCCCAGTGGGAAGAACGGCACGAAGGCGATGCCTCGTGACGTGCACTCGTCGAGGAGCTCACGTCCGCGCTGGTCGAACAGGCTGAAGAGGTTCTGGACGCACACGATGTCGGTCTGCTCGACCGCTCGCAGCAAGTGGGCGGCGGAGATGCTGCTGAGCCCGACGCCGTCGATCAGGCCCTCGTCGCGGGCCTGCACCATTGCGGTGAGCTGCGCATCGAACCGTGGCCCTGGTTCCGCGTCGTCCATCAGCCGCAGGTTCACGGCGGCGAGCCGGTCGATGCCGAGAGTTGCGAGGTTCTCCTCGATGCCGGCCCGCAGCTCGTGCGGCTCGTCGTACCTGTGGACGCCGCCGCTCTCGTCTCGGCGGATCGCCACCTTGCTCACGATGGCGAGCTCCTTCGGGTACGGGTGCAGTGCTTCGCGGATCAGCTCGTTCGCAGTACCGACGCCGTAGTACTGCGCGGTGTCGATGTGGTTGACGCCGCTCGCAACCGCCGCCTGAAGCACCAGGAGCGCCTCATCGCGATCTCGCGGCGGTCCGAACACGCCGTCGCCGGCGAGCTGCATCGCCCCGTAGCCGATCCGGTTGACCTGCCACGGGCCCAGGCCGAAGGTCTCTTCGGTCATACGGTGCGCGATCCGATGCGCCGCAGGTGGAGCTCGGCATCGCCGAACATCGCGTCGTTGGCCAGGATTCGCTTGAGCAGGTGCCCGACCGCGAGCTCGTCGGTCATGCCGACGCCGCCGTGGGTCTGCACCGCGGCCTCGGCGACAGACCGCCCGAGGCGCCCGGTCTGCGCCTTGAGCGCCGAGACGTCGGCGTCGGTCGCGCGGCCGGCCTCCCGCAGCGCCGTCACGTAGAGCAGCGACGCGTGGGCCTTCGTCAGGGCGATCTTCATGTCGGCCAGGCGGTGCGCGACGGTCTGGAAGCTGCCGATCGGCACGCCGAACTGCTCGCGGGTAGCGGCGTACGACGCCGTCATCCGGAACAACGCATCCATCGCCCCGACGGACTCCGCACCGAGGTAGATGACGGCGTCGGTGACGATCTCGTCGATGACGGATTCGGCGTCGCCGAGCAACAAGGCGGATGACGGGAGGGGGACGTCGGCCAGCCGCAGCCGGCCGGCGCCGCGACCGTCGATGGTGGTGAAGGACTCGATGGTCACCCCGGAAGCCGTCGGGTCGAGGAGGAACAACGCGACGCCGTCGTCGTACCGCGCACTCACGACGACGTGCTTCGCATCGCCGGCGGCCAGAACGAACTGCTTCTCGCCGTTGACGACGACGTGGTCGTCCTTCGCGATTGCGCTCGTCTCGATCTGTGCAGCGGGTGCGCCGCTCACCTGCTCCTCGTGAGCGAAGGCGGCGACGCACTCGCCCGTTGCGATCCGTTCCAACACAGCCTTGGCCTGCTCGGTGCCGGCTGCCTCGAGTGCGGCCCCGGCGAGCACGACGGTCGCGAGGTACGGCTCGGTGAGCAACGCCTCGCCGAACCGCATCGCGACCGCCACGAGGTCGACGATCGATCCGCCCAGGCCTCCTACCGCTTCCGATCGTGGCAATGCCAGCAGGCCCTGGTCGGCGAGGTGCTGCCAGACCTTGGGAGCGAGGGTCACGCCGCTCGCAAGCTGCGCGCGACGAGCCAGGAAGTCCCGCTCCTGGCTGAGGAAGTCGCCGACGGAGTCGGCGAGCAAGCGCTGTTCGTCAGAGAAGGTCAGGTCCATCGTTCGTCCTCAGCGGGGGAGCGAGCGGGCGATCAGGTCCCGCTGGATCTCGTTGGTACCGGCGTAGATCGTGGCCGCTCGGCTGTTGAGGTAGTAGGGCATCGCCACCGCTGCGAACGCGTCGTCGAGCATCGGGGTCGATGACCCCACTTCCAGCGCCGCGGTCTGGAGTGGGATCCCCTTGAGGCCCGCAACCCTGGTCATCAGGACCGAGAGCGCCTGGGTGGCTTCGGTGTTCATCACCTTGGCCATCGAGGGAAACGCGAAGTCCTGCGCGAGCGGGTGCCCGCTGATCGCCAGCTTCTCGAAGTGCTCGATCGAGGCGATGTCGGCTTCGAGCAGACCGAGATCGCGTTGGAAGACCGGGTCGTCGGCAAGGCTTCCGCCAAACGCGGTGCGGGTCTGCGCCGCTGCCTCCCGGACCGCCTCGACGCGACGGCGAAGCGCGGGGCTTGCGACGGCGCCGCCGCGCTCATGCACGAGCAGCGCCTTCGCGACGGTCCAGCCGTCGTTCTCGGCGCCGACTCGCCCGGACTGCGGGACGCGTACGTCGTGGAAGAACACCTCGCACTGCTCGGGTACGCCGTCGAGGCCGATGATCGGGCGGATCTCCAGGCCGGGAAGGGTGAGATCCTCGAGGAGCAGGAAGGTGATGCCGGCCTGCTTCTTACCTTCCGTGCTGGTGCGCACGAGCATGAACATCCGGTTCGCGTGGTGCGCGTACGTGGTCCAGATCTTGCTGCCGTTGATGATGTAGTCGTCGCCGTCGGCAACGGCGGAGCATTGCAGCGACGCGAGGTCCGAGCCGGCTCCCGGCTCCGAGTAGCCCTGCGTCCAGTAGTCCTCGCCGGACAGGATGCCGGGCAGGTAGCGCGCCTTCTGCTCCTCGGTGCCGAGGTTCATGAGCAGCGGGCCGACCATCTGCAGCCCGTTCGGCAGCAGCGGCGGCAGATCGCGCTTCCA
>DASZTV010000091.1:0-14269 GCA_035548125.1 Mycobacteriales bacterium | reverse complement strand
ACCACCAGGGAAGGCGCGTTGCAGTCCGGCGCGCCAAAGGTCTTCGTAGTGGACTCGCCGTTTCAGGGGTCCGGCACCGACGTCACCGCCCGCCTCGAGCAGATTCCGCCAGAATCCGAACATCAATTGAGCAACTACGCGACCGGGCGTACGACGTGCAGCCGGCACCTCGTTCCATGCCTTGGCGACTGCGGTCAGCGACCGGTTGTCCAAGCCGATATCGACCGCGTACCAGTCGGGCTGCCCCGCAAGCTGTGCGAGGACGGAGTTCATGGCATTGCGTAGCGCAACCTCAAGTATCGCGATGTCGGCTATCGCGGCGGCGGCCAGATCCCGGTCCCACAGGTAGAGCTCGATGTCATCGCACGACGCGGCGGCTGCAGCGGTCCGGTATGTCTGGAGGCGAATAGGAGAGATAGCGTTCTCCAGAGCAAGCCGCTCTTGGGGAGACAGTGCCATCAAAAGCCACCTCGACAGGGATCTGCTGTCGCGGTAGCCTAATAGCCGAATTCCCCCGACGCGCCTCTCCGGCCCTGAGCCGTGAAGCGCCGGGGGTTCTTCGTTTTCCAGACCACCGGACGACGGTGATGCAGCGTGAGTCGATTCGAGGCGCGTGGGGCCGGCGTGGGGCCGCGATGCCGGAGAGACGACGCAACAGGTGCGACAGACTGCCCTTCAGGAGACGTACCCACGCTCAAGACGCAACCGCGGGGCACCCCGCGACACACCTGAGACGGGCTACGCGCAACTTTTAATCCGTAGGTTGTGGGTTCGAGTCCCACACGACCCACAGGGTTTTTCATTGTTCGCCGCCGAAAGAAGGGTGTACGACGTGGGGATCTGCGACGGCCGGGTTGTTCTCGTTACAGGCGCCGGCAACGGCATTGGTCGGGAGCACGCGCTGCTGTTCGGGCGGGAAGGCGCGAAGGTCGTCGTCAACGACGTCGGCGGGGCGCGTGACGGCGTAGGTAGCGACGCGGGGGCCGCGCAGGCGGTCGTCGACCAGATCGTCGCCCACGGCGGTGAGGCGGTCGCCAACACCGACAGTGTCGCGACCCATGCGGGCGCGAAGGCGATGGTCGACCAGGCGATCGAGACCTTCGGGGACATCCACGCGGTCGTCAACAACGCGGGAATCCTGCGCGACCGGATGCTCGTGAACATGACCGAAGACGAGTGGGACGCTGTCATCGCGGTCCACCTCAAGGGAACGTACGGCGTCATGCACCACGCTGCGGCGTACTGGCGCGACCAGTCCAAGGCCGGCAAGCCGGTCGACGCCCGCATCATCAACACGTCGTCGGCGTCGGGGGTGTTCGGCAACGTCGGCCAGACCAACTACGGCGCCGCGAAGGCCGGCATCGCCGCGATGACGATCATCGCCGCGCAGGAGCTCGCGAGGTACGGCATCACCGTCAACGCGATCTCGCCGACCGCGCTCACCCGGATGACCGAGGACCTCGTGCGCTTCAAGGCCGAGGACGCGGCGAAGGAGCTTCCGCCGGCAGGGATCTCGCCGCTCGTCGTCTGGCTGGCCAGCGAGGCGTCGGCCGAGGTGACCGGGCGGGTGTTCGGCGTCCGGGGCGGCCGGATCACCGTTTTCGAAGGATGGGTCAACGGGCCGTACGCCGAGACCGAGGGGATCTGGGAGCCTGCCGCGCTGTCGGAGGTCGTCCCGGGGCTCGTCGCGCAGGCCGCGGGCAACGCCGCGATGGACGGCAACCGGCACTAGCGTCCGCGCCTAGGCTCGAGTCAGTGTCAGGGTGAGGCTCGCCGCTATCGCGGCTGGTTGGATCCTTCGCACCTGCTGTCTGGCTCATAGGCTCGGTGCCGCCTTCGGGTTGGCGAGCATGCGTTTTGCCGGCGGCGGGTGTGAAGAACCGGCCGGCGTGACTTGATCGGAGCGTGGCTTCGCCCCGACTGAGATGTGTCCGCCGGCCGGCCCAACCGTCCCTCTGAGTGAAGGAGGCAACCTCCATGGTTGTTGTTGGCGCCGATGTGCACAAGCGGACGCACACGTTTGTCGCGGTCGATGAGGTCGGCCGTGAGTTGGGGCACCGCACGTTCGACGCGACGACCGCGGGTCATCGTGAGGCGGTGCGGTGGGCGCGGAGCAGGTTCGGTGACGAGCTGCGTTGGGCGATCGAGGACTGCCGGCATCTGTCGGCCCGTCTGGAGCGGGACCTGCTGAGCGCCGGTCAGTCGGTGGTGCGGGTGCCACCGAAGATGATGGCTGAGCAGCGCCGGGTCGCGCGGACCCGCGGGAAGTCTGATCCGATCGACGCTGCCGCGGTGGCGCGCGCCGCGCTGCGGGAGCCGGATCTGCCGGTTGCCTCCCATGACGAGGTTTCGCGTGAGTTGAAGCTGCTGGTGGATCGGCGTGAAGACCTTGTGCAGCAACGGACTTCGACGATCAACCGGCTGTTGTGGCGGGTGCATGAGCTCGACCCGTCTTGGGCGCCACCGGCTCGGTCACTCGACGTCGCCAAGCAGCAACGGCTGCTGATGGGCAAGCTCACTGGTCTGCCGGGACTCGTCGCTGAGCTGGCCCGTGACGAGCTCGCCGACATCATCGAGCTGACCGGCCGGATCAACAGCCTCGAGCAGCGGATCAGAAGCTCGGTCACGGTCGCGGCTCCGACGCTGCTGGCCATGCCTGGTGTCGGGGTGCTGAGCGCCGCGAAAATCGTGGGTGAGGCCGCTGGCGTCAGCCGGTTCAAATCTGAAGCCGCTTTTGCCCGGCACGCCGGCATCGCGCCGATCCCGGTCTGGTCCGGCAACACCGCCGGGCGGGTCCGCCTCACCCGCTCCGGAAACCGACAACTCAACGCTGCGATCCACCGCATCGCCGTCACCCAGATCCGCCTCGACGGTCTCGGCAAGACCTACTACGACAAGAAACGCGCCGAGGGCATGTCCACGATGGAAGCGCTCCGCTGCCTCAAACGTCGTCTCGCCCGCGTCGTGTTCAACCACCTCACCACCGACCACAACACCGCCAAGTCCGCCGCCGAGGCTTGCCTCGCAGCGGCGGCTTGACATAGGAGAAACGCATGTGCCGCAGCATCAAGACCCTGCACCACTTCGAGCCGCCGGCGACCGCTGAGGAGGCGCACGCTGCTGCCCTGCAGTACGTGCGGAAGCTGAGCGGGACGGCCAAGCCGTCCAAGGACAACCAGGCCGCCTTCGACCGCGCGGTGGAGGAGGTCACCGCCAGCACGATCAAGTTGCTGGCGGGTCTCACCTCGACCGCGCCGCCGAAGAACCGAGAGGTGGAAGCCGCGAAGGCGCGCGCCCGGGCCGCCGAGCGCTACGCCTCCTGACGCGGCGCTACGGCTGGTCGGCGTAGCGCAGGTAGGACAGCTTCTCCTCGACGTTGGAGAACTTGTCCTTCGCCTCGTCCGTCGACATCGCCGGCGAGACGATGACGCGGTCGCCCGGCTTCCAGTCGACCGGCGTCGAGATCGGGTTCTTGTCGGTCGCCTGCAGGGCGTCGATCACCCGGAGGATCTCGTCGAAGTTGCGCCCGACCGACTTCGGGTAGGTCAGGGTCAGCCGCACCTTGTTGTTCGGCGCGATGATGAACACCGACCGGACCGTGCTGGAGTCGCCCTCGCCCGGGTGCAGCATGTCGTACAGCTCCGAGACGGCGTGCGACTCGTCGGCGATGATCGGGAAGTTCACCGAGCTGCCGGTGGCGCTCGCGATGTCCGGCGCCCAGCCGCTGTGGCTGTCGACCGAGTCGACCGACACTGCGATCGCCTTCGTGTTGCGCTTGTCGAACTCGCTCTTCAGCGCGGCGGTACGCCCGAGCTCGGTGGTGCAGACCGGGGTGAAGTCAGCGGGGTGGCTGAACAGGACCGCCCACGAGTCGCCCTTCCAGGCGTAGAAGTCGATCTCGCCCTCAGTCGTGTCGGCGGTGAAGTTCGGGGCGTCGTCGCCCAGACGGATGCTCATCGGGGAAGGCTCCTCGGTGTCAGTGCTCGTTCCAACAGGGGTGTCAGTGCTGGTTCCAAAAAGATGCTTACCGCGCAACCTACCGGGAGCGACCGCCCACCGTCGATCTCGCCCGCCGCCCCGGCCATTTCTCCGCGATCTTGCACTTTTCAACCGTTGAGCGGGCGAGATGACGTTGAAAAGTGCAAGATCGCGTAAGGGAGGGGTTGGGTGAGGGGAGAAGTTGGATGTCGCATTTGAAGTCTCAGCCGTACCTTCCGGCTGAGGGCCGGGAGTTCGTCGAGTACATGGGGCGGGTGCTCGATGGGGTGACCGAGTTGCGGGCCGAGGGGCGGATTCCCGACGACGAAGGCGTCGACAAGCTCCTTCAGCTCTGGCGAACGGTGACCAAGCAGGTCAAGTCCGACACCGACGGGCTCGGCCCCGACGCCTCACGACCGATCACGAGCACCATCCCGATGACCGCTACCGAGTTCCAGCAGAGCTCGGACATGTTCGGCACGTTCTACAACCTGCTGCGCATCCTCGAGATGCGCGGGGCCATCAACCTGCGCCGCAGCGACGGGGTGAGCCGGGTGGCGATGGCGGTCTACGAAGGCACGCTCATCTGAAAGGTGCACGGTGAACCAAGGCCATCTCGAGTTCCTCGCCAGCCCGCACTGGGCTGAGCTGTTGAAGACCGACCTGCTGCCGTGGGTCGACAGCGTCGGAGACCTCGGCGACAACGTGATCGAGATCGGACCGGGGCCGGGACTGACGACAGACCTAGTACGTCCACGGGTCGAGACGTTGACGGCGATCGAGCTCGACGATGACCTCGCGGCCGCCCTCGCCGCGCGGATGGCCGGCACCAACGTCGAGGTGCTGCACGCCGACGCGACGTCGACCGGCTTGCCGTCCGGAGAGTTCTCGACCGTGCTCTGCTTCTCGATGTTGCATCACATGACCTCACCTGCCCTGCAGGATCGGCTGTTCGCAGAGGTCGCGAGGTTGCTGTGTCCTGGCGGGATGTTCGTGGGGGTCGATGCGCTCGACTCGGACTTCATGCGTGAGGCGCACATCGACGACACGTTCGTACCGGTCGGGGTCGAGACGGTGGCGGACCGCTTCCGGGCCGCCGGCCTGCATGAGACGGTCGTCGAGCCCGCCGACTACCAGTTCCGCTTCCGGGCGAGCAGACCCGCTAGCTGAGAAGCCACTCGACCGGTCGGTCCGGGTCCGGGTCGTAGCGACAGACCGTCCCGGTCGTCACCGTGTCCTCCAGCAACCGGCCGAGGGAGGCGTCGACCTCGGCGACCCGCCCGATCGTCGCGGCGATCGCCTTGCGCACCGCGACTCGGGCGCGCTCACTCGCGGCTCCCGTGGTCCGTGGCCGGCCACCGAGGCCGGTCGCTCCGCGCAGCGCCTCGAGAAGTGCGTCGCGCTCCGCGGTGAGCGCCGCCGACTTCCGCTGGTCGCTCCTGGCGTCGGCGTCGTCGAGTTCGGCGTCTATCTCCCGCAGCCGGTTGCGGTAGGCCGTCAGCGCCTGTGCGTCAGCGACCGGAAGGCCCGCGCTGTCGGGTGCCGTGGAAGCGTCGCGACCGGCAGCGAGCGCCGTCAGCTCGACCGCCGACAGGTCGCGTCCGGGCGATGCGAGCAGCAGCCGCAGGTAGTGCAACCCCTTCATCTCGCGGATGGTCGCCGTCCGGCCCCGACCTACCTCCCACACGCCGTCCCCTGCCGGGCGCAGCGTCGCCTGGTTGCGGAGCGGGCTGCGCGGCCCGGTCGGGCATCGCGCGGACCACCATGTCGCCCCGAACCGGTCGTACGCCCGCTTCGCCAGTGACCAGCTGGCCGCGGCGTCGCCCGAGTTGCCGACCGCGTCGTGGGCGAGAGCCAGGTAGTGGTCGACGACGCCGCCGAAGGTGACGGCACCGGCGTTGACGACGCCACGCCCGGCGTACGGCGACAGCAGTGCGACCGCGTGACCGCACAGGTCGTGGTCACCCACCGCCGCGGCGACCTCGGTGAGGACGGTCAGGGTGAGTAGCCAGTCGACGTCACGCGGGATACGCCCGAAGTCGGCGCCGGCGAGCTGGCGCAGCAGCCGCTCCGCACGGTCGTCCTCACCGGCCGTGACCCACAGCGCAGCGCCCTCCGCTGCGATGGAGGTGATGCCCTCCTGCAGCCCGAACTCCTCGTAGACCGCGGCCTCCCGCAACGCGGTGTCGACGTCACCGGTCTGCCGCGCTATCGCGCCTGCCAGCGCATGGTCGATGGCGAACGCGTCGGGCTCGCCCGCCTCGGCGCCTGCGGCCACCGCCTCGATCCTGGCGCGATCAGCAGCGTCCGGGTCACCGACGACCAGCGCGTGCATCCCGCGGCGCGCTGCGGCGAAGAACCGGACCCGGGACGATCCCGTCTCTTCGGCGAGTTGCTCCAGGTTGCGCAGCTGGCGGCGCATCGTCGGAACGTCGAGGCACTCGAGGGCGGTGGTCAGCCGCCAGAGGTAGGCCGACATCAGCACCTCGGGATCGGCAAGATGCGCCGTCGTGTCCTCGAGCCGCGCGGTGATCCGCAGCCGCTCGTCGAAGTCGTCCGGTCCCCACGCCGCGATCAGCGCCGCGTCCAGCGCCGCGGCGAGCAGGGACGGATCGTCGGCCGCCTCCGCTGAGTCGATCGCCTCCGCCGCGAACGCCCTGGCGCGCTGCGGCTCGTAGCCGTACCCCCACGTCCGTGCGATCGCGATGGCGAGCTCGACGCGCTGCCTGCCGACCGCATGGATGTACGCCTCGTGCAGGAACGCCGGGATCCGGCCGGCGGACAGCCCGAACATCCGGGTTGCCGCCAGGCGCAGGGCGGCGGCCGCCATCGCTTGGTGGTCGCCCGCCGCCCGCGCATCGTCGTACGCCTTGACGTACTCGGCGCGCGCCCGGTCGTCCGCGGGTGCCCCGGAGATCACGTGCGGATCGTAGGGCCCTCGCTTCACGGCCGGTTCAGCGTCAGGGACGAAGCAAGGTCACCGCAGCGCGGTGTTCTGCGACGCGCGCCTCGTCCCAGTCGCCGGTGCAGTACACCGACAAGTCGGTGATGCCCTCCTCCGAGACGTCGGCGCGGATCATCTCGCGGGAGTACCAGTCCTGCCCGCCGTCGCGCCAGCGCTCTTCGAACTCGATGATGAAGCCGTTGAGCGTGGGCTCGACCCGGCGGCGGATCACCTCGCCGCGGATCGGGTGGCCGCCCAGCCGGATCGCGAGCAGCCCCTCCGCGGAGTCCGCCTGCAGCCGCCAGGTAGGAACCGTGACGTCGGCGAAGAAGTCGCGGGCGAGCAGGCCCTCCGGGAGCCGGTTGGTCTCGAGGAACTCGATGAACTTGTCGGCGAGGACGCGGACCCGGTCGGTCTCGGTCAGCGTGGCGGTCATGCGCTCGCTCCCGCCAGGTTCGCGCCGACCACCTGCATCGTGGCCTGCAGGTCGGCCGTCGGGCTGAACTCGACGACCTCCGTGCCGGTGTGCGGCCAGGGCACGTGACCCGGGGCGGCGTAGTACGCATCTCCGGCGGCGTAGATCTCGGTGCGGTCGGCGTAGCGCATCTCGAGCTTCCCGGACACCACGACGCCCCAGTGCGCGCACTGGCAGCGGTCGTCGGGCAGGCCGCGGAACAGTGGCGCCGGGTCGAACTCGGTGTGGAAGGTTTCGAAGCTGACGGTGTAGTCGTCGAGCTCGACATAGCGGCCGGTGACCGGCTCCTCGTCGACCATCAACGGAGCCTCGTCCTTGCGGGTGCGTGGCATCTCGCCTCCTCGTGGGGGCGGCTCGCCGGTCGAGCCGTCACTCACAAGGCGTGACCTGCGATGTCACATCGTGACGCCGGTTGCGCCCCTGCGTACGGTCGAGGCATGACCGAGATCGCCGGGATCGACCCGAGCGCGGCGCCGTCGGGCACCGGGTGCGCGGAGTGCCTGGCCGGCTCCGGATGGTGGGTCCACCTGCGCCGCTGCACCCAGTGCGGTCACATCGGCTGCTGTGACACCTCACCGGCGCAGCACTCGACCGCGCACTACCGGGAGACCGGGCACCGCTACATCCAGAGCTTCGAGCCCGGCGAGGACTGGTTCTGGGACTTCGAGACCAACTCGTACGTCGACGGACCGGAACTCGCGCCGCCGCACCATCACCCGCTGGAGCAGCCGGTGCCGGGTCCGGCCGGCAAGGTGCCTCCCAACTGGGAGGACCACCTCAACTACTAGCCGAACCCGGCATGCCGGTGAGGTACGTCATGCGACCAGCGCGTGGTCCTCGGCCTGCTGCAACGCCTCGGCGACCAGGTCTGCGACGTCGCTGACCAGCCGGACGTCCAGCTGCTCCCGGACCCGCTCCGGCACCTCGTCCAGATCCGGCTCGTTGCGAGCCGGCAGGAAGACCGTCTTCAGCCCGGCGCGGTGCGCGGCGAGCAGCTTCTGCTTCACGCCGCCGATCGGAAGGACCCGCCCGTTGAGGGTGACCTCGCCGGTCATCCCCACGTCGGAACGGACGGGTCGCCCGGTCGCGAGGGAGGCCAACGCCGTCACCATCGTGACCCCTGCTGAGGGCCCGTCCTTCGGCACGGCGCCTGCGGGGACGTGAAGGTGCAGTGCGCGGTCGAGCTCCGTCGGGTCGATGCCGAGGTCGCGGCCGTGCGAGCGCAGGTAGGACACCGCGATCTGCGCGGACTCCTTCATCACATCGCCGAGCTGTCCCGTCAGCGTCAATCCGCGTTCGCCGGGCATCGCCGTGGCCTCGACGAACAGCACGTCGCCGCCGGCGCCGGTCACTGCAAGACCGGTCGCCACTCCCGGCACCGCTGTGCGGTCGGCTGACTCGGGGGTGAACCGTGGCCGGCCCAGATAGCCGACCACCGATTCGGCGGTGACGCTCACCGGCGCGGCTGTGAGGTCTGCAGCCAGCGCCGTGGCCACTTTGCGGAGCACCTTCGCGAGTGCGCGTTCGAGCTGCCGGACTCCCGCTTCGCGGGTGTGCTCAGCGGCGATCACGCGCAGCGCCTCGTCCGTGACGGTCACCTCGGCGTCGCCGAGGGCAGCACGTTCGAGCTGCCGCGGCAGCAGGTGCTTGCGTGCGATCGCGACCTTCTCGTCCTCGGTGTAGCCGTCGAGCGTGACGACCTCCATCCGGTCGTACAGCGCGGCCGGGATGGTGTCCGCGACGTTCGCGGTGGCGAGGAACAGTACGTCGGACAGGTCGAGCTCGAGCTCGAGGTAGTGGTCGCGGAACGTGTGGTTCTGCGCCGGGTCGAGCACTTCCAGCAGCGCCGCGGCCGGGTCACCCCGGAAGTCCGAGCCGACCTTGTCGATCTCGTCGAGCAGCACGACCGGGTTCATCGACCCGGCGTCGCGGATGGCACGGACGACCCGACCGGGCAGGGCACCGACGTAGGTACGCCGGTGGCCGCGGATCTCCGCTTCGTCGCGGACTCCCCCGAGGGACACCCGCACGAACTTTCGGCCGAGCGCCCGCGCGACCGACTCGCCGAGCGAGGTCTTGCCGACGCCCGGCGGGCCCACGAGTGCGAGCACCGCGCCGCTGCCGCGCCCGCCGATCACCTCGAGCCCTCGTTCGGCGCGACGGGCGCGCACCGCGAGGTGCTCGACGATGCGGTCCTTCACGTCCTCGAGGCCTTCGTGGTCGGCGTCGAGGACGCCGCGCGCAGCGCCGACGTCGGTGCGGTCCGTCGTACGGACGTTCCACGGCAGGTCGAGCACCGTGTCCAGCCAGGTACGGATCCAGCTGGCCTCAGGGTTCTGTTCGCTGCTGCGCTCGAGCTTGTCGACCTCGCGCAGCGCGGCCTCGCGCACCTTCTCCGGAAGGTCAGCCGCCTCGACGCGGGTGCGGTAGTCCTCCGCGCCGTCGGGCTCGCCCTCGCCGAGCTCCTTGCGGATCGCCGCGAGCTGCTGGCGCAGCAGGAACTCCCGCTGGCTCTTCTCCATGCCTTCGCGGACGTCGTCGCGGATCTTCTCGGTGACCTCGAGCTCGGCGAGGTGGGTGCGACCGAGCTCGAGCAGCTTCTCCAGCCGGGCGTCCACGTCGGCGGTCTCGAGCAGCCACAGCTTGTCCTCGAGCGCGATGTACGGCGCGTAGCCGGCGGTGTCGGCGAGCAGGCCCGGGTCGGAGATCCGCTGGACCGAGTCGACGAACTGCCAGGCGCCGCGCTGCTGCAGGATCGAGATGGCGAGCGACTTGTACGACGAGGCGAGCTCACGGGTGTGATCGGTCGCCGCGGTCTCCTCGACCGGCGTCACCTGCACCCACAGCGCCGCACCCGCGCCGGTGACACCGGCGCCGATCTGCGCCCGCTCCCGGGCGCGCAGCACCGCGGCCGGCTCGCCGTTGGGCAGCCGTCCGACCTGCTCGACCGTCGCGATGACGCCGTGAGCTCCGTACCCGCCGTCGATGCGGGGTACCAGCACGACCTTGCCGTCGGCGGCGGACCGCGCCGCGTCGACCGCTGCCTGCGCCACGGTGTCGAGCGCCACCGGCGCCACCATTCCGGGCAGTACGACCTCGTCGGACAGCGGCAGGACGGGCAGATTCAGGGTGTCAGCCATCGTTCGCTCCTTGAGTCACTCCGACTCAACAAGTTGACGGTGCAAACATTCCCTGGCTGGGGCGCCGTCCGCTGACGGCGAACGCGCTACTGCAGGTAGCCCTCGACCTCGCCCACCGGCCGGGCGTGGGCATCGTTGGGGTCCTGTCCGGCCTCGCGACGGGCTTGCCGCTGCCGCAACAGGTCCCAGCACTGGTCGAGCTGCTCCTCGATGTGCTGACGCCGCTCGTGGTTGTCGGCTCCGCCGGTCAACTGGTGCTCCTCGTCGACCAGCGCCTTGATCTGGCTGAGGATGCTCGCGTCGCTCGTCATGGGCGGAGTATGCCCAGTTACCCGCCGTGGTGACAGTGATCCGGCGGATCGATGTCGAGCGCGGGGTTCTCGTCGAAGAACCCGTGTGGCCGCAGCGTGAAGCCGGTCACCTCGACGGGCATCACCGGGAAGTCCTCGGGGCGGACGACATGCGTCGAGCCGAACGTGTGCCACAGCACCACGTCCGCGTCGACCACCGGCCGCTGCTGCTTGACCCAGGTCGGCAGGCCGGTATGGCCGGGGTTGAGGTTGGCGTAGTCGCTGGCGGCGTGCAGCTCGTGCGGGTGGTACGCCGTCACCCACAGCGCGTGCCGCGCGAAGGCGGCGCGGCGAGCGACGTGGCTGTCCGGTGCCGCGACCATCGTCGGCGAGCCGGATGGAATCAGCTCGTAACCGACCGGCTCGCCCACCGCGTTGCTCACGTTCGGGTTGACGATCTTCCACCGTCGACCGGTCGCGGCATTCGCATCGCGTGGCCCTTCGTGCTCGACGACCGTCTCGGACTGCTCCCAGGCGTGACCACCGGTCGGCGTGACCTCGGTCTCGATGATCCGGTTGGGTTGACCGTCGATGTCGAGGTCGAGCCGCGCGCAGAACAGGTGCTGGTGGTGGGCCCCGGCCAATCCGGGCATCACCAGTCGGGTGCCCGTCGGCGCGCTGCCGTCGTCGTTGGCACGTTCGGTCTGGATGATGCCGGTCAGCTGCACCTCCAGCTGGATCTTCGCGTCGGTGTAGAAGTACCAGCGGAACGCGTACTCGTAGTTGCCCGCCGTGATCACGCAGTTGACGACGAACCGTCTGCTTCGCCGCGACTGCACGTCGCCGGAGTGCAGATCGGTGTGTTTCCAGGCGAGCCCGTGGTCCTCTTCGTGCAGGCAGATCGCGTTGCGTTGCACATACGGGTTGCCCCAGTCGTCCGCCATGACGGCGTCGACGTAGGTGATGTCGCCGACGCAGTCGCAGCCGAGCTCCAGCGAGTTCACGAACTTGCCCATCGACAGCTCGCCCGCGTCGAAGGTGTTCTTCCACCGGGTGCTGGGCGAAAGCCCGCCGTACGGCACGACCATCTCCGACACCGACAGCCGATGCGCGATCGAGCGGCCGCGGTAGGTCACGTTGTGGATCACGAGTCCCGTGACCGGGTGCAGTGTGAAGCGGAAGCTCCAGCCTTCCCACGACACGTGGTTCGTGGTGAGAGTGAACGACGTCCCGTGCGGCTGCGTGATCTCGATCGGCTTGGCGGTGCCTCGCGAAGTCCGGGCGTGCTCGCCGTCGTAGCGGTTGACCCGCCGCGGCACCTCGCGGGCGTCGACGTCGAGGACGTCCAGCACCTCGCAGGTGTCGAGGTCGATCGTCCCGACGAGTCCGTCGAGCGGATGTGCGTACCCGTTGTCGGTGCGGTCCGCGCGCCAGTACGCCACCGCACGGCACACCCGGCGGGTCGTGCCATCGGCCAGGAGCTCCCACGGCTCATCGAACCGGCCGGCCGGCCAGGGGTCGATCTGCACCGTGGTCACGTCGTCGACGCCGCGCGCGGCGCAGCCGGCGATGAACCGCGGATCCTTGCGCAGCGCCTCACCTGCGGCGTAGAGCTCCATCGCGCCGTACGGCGGATGTGCGTCGGTCACCTGGGTGCAGCTGACGATCTCCTGGTGGGTCACCGACACCACGACCACGTAGGCGACCCGCGAGCTCGGCGAACGCAGCAGGTACTGCACGCGGCGATCGACCGGTGTGCCCGGGACGTGCACGGCGATCTCGTTCTTGTCAGGCTCGAACAGCGCTGCGACGTGGACGATCGCGTCCTGCGGGATCCGGTCGTCGGCCCGCCACACCGCCGTTGCGGTTCGAATCTCCTCGACGGTGAGCGGGTCCAGCGGGTGCGGCGCGCTCGGGTTTGCCTCGGTCGTCACTGCGTCCTACCTGACGTCGGCGTCATATTCATCACCGGACAGGATGCCACTTCGCTGAACCGCGCGGACACGGCGCCCGTAGCGTCTGAGCGTGTCGTTCCTCTCGCGCTATGACGGTCCGGTCGATGTCGCCCTGCGGTTGCTCACGGCGGCGGGCCTCGTCATCGACGCCATCGTGCACCTCGACTTCGCCGGTCGCTACGACCCGATCGGGGGGACGCTGTCCCAAGGCGACGTCTTCCGCATCGAGTCATCGGTGGCGCTGCTTCTCGCGCTGCTGCTGCTCGTCGCGCCCTGGCGCCGCTCGATATTTCTCGCGGCGTTCCTGGTCGCCGGCTCCGCGTTCGGCGGCGTCGTGCTCTACCGCTACGTCAATGTCGGGCCGATCGGACCGGTCCCGAACATGTACGAGCCGATCTGGTTCGGCCAGAAGACGCTGTCCGCGTACGCCGAGGCGGTGGCCGCGATCGCCGCGCTCGCTGGACTGGCGCCAACGTTCAAGGGAGAGCGAGGGCGACGACGCGCCATTGCCGTCTGACCGCCCTCTAGCACTGTCAGACGGCAATGATCTTGGGCCAGCGGCGGATCAGGCCTTGGCGGTCTTTGCCGCCGCCTTGGCGAGCTTCTTGGCTTCCCGGACCTTCAGCAGAGTTGCGCCGTCGGTGATGTCGGCGACCGAGAGCAGCGACCCGCGCTTGCCGAAGGCGCCCGCCGCATCACGCCAGCCGCGCGGCGTCACGCCGTACTGCTTGCCGAGCAGCGCGACGAAGATCGCCGCCTTGTGCTTGCCGAAGCCGGGCAGCGCCTCGACTCGCTTGCGCAGCGCAGCGCCGTCCTTGACGCCGGTCCAGATGCCGGCGGGCTCGCCGTCGTACTCGCTGACGATCAGCTGGCAGAGGGCCTGCACCCGAGCGGCCATCGCGGACGGGAACCGATGGATCGCCGGCGGCTTCGCGAACACCTTCGCGAGCTTCTCCGGCTCGTAGTCGGCGAGCTCCTTGACGTCGAGCTCGTGACCGAGCCGCTCGGTCAGCGTGAGCGGTCCGGTGAACGCCCACTCCAGGGGCATCTGCTGGTCGAGGACCATCCCGATGAGCAATGCGAGCGGATCACGAGACAGCAGCGCGTCCGCTTCGGGACGCTGCGCGAGGCACAATTCCGGCATGGGATCACCGTAGATTGCGGCATGCGCATCCATCCACGGCTCCTCGCCGGTTTTGTGCTCGGCGGAGTGCTCGCTGCGGCTGATCTGAGGGTTCTCCCCAACCCGTAGCGACGCCTGGCTAAGTTGGGATCAGCGCCGGCGGCAGCCGACAGTAGGTGGGCGGGAGTTGGGCGTTGGAGATTTGGTACAACCCGAAGTGCTCGAAGTGCCGGATCGCGAAAGAGGCGGTCGAGGAAGCCGGGCTGGCCTACCACCTGCGCTACTACCTCGAGGACGCGCCGAGCGAGGCCGAGCTGCGTGACGTGATCACCCGCGTTGGCCTCGAGCCGTGGGAGATCTGCCG
>DASZTV010000090.1:0-6619 GCA_035548125.1 Mycobacteriales bacterium | reverse complement strand
GAAGCGCTGCGGTTGCCCTTGGGGCCGCACACCCACCGGCTGCTCACCGAGACTCCGGTCGACCAACTGTCCGCCACCGCACGAGTGTGGGCGTTGCGACGCACCCGCGAGCTGATCAACAACCTCGAAGGGCTGTGTGTCGAACTCACCGCCGCGATCGCCGGACCGAAACCCGCCGACCCGCGGGAGGACTGGGGCGCCCACGATGCCGCGGTCGCCTCTCGAAAGAGCGTGTACGCCGCAGACCGTGACGTCGCCTTCGCCCGCGCCCTGGCCGGACGGCTGTCGGCGACCCGGACCGCGATGACCGAAGGGCGGATCAGCGAACGGCAAGCCCGGGAACTGTCCGAGCAGACCGCGCACCTGCCCGACCAGACCGCCCTCAAGATCGAGACGCGGATGCTCAAATACAGCCACCGCCAAGACCTCCCGAAGTTCAAGGCCCAGCTGCGCCGGTGGCTGGCCCGCCTCGACCCTGACTTCGCCCGCCGCGCCGTCAACGCCCGCCGCGACGTGATCGTCGAACACACCAGCAACGACGACGGCACGGGCAGCCTCTACATCCGTGGGCCGCTGGAGAAGACCGCACTGATCGACACCGCGCTGTCCGCCTGCGCCGCCGCCACCAAGAACACCAAAGGCGGCACCGCCGACCAGCGCAAGCTCGATGCGCTCACCGACTGGGCCGAGAGCTATCTCACCTCGGCGGAGGCGCCCCGCCGGCACGGCCGCGCCTACAACGTCCCCGTCATCATCGACGCGCCCACCCTGTTCGGGCTCGCGAATCACCCGGCTGAGATCTCCGGCTACGGCATGGTCCCCGCCGGCGCCGCCCTCGACCTGCTTGCCGAAGGCTCACCGATCCGCCGCCTGATCATCGACGAACACGACGGGCACCTGCTCCACTACGGCACGAGGACCTACCTGGTGCCACCGCCACTCGCCGACCACCTCATCGCCCTGCACCACACGAGCGTCGGCCCGCACAGCAGCGTCCGCGCAGCCGGCTGCGATATGGAACACAACATCCCGCATCAGCGAGGCGGCACGACTGACCCCGACAACAACTCCCCGATCGACCGGCGATGGCACCGCGCCAAAACCCACGCAGGTTGGACCTACACCGTCAAGAAGGACGCGTCGGTCACCTGGACCTCACCAACCGGCCTCACCGAAACCATCTACCCGCACGACTATCGGCTCGGTCCCTAGCTACAGGTGACGAACGTCGTCCGCTTACCCAGATGCTCGATGTGGGCCTTGCCGTGCCGCGTCGCGACCCATGCCTTCAAGCCGTGCTGGAACGCCGTCGTCGCCACGCCGTAGTCCATGACGACCGTGTCGCGCAGACACCATCTGCGCTTCCCTGTCTGCCAGGTCGCGAACTGGTCGCCGCCCCACCCGGTCAACGCCTGGTGCGTCCGGTCGTTGCTCAGCCCGCGCTCGAAGGTGAGCAGCAGCCCGATCAGCCCGAGGTCGCCGTGCTCCAGCCGGGTTCCGTCGGCGCGTGGCGTCGCGACGTGCTTGGGGTTGTCGTGGTTCTCGTACGCGATCGGGTCGAGCAGCTGCTCGCTGGACACCGGCGGATGCCGGTACGCCCGGTTGAGCGCCTTCAACCCGCCGTCGGTCACGATCGCATCGACGAAGTCGGGCCCGACGGCGTACGGGAAGCCGATGAGCTCGAGCACCACCTTCGGCACATCGGGAGGCGTGCTCCCTCCGCCCGCCTCGTTCTCCTCCCGCTCGGCCTCGGCCCGCTGCGCCGGCGTCAGCGCCTGTGACTCGTAGGCGAGCCGGGTGCGCTCCGCGTCGCCCTCGGAAAGGGCGGTGAACGCGTCCTGACGTTCCTGGTTGTCTTTGCGGAGCTTGGGCCGCTTCAGCCCGAACCACTGATCGGTGAGGGCGTGGGTCAGCTCATGCGCCATCACCGCGCGCACGCCGGGTGTCGCCTTGGTGCCGCGGACGTAGAGCCGCTTGTTCGAGAACTTGTAGAAGCCGATCGTTCCGGTGTCGGTCGCCGTCTTGAACGCCTTGTAGAGGTTGACCCGAGGAGACACCAGCCCGAGGGACGCGAACACCGACTCGGACTTGTTCACCGCTTTGCGGCTCGGCGGCTTGTCCCCCTTGTCGAGCAGCTTGACGAAGGCCTTCGACCCAAGCAGCTTCACCTTCACCGGGTGCTTGAACTTCAGGCCGCGCTCCTGCTCCACGAAGTGCTCGATCCCGGGTAGCGCCGCTCGCACGCTCGGCGTCGGGCCGTCGAACGCGCTGGTCGCCTCACCGGTCGGCGTGGTCCCGAGCGTGCCGGAGAACGTGAACGTCGGCTTGCTGCTGCACCCGGCGAGCAGCACGAGAGACAGCGCAGCGCCGGTCGCGAGCACCCGCCCCCCGGTACGCATCGTCAGCGCTACGCGGTGGCGACGAAGTAGGCCCGCCGGACCTGACGGGTGACGAGCTTCGCGTTGCCGCCGGCGCCACTCGCCGTACGCACCTGCCACGTCGCGTGGGCCTCGTTCACCCCGGAGTGGGCAGCGTTGCCCTTCGCCCAGATCGCGTCGCCCGACGTGCAGTAGTACGTCGCGTAGAAGTTCGGGTGCGAGGTGAGGATCCCGCCGGTTCCTCCGATCCGGATGTTGCAGGTCGCGCCGTCACTGAGCACGACGGCGAACGGCGAACGGGTACGCGCCGGCACCGCCGCCGTGGCTGCGAACTTCCCGGTGAGCGGCTCGAGGCGCAGCTTCTTCTGCCGAGGGTTGGGCAGGCACAGCGCGTGCTTCCGCTTCGCGGCCTTCCAACATGCCACCGCATACGCGGCGGAAGGACTGCACGTCTCCACATTCCTGCTGATCGAGACCGGCGACGGCGCGGCCGGGCTGCAGGAGATGGCGTAGTGGCTTTGCGTAACGGTGTAGCCGGGCACCGCGTGCCCGCTGGCCGTCACGGGCCTGACGACCACGCGCACGGTCGGATGGTGCGCGGCCGGTGTGGCAGACGTCGGGGTGGTCATACCGATCGTCAGGGAGGCCACCGTGATCGCGATCGCGGCCGTGACCGACGGTCGAGTGTTCGTCAGCTGCATGTCAGCGCCTCTCCCATCACCATGTCCCCGTCCGGACCTATGTCGTACGCCTGCAGTCCCTCGCTGACGTTCGGGGCGTCGGCGCCGAACGCGACAGCCACCTTGTTTGCCGAATTGCGCATCACGTCGAGGACGAGCTCGACGAGCTGGGCGTCGCTGAAGAGCCGGCGCGCGTCAGCGATGACGGCGTCCTCGAGAGCGTCCGGGCGGATGATGACCGCCTCGGTGATGGCGAGCGCGATCTTGTGGTGCTCCTCGAGGTCGCTGTCGGCGAACCTGTCGACCTGGTCGTAGAGCGCCTCATCTCCCCCGGCCTGCATCGCCGCGCGGGTGCGCAGCGACTTGCACAGCCGGCAGTTGTGGTGCCGGGCGACGCGCAGCCGTACCAGCTCGGTGGTGAGCGGGTCGAGGCCGTCCATCAAGGCGACCGACCGCAGGAACGGGTCGAAGGTGAGGGGATCCGCGGAGCCCGCGTGGCCGGCCCGCGTCGGAATGTCCACGTCGAACAACCGGCCGAGCACGAGGTCGGTGCGAAGCCCGAGGTCGATCACCCACAACCCCTTGACGAACGACACCAGCGAATCGCCGAGTCGGGGCACCACGGGACCCAGTTGAACTCCCGTCACGTCGACGACGAACTGCTCGGCGAAGTCCGCCGCCGCGTCCTGCTGTGGCATCGGCTCCCATGGCAGGACGCCGAGAGTCATCGCGACGCGCGACCGCGCGAGTGCCGACAGCTCGGGCGGAAGTGCCGCGTCCACATCGGCGTCCAGCGCGCGCAACAGGTCGTACGCCGTCGCCGCATGGATCGCTCGCGGGTCGCCCGGGGTCACGCGCTCACTCTTTCACCTCGATACCGTCCTCGGGTGACCGATTCTCTCGCTGACTTCACCCGTGAGCCGTTCACCGCCGACGGCAAGACCAGAGACATCTACCGGCTCGGGTCCGGCCCGGCCGTGATCGTGATCTCGGAGATCCCCGGCATCACCCCCGGGGTGGCGAACTTCGCGCGGAAGGTGGTGGCCCGCGGCTGCACCGCCGTGATGCCACACCTGTTCGGCGATCCCGGCCGCGACATCACGATGGGGTACACCCTGCAGACGCTCACGAAGCTGTGCATCTCCAGCGAGTTCACGAAGCTGGCCACCAAGCAGTCGGGAAGGGTCACCGAATGGCTGCGGGCCCTCGCGCGCGCCGAACACGAGCGCTGCGGCGGCCCGGGCGTCGGCGTGGTCGGGATGTGCTTCACCGGCGGCTTCGCACTCGGGATGATGGTCGACGCTCCGGTGGTGGCACCGGTGCTCAGCCAGCCGTCCGTACCGTTCCCGTTGGGTGCGCGTCGCAAGGCGGACCTGGGCATCTCGGACGCCGAGCTCGCGACCGTGAAGCAGAAGGTCGCGGCGGGCGGCTGCGTGCTCGGGCTTCGGTTCACCGGCGACCCGATGGCGCCCGGAGACCGGTTCGAGACGCTGCGCCGCGAGCTCGGTGACGGCTTCATCGGCGTCGAGCTCGACAGCTCGGCAGGCAATCCGCACGGTCACCCGAAGGCGGCGCACTCGGTGCTCACCGAGCACCTGGACGACCAGCCGGGGACGCCTACCCGCGAGGCGCTCGACCAGGTCCTCGACTTCTTCACCGAGCGGCTCGGCGTCTGAATCGCGTCCGCCGCGCATGCTCGCCGCGACTTTGGAAATATCTGCGGCGTGTGGTCACTGGCGTGGTTGCTCGTCGTACCCGGGCTGTTCCTGCTGGTGCTGATCGTCGACTGGCTGGAGAGGTACTTCACCTACCAGCTGGTCGCCGACGAGGTGTCGGTCGCGTGGGAGTCGGCGGAGTCCGCCGATGACCTCGAGAAGACGGTCGGCCGGATCGTCGAACGCGTCCTGATCACCGCACGCTGACGGTACGCCGCCCGCTTGGTCCTTTCGCGCCGAGGGTGAACTGCTGGCGCGTGTCCGCCGGACCGAGATCGACTGTGAACGTCATGCGGCCGCGGCGGCCGTCAAGGCCCGGCGGTGTCGTGACGGTGGTGACGCCGGAGCCATAAAGCGTCAGGCGGTGGCCCGCCACACGCAGTTGCAGGAACTCCATCGCGCGGCGTGGATCGGCAACAACCTTCCAACCGTAGATCTCGAACCGCGGCTCGATCGAGCGGTAGGTGAAGGAGCGCGGCGTCGCGCGCGGATGCGCGAACTGCCGGGCGAGGACGCGCAGGGTGGCAGAGATCTCGCGCTTGAAGTTCGGCGGGGTGTGGCAGCCCGGCCCGTAGTCCTGCCACAGGTGAGGGATGTGAAGCGCAACGAGCTTGCGGTGGAAGTTGAGGCTGCCCTGGTGCACTCCCGCCTCGATCACGCACGACACCGAGTCGGCCGACAGCAGGTTCTCGCCGATGCCGAGATTGGGGATGCCGTTCGCGGTGCGCACCTGAAGGTCCATGCCCCGCAGGTTGACCGCGAGGTTGGTCGGGTTGTGGCCGTGCCAGCGGACCTCCTGCGTCGCCTGCGACCCGTAGATCGCGTCCGCAGGCGCGCCCTGGAGAGTCGAGCTCGCGGTGAGCACCGCGGCGATCGGCTCGAAGTCCGTGTCGACAGCTCCCGACAAGGTCGCGGCCTCGCCGAACAGATCGGGATGGCGCGCGGCCAACATCATCGCGCCGTAACCACCCATCGAGACGCCGATCACCGCCCGCTGACCGCGGCTCGGAATGGTGCGGAACCGTTTGTCGATCAGCGGGATCAGCTGGTCGATGACGTACGTCTCGTACTGCGGCGGACCCGAGTTCCCGGCGTTGTACCAATCGCTCCACCATCCGCTGTCGCCGTTCGGCGACACCGAGATCGCCGGGAAGTGGCGCGTGAGCTTCACCCCGTCGACGAAATGGTTGAGTGAGGCGTAGGTGTTCATGACGCCGGCCAGGAAGTAGGTCACCGGCCAGCGCTTGTGCGGGTGCGACCGGTAGCCGACCGGCAGGTCGACGTCCACCTTGGTCGGTGTGGCGAACGCCGGGGTGCGGATCGTCAGCTCAACGACGCGAGGCCCCATGTGCTCGACCTTGATGACGCGTATGCCGTGCGCGGTGTCCACCGCCGGGGCAGCACCGACCGCCGGGGCAGCACCGACCGCCGGAGCAGCACCGACCGCCGGAGCAGCACCGACCGCCGGGGCAGCACCGACTGCCGCTTCGCCCATCGACAGCGTCGCCGCAACGACAGCTGCGGCGACGCACAGCTGGAAGGCGCGCCTCACCCGACGAGCATTTCACCCACCGGTTTTGACGAGAACACAAACGTTGAAGGAGTGACGTTTCCCGGGCGTGTCGGTTGCTCAGACGCCTCCGATGAAACGTTTGTGTTCGCTTCCGCACCGGTACGCGCGCGAATCAGGTCATCTGGCGATGCCGATCGGGCAGGAGACGCCGGTGCCGCTGATGCCGCAGTAGCCGTTCGGGTTCTTGGCGAGGTACTGCTGGTGGTAGTCCTCCGCGTAGTAGAACTCCCCCGCCGGAGCGATCTCCGCGGTCACCTCGCCGTAGCCCGCGGC
>DASZTV010000089.1:0-84186 GCA_035548125.1 Mycobacteriales bacterium | reverse complement strand
TGCGCACGCCGCAACCCTCAAGTAGTGATAGACCCCCCGCAAACCCCCCGAGCGCCAGAGCGAGCCGGAATCGCGGGTAAAACCGCAGGTCGGGGGCTTGCAGATGGTGTCGGAGGGGGGACTTGAACCCCCACGCCCGTTGAAGGGCACTAGCACCTCAAGCTAGCGCGTCTGCCATTCCGCCACTCCGACGTGGACCGACCGCGTGGATGACGCGTGGTGCGATCGGCCCGGCGAGTCTACAAGAGCGATCGCGTCGCGATTACGTGTACTGGGCGGCGTACATGCCCGCCAGCTTCAGCACCATCGCGACGTACCAACCGGCGTGGTTGTAGTGGAAGATCGCGGCGTTCAGCGCCGACGGTCCTCGACCCGCACCGTTGGCGCACAGGTAGTTCGCGGCAGTGTAGATCGCGTCGGCCGGGTCCTCGATGTTGGCGACGCCGTCGTGGTTGCCGTCGACCGCGTAGTGCTCGAAGGTCGCCGGCATGAACTGCATCGGCCCCATCGCGCCGGCCGACGACGGACCGTTGTTGCGGCCGTGGCCGCTCTCGATCTGGCCGATTGCGGCAAGCACGGTCCAGGACAGGCCCGAGCAGTTCCCCGCAGCGGAACGGTAGAGCGACAGGTAGTCCGAGGACGGCGCGAGGATGCGAAGGTTCGCGATCGCGTCGTTGGTGATGGAACTGAAGTCGGCGCTCTGCGCCTGGAGGGCGGCCTCGGCGGCCCGTACCGCGGCCAGTCGCTGGTCGGCCTGCTTCAGCAGGGCGCGCTGCGCCTCGAGCAGGGCTTGTACGTGGTTCGCGACGTCGGCGACGCTGCGCTGGGCGTGGATCTTGGCGCGCTCGACCTTCTCGGCGGCGTCTGCGGCCTGCTGCGCGGCTGTCGCCTCCCTGAGGATCGAGTTGACGCCGGCGACCTGCGCGGTCACAACCCGCGACACCATCTCGTTGCGGTCGAAGGCCGAAGTGACACTGCCGGAGTCGAGGACCGCGGCGTAGGAGGCCAGCGGCCCGCCCGACTCGTAGAGGCCCCGAACCCTGTCGTAGAGCTCGACCTGTGCGTTCGCCGCGCGGATCTGGGCATCGGTGGCGGCCTGGTCGGCGTCGATCGAGGTGTTGACGCTCCTCGCGACCCCGCTGATGGTCGCGGAGTAACGGTGCTCCGCGGCCTTTGCGCGCGCCTGCAGTCGGTGCACCTTGGCGAGCAGCTCGGACACCTGCGCCGCCGGATCGCCGGGCGAGGCGTGAGCGGCCGAGAGCGTCAGTGACGGCAGACCCACCGGCAACGCCACGAGCAGCGCGGCGCCGACGGCGGTCGCCGTCGTACGGGCGCGCCGGAGTGGCGTGAGCAGCCTCACCCTGTGGAAATCGGCCTGTTGAGGCCCAGCCTGAAGCGCCGCGCAGAGTAGCGTTCAGGCGTTATCCACCGAACTTCTCGCTGGGGGAGCAGATGCCGCGCCGTACCGCCATCGCCTTGGCCGCCCTGACCGCGACCGCCGGCCTTCTTGCCGGCTGTGGCGGGGGCAGCAGCTCGGGAGGCTCGACGCCTGCCGCCCACAACGACTCCTCATCGAGTCCGCAGGCGGAGCTCACCAGCGCGGTAACCGCGCTCGGCGACGCGCAGACGCTGACCGCCTCCCTCAAGCTGGGCGCGTCGGGCAGCCAGCTGTTGAGCTTCATCAAGAGCCAGGACAAGAACGCCCACCTGACCGCCGCCCAGGCGGCCACCCTCGCGGGCCTGCAGCTGTCCTTCGAGATCGCGGCGCCGGACGGGCAGACGCTCAGCAAGCTGAGCGGCCTGTCCAACTCCGGCGCGGCCAACATCGCGATCAGCGACAACGGCAAGAGCCTGCTCTCGATCCGCTTCGTCAAGCAGGTCCTGTACTTGCAGGTGGCGCTGAAGGACGTGCTCAACGATCTCGGCAAGGCCTCGACGTATCGACAGATCGAGTCGGCGTCCGGCCAGCTCCCGCCGTTCGTCGCCTCCCTGGTCGAAGGGAAGTGGGTGTCGCTACCGCTGTCGACGCTCAAGACCCTCGGCAGCCAGCTGGGCGCGAGTACGCCGCCGACGGCCGACGCGGGCAAGTCCAAGGAGATCATCGACGCGCTGAAGTCCCTGCTCACCAAGGACGTCACCGTGACGCGTACGACCTCGGGGGACACCGACCAGCTCACGATCACGGCCAACCTGAAGACCCTCGCCGGCGACGTCACCTCGACGTTCGCCAGCGAGATCCCCGGGGCGGGCGCGGCGCTTGGGAGCGCCGACCTGTCCAAGGTGCCCAACAAGAACGTGACCCTCAACGCGACGGTCACCGGCGGAGCGCTGAGCAGCCTGAGCTTCGACCTCGGCCAGCTGTCCAACACCAAGGGCTCGCTGCCGCTTCAGCTCACCTTCGTCCGTAGCGGGGGAGCCATCTCCGCGCCGTCCGGCGCGGTCGCCGTCGACCTGTCGAGCCTGGGACAGCTGCTCGGCGCCTTCTCACAGGGGTTCGGCCAGGGCTAGGAGAGGACGGGCATGACGGATGCCGGTGTGACGGATCGGGCGGGCGAGGATGTCGTCGAGATCTGTCGCGACCTGATCCGGATCGACAGCACCAATCCGACCAGCAACGAGCGCGCGGCGGCCGAGTGGGTGGCTGCGAAGCTGACCGACTGCGGGCTGACCCCCGAGCTCTACGAGGCAGACGCCGGGCGGGCCAGTGTCGTCGCGCGTTGGGCGGGTGCCGACCCGACTCGCGACGCGCTGCTGATCCATGGGCACCTCGATGTCGTGCCGGCCAACGCGAGCGACTGGCAGGTCGACCCCTTCTCGGGCGAGATCAAGGACGGCTGCGTCTGGGGCCGCGGAGCCGTGGACATGAAGGACATGGACGCGATGGTGCTCGCGCTGCTCGCCGACTGGACGCGTGAGGGCAAACGGCCACCGCGAGACGTGGTGTTGGCGTTCGTCGCCGATGAGGAAGCGGGTGGGATTCAGGGCGCCCACCATCTGGTCGACCACCACGCCGACCTGTTCGAGGGATGCACCGAGGCAATCAGCGAGGTCGGCGGCTTCTCCCTCACGATCGGCGATCGGCGGCTTTACGCCATCGAGACGGCGGAAAAGGGCATCGCCTGGCTGCGGCTGGTCGCGAAAGGCACGGCCGGCCACGGTTCGATGCTCAACGACGACAACGCGGTCACCCTGCTCGCGGAGGCGGTCGCGCGGGTCGGCCGCCACACCTTCCCCATCGAGGTCGGCCCGACTGTCGAGGCGTTCCTGCGCGAGATCTGTGACGCGCTGGGCATCGGCTACGACCCGAATGACGTCGAGGGCGTCCTGAGCAAGCTGGGTCCGCTCGCCCGGATGGTGGGCGCCACCGTGCGCCACACGGCGAACCCCACGATGCTCGAGGCGGGCTACAAGCAGAACGTGATCCCGGGCGAGGCGTACGCCTACCTGGACTGTCGGTTCCTGCCGGGCGGCGAGGAGAGCTTCCGCGAGGAGCTCGCACGCGTCGTCGGTCCTGACATCGCCATCGAGGTGATGCAGACGCAGATCGCGTACGAGACGTCCTTTGACGGCGACCTCGTGGCGGCGATGAGTGCCGCAATCACCGACGAGGATCCCGAGGCCCGGGTGATGCCGTACGCCCTCTCCGGCGGGACCGACGCGAAGTCCTTTTCGGAGCTGGGCATGCGTTGCTTCGGGTTCTCGCCGCTGCGGCTGCCGCCGGACCTCAACTTCGTCGGCATGTTCCACGGCGTCGACGAGCGGGTCCCGGTCGAGAGCCTGCAGTTCGGCGTGCGGACCTTGAGCCGTTTTCTGGCGAACGCCTAGTCGCGGAGCAGCCCGGCGAGCCGGGTACGACGCGGGTGGGCACCGACCTCCCGCACGCCTCGCGCCAGCGCGCCACCCGCCGCATGGACGATCGAGAGGTGCTGCTGCGCGCGGGTCAGCGCCGTGTAGACCAGCGGCCGGGACAGCATCCCTGAGGCCTCCGGCGGCAGCACCACCACCACGGCCGGCCACTCGGAGCCCTGCGCGCGATGCACGGTGATCGCCCAGCCGTGGACGATGTCGCGCAGCGCCTTGCCCGGCACCCCCACCGGGCCCGCGCCGAAGTCGACGGTGAGCTGTCCGGCGCCGTCGTCGGACACCACCGTGCCGACCTCACCGTTGGCGAAGCCGTCATCGAGATGGTTGGCTGTCGCGACGACGCGGTCGCCGACATCGAATCCGCCGGTACCGCCGCGCGCCGGGTTGAGCGCCGCCTTGAGGACGGCGTTCAGCGCTTGGGTGCCCGCCGCGCCGCGGTGCACCGGCGTGAGGACCTGCACGTCGGCCGCGTCGATGCCGAGCGCGCGGGGGATCGAGTCGGTCACCAGCTGCACGACCCGTCGCGCTGCGTCACCGGCGCCGTCGGCCGCGACGATGACGACCTCCTTGGTCGGATCGTCGACCACCGGAAGCTCGCCGTAGCGCACCGACGTGGCGAGCCGCGCGATCGTGCCGCCCTCCGCCTGCCGGTAGAGCGTGGCGAGTTCGGTGGTAGGGACCGCCCCGGAGTCCAGGACGTCTCCCAGCACTCTTCCCGGGCCGATCGAGGGCAGCTGCGCCGGGTCGCCGACGAGGAGCAGGTGGGTGCCGTCCGCGCATGCGTCGAGCAGTGCAGCGGCGAGCTCGACGTCGAGCATCGAGGTCTCATCCACCACCACGACGTCGGCGTCGAGCGGCCACGCCTCGCAGTGCAGGAACTCCCCGGACCGCCCCTGTGCACCGAGCAGGCGGTGCAGGGTCGAGGCCTCGTGGCCGGTGAGCGACTCCAGCCGCTTCGCGGCGCGACCGGTTGGTGCGGCGAGTGCAAGGCGCTTGCCGTGCCGCTGCGCCAGCGCCGCGACGGCGGCGACGGTGCGGCTCTTCCCGGTGCCGGGCCCGCCGTGCAGCACGGTGACGCCGTGGCCGGCGACAGCGGACACAGCGCGCCGCTGGGCGTCGTCGAGCTCGGGATCGGCCACTGCGGCGTCCTCGTCACCGCCGATCGGCTCGGCGGTCGCGATCAGCCGGGCGATGCCTTCGGCGACGGCCTCCTCGGCGATCGCGTATCGCTCGAGTCCGAACACCCGGGTCCCGTCGCCCTCGTCGTACGCAAGGACGCGGCCGTCGGCGAGCGCCGCGTCGAGCGCGGCGGCTGGCTCCGGGGCGTCGAGACCGGCGAGCGCGGCGAGCATCGTGGCCTCCGGTACGACGGTGTTCCCATCCCGCGAAGCACGGGTCAGCACGTAAACCGTCTGCGCGCAGCCGCGGCGCGGGTCGGTCTTCTCCGGCCGCTCGTCGAGTGTGGCCAGGGCGAAGCGATCGGCGGTGCGGAGGTCGACGCCGCCCACCTCGAGCAGCCGCCAAGGGTCGTCGCGGAGCAGGTGCGGCGCCTCGGCCCCGAAGGCTTCCACCGCGCCGAAGGCGGGCCGCACCGGCAGGCCCGCCGCAAACAGAAGCTCGGCGACCGCGAGCCGCGGTGCGGCCGAGTAGAACGCCTTGGCGAGCTGCTCGGCCCGGCCGCGTGCCACGCCGTCGATCGCCGCGAGCGCATCCGCGGTGACGTCGTCGGGTCCGTTGATGTGCGCGGCCGGCAACGCCGCCGCCAGTGACCCGAGCCCCGGCCACAGCCCGGCCTCACAGAACGCTTCGAAGGCGGTATCCATCAGTGCGGAGACAGTGTGACGCAGCCGAGCAGGTCAGCGAGCAAGCGGTGGCGGCGCTTCGGGATAACCCATGTCCGGCTCGGACACATCGTCGAGCGCGGTGCGGATCTCGTCGGGCAGGACAGTCGCGTCCGCTTCGAGGGAGGCCTTGAGCTGAGCCGCAGTGCGTGCGCCGACGATCGGCGCCACGACGCCGGGCCGATCCCGCACCCAAGCCAGCGAGACGGCGAGAGGCGAAACCCCCAGGCCGTCGGCGGCGGTGAGGACGGCGCCCACGATCCGCGAGGCCCGCTCGTCGAGATAGGGGCGGATGAAGCGTCCGTAGTCCTTCGACGCGCCGCGAGAGTCTGCCGGCGTACCGCTCTGGTACTTGCCGGTCAGCACACCCCGCCCGAGCGGTGACCAGGGAAGCAGCCCGATTCCCAGACTGAGCGCGGCCGGCACCACCTCGCGCTCGACGCCCCGCTGGACGAGGGAGTACTCGACCTGGGTCGAGCAGATCGGTGCCCGCCCCGGCCAGGCCCGCTGCCAGGTCGCGGCACGTGCGGTCTGCCAACCCGAGTAGTTGCTGATGCCGACATAGCGGGTGCGGCCGCTCGCGACTGCCGCGTCGAGCGCCGCGAGGGTTTCCTCGAGCGGCGTACGGGGATCCCACTGGTGAAGCTGCCACAGGTCGACGTGATCGGTGCCGAGCCGCTCCAGCGAGGCGTCGAGGGCGTCCAGCAGGTGACGTCGCGAGGCGTCGCGATCCCGTTCTTCGCCGCGTCGCGACCCGGCCTTCGTCGCGAGCACCACTTCGTCGCGGCGCGTGCTCGTGGCCAGCAGCTTGCCGAGGATCCGCTCGCTCTCGCCGTTCACGTAGACGTCGGCCGTGTCGACCAGGTTGCCGCCGGACTCGAGGAACGTGCGCAGCTGGTTGGCGGCGTCCTCCTGGTCGGTGTCACGGCCCCAGCCCATCGTGCCGAGGGCCAGGTGGGACACGTAGAGGCCGGTGGCGCCGAGCCGGCGCTGCCTCACGTCCACCACCCCGCCCTCTACCCAGAAGTGGAGCCGGCTGCGCCGGCGCTGTCATTCCGGAGGCTATCGGCGGCGCCAGCCCCGCAGCCCGCGACGCACCGGATGGACCACTACGCTGCGCCAATGCGACTTGGACTGAACCTGGGCTACTGGGGTCTGGCGAGCGACGACGACAACGTCTCGCTCGTGCTCGAGGCCGAGCGGCTCGGGTTCACGAGCGTGTGGACCGCCGAGGCCTACGGCAACGACGCCGCGACCGTACTGGCGTGGCTGGCCGCCAAGACCACCAAGATCGAGCTCGGCAGCGGAATCTTCCAGATCCCCGGGCGCTCGCCGGCGATGGCGGCCATGACCGCGGCGACGATCGACACGCTTTCCGGCGGCCGGTTCAGGCTCGGCTTGGGCGTCTCCGGCCCTCAGGTCTCCGAGGGCTGGCACGGCGTGCGGTTCGAGAAGCCGCTCGCCCGGACTCGGGAGTACATCGACATCGTCCGGCTCGCGCTCGCCCGCGAACGGGTCAAGTACGACGGCGATCACTATGTGCTGCCGCTGCCGGACGGTCCGGGCAAGGCCCTGAAGATGATCATTCACCCGATCCGCGAGCACGTGCCGATCTACCTGGCGGCGATCGGACCGAAGAACCTCGAGCTCGCCGGGGAGAAGTGCGACGGCTGGCTGGCGATCTTCTTCGACCACGAGTTCGCACCGGAGCTCATCGCTTCGGTCCAGGCGGGCAAGGACAAGGCCGGTCGTTCCGATGCGCCGTTCGACATCATGCCGACGATGCCGGTCATCATCGGCGACTCGGTGGAGCAGTGCGCTGACCCGGTGCGCGGCTACTCGGCTCTTTACATCGGTGGGATGGGCTCCCGGGAGCAGAACTTCTACAACCGCCTCGCCTGCCGGATGGGCTACGAGAAGGAAGCCGGCCTGATCCAGGACCTGTACCTCGACAAGAAGTACGCCGAAGCCGCGGCTGAGGTACCGCTGGACTTCATCGACCGTACGGCGCTGCTCGGCCCGGTCGACCGCATCGCGGAGCGGATGCAGGCGCTTGCCGCAGTCGGGGTCACAACGGTGAACGTGAGCAGCTACGGCGGAACGCAGGAGGAGCGCATCGCCACGCTGCGCTCGGTCGCCGAGGCCCTCGACAAGTCCGGCGTCGGCGACTGAGCTGATCTCACCGGATGACAACGGTCCTTCTCGTACGTCACGGCCTGACCGACGCGAACACCGGCGGGACGCTCGCCGGCTGGACCCCAGGCGTCCATCTCGCGGACAAGGGCAAGGAACAGGTGGCGGCGCTGGCGAGACGGCTGGCAGCGGTGCCGTTGGCGGGGATCGTGTCGAGCCCGCTGGAACGTTGCCAGGAGACGGCCGCGGCGCTGGCCGGCGGGAGGGACGGGCTCGAGGTCACCACCGACGACCGGCTGGGCGAGTGCCACTACGGCGATTGGCAGGGCCAGCCCCTGAAGACGCTCGCGAAGGATCCGCTGTGGAAGGTGGTTCAAGCGCATCCGAGCGCTGTGACCTTCCCGGGAGGGGAGTCGCTGCGGGACACGCAGTCCCGCGCGGTCGCAGCGGTCCGGGATCACAACGCCCGCTTCGGCCCGGACGCGACCTGGGTGGCGGTGAGCCACGGCGACGTCATCAAGGCGATCCTCGCGGACGCGCTCGGAGCGCATCTCGACGAGTTCCAGCGGATCGTGGTGGACCCCGCCTCGGTCTCCATCGTCAGCTACACGGAGTTGCGCCCCTTTGTCGTGCGCATGAACGACATCGGTGGCGACTTGGCCGGGCTGATCCCCAAGCCCAAGGGCCGTAACCGGCGTAGCTCCGATGCTGCCGTCGGCGGTGGCACGGGCTCACAGGCGTAACGCTTAGGGTTGAGCCACCATGTCGGGACGTGAGTTTGCCTTCGACCCTCCCGAGCGCTTCGTCGCGGGGACGGTCGGTCAACCTGGGCAACGCACCTTCTACCTGCAGGCCACGGGTAGCGGTCGAACAGTGTCGGTCGTCCTCGAGAAGTTGCAGGTCTCGGCGCTCGCCGAGCGGCTCGACGAGCTCCTCGACGAGGTCCGTCGGCGGCAGGGCGGCGACTCGCTGGTGCCCGCCGTCGCACCACCGCAGCTCGAGGACGTCGCACCCCTCGACGCGCCGATCGAGGACGAGTTCCGCGTCGGCACCCTCGCCCTTGCCTGGGATGAGGACGAGGGTCTGGTGATCATCGAGGCGCAGTCTGTCGTGGAGGAGGCCGAGGACGCCGCGCCGGCAGATGCCGAGACCAACGCCGACATGTTGCGGGTGAAGATCTCACCCGGCGTCGCTCGGGCCTTCGCAAAGCGAGCGCTCCGGGTGGTCGCGGCCGGCCGCCCGCCGTGCCCGCTCTGCGGCAACCCCCTCGATCCGGAAGGTCACATCTGCCCGCGGCAGAACGGCCATCTTCACGCGGGTTGAGCGGGTGACCGATCACACCCGCGAGACCGGTGAAGGTATCGCTGCTGCCCGGGCTTTCGAGACCGAGGACGTGCTGCGGTTGCTACGCAGTGGGGAGCTGTCGGTCGAGGGGCGGTTGGTCGACGCGTCCAACGCCACCCTGTACTGCAGCGTGACGCTCGACTCGGTGGCTGCGGCGTGCGTCTACAAGCCGATCGCCGGCGAGCGACCCCTGTGGGACTTCCCGAACGGCACGCTGGCCGGGCGCGAGGTGGCCGCGTACTTGGTGTCGGAGGCGAGCGGGTGGGACCTGGTGCCGCCCACGGTGATGCGGGACGGCCCGTACGGCCCGGGGATGTGCCAGCTCTGGATCGACATCGACGAGAGCGTCGACCTGGCCGCACTGGTGCGAAGCCCGCTCGAGCAGCTGCGGCGGATGTCGGTGTTCGACGCCGTGATCAACAACGCCGACCGTAAGGGGGGACACCTGCTCCCCACCCCGGACGGCCACATCTACGGCGTGGACCACGGGGTGTGCTTCTCGGTCGAGGACAAGCTGCGGACGCTGCTGTGGGGGTGGCGCGGCGAGCCGCTCACGGACGAGGCGGTCGACGTCCTCACCGGGCTCCGCCTCGATCTCGACGACCGGCTCGGTGAGGAGCTCGAGGAGCTGCTCACGGTGAGCGAGGTGCGGGCGACGAAGAAGCGCGTGGCGCGGCTGCTGTCGACCGGCAAACACCCGCAGCCGGGGGGCGACTGGCCGCCGATGCCATGGCCGCCGTTCTAGGCGGCCCAAAGAAGGCTGCCGCCGTTCTAGGCGGCTCGACACGCCCACTTCATCCTGCTTGGTCGGCCCCGGTCGCGCTGCGATCCTGCCTTCGGGGGGAGAAGCGGAAGGGGCAGTGGGGATGTCTCGATCGGTTGTCGTGGTCTGCGCGGTCGTGTTCGGGGGGCTCTATCTCGGTGCGGTTGCGGTGCTGGGGACGCCACCGGACGCCGGGTCCTCGACCCAAGCGGTCAACGCCTGGCTCGGCTCGCACGCGTCGCACATTCGGCTGACGGTGTGGCTGCTCGTGATCGGACTGCCGTTCTTCTGCGGCTCGGCTGCGGCGATCCGATCGCAGCTTCCTGATGGCCTGCGCGACGTGTTCTTCGCCGGAGCCGTCGGCTTCGTTGTCGAGACTGCCATCCAGTGCTGGGTGTGGGGCGCTCTCGCGTTCTCGCCGTCGCCCTCGCGGCAGGGGAGCAGCGTGCTGCTGGACCTCGCGCTGTACTGGGGCCCGGTCCTCACCAGCGCCACGCTCGCGATGCTCGCGCCGATCGCCGCCGTTGGCCTGCGCCGCCAGGGCTGGCCGGTGTGGGCGGGTGTCATCGCGGCGGTGGCGGTCGTCGAGCAGGCTGTTGAGTCCCTCACGGTCTTCGGGCGGCACGGGTTCGTGGCGCCGGGTGGCGGTATGAACGCCGACCTCGGCGCGGCTGTCACTGCTGTCGCGCTGATCGCCGCCGTCGTCGTGGTCGTGACGCGCAGAGCCGAACCAGCCGTCTGACGATCCGCCCTCGGCTGCCCGTAGGCTCCGAGCGTGCGCTCTTGGGAATCGCCGGTGGTGCCCACCCTCACCGCGGTCGGCATCGACGCGAGTGACCTCCCGGTTTCGGTCCGTGACACGGCGAGCGGGGCGCTGCAGCGGGTCGGTGAAGGCCGCAACCAGATCAGCCTCTATGTCTGCGGCATCACGCCCTACGACGCGACCCACCTCGGGCATGCAGCGACGTATCTGTTGTTCGACGAGCTGCAGCGGGTCTGCCGGGACGCGGGTATCAGCGTCCGCTACGTGCAGAACGTGACGGACGTCGACGACCCGCTTCTGGAGCGGGCCGCGGCGACTGGTGAGGAGTGGACGGGGCTCGCGTCCCGGGAGATCGATCTGTTCCGCGCCGACATGGCGGCGCTGCGGATCCTCGCACCTGCCGAGTACGTCGGTGCCGTGGAGGCGATCCCCGATATCGCGGCCGCCGTGGGCCGGCTCCGCGACGATGGCGCGGCGTACGACGTCGACGGCGACCTGTACTTCTCGGTCTCGTCATCAGCCGACTTCGGTGAGGTCAGCCATCTCTCCCCGGCAGAGATGGTGACGATCTTCGGCGAGCGCGGCGGTGACCCGGCTCGCACCGGGAAGAAGGACCCGCTGGACTGCCTGCTGTGGCAAGCGGTCCGGCCGGGTGAGCCGTCGTGGGAGACCGACCTTGGCGCGGGTCGACCCGGCTGGCACATCGAGTGCGCGGCGATCGCAATGCGTCATCTCGGCGACACGATCGACATCCAGGGCGGGGGAGAGGACCTGGTCTTCCCGCACCACGAGATGAGCGCCGCGCAGGCGTCGGTCCTCAACGGCGGCGAGCGGTTCGCGGGGGTGTACCTGCACCAGGCGATGGTCGGCTACGACGGGGAGAAGATGTCGAAGTCGAAAGGGAACCTGGTGCTGGTCTCCACTCTCCGCGAGGCCGGCGTCGACCCCATGGCCATCCGCCTCGCCCTGCTGGACCACCATCACGCGACAGCGTGGGAGTGGAATGACGCCGAGATCGACGGCGCAACGACCCGCCTGGCCGCGTGGCGCGAAGCGTTCGCCCGCGAGACGGCGCCGAGCGCAGAGATCCTGGTTGCGGAGCTGAGAGCGAGCCTCCGCGAAGGTCTCAACACCCCCGAATCCCTGAAAGCAGTCGACACCTGGTGCCGGAGCGAGGGCGAAGACGCCACGGCACCAGAGAAGGCAAGAACAGCAGTAGACGCCCTCCTAGGAATCGAGTAGCGGCCCGGGAAGAGTGCGCCGCAACACTAAAGGAGCACCCACAACGTGGGTGCGACCCGTTGCGGCGGACTCATCGCGGGCCGCACCGACCCTGAGAGGTCGTCAGTCCGCGGAGTCGTGCCTTCTGAGATACCGCTCGAAAGCCCGAGCGATGGCTTCTCCAGACGCCTCCGGCAGCGCGGTCTGATCCTCGCGCAGCTCGAGCGAGGCGATGTAGTCCGCGATCTCGCCGTCGTCCCGCGCCAGCGCGTCGACGTCGCGCTCCCATGCCTGCGTGGACTCGGGAAGCTCACCCAGCGGAACCGAGATGTCGAGGACGTCCTCCACCCGGTGCAGCAGCGTCATCGTGGCCTTCGGGCACGGGGGCTGGGCGAAGTAGTGCGGCACGCTCGCCCAGTACGTGACCACCTTGCGCCCGGTTTCGGCGAGTGCCTGATGGAAGACGCTGACGACGCCGGTGGGCCCCTCGTAGCGCGACTTGGTGAGCCCGAGCGTCTGGGCGATGACCTCGTCCGATGCGGAGCCGTTCACATCGATGGGACGAGTGTGCGGCACGTCGGCGAGCAGCGCGGCCAGGCAGACCACCTGGTCGACCTCGAGCTCGTCGGCGAAGCTGGTCAGCTCGTCACAGAACGCACGCCAGCGCATGTTCGGCTCGAGGCCTCTGACCAGCACGATCTCGCGGTCGCCCACGGTTGCGAGACCGAGGCGGGTGGTCGGCCAGTCGATGCGCCGCGTCACACCGTCGACCAGCCGAACCGTCGGGCGGTTCACCTGGTAGTCGTAGTAGTCCTCGGGGTCGATCGCGGCGAACGGACGCGCCTGCCACTCGCGTTCGAGGTGCTCGATCGCGTTCGTGGCCGCATCTGCCGCATCGTTCCAGCCCTCGAACGCAGCGATCATCGCGCGCCTGCGACCGGAGCCGCGAGAGACCGTCACCCGGCCAGGGTATGCCCGCCGCGCGGTGACCGCGCAGCCCTAGGAACGACCGCCGCCCGTGGTGTGGATGATGAGCACGTCACATGCCGCGCGGTGGCTGATGTTGGCCGGGACCGAGCCCAGCAGGCGACCGGCGAGGCTGTTCAGCCCGCGATTGCCGACGATGCACAGATCGACCTTGCGGCCCTCGATCAACGCCACGAGGACATCGACCGCGTCGCCCGCCTCCGCGATGGTCTCGATCTTCTTCACGCCGGCCTTCGTGGCGATCGCCTTCGCCTCGCGAAGCGCGTCCTCGGCCGGGTTGGCGCCCATCACCTTGTACGCCGCCTCACCGAGCTCCTGGTTGGCGCGCGTGCGATCGCGGTCCGACAGGGGTTGGTAGGCCGAGGCGATGAGCAGGGTCCCGCCGGTGTCACTTGCCAGCGCCGCCGCGCGCTTGACCGCGCGATAGGACGACGCGGATCCGTCGGTGCCGACCAGAATCTTCTTGTAGCTGCTCACCGTGCGCTCACTCCGGCCTGCCCCCTTCGACGTACCTGGCGATTGCGAGAACCGTATCCGAGGCGCTGTAAAACTTCACGAAAACACTAGGATCGGCGTCGACGTGAGCCACCGCATCGAAGCCGTCCTGTTCGACATGGACGGGTTGCTGGTCGACTCCGAACCGCTCTGGACGATCGGCGAGATCGAGCTCGCGGAACACCTCGGCGGCACCTGGAGCGACGAGCTGAAGACCGCGATCATCGGCACCCGGCTCGACACCGCCATCCGCACGATTCTGGAGTGGTACGGACTTCCCGGCGGCGCCGCCGAGGCCGATCAGGCGATGACGTTCCTGCTCGACCGCATGGTGGAGCTCTACCACGAGCAGCTGCCCGTCATGCCGGGCGCAATCGAGCTCGTCGACGCGGTGCGCGCCGCAGGTGCTGCCACGGCACTCGTGTCGTCGTCCTACCGGGTGCTGGTCGACGCGGCGCTGGACACGATCGGGCGGGAGCGCTTCGACTTCAGCGTCGCAGGTGACGAGGTCGCAGCCGGCAAGCCCGATCCCGCGCCGTACCTCGCGGCCTGTGACCTGCTGGACGTCCGGCCGGCGGCGACCGTGGCCCTCGAGGACGCGATGAGCGGCGTGCGATCAGCGGAGGCTGCCGGCTGCAACGTGGTCGCCGTGCCGTGGATCGCGCCGATCGAGCCAGGACCGGGCCGGTTCGTTGTGACGACGTTGAAGGAGATCGACGTCGACTGGTTGTTGTCGCTAGGCGGTTAGCCGCACCTCTGCCGGCAGCTCGGGGGGCACCCCGCCGAACTCCGGGCAGAGCGACTGGAACGAGCACCACGCGCAGAGCTTGCTGGGCTTGTGGCGCCAGTCTCCGGTCGCGCGCGCCTTCTCGATCGCGGCTCCGATCGCGTCGAGCTGGCGCTCCAGCGACTCGAGGTCCGCCGTGTCCGGGGTGTAGTCGAGGATCTCGCGGTCGGCCAGGTAGTAGAGGCGCAGCTGGCGGGGCAACACGCCGGTGGTGCGCCAGAGCACCAACGCGTAGAACCGGAGCTGGAACAGCGCCTTGCCCTCGAACAGCTCGCTCGGGGACTTGCCGCTCTTGTAGTCGACCACCCGAAGGTCGCCCGATGCCGCACGGTCGAGCCGGTCGATGAAGCCCTTGAGATGAAGCCCGGTCGGCAGTGTCGTCTCCACCAGCACCTCGCGCTCGGCGGGCTCCAGTCGCTGTGGATCCTCGAGGGCGAAATAGCTGTCGAGCAGCTTCTGCGTCGAGGCGACGAGCTCGCGCAGCCCGCCCGGTTCCTGCTCGACCAGGGCAGCCAGCTGCTCGTCCTCGTCCAGCAAGCTCCGCCAGCCGGGCTCGACGTCCGCGCAGGCGGCAGCGATCGTGCGGTCGATGGCAGGCAGGTCGAAGATCCGCTCGAGCACGCCGTGAATCACGGTGCCGCGGGCGGCGTCCAGACTCGGCGGCTCGGGGAGCCGGTCGATGACGCGGAATCGGTAGAGCAGCGCGCAGTTCTTGAAGTCCAACGCACGCGAGGGGGACAGCGACCACTCGTGCTCTTCCGACATGGGAGGGACGGTAGACCTCGGGTCCGACGAAATCTGCAGACGCGCGGGGATTCGGCCGCTGGAGAAACATGAAGGCGGCTCAGGTGCCCGCGCCTACGATGGACGGACCGGCAACGCCGTCCCGAAGGCGGGCGGCGGGCCTGGTGGAGGACGCGTGGCAGAGCAGCCGCCTCAGCCGCCGTCGCGGCTGGTGGCGGGGATACCGGCAGGGACGATCTTCGGCGTCCCGCTGGTTGTCTCGCCGGCCTGGATCCTGCTCGTGCTGCTCGGAACCCTGCTCGGCCCGAGCGTCGTCCGGGACAGCATCGACGTGAGTACGGCGGGCAGCTATCTCGTCGCCTTCGCCTTGATCGTGCTGGTCTACGCCGCCGTGCTGGCGCACGAGGCGAGTCACGTCCTGGTGGCGAAGGCGCTGAACCTTCGCGTCGGCCGGGTGGTACTTCAGCTGCTCGGCGCCTCCTCCGAGGTCCTCGACGAGCCTCAGACGCCTGCCCGTGAGTACCTGGTCGCAGCGGTCGGGCCGCTCACGTCGGTCCTGTGCGCCGGCGTCGCCGCCGCCGTCGGCGGCGCAATGCCGGACCACTCCATCGGCTGGCTGCTCGCGAACTCGACGGCGACCATCAACGGCGTGGTGGCGGCGTTCAACCTGCTTCCGGGCATGCCGCTGGACGGCGGCCGGCTGCTGCGCGCGTTCTTGTGGCACGTGACAGGCGACAAGCTGCGCGGTCTGCTGATCGCGGGCTGGGTGGGACGCGGCGTCTCCGTGGCATGCGCGGTGACGGCGATCTTCGCTCCGATGTGGGACTCGGCGAACGCTGATGTGAGCACCATCTATCTGCTCATGGTGGCGTTCTTCATCTGGGTCAACGCATCACTGTCGATCGCGCAGGCGCGAGTCGGGACCGCGATACCGCGGCTCGAAATGTCCCAGCTGGTGCGGCCCGCCCTCACCGTCGAGGCGCAGCTACCGCTCGCCGAGGCGGTCCGCCGGGCGCGCGCGATGGGCGCCCGCGCGCTGGTGGTGGTCGACGGGCGCGACCGGTGGTCGGGGATCGTCTCCGAAGCTGCCGTCCAGGCCACCCCTGCGGAGCGGCAGCCGTGGATGTCGGTCAGCGACCTCGCCCGACCGGTCGAGGCGGGCCTGGTCCTGTCCACCGCGCTGAGTGGCGAGGACCTCATGACGGCGGTGCAGCAGACGCCGGCAACGGAGTACCTGGTCGCCGGCGCTGACGGCACGTTGCAAGGCGTGCTCGCGCGGACCGACCTGATCGCGGTGTTGCGCGCCGCCGGTGTCCGCTAGACAGATACAGATGACCGGGAAGGCACGCGGGCGGGGTCCGCTCCGCGCGGGGGACCTGGTGCAGCTCACCGATCCCAAGGGGCGGATGCACACCATCGAACTAGTTGCGGGCAAGGAGTTCCACACGCATCGCGGCGTCATCCCGCACGACGATCTGATCGGGCAGCCGGAGGGAGTTGTCGTCACCTCGGCCGGCGGCACCGCCTACCTCGCGCTGCGACCGCTGCTCAGCGACTTCGTCCTGTCGATGCCGCGGGGCGCGACCATCGTCTACCCGAAGGACGCGGCCCAGATCGTCGCGATGGCCGACATCTTCCCCGGTGCCCGGGTCGTCGAGGCGGGGGCCGGCTCCGGGGCGCTCAGCTGCAGCCTGCTGCGGGCGATCGGCGCGGACGGGCAGTTGACGTCGTACGAACGCCGGGCCGACTTCGCCGAGGTTGCCAGGGCGAACGTCGAGCGTTTCCTGGGCGGCCCGCAGGGGCAGTGGAACCTCATCGTCGGCGATCTTGCCGAGGCCGAGGGTGACGCGGTCGCCGACCGAGTGGTCCTCGACATGCTCGCGCCGTGGGAGGTCGTCGATGTGGCAGCGCGCCTCCTCGTCCCCGGCGGAGTCGTGTGCGCCTACGTCGCGACCACCACCCAGCTGTCCGCAACCGTGGAGCAGCTGCGCGCGGCAGGGTTCTTCGCCGAGCCGGCCTCCTGGGAGACGATGGTGCGCGGGTGGCACGTCGACGGCCTTGCGGTACGACCGGAACACCGGATGGTGGGCCACACCGGCTTCCTCGTCACAGCCCGGCGGCTCGCTCCCGGGACCGTGCCGCCCGCGCGTCGGCGCCGACCGTCGAAGGGCGCGCACCCCGAGTCCGGCTCGGGCTGAGTCGTGGCGAGCACGTCAACTGTCAGCGCCGCTCAATCGTTATCAACGGTGAACACGACAAATGGGCCGGGCTGGCGTTCTGCTCAGATATAGGGTCCAACTAGCGGACGAACTAGGGCAACCGAGGAGGTGGCCGTGCCGGGACGGGAAGACGCGGAGGCACGCGCCGCGCGATCGGAGGCGCGGCCCGAGGAGCTGGTCGACCAGGTCGCCTACCTGGAGGCCGAGATCGCCAATCTGCGGCGCCGGTTGACGACCGCCCCACGCGGCGGGTCGGGTGTCGAGGACCGGCTCGCTCAGATGCAGGCCGAGCTGGCGAGCGCCCTCGGCCGTAACGAGCGACTTGTTGCGACGCTCAAGGAGGCTCGCGAGCAGATCGTCGCGCTCAAGGAGGAGGTCGACCGGCTGGCGCAGCCGCCGTCGGGCTACGGCTACTTCCTCGCCACGCACGACGACGGCACCGTCGACATCTTCACCGGCGGGAGGAAGCTGCGTGTCGCCGTGTCGCCGACGATCGAGCTGGACGACCTCAGGCGTGGCCAGGAGGTCATGCTCAACGAGGCGCTCAACGTCGTCGAAGCGCTTTCGTTCGAGCGCCAGGGCGACATCGTGATGCTCAAGGAGCTGCTCGAGGGCGGCGACCGCGCGCTGGTGATCGGACACACCGACGAAGAGCGCGTCGTGATGCTGGCCGACTCGCTGCACGACGTTCCGCTGCGGCCGGGTGACTCGCTGCTGCTCGAGAGCCGCTCGGGCTACGCGTACGAACGGATCCCGAAGTCCGAGGTCGAAGAGCTCGTCCTCGAGGAGGTCCCGGACCTCAACTACGAGGACATCGGCGGCCTGCGCGACCAGATCGAGATGATCCGAGACGCGGTCGAGCTTCCGTTCCTGCACAAGGACCTGTTCGTCGAGCACCAGCTGCGCCCGCCGAAGGGGATCCTGCTCTACGGCCCGCCCGGCTGCGGCAAGACGCTGATCGCGAAGGCGGTCGCGAACTCCCTGGCCAAGAAGGTCGCGGCCGCAGGGAAGGGCGAGGGCCGGTCCTACTTCCTCAACATCAAGGGCCCGGAGCTGCTCAACAAGTACGTCGGAGAGACCGAGCGACACATTCGCCTGGTGTTCCAGCGGGCCCGTGAGAAGGCCAGTGAGGGCACCCCCGTCATCGTGTTCTTCGACGAGATGGACTCGATCTTCCGTACTCGCGGCTCCGGAGTCTCTTCCGACGTGGAGAACACGATCGTGCCGCAGCTGCTCAGCGAGATCGACGGCGTCGAGGGCCTCGAGAACGTCATCGTGATCGGCGCGTCCAACCGCGAGGACATGATCGACCCCGCGATCCTGCGGCCCGGCCGGCTCGACGTGAAGATCAAGATCGAGCGGCCGGACGCCGAAGCAGCGCGCGACATCTTCTCGAAGTACCTCGTGGCCGAGCTGCCGCTGCATGCGGACGACTTGTCGGAGCACGGCGGCTCACGCGAGGCGACGATCGAGGCGATGATCCAGCGCACCGTCGAGCGGATGTACTCCGAGAGCGACGACAACCGTTTCCTCGAGGTCACCTACGCGAACGGCGACAAGGAAGTCCTGTACTTCCGCGACTTCAACTCGGGCGCGATGATCGAGAACATCGTCGCGCGGGCCAAGAAGATGGCCATCAAGGACTTCCTGGACTTCGGGCAGAAGGGGCTGCGGATCAGCCATCTGCTGTCCGCGTGCGTGGACGAGTTCAAGGAGAACGAGGACCTCCCCAACACGACGAACCCGGACGACTGGGCGCGGATCTCGGGCAAGAAGGGCGAGCGGATCGTCTACATCCGCACCCTCGTCACCGGAAAGCAGGGCGACGAGTCCGGGCGCTCCATCGATACCGTCGCCAACACCGGCCAGTACCTCTAGCCGGGGCCGGGCCCACGGCGGAACCGGCTCCCGGCTGGATCCGCGGCTAGCCTTTTGGTATGGCGGTCCGGCGTGTCATGGGCACGGAGACCGAGTACGGCATCGCGGTGCCCGGGCAGAGCACGGCGAACCACATGCTGGCCTCGAGCCAGATCGTCAACGCCTACCTCAACGCCACGACCGGACGCAGTCGCGACCGTAGTCCGCGGTGGGACTTCGAGGAGGAGTCGCCGCTGCGCGACGCCCGCGGGTTCGACGTCGGGCAGCCGGGCTCGCGGGAACCCGACGTGCTGCCGGATGACGAGGTCGGTCTCGCCAACGTGATCCTCACCAACGGGGCACGGCTCTACGTCGACCACGCACACCCGGAGTTCTCCTGCCCCGAGGTGACCAACCCGCGCGACGCGGTGATCTGGGACAAGGCGGGGGAGCGGGTGATGGCGCGCGCCGCGGACTACGCCGCGCGGGTCCCCGGGACCGGGCTGATCCAGCTCTACAAGAACAACACCGACAACAAGGGCGCGTCGTACGGTGCCCATGAGAACTACCTGATGAAGCGCTCGACGCCGTTCGCGGACATCGTTCGCCACCTGACGCCGTTCTTCGTGACGCGACAGGTCGTGTGCGGCGCGGGGCGGGTCGGTATCGGGCAGGACGGGCACGCGCACGGCTTCCAGATCTCCCAGCGCGCCGACTTCTTCGAGGTCGAGGTGGGCCTGGAGACCACGCTGAAGCGTCCGATCATCAACACGCGCGACGAGCCCCACGCCGACCCGGAGCTCTACCGCCGGCTGCACGTGATCATCGGCGACGCCAACATGAGCGAGCTGTCCAACTACCTGAAGATCGGCACCACCTCACTCGTGCTGTCGATGATCGAGGAGGGGTGGTTCACCGACAGCGGGGTGGACCTCGGCATCGACATGCCGGTGGCGTCGTTGCGGGCGATCTCTCACGACTCCTCGCTCAAGCAGACGGTGAAGCTGCGCGACGGCCGGACGGCGACCGCGCTGCAGGTACAGATGGACTTCCTCGAGCAGGCACGGAAGTTCGTCGAGTCGCGCTACGGCTCGGACGTCGACGCAGACACGGTTGAGGTGCTCGCGGAGTGGGAGGCGGTGCTCGGCAAGCTCGCCGACGACCCGATGTCGCTGTCGGGCGAGCTGGACTGGGTCGCGAAGTTGTCGCTGCTCGAGGGCTACCGCGACCGGGAGGGGCTCGACTGGAGCGCTCCCAAGCTCCACCTGGTCGACCTGCAGTACAGCGACGTCCGGCCGGACAAGGGCCTCTACAACCGGCTGGTCGCGCGAGGCCGGATGCGACGCCTGGTCTCCGACGAGGAGATCGACCGTGCAATCGTCGAGCCTCCGACGGACACCCGGGCCTACTTCCGGGGCCGGTGCCTGTCGAAGTACGGCGCCGACGTCGCCGCGGCTTCCTGGGACTCGGTGATCTTCGATGTCGGTCGCGACTCGCTGCAGCGGGTCCCGATGCTCGAACCGCTGCGCGGGACGAAGGCCCACGTCGAGAGCCTGCTGGCGCGCTGCGAGACCGCCGCCCAGCTGGTCGACGAGATCGCCGGCACGTCGCACTAGGTGCGCTTCTTCGTCGGTGCCGGCGAGTAACTTTGAGATCACCAGCACCACACTCTGCGCAGGCGCGTTCCGCGCGACAGGAGGCATCTGATGGCGACCCGTGATGAAGGCGGTCAGAAGCGCGCGTCGCGCCAGAGCGAAGAGGTCGAGGAGGTCGAAGACCTCGACACCTCGGACGTGCAGGAGCGCCAGGCCGAACTTTCTGACGATGTCGACGACATCCTCGACGAAATCGACTCGGTTTTAGAGGCGAATGCCGAGGACTTTGTGCGCGGCTACGTACAGAAGGGGGGCCAGTGAGTAACTATTCGCAAAATTCTCCGAGCAGCACCCGCGAGTTTCACCTTCGCGACCGTTACGGCATCGGTGTTGTGATCGAGTACGCGGGTCAGCACTCCGCCGCCTAGCAAGTCGTGACAGGGTAGGCGGGTGGATCTCTCCGATGGCACGACGCTTCCCGCAGCGTTCTTTCAGCCGGGTTCCTCGTCGTTCAGCGACTTCCTGTCCAGCCACGCGCCCGACTTGCTGCCCGGCAAGCGCGCCCAGGTGATGGCGGGTGCGACCCCGATCGACGCGCCGCATGGCACGACGATCGTTGCGGTCGCTCACACCGGCGGCGTGATCCTCGCCGGCGACCGTCGCGCGACGATGGGCAACCTCATCGCCCAGCGCGACATGGAGAAGGTCTTCCAGGCCGACGAGTTCTCAGCCGTCGGGATCGCAGGGACCGCCGGGGTCGCCATCGAGCTGGTGCGGTTGTTCCAGGTCGAGCTCGAGCACTACGAGAAGCTCGAGGGCGTCACGCTGAGCCTGGAGGGGAAGGCCAACCGGCTCTCGCTGCTGATCCGCAACAACCTGCCGATGGCGATGCAGGGCCTCGCCGTCGTACCGCTGTTCGCCGGCTACGACCTGGAGGCCGAAAGCCCCGAGAAGGCCGGCCGGATCTTCTCCTACGACGTGACAGGTGGTCGGTACGAGGAGCGGGCGTTCCACTCGGTCGGCTCGGGGAGCGTGTTCGCCCGCGGCGCCCTCAAGAAGCTCTATCGCGACGACTTCACCGAGGCCGACGCGATCCTCGCCTGTGTCCAGGCGTTGTACGACGCCGCCGACGAGGACTCGGCCACCGGCGGGCCGGACCTCACCCGCCGGATCTTCCCGGTGATCACCGCGGTCACCGCCGACGGCTTCCGCAAGCTCGACGACGCTGACGTCGCCACCATCACAGAGCAGGTCGTCGCGGAGCGGATGAGCAACCCCGGCGGCCCGCAAGCGCCGCTTCACTAGAGCCAGGAAGGACTGCCACCAGCGATGACGATGCCCTTCGGCTACGTCTCACCCGAGCAGGTGATGAAGGACCGCGCCGACTACGCGCGCAAGGGCATCGCCCGCGGTCGTGCCGTCCTGGTGATGAGCTACGCCGGCGGCATCTTGTTCGTCACGGAGAACCCGTCGAGCGCGCTGCACAAGATCTCCGAGATCTACGACCGCATCGGCTTCGCGGCGGTCGGCAAGTACAACGAGTTCGAGAACCTGCGGGTGGCGGGCGTACGCATGGCCGACCTGCGCGGCTACTCCTACGACCGGCGCGACGTGACCGGACGCGCCCTCGCCAACACCTACGCCCAGATCCTCGGCACGATCTTCTCCAGCGGCGGCGAGAAGCCGTTCGAGGTGGAGCTCACCGTCGCGGAGGTGGGGGAGACCCCCGCCGGCGACCAGCTCTACCGGCTGACCTACGACGGAAGCGTCGCCGATGAGGAAGGCGTGGTCGTGATGGGCGCGTCGGCCGACGAGATCGGTACGGCGCTGCGCGAAGGCCGAAGCGACGACATGGATCTCGGTGCGGCGCTGCGCCTCGCCGTACAGACGCTCGCAGCGGCGGACGGCGAGCCGCGGGAGATCGCTGCCGATGCGCTCGAGGTCGCGATCCTCGACCGGAGCCGGCCGCGTCGTACCTTCCGGCGGCTCAGCGACACCGCGGTGGCGCAGACGCTCGCTGGCTAGATCCGCTCGCCCGCGCGCACCAACCGCACGTGGCGGAACCGCGGCAGCTTGTGCAGCTGCTTGATCGCCCGCGCGAGGTTGAAGATCTGGCCGGGTTGCTGCAGCAGCGGAACCATGGGTATCGGGCCCTTCGGCAGCACGAGCAGCATGCCGACCAGCTTGTTGCCGATCGTCACGGGCGCACCGACGTTCGCCGTTTTCAGCATCGCCATCGTGTTGGCGAGTAGGACCCAGCCCTGGTGCTGAGTCGCTCCGGCCGTCGCCGTGTTCGCGCCGAACTTCAACGACGTCCCGCTCTTGGGCAGCGTGGCGAGGACCGAGCGTGGCGCGCCTGTTCCGGGGATCGTCGCAGTCACCCGATGCCGGTCATGCCGGTTGACCTTCACCAACGCGAGGTCGTTGTAGTAGCAGCGGTTCGGACTGACGTCGCCGCGACTCTGCATCGCGGTGAACGAGTTGTAGACGAGATGACCGCGGTGCTTCGCGCCCTCGATCGACACCGGGAGGCCCGCCGGCGTGATCGGCTCGGCGCAGCCGTCCTGCACCTTGCCCGCGTCGATACCGCCGCACGATGCCGGGATGGCGAGGTAGACGGTGTGTCCTTGCCGCATGACCGCGCCGATCTCGCAGCTGACGCCGCCGAAGTTCACCTCGCCGGCCGGATGGATCGTCGCGGCCGGACGCGACGCGGCGACCGCGCCCGGGGACGTGGTGACCAGCGGCACGCCGAGAGCGGCGGTCGCCACCAGGACGAGAACACGGGGGGATGTCCGCGCGGTCACCTTCACCTCCAGCACCTTGGCACAGCGTGACCGGGGTCACACTTCGTCGCCCCTCGGGAACATCCTGCACCGACGCGACGCGCGACGCGAGAAGCGAAGTCGATCAACATCAGGGCGACTCGGCCGTACGCTCGACAGATGGAGCGGCGGATCTACGGCCTCGAGAACGAGTACGGCGTCACGTGCACGTTCCGCGGCCAGCGCCGGCTCTCACCCGACGAGGTCGCCCGCTACCTGTTCCGCAGGGTGGTGTCCTGGGGACGCAGCAGCAACGTCTTCCTGAAAAACGGCGCCCGGCTGTACCTCGATGTCGGCTCGCACCCCGAGTACGCGACCCCCGAGTGCGACGACGTGATCGAGCTCGTCACCCACGACAAGGCGGGGGAGCGAACCCTCGAAGGCCTCCTGATGGACGCCGAGCGGCGGCTGCGCGAGGAAGGCATCGCCGGCGACATCTACCTGTTCAAGAACAACACCGACTCGGCCGGCAACTCCTACGGCTGTCACGAGAACTACCTGGTGGGACGGCACGGCGAGTTCAGCCGGCTCGCCGACGTACTGATCCCGTTCCTGGTCACCCGCCAGATCATCTGCGGGGCCGGCAAGGTGCTGTTGACGCCACGCGGCGCCGTCTTCTGTGTCAGCCAGCGCGCGGAGCACATCTGGGAGGGCGTGTCGTCGGCGACGACGCGCAGCCGCCCGATCATCAACACCCGCGACGAGCCGCACGCTGACGCGGAGCGCTTCCGCCGGCTTCACGTCATCGTGGGCGACAGCAACATGTCGGAGACGACGACGTTGCTCAAGATCGGTACGACGGACCTGGTGCTGCGGATGATCGAGGCCGGTGTCGTGATGCGCGACCTGACCTTGGAGAACTCGATCCGCGCCATCCGTGAAATCAGCCACGACATCACGGGCCGCCGTACCGTGAAGCTCGCCAATGGCCGGGAAGCCAGCGCGCTCGACATCCAGCAGGAGTACTTCGTCAAGGCGCGCGACTTCGTCGAGCGTCGTGGCGAGGACGCCACCTCGCGCCGGGTCCTCGAGCTGTGGGAACGGACCCTCAAGGCGGTCGAGAGCCAGGACCTCAGCCTGGTCGATCGCGAGATCGACTGGGTGATCAAGCATCAGCTGGTCGAGCGGTACCGGACCAAGCACGGGCTGGCGCTGTCCTCCCCGCGCATCGCCCAGGTCGACCTCACCTACCACGACGTGAACCGCCGTCGCGGGCTCTACTACCTGCTCGAACGTCATGGGGCGGTGGAGCGCGTCACGACCGACCTGAAGATCTTCGAAGCCAAGTCGGTGCCGCCGCAGACAACCCGCGCACGACTTCGGGGTGACTTCATCCGCCGCGCTCAGGAGAAGCGCCGCGATTTCACCGTCGACTGGGTCCATCTCAAGCTGAACGACCAGGCGCAGCGCACCGTGCTGTGCAAGGACCCGTTCCGCGCCGTCGACGACCGCGTCGAGAAGCTCATCGCCTCGATGTAGCGCGGATGTGCCATCCGCTCTACAGCAAGGTGGCGGCGTGGTGGCCGGCCGCGGCGCACCCGAGGAAGTACGCCAGGTCCTCGTCGAGCCCGCGCCGCATCGTCGAGGCCCGGGTGGGTGCCGCCGCCACCGCCTCCCGCAGCCCGCCGACGTCGATCGAGACGAGGCGATGCGGCGGACACAGCGCAGCGGCGGCAGTTGCGACCGCCGTACCGAACTCACCGGGAAGCTGCGGCACCACGACGTCGGCGGGTGCCAGCGCCACCCGGCCGAGCGCCGTCAGCGAGTGGTGCGACACCCCGCGGTGGCGCTCCCGCGGATCCGCCTCGCTGATGCGCAGCGACGCCACGGCACGCCCGCCGAGGGCTGCGATCGCGTTGACCGCCTCGCCGCTCGCGACGCCGCTGAAGCCCCAGCGGGTGCCGGTACCGAGGTTGCCCGGGCCTTGCGTCACCACGGCCAGGTCGGCCCCCAACACGCGGCGGGCGGCGAGCAGGCCGGTGTGCAGCGTCACCGCCTCCAGGTCACCGCCGTACGCCTGCCCGACGGTCACCGTCGCCGCCAGCCATCCGGCGTCGGTGAGCTGTTCGACGGAGCGGGAGAACGCGAGCGGGAGTGCGCCGCCGTCGGTCATCACGTAGACGACCCGCGGTTGCCTGCCGTCCTGTCGCAGTCCGGCCAGGATCGGCACGAGGGCCGAGTGGAGGTCGGCGACGACCACCGGCATGCCGCCGATGTCGTCGGCGTCCCGCAGCGCCTCATGGTGCAGGGAGTGCTGCTCGTCGACGGCGAGCACGGTCGCCTGCAGCGGCGTGTAGCGCGCCTTGACGACGTGGCCCGGCTCATCGCGGTCGGCCGGCAGCCGGTCCGGGATCGCAACGACCAGCGCGTAGCCACCGGTTCCGAGCCCGAGCGCGACCGCGGTGGTGTTGAGCAGGACCCGGTCCCCGACCTGCGGCTCACCCACGATGTCGGTGTACGCAAGGGCGGGCACGAGCCCCTCGTCGGTCGCCACCTCGATCTCCGCGGCAGCTCGGCGCACTCGGGTGATCTCCGAGACTGTCCCAGCGCGCCAGCGGATCACGGGCCAGAACCTATCTACTGCGCCTACCTGCGTCGTGGCCGCACGTTGTAGCGTCGTCGGCCATGGCAGCCGAGCGGACTGAACGGCTGATGAACCTCGTGATCTGCCTGCTCCACACCCGCTCGTTCCTGACCGCCGACCGGCTTCGCGAGATCATCCCGGCGTACGCCGATGCGCCGTCGGACGAGGCGTTCAAGCGGATGTTCGAGCGCGACAAGGAGGACCTCCGGGACCTCGGCATCCCGCTCGAGGTGGGCTCGAACAGCCACTTCGACGACGAGCAGGGCTACCGGATCCCGAAGACCGACTACGCGCTGCCCGAGATCCGCCTGGAGGCCGACGAGGCGGCAGCCGTGGGATTGGCCGCTCGGATGTGGTCCTCAGCGACCCAAGGAGCCGCCGCTACCCGCGCGCTTCGGAAGCTGGAGACCGCAGGCGTCGAGCTGGTGCCGCTCCCGGAGGGTCTGCAGCCGCGGCTCGGCGCCGGGGGAGCGGGCCTGCCCACCGTGCACGAAGCCCTGCGCGAGGGTCGGCGGCTGAGGTTCGACTATCGCGGCGCCAACGACGCCGCCCCGGTCGCGCGCAAAGTCGAGCCGTGGGGTGTCGTCTGCTGGCGCGGTCGCTGGTATCTCGTCGGCCACGATCTCGATCGCGAAGCCCCACGCGCGTTCCGGCTCTCTCGCGTCGTGGGGGAGCCGATCATCGAAGGCAAGCCTCGGTCCGTCACGGTGCCTGAAGGCGTCGATCTCAGCGCGCTGGTCTCGGCGACGGACGCGCCCCAGAGCGAGGCGCTGGCCAGGGTGAAGGTGCGCCACGACCGCGCAATGGGTCTGCGGCGGCAGACCATCGACATCGCCGACGACGGCGACGGCTGGGACGTGGTCACCGTCCCGTGTCCCGACCCGCACCGCCTCGCCGAGCAGGTGCTGTCCTACGGCGCTGACGCGGTGATCGTCTCGCCGGCAGAGGCACGCGACGCGATCGTCAGCCGGTTGAAGGCGCTGATCGCCACAGCGGGCGCAGCCGCGGGTACGGCAACCGAGCGGCGGGCCACCCGGTGAGCGGAGCGACCGACCACCTGCCTCGGCTGCTCGCGCTGGTGCCGTGGCTGCTGACGCATCCGGACTCACCGGTCAGCGATGTTGCGCGCGAGTTCGACGTGACGGAAGCGCAGATCCGCGCGGATGTGAACCTGCTCTGGATGTGCGGACTGCCCGGTTACGGACCGGGCGACCTGATCGACGTGGAGTGGCGCGGCGATCGCGTCACGCTGTCCAACGCCGAGACGATCGAACGGCCGCTTCGGCTCACCCCTGACGAGGCGCTGGCCCTCATCTCCGCACTGCGGGCGTTGTCCGGTGTTCCGGGCATCGTGTCGACCGCGGCGATCGATCGGGCGCTGGCCAAGCTCGAGGGTGCCGCGGGAGGGACGACCGCCACCGACAAGGTGGTCGTCGCGCCCACGACGGACACCGACTCCACGGTGGTCACGACGATCACCGATGCGCTCGCGCGTTCCCGACGAGTGCATCTCCGCTACTGGGTGCCGGCACGCGACGAGGCCACCGAACGCGACGTCGACCCGATCCGGCTGTTCACCAGCGACGCGGTGGCATACCTCTCCGGCTGGTGCCATGCGGTCGAGGACCTACGTACCTTCCGGCTGGACCGGGTCCTCGAGGCCCGGTTGCTGGACGAGTCGATCGAGGTGCCCGACGAGGTGCGGGCCCGCGCCTTCGACGCCGAGCTGTTCACCCCCTCGTCGGAGGATCGGCTCGTGACCCTCTCCCTCGACCCGGCGGCGCGCTGGGCAGCGGACTACTACCAGTGTGAGGAAGTCGCGGAGCGCGGCGACGGCGGACTGGTCGTCAAGCTGCGGGCGCGCGACGACGCCTGGGTGGTCCGGCTCGCCCTCGGGTTCGCCGGTGTGGCGCAGCTGCTCGATCCGCCCGACCTCGCCCGACAAGTCCGGGATGCGGCGGTTGCTGCCCTCGCGGCGTATGACGCGTAAATCCAACTCCACGCAGCGCATCAAGCCACAGCCAAGGCCTGCCGATGGACTAGGACGCAACCCGCCTCACAGCCCAGCAGGCGGTGGAACGAAGTAGAGGAGGGCAGCCATGACGACGATCAAGGCGTCCTGCCCCGGCTGCGGTGAGGTCGAGCTCACCAGCGACGACATCCGGCTGCGCGTGTGCAGCCACGGAGCGCTCTCCTACTACACGTTCACCTGCCCGGCGTGCGTCCAAGAGGTACGCAAGCCGGCCGACGACCACATCGTGTCGCTTCTCATGTCAGGCGGCGTAGAGGCAGAGGTGTGGGAGGTTCCCGCTGAGGCCCTCGAGCCCAAGCCGGGTGCGCAGCTCACCTACGACGACCTCCTCGACTTCCTGCTGCAGCTCACTCAGGACGACCTGCTCGCCTCGCGCGCGAGCACCGTCGCCCAGCGCTGAGCAGACTCTCCGCGCTCGGCCCCGTAGCCTGCACCTCGTGTGGGTTGCCTTCTACGTCGGCATCGGGGTGCTCGGCATTGCAGTCCTCGGCGCGTTCGCGTACCGCCTCTATCGCCAGGTGCGCGCGTTCGGGCGTGACCTGAAGGCCGCCTCCGAGCGCATCACCAGCGCCACCGACCAGCTGTCGCGGGAGCAAGCCGCGCGGAGCACTCGGGCGTAGACTCGGATTCGCGGATCCCAGCGAGGGATCGTCGAGAGAGGACCGAACCATGGACATCGGTTGGCCTGAGATCGCCATCATCGCCGTTGTCGTACTGGTGCTGTTCGGCTCCAAGAAGCTCCCCGACGCGGCGCGCTCGCTCGGTCGCTCGATGCGCATCATGAAGACCGAGATCAAGGGTCTTCATGACGAGGACACCCCCGCTGCGCCCGCCGAGCTGTCGACAGCGACGCCGGCCAACGCCGAGACGGCGAAGACCGAGCAGACCTCCTCGACCAGCTAGCCCGCTGCATCACCCGCGCCGGTGAGGATGCCGCGCCCTGCGCGGGCGCATCGGAATGGGTCGCCCGACGGTCGGATGACCCTCGGCGAGCACCTCGCCGAGCTTCGCTACCGCGTGCTCGTGTCGCTCGCCGCGGTCGTGGTGACCACGATCGTGGCCTATATCTTCCACAACCACATCCTCGACTTCCTCAAACACCCTTACTGCGAGCTGCCGCAGAAGGACCGGGCGCTCAAGGGTCAGTGCACGCTCGTCGCGTTCGGGGTGCTCGAGCCGTTCACGGTCACCTTGAAGCTGGCGCTCTACGCCGGGGTGCTCGCGGCCTCACCGGTCTGGCTGTTCCAGCTTTGGCGCTTCATCACTCCAGGCTTGTACGCCCACGAGAAGAAGTACGCGACGACGTTCGTCACGGCGTCGGTCGTGCTGTTCGCGATGGGCGCGGCGTTCGCCTACCTGACTCTCGAGCGCGGCCTGCACTTCCTGCTCGGCTTCGCCAATGGCGGGATCTCCTCGCTGTTGCCGTTCAACAGCTACCTGTCCTTTGTCACCGGGATGATCCTGGTGTTCGCGGTCTCGTTCGAGTTGCCGCTGCTCGTCGTGATGCTGAACCTCGTCGGCGTGGTCTCCGCGCAGCGGCTGCGCAACTGGAGCCGCGGCATCATCTTCGGCATCGTCGTCTTCGCGGCCGTTGCAACGCCGAGCCAGGATCCGTTCACGATGACCGCGCTCGCGCTTCCGATGTGCCTGCTCTACGGTGTCGCGGTGCTGATCGCCACGCTTCACGACCGCAGGGTTGCGGCCCGAGGTGGCATGTACGACGACCTCGCGGACGACGAGCTGAGCTCGATCGACGACGAACAAACCGTGTGATGCAGGTGGGGGACAGGTCATGACCGCGCAGACCATCGCGCTCGTCGTCAACCCGAGCGCCGGCAAGGGCCGCGCGGCCAAGCAGGTCGCCGCCGTCGCGGGCCGGCTCCGGGAGTCCGGTGCGAACGTGTCGATCCTGGTCGGCGCGGACGCTCAGGACGCGGTCACGGTCACCCGAAAGGCGGTCGCCGACGGCGTCGACGCGGTCGTCGCCCTCGGCGGTGACGGCATGGTCCACCTTGCCCTCAACGCGGTCGCCGGGACCGACACCCCGCTCGGCATCGTTCCTGCCGGCACCGGCAACGACCTCGCGGCCACCCTCGGCCTGCCGAAGAAGGATCCCGTTGCGGCGGCTGGCATCGTCGCGGACCGGCTGCGCGACGACGCTGCCTGGGCGATGGACGCCATCAAGGTCGGGGACAAGTGGTTCGGCTGCGTACTCGGCGCCGGCTTCGACTCGAGGGTGAACGACCGCGCCAACCGGATGACCTGGCCGAAGGGAAAGTCGCGCTACAACATCGCGATGCTCGCCGAGCTCGGCGTGTTCGCTCCGCTTCCCTTCGAGCTGGTCGTCGACGGCGAGGCGATCAAGACCGACGCCATGCTCGTCGCGATCGGCAACGCCAAGTCCTACGGCGCCGGCATGAAGGTCACACCCGACGCCGACGTGACCGACGGGCTGATGGACGTGATGGTGCTCGGGCCGGTGAGCAAGCCGGAGTTCTTGAAGACCTTCCCGAAGGTCTTCAAGGGCACCCACATCACGCACCCGGCCGTGACGATGCGCAAGGCGAAGGTCGTCGAGCTGTCTTCACCCGGTGTGACGGCGTACGCCGACGGCGAGTACCTCGCCGACCTCCCGATCCGCTGCGAGTGCGTCAAGGGAGCGGTGCGCGTTCTCGCCTAGCGACGTTGCGCCCGACGTACCCTGAACGTGTGGCGAGCCCGGCGGAGCGCTACGCCGCCGCCCGGCGTCGCGCCTCGGTTCCGATCCTTCAGGAGTTCCTGCGGGGATACGAGTTCCAGCTCGACGACTTCCAGCAGCGAGCGTGTGAAGCGCTCGAACGCGGTCATGGCGTCCTGGTCGCCGCGCCGACCGGCGCCGGCAAGACGGTCGTCGGCGAGTTCGCGGTGCACCTTGCGCTGCAGCGCGGCGCGAAGTGCTTCTACACGACGCCGATCAAGGCGCTGTCGAACCAGAAGTTCAACGACCTCGCGGAGCGCTACGGCGCGGACCAGGTCGGTCTGCTGACCGGCGACAACTCGATCAACGGCGAGGCGCCGGTCGTCGTCATGACCACCGAGGTGCTGCGGAACATGCTCTACGCGGCATCGTCGACTCTCCGGGGGCTGCACACCGTCGTCATGGACGAGGTCCACTACCTCGCCGACCGGTTCCGGGGCGCCGTGTGGGAGGAAGTCATCCTCCATCTGGCCGACGACGTGCAGCTCGTCTCGTTGTCCGCAACCGTCAGCAACGCCGAGGAGTTCGGCGACTGGCTGCAGGAGGTACGTGGGGACACCACCGTCATCGTCGAGGAGCACCGGCCGGTGCCGCTGTGGCAGTCCGTGCTCGCCCGGAACGAGCTCTACGACCTGTTCGTCGACGACGACCAGCAGGAGGTCAACCCGCACCTCGCGCGGCTGGCCGCGCAGGAGGCTCGGTTCGACCGCGTCCAGAGCCGGCCCCAGCGCGGGGGAAGGCGCCATCGCCCGATCGGAACGCCGTACCGCTCCGACGTCGTCGAGCGGCTGGACGGCGCGGGGCTGCTCCCGGCGATCTACTTCATCTTCAGCCGCGCGGGTTGTGACGCCGCGGTCCGGCAGTGCCTTCGCGCCGGGCTTCGGCTCGCCACCCCTGACGAGCGTGCGAGCATCCGGGCGGCTGTCGCACGGCGCACCGAGCTGATCGCCGAGCAGGACCTCGCTGTCCTGGGCTATGCCGAGTTCCTCGACGCGCTCGAGCGCGGTGTGGCCGCTCACCACGCGGGGATGCTGCCTGCCTTCAAGGAGGCCGTGGAGGAGCTGTTCGCCGCCGGTCTGCTGAAGGTCGTGTTCGCCACCGAGACTCTCGCGCTCGGGATCAACATGCCGGCGCGCAGCGTCGTGCTGGAGTCCCTCGTGAAATGGAACGGCGAGGCCCACGTCGACCTGACACCGGGGGAGTACACCCAGCTGACCGGTCGTGCCGGTCGCCGGGGCATCGATGTCGAGGGACACGCCGTTGTGGTGTGGACGCCCGGCTTCGAACCGCGCCACGTCGCGAGTCTCGCCTCCACGCGTACGTACCCGTTGCGTTCCAGCTTCCGCCCGTCCTACAACATGGCGGTCAACCTGGTCGGACGCCTCGGCCGCGCTCCCGCGCGCGACCTGCTGGAGACCTCGTTCGCGCAGTTCCAGGCCGACCGCGCCGTCGTCGGCCTGAGCCGACAGATCCGCGGAAACCACGAGGCGCTCGAGGGCTACCGCGAGGCGATGTCCTGCCATCTGGGCGACTTCGCGGAGTACGGCTCGCTACGGCGGGCGCTGTCCGATCGCGAGGCCGCCCTCGCCCGGGGTCGCTCCTCGGACCGCCGGGCCGCGGCAATTCGCTCGGTGGAGGCGTTGCGTGAAGGCGATGTGATCCGCCTCCCCGGCGGCCGCCGCGGCGAGCTCGCCGTCGTCGTCGACTCGGTCGACCGGCCCGGGGGCGCGCGCCTCGCCGTGGTCACGGCAAGCCGGCAGCTCAAGCGGCTGTCGGTGGGCGACTTCACCGACGAGGTGCTCCCGGAGGGGCGGGTACGGATCCCGAAGGGCTTCCAGGAGCGCTCGCCGCAGGCCCGCCGCGACCTGGTGTCGAGCCTGCGGGCGCTCGACCTCGAGACGATTTCACCCAAGACGAGCCGGAGCAGGTCGACGGCGGCGGACGACACGGAGATCTCCCGGCTACGCGCCGCCATCCGGCAGCATCCCTGCCATGGCTGCGCGGACCGGGAGCACCACGCGCGCTGGGCCGAGCGCTACGAACGGCTGAAGCGCGACACCGACGCCCTCGAGCGTCGGGTGAGCAGTCGTACCGGCACGATCGCGAAGACCTTCGACGCCGTCTGCGACGTGCTGACCTCGCTCGGGTACCTGCGCGACGAGCAGGTGACCGAGGAAGGACGGGTCCTCGCGCGGATCTACTCGGAGTCCGACCTGGTGGTGGCCGAGGCGGTTCGCGACGGGGCATGGGACTCCCTCGACGCCGCCGAGCTCGCGGCCGTGGTTTCGGCGCTCACCTACGAGTCACGTCGCGACGACGAGCCGAGCCCGCGGCTGCCGCCCGGCAACTGCCGTGAAGCGCTGCAGGACCTGGAGCGTCGGTGGGACACGCTGCGCGGCGTCGAGTCCGATGCCGGCCTGAGCTTCCTGCGCGAGCCGCAGCTCGGCTTCGCGTGGCTGGCCTGGCGCTGGGCGAAGGGTCACTCGCTGGATGCGGTGCTGCAGGACACGCGCATGGCACCCGGTGACTTCGTGCGCTGGATCAAGCAGCTGCTCGACCTGCTCGACCAGATCGTCCAGGCCGCGCCGGACGGAGCGAAGGTCGGGAAGACCGCACGCGAGGCCGTCACGAAGCTCCGCCGCGGCGTCGTGGCGTACTCACCGGTGGACTGACAACGCCTCGAGCACGCGCTCGACCGAGCTGTGCAGACCCCACCGGTCGCTGAGTGACTCGAGTGCCGCGCCATCCCTGGGCGCGCTTGGCAGTCGGGGGTCGATGGTGCCAACCGGAACGTCGCGGGCGACCGCGACCACCTTCCGTGCCGGCTCGATGTAGCCGGCCGCGGCGAGGATCTTCGCGTGGCAACCGCGGGGGAATCCGTCGTCTGAGATCTGGGCCGCCGCGAGGATGCCGTCGAGGCTGCCGAACTGGTTCAGCAGCGCGGCGGCCGTCTTCTCGCCCACGCCGGGCACCCCCGGTAGGCCATCCGACGGATCACCTCGCATTGTGGCGAAGTCGGCGTAGGCACGCCCCGGGATGTTGTAGCGGCGGGTGATCTCTGCCTCGTCGATGACCTCGGCGTTGCCGACACCCTTCACGATGTAGAGCACCGACACCTGACGTGCGTCCTCCACGAGCTGGAACAGGTCACGATCGCCCGTGACGATCTCGACGGGCATCGTCGACGTCGTCGCGAGCGTCCCGATCACGTCATCGGCCTCGTACCCCGGGACACCGATCCGGCAGAGGCCAAGCGCGTCAAGGACGTCTTCGATGATCGGCACCTGCGGCGAGAGCGTGTCGGGAACCTCTTCGGCGTTGGTCGCCTCATCGGCCACCCGATGGGCCTTGTAGGAGGGGATCGCGGCCACGCGCCACTGCGGTCGCCAGTCGGCATCCATCGCGGCGACGAGGTGCGTGGGCCGGCGGTCGGTGACCAGGCGCGCGATGTAGTCCAGCAACCCGCGTACCGCATTCACCGGCTGGCCGTCCGGCGACACCATCGAGTCCGGGACCCCGTAGAACGCCCGGAAGTACATCGAGGCGGAATCGAGAAGGAGGAGCCGGTCACCATCACGGGAGGACATGTCGAGACACTAACGAGGTGCCAACCCTTTCCCGCGACGGTGAGGTCGCGATCCTCAACCTCGGTGACGACGAGAACCGCTTCACCCCGGACTGGCTGAACGCCATGCATGCCCTCCTCGACGAGCTCGACGCGATCGAAGGTCCGCTCGCGCTGGTCACCGCGGCCGACGGCAAGTTCTGGTCGAACGGTCTGGCGCTGGAATGGCTGATGTCGCATCCCGAGGAGGCCGAGTGGTACGTCGACACCGTCCAGCGGCTGTTCAGCCGGGTGCTCACGATGCGGATGCCGACCGTCGCGGCGATCCAAGGGCATTGTTTCGCGGCGGGCGGCCTGCTCGCGATGGCTCACGACTGGCGGGTGATGCGGGTGGACCGCGGGTTCTTCTGCCTTCCCGAGGTCGACCTGAACCTGCCGTTCCCGCCAGGTATGGACGCCCTGCTTCGCGCGAAGCTGTCACCAGCGACCGCACTTGAGTCGATGACGACGGGTCGTCGGTACGGCGGGGACGACGCGCTCTCGGCAGGCATCGTGACCGCCGCGGTTCCCGAGGCTGAGGTGCTCCGCGCCGCCATCGAGTTGGTTCGCCCGCTGGCGTCGAAGACCAGCGCGAACCTCTCGGTCATCAAGGCGACGATGTTCAAGGAGGCGGTCGATCTTCTCTCGGTCGTCCATCGCCCGCGATCGGACTCGTAGCGTCACGCCGACGTAATCTGACGGCGTGACGGCACCGTTCCGTGATCGCCTGGCTCGAGCCGCCGCCTCAGCGGCGGAGGCGGGCATCGACGCGCTGCTGGTCACTCCCGGTGCCGACCTGCGGTATCTGGTCGGCTACCAGGCGCTTCCACTCGAGCGGCTCACCTGTCTGGTCGTCCCCGCCACCGGGGACCCGCTCCTGGTCGTTCCAGCCCTGGAGCGACGGGCCGCTGAGGCGAGCGGCGCCACCGAGCACGTCGAGCTCGCGACCCACGGCGAGACCGACGACGCCTTCCGGCTGCTCGCCCAGCAGCTCGGCGAGCGCCTCGGGGGCACCCCGCGGTCCATCGGGGTCTCCGACCGGATGTGGGCGCAGCAGGTGTTGCGCTTCGAGGACGTTCTTCCAGAGGCCGAGATACGGCTCGCGGGTGACGTCCTTCGTCCGCTGCGGCTGCGCAAGCTCCCCGAGGAGATCGCCGCGCTGCGCGACGCCGCCGCAGCGATCGACCGGGTGCACTCGCGGATGGGCGAGTGGCTGCGGCCCGGACGAACCGAGGCTGCCGTGGCTCGTGACATCGCGGACGCGATTCTTGCCGAGGGACACACATCGGTGAACTTCGTGATCGTCGGCTCGGGGCCCAATGGCGCGAGTCCGCACCACCACGTCAGCGACCGGGTGATCGAGGCGGGCGATCCGGTCGTGATCGACATCGGCGGCACGATGGCGGACGGCTACTGCTCGGACTGCACCCGGACCTACATCGCGGGGCAGCACGCCCCGGCGGACTTCGCGGAGTACTACCAGGTCCTGCTCGCCGCGCAGCAGGCCTCCTGCGCGCAGGTTCGTCCCGGGGTGACCGCCCACAGCGTGGACGCGGCGGCCCGTGACCTCATCGAGGCGGCCGGCTACGGCGAGCTGTTTATGCACCGCACCGGCCACGGCATCGGACTCGAGGAGCACGAGGAACCCTGGATCGTGCAGGGCAGCGATGTCCTGCTCGAACCCGGCATGTGCTTCTCGATCGAACCCGGCATCTACTCCAGTGGCCGGCACGGCGCGCGGATCGAGGACATCGTCGTCGTGACGGCGGACGGAGTGGAACGTCTCGACACGATCGACCGCGAGCTCGTGGTCCTGGGGGGCTGACGTGGCAGTCGACCGCGTCCTCCCGACGGACGAGGCACGTGAGCTGCTGGCACTGGTCAGGGAGATCGTTCGCGACGAGGTCGCACCGCACGCGGCGGCGTACGAAGAGCGCAGCGAGTATCCCGGCGACGTGGTGCGGCTGCTCGGCAAGTCGGGGCTGCTCGGCCTCGCCTACCCGAAGGAGTACGGCGGCGGCGGGATGCCGTACGAGGTGTACCTGCAGGTGCTCGAGGAGATCGCCTCCGGATGGGCCGCGGTGGCGCTCGCGGTCAGCGTGCACACCCTGAGCTGCTACCCGGTCGCTGCGTTCGGGACGGAGCAGCAGAAGCGCGCGCACCTGCCCGACATGCTCGGCGGCGAGCAGCTCGGCGCCTACTCGCTGTCCGAGGCGACCTCCGGCTCCGACGCGGGATCGCTGCAGGCACGGGCGCGACGGGACGGCGACGACTACGTCCTCAACGGCACCAAGGCCTGGGTGACGCACGGCGGCGTCGCCGACTACTACAACGTCTTCTGCCGCACCTCCGACGATGCCCGTGGCGGAGTCTCGACGCTGCTGGTGCCGGCGGATGCCGGCGGGCTGCATCCGCAGCCGCCCGAGAAGAAGATGGGCTTGCGCTCCTCGCCGACGGCCCAGATCGTGCTCGAGGACGTACGGGTGCCCGCAGACCGACTTGTAGGCACTGAAGGCGATGGCATGCGGATCGCGCTGTCTGCGCTGGACGCCGGCCGGCTCGGCATCTCGGCCGTCGCTACCGGCCTCGCCCAGGCGGCCCTCGAAGCCTCGGTCGAGTGGGCCAAGGAACGCCGGCAGTTCGGCCGGCCGATCGCCGACAACCAGGGCGTCAGCTTCCTGCTCGCCGACATGGCTACCGGAATCGAGGCGGCGAGAGCGTCGTACCTGTCAGCCGCGCGACGGCGCGACGCGGGGGAGCCGTACGCCCCGCAGGCCGCGATGGCGAAGCTGTTCGCCACCGACACCGCGATGAGGGTGACGACCGACGCGGTCCAGGTCTTCGGCGGGTACGGCTACACGAGCGAGTACCCGGTCGAGCGCTACCTGCGCGAGGCCAAGGTCATGCAGATCTTCGAAGGCACCAACCAGATCCAGCGCCTCGTCATCGGGCGCGCCCTGCTTCGCTAGATCCCGGTCGGCGCTACGGCGTCGTCGGCGTCTCGGTCGGCGTCTCGGTCGGTGACGGCGTCACACTGTTCGACACCGACGCCGACGCGGACGGCGTTGCCGACGGGCCGGCGGTCGGCGAGGAGTGGTCCGGGGAGGGGGACGGCCGTACGGTGTGCGACCGCGTCGGGGTTGGCGTCGGGAGCGGTGCCACTCGAGTTTTCGTCGGCGACGGACTCGGCTGCGGGGGAGCGGGCTGCGCGTTCGCGGGCGGGTGAAACGCCGCGTAGAGGGCAAGCAGGGCGGTGAACAGAACGATCAGGATCACCGTCGACACCCGCATTCGGGTGCCGATGAGCGGCAGCCGGCGCTGCGTCACGAGTTGGTTCCGGCCTTCGGCGCGATGTCGGTGAGGTCGATCGAGCCATCCGCCGAGTGCATCGCCATGGCGACCCGCCGACGCAGCTCACGGGTCACCTCGAACTGCTTGCCCGGCAGGGTTCGCGCTGCCAGCCGGACTGTCATCTCCTCGAGGTCGAGGCTCTCGATCCCCGAGACCGACGGCTCCTCCATGATCAAGGTCCGAAGATGCTCGTCGGCGTACGCCTCGACGCCCACCTCGTGCAGCGACTCACTGACCTTCGCGACGTCTACGCCTGCCGGCACCGGGACGTCGATCACGGCGCGCGCCCAGTCGCGCGAAAGGTTCGCGACCTGCACGAGCTGGCCGTTGGGCACGATGATGACCTCGCCGTTCGAGGACCGGATCCGGGTGATCCGCAGCGTGACCGCCTCGACGGTGCCGGTGACGCCGGTAGCCGAGCCGAGGGTCGAGATCCGGATCAGGTCGCCATAGCCGTACTGCCGCTCCGCGAGGATGAAGAATCCCGCGAGCGTGTCCTGCACGATCCGCTGCGCGCCGAATCCCAGGGCCACCCCGATGACGCTGGCCGGTGCGACGATCCCCGCCAAGGGCAGGCCCAGCCGGTCGAGCACGCCGACGATCGCGATCACATAGATGATCACGACCCCGACCCAGCTCACGACCTGGGCGACGGCCTGGCTGTGTTTGGCCGTCTCGGACCGCACGACGGTCTTGCCTCGCTGCTGACGACGCTCGACCCGCCTGGTGAAGCGGTCGGCGCCCCACCGGACGGCGCGGGCAAGCAGCTCAGCCCCGACGATGTACAGGGCAATCAGCAGGCCGTCCCCGCGCAGCCAATGGATCACGCCGTGCACCAAATGGATCTTCCCCCGATGGCGGCGCCGTACCCATCGGGTTTACGCGGCAGGCCGGGTGGCAGCATCGAAAGGTGCGCGAGGCCGGCCGGACGAGCCGAGGCGCGGCCTTCGTGCTGGTCAGCGCCGCGTTCACCATCACGATGCTCGGCACGACGCTTCCGACGCCGCTCTACCCGGGTTACGAAACCAGGTTCGGATTCGGAGCCCTGACCGTCACCGTGGTGTTCGCGACCTACGCGGTGGGCGTGCTGACCGCTCTGGTGGGTTTCGGCAGCGCGTCGGACCGCATCGGGCGGCGCCCCTCGCTCCTCGTCGGGCTCGGCTGCGCAGCAGCGTCGTCGATCGTGTTCGTGACCACCGCGCAGGTCGACGGCCACGCCCTCGGGCTGTCACTGCTGCTGGTGGGCCGTTTCGTCTCAGGATTGTCGGCGGGGATCTTCACGGGTACGGCGACCGCAACCCTGGCTGACCTGGCCGGGGATGACCACAAGGTGCGGGCGAGCCTGGTCGCCGCCATCGCCAACATCGGCGGTCTTGGACTGGGACCGCTGGTTGCGGGCTTGCTCGCGAAGTACGTCGCGAAGCCGCTGACCACGCCGTACGCGGTGCATCTCGGCCTGGTCGCGCTCGGCGTCGGGGTGCTGCTCGGGACGCCTGAGACGGTCCAGGTGGCCGGTCATCGCCGGCTTCGGTTCCAGCGGCTCGGCGTGCCGAGCGGACTGCGCGGCACCTTCGTGCAAGCCGGGACCGCTGGCTTCGCCGGGTTCGCGGTTCTCGGGTTCTTCACGGCAGTGAGTGCCGCAACGCTCGCCCTGCTCGGGCATCACGACCCGCTCGTCACGGGCGCCGTGGTCTTCCTGGTCTTCGCCGCCTCAGCCGGCGGGCAGACCGCGTCGCTCGCAATGCCGACCCGCAGGGCTCTGCTCACCGGTACCGGGGGCCTGGTCGCGGGCAGTGCCTTGCTCGGCACCGCGATCGGACTCAAGTCCCTCGGGTTGCTGGTGGCGGGCGGCGTACTCGCCGGTGCGGCGCAGGGGTTGAGCTTCCGTTCCGCGCTGGGCGCGATCACGGGCGCGAGTCCACCCGAGCAGCGCGCGAAGGTCTCCTCGACGTTCTTCGCGGTCTGCTACGTCGGCATTTCCATCCCGGTCGTCGCGATCGGAGCCGCCAGCCACGCCTACGGCCTGGTGGACACCGGCGAGGTCTTCGGCGGGGTCATTGCGGCGATGAGCCTGGCGGCGCTCGCAGCTCTCAGCCGGACGACCGCGGCGGTTCGCTGACCCCGTCGGAGCCGGATGCGGCGCGCCAGGCCTCTGCCACAGAGGCGAAGCTCTCCGCTCGCCTCGATCGGTCGGTGCCAGGTGTGACGATCATCAACTCGTCGACCTGCGCGGCCTGCTTCAGCTCGAGCAGGCGTTCGACGACCTGCTTCGGCGACCCGGTCACCATCCGGCCGTCCGCGTTGCGACGCTCACCGAACTCCGCGGTCCGCGCGTACTCCTTGACCTGCTCGGGACGCAGCGGCTCGCGCACGCCGCGGCGGATGTTGTCGATCGTGAGAGTCCACCCGGCCTCGAACTCCGCGATCGCCTCCTCGTCGTCGCTGGCGAAGCAGAGTACGGACATCACCGAGTACGGCGTATCGCCGGCGTTGCGCGGCTCGAAGTCCCTGCGGTAGCCGACCAACTCGTCGACGGCGAGCTCCGGACTCATGTGATGGGCGAACACGGTATGCAGCCCGTTGACGGCGGAGAACCGGGTCCCGTAGCCGCTCGAACCGAGGATGAACAGCTCGGGCGCCTCGTCCACCACCGGCGCCGCCACCAGGTCACGGAACGGATGGTCCTCGGGGAAACCGTCCCCGAGGAACGCCAGCAGGGTGCCGACCTGGCCCGGGAACTCGGCAGCGGGGTCGGCGACCATGCCGCGGCGCAGCACGTGCGCGGTGAGCGGGTCGGTTCCGGGCGCTCGGCCGAGTGCCAGGTCGATCCGGCCCGGATACATCGCGAGCAACGTGCGGAAGGTTTCGGCCACCTTCAGCGACGAGTGGTTCGGCAGCATGATCCCGCCGGCTCCGATCCGGATCCGCTCGGTTTGCGCGCCGACGTGCGCGATGAGGATCTCGGGCGCGCTGCACGCCAGGCTCCGCATGTTGTGGTGCTCGGAGACCCAGTAGCGCCGGTAGCCGGCCCGCTCGACCGCCTGGGCGATCCCCACTGCGCCGGCGATCGCGGCAGCAGGGCTCTCGCCGTACTCGATGCCGACGAAGTCCAAAACGCCCAATGGCAGTGAAATCTCGGCAGGCACGCTCAAATCGTGTCATTGGGCATCGGCGCTCAAGACGCGAGTACCGGTCACCGACATCAGTGGTGTCGGCGGAGACCTGTCTCGCTCACCTCGGCGTACCGCGGAGGTGGTGGGCAGTGAGGCTGGTCTCCGCTGCACCAGCCCGGCGCCGTCTGGACCGGGGCGCACTAGGGTCTCGGGCATGGAAGACGTCGACCGCAAGATCGTGCGGCTGCTGACCGTGGACGGTCGCCGCAGCTTCACCGATCTGTCCAAGGAGACCGGTTTGTCGGTTTCGGCGGTCCATCAGCGGGTCCGCCGGCTCGAGCAGCGAGGCGTGATCCGCGGCTATCGGGCCATCGCCGACCCGGTCGCCCTCGGCCTCCCGGTGACCGCGTTCGTCTCGATCAAGCCGATCGACCCCAGCGCGCCCGACGACGCGCCGGAGCGGCTGGCGCAGCTGCGAGAGGTCGAGGCCTGTCACAGCGTCGCGGGGGACGAGAGCTACATCCTCAAGGTGCGGGTCGCCTCGCCTGCCGAGCTCGAGGCGCTGCTGCAGCAGATCCGCGCGCTGGCAAACGTATCGACACGGACATCTGTCGTTTTGTCGACACCTTTCGAAGACCGCCCGCCGGCCCTGTGACCCTCGCCGGGGGCCGGCTCCCGACGTTCTTCCTGATCGGGGCGCAGAAGTCGGCCACCAGCACGCTGCACCGGCTGCTCCAGCAGCATCCGGAGGCGTTCCTGTGCGACCCCAAGGAGCCGCACTACTTCTCCGATCCCACCCAGGCCGCCAGGGGGATGGACTGGTACCGCAGCCTGTTCGCAGGGGCCGACCAGGCCGGCGCAGTGGGGGAGGCCTCGACCACGTACTCGATGTACCCGCACTACGCCGGAGTGGTCGACCGGGTCGTCGACGCGGTCGGGGCGCCGAAGCTGATCTACCTGGTCCGGGAGCCATTGGCCCGGATGCGCTCGGCGTACCTGCACGGGCTGGCCCGGGGGAGTGAGACCCGGCCGATCGGGCAGGCGCTACGGGAGGACCCCCGCTACCTGCAGACCAGCTGTTACGCCCTGCAGCTCGAGCAGTGGCTGCGCCGGGTTCCGCGCGAGCACATCCTGCTGCTCAGCCTCGACCAGCTGCGTGACGCGCCTGACGACCTCGTGGGGCGCACCGCTGCCTTCCTCGGGATCGACCCGAGCTGGCGGCCCGCCGATCCGGTGCCGGCGAACGTCAGCGAGGGCAAGCGCGCGCCGCGGGCCTGGTGGCGGTTGATCGGGGCCGCTGCGCTGCGCACCGGAACCACGGACTGGGTGCCCCAGTGGATGGCCCGGCTGAACGAGAGCGAGGTCGGAGCGGTCCGGCGCGAGATCGTGCCCGCCGAGCTCGACATCCCGCCCGCGCTGGCCGACCAGCTCCGTCGCGCGCTGGCCGCGGACCGGCACAGGCTGCGGGACCTCTGGGGCTCGGGTCCGGCTCCTGCGTGGCTGCAAGCCGAGGCATGAAGGGCCTTCAGAGCCTCAACCTAAACTAGAGGGCTAGGAGAGCCGGGTGAGGCCCTTAGGCGTTCGGGCTAACGATGCCTGACGACCGGCAGCAAAGGAAAATTCCTGGTCATCATGCAGGCCTCTGACCTGCGGTTTTGAACGTTTTCGCAGGTCAGAGGGCGGTTGACACCGCGAGGACTCCGAGCGCTAGGTTCCCTGCCGTCCACCACAGGGACGCATGGCATTCACCCAGGTGACCACCCGGAGATACCGACTGGCCGGTCGTCGGCAGCGTGCACCCGCTGCGGGCGAGCTGGTGCCAGGTCCAGTCGGCCTTCGAGACGCCACCGGTGTTCGACCAGGCGTGGTGCGACCACTCGGGAGCGGCCCGGGTGCCCAGTAGACAACGGCGCTGAGGTGGCGGCCGGCCACCGCAGAGTCGGTCCGAAGGGCATCCGGGCCGGATCCGATCCACGTTCAGGTCTTGCTCCGCGGTCTTGTGTAGCGTCCGAACCGCCGTGAGCCGCCTGCCTCGCCACCTTCACCGACCGAGTCGCGACACCGTGCTGCGCTGCGCGGCGGCAATCGTCGCCGGGATCGCGCTGTGGACCGCCTTCCCGCCGCTGAACTGGTGGCCGGCCGAGATCGTCGGGGTCGCCGCGGTGCCGCTGGTGCTGCGGGGTCGGTCGGTACGCAGCGGTGCCCGGCTCGGGATGCTGGTCGGGCTCGGGATGTGGGTCCCCACGGTCTCCTTCCTGCAGCCGATCGGGATCGATGCATGGGTGGTCCTCGCGCTCCTCGAGTCGCTGTGGTTCGCCCTCATGGGCGGTGCTCTGGTGCTCGTGGGGCGGCTGCGCTGGTGGCCACTGGCGAGCGCCCTGGTGTGGGTGGGACAGGAGTTCTTACGCTCCCGCTGGCCGTTCGACGGTTTCCCGTGGGCCCGGCTGGCATTCAGCCAGGCCGACGGCCCGCTGGTCCGGCTCGCTGCGCTCGGGGGAGCGCCGCTGGTGAGCTTCGCCGTGGCGCTCGCCGGAGCGCTGCTGGCTTATGTCGCGGTGCGCCGCGAGCGGCGGGCGATGACCGCCCTCGCCGCGGTCGCGCTCGTCGTCCTCGCGCCCCTGGCGGTCCGGCTCCCCACGGCCGGCACCGCCCGAGACGGCGCGCCGAGCTCGGCCGTGGTCGCGGCCGTCCAGGGCAACGTGCCGCGGCTGGGCCTCGAGGAGTTCGCGCAGCGTCACGCCGTGACCCAGGACCACCTCGAGGAAACCCGCCGGCTCGCGGCCGACGTCGCCGCAGGCCGGCGACCGGCGCCCCAGATCGTGATCTGGCCGGAGAACGCGTCCGACTTCGACCCTCGTACCGATCCGGTCGCGCGCGCCCAGGTGGACGCCGCGTCCGCCGCGGTCGGCGTCCCGATGCTCATCGGCGCGGTCATCGACGGGCCGGGTCCGGACCATGTCCAGAACGCCGCCATTGTGTGGTCGCCGACCGATGGGCCCGGGCAGCTCTACGTCAAGCGCCATCTGGTCCCGTTCGGGGAGTACCTGCCGTTCCGCAGCGTCCTCAGCAAGCTGGTGAGCGAGTTCTCGCTGATCCCGAAGGACTTCGTCCCGGGGCATCGCCCCGGGACCCTGCAGGTCGGTGCGGTCCGCGTCGCGGATGCGATCTGCTTCGAGGTGGCCGACGACGCCGTGGTGCGCCAGGCGGTCACCGGCGGTGGTCGTCTCCTCGTGGTGCAGACCAACAACGCCAGCTACGAGCACCGCGGGGACAGCGGGTACGGGGGAGAGACCGCCCAGCAGCTTTCGATCTCCCGGCTGCGGGCGATCGAAAGCGGGCGCGCGGTGGTCGTCGCCGCGACGAGCGGGGTGAGCGCGATGATCGCGCCCAACGGCGCGGTGCTCGCGCGCACGGGCGTGTTCCGGCCAGGGCTGCTCGACATGCGGCTGCCGCTGCGCGACCCACTCACCGTCGCCGATCGCGTCGGCGCCTGGCCGGACTGGATCCTCAGTGGCGCGGCGCTGCTTGCTCTCGTCCTCGCCTGGCTACAAACTCGACGTCAACAGGCTGCGGGTAGCCTCGACGTCGAGTCGAGGGTTATGCCGACTTCCGAGCCTTCGACGGCGGGTGCAACTCCGCCAAGCGCTCGTTGAGCACGTCTTCGAGGTCGTCGATCGAGCGGCGCTCGAGCAGCATGTCCCAGTGGGACCGGGTCGGCTTCGTCGCGCGAGGATCGGGCGCCTCGCCGTCGCGGAGCAGTGCGGTCACCCCGCAGCTGCGGCACTCCCAGGTCGCCGGCACCTCGGCATCACTCGCCATGATCATCCGCGTCTCGTGGCCCGACGGACAGTCGAAAATCACCTCACGGCGCGGGGCGAGGTCGGTGTTGCGGTCGGCCTCGTAGCTGGTCGTCCCGAGGCGGCTCCCTCGCAGGACTCGCTCACCCATCATGGCCTCCTGATCCGTACGCGTCCTTGACGCTTGTCTGTGCAACGTCCCACGCGCTGCTGAGGATTCCCTGACAGCGGCCTGGTACGCCCACTCGTTACCGATGGCGCTTCGTCCCCTATGACGCGCGACGGAGCGAGAAGGTTCGCCCGCCGGCCCCTGCGTGCCGTCGACGTCGCGGTTGGGCGGGTCCAGGCGGGACCTGACCAAGTCTACGTATAGCCGATAATGGACAATCGACCGTCGGTCGAAACCGCAGGTCGAGGGCCATTTTCGGGCGAGCGGGACGAGTTATGTAAACCGCCTGGCGGGGGCTGCAGCTGCCCTCCTGGGGCCGGGGAGATGCGCCCACGCGGATACGCGAAGTATGGCGCATCGCACCGACTCGACTGTGATCGCCCTCTGCTGGCGGTGTGTGGGAAGTGTCGGGGCACGGCCTACTGGCAGTGCAGGCAGCACCGCGAGTCGCGCTGCAGGCCGTGCTCGCGTCGTTACCGTCGACAGGTCGCGCGGGTGGCCGAGGCTGCCCCCGATGGCGCGGGCCATCTGCACCTGGTCACCCTCACCGCGCCGGGCGACCGGGCGCACCGGATGCCCTCGGGCGATTGGTGCCCGTGCACCCCGCAAGGCGGTGTTGATCTGGCGCGCTGGAATGCCACGGCCTCTAAGCGGTGGAACCGACTCCGTACGGCGATGTCGCGCGAGTACGAGGGCCTCGAGTACTTCCGCGCCGCCGAGGTCCAGAGGCGCGGCGCGTTGCACTTCCACCTGGTCGTGTGGTCTGCGCGTCCGCTCGACCGGCACGTTGTGCGGCGACTTGCGGTCATTGCCGGTTTCGGCCACGAGGCTGACGTGAGGACGCTTGCGGCGGGCTCTCGCGCGCATGCCCGCTACGTGTCTAAGTACGTGACGAAGGCGTGCGACCAACGCGAGACGGTCCCGTGGGTCGGGGAGATTGTGGACGTCGGCACGGGTGAGATTCGCGAGGCGCGCTGCAGGGCGACGTACCGAACCTGGGCGGCGTCCCGAGGCTGGGGTACCACCATGCGAGCCGTCCGGTTGGCGTGCGCCCGGGCAGCCGGATACTCGCCCCGTGTCACGCCGATAGACCGCCGAGGGGAGGCCGGCGCGCTGCGCAACGCAGCCCCGAGCAGGGGCGAGGACGCGGCCGCCGGCCATCTCTCGCCGGACGACTCGCCGTGTGCTGGGCGTGGTGGCTGATCGGTGGTTGTCAATGGCCTCTCACGTGGAGGATGGAAGCGTCTGAAGAAGGCAGTCCGCGTCGGTCGCGCCTGCGGTAGTTTCCGTTGCCACTACTGCGATTCCGACCTCTCGTGGGCTGAGATGACGTTCGATCACATCGTGCCTGCGGCCCTCGGCGGCCACGCCGGGTGGCGGAATTCCGTCCTGGCGTGCCAGCGGTGCAACAACCAATGGCGGCACACGCTCGGGAAGTGCTCGTGCGCTCGGTGTCTGGCCGCGCAGCTGCACTGGCTGCAGAAGGTCCGGTCCGGATGGTCGCTCGGGGGCTCGTGCGGAACGCGCCGCCTCTTTGCCGTTGACTGAGGCTGCTTCGCGCTGGTGCGTCACGCCTGAGGGCTGCTGGTGTTGGCGTGCCCCCGCTGCCCGCTCCTGCAGCCGCTTGAAAAATCAGGCTTCGCGCCGACGGCTCGGTGCCGTGGCCGCCGACGGTGGTCGGGCCAAGGCGCCGTTGGCGGCCTCTTGATGTACCTCCTGCACTAACTCAACAGCCGCGAGTGATTGCCGACGGTCCGCTGCGGCCAGGCCCCGCTCCACTCGGTTGTTTAGTCGCATCAGGTCGCGCCGTATTTGCTCGACAGTGGTGGGCGGCAGCACGGTGCCCTCGCCGTACCAGAGTTCGTGGAGAGGGCCTAGTAGGGCGTCGATGCACTCGATTTGGGAACGGTGCCGCTCGGCCACCAGGGGGTAGCCCACCTGGTCCGCGGCGTCCGCGTAGTAGGCGAGGGTCGCCCGTACTTCGCAGAGGTGCATCCACGTGTCGCGCAGCACCAGCGACGGCGTGGTGTGGTCCTCGGGCAGGAACCGGATGATGCTGCTGAAGCTGCTGCCGAGTTCCTCGGCGATCGTCTGGTCGCCCTTGTCGGAGATGCTGCGCTTGCCGGGCATGGGGCGCATAGTGCCACGCGTGCCCGACGGCAGTCGAACGCGTGTTCGGCGTGTCGGTCGCGCGCCGTCCGACCCGCGTGGTACGCCAGGAGGACCAGAACCCGACTAGTGCCGCGCCGAACCCGCGCATAGAAAGCAAGAGACCGCCAGGGCTGGCACCCCAACGGTCTCCACCACTCCGAACCTTCACAGGAGGTCCAAGTGGCTGCTGACGCCACCGTAGGCACCCGCTCCGACGTTCGTCCAGCGACACGCTCTGATGCTGCAGAGCCGATAATGGACATTATGTCAGGCACAAGAGAAGGGGGCTGGAGTGAGGGGATCCCCTCTCGACGGCATCCACAAGGTCCGTTTTGTCAGAAATCGGACACAGCCCGTCAACCAAGTCCTCACTCTGATCGTTGGAGTTGCCGATAGTGCAGTTGCGGCGCCGCCCGACGCCGCCGAACCACCGCAAGTGCTGAAGGGCACCACCATGGCTCAGCAGAACGGCCCAGACCACCCGGCCACCCACTCCGGGTGCCATCACCACCCGTGCTGCCCGGCCGCTGATGCAGCCGACCGCGACGCTGCCCGCGTCGTGTCCAGCCATCCCGAGCAGGGCTGGAACCTCCTGTGCAACGGCGTCGTCAGCTTCGACGACGCGGGGGACCTGCTCCCCGACGGTCGCGCGATCCCGCCGCAGCGCGACCGCGGCTCCCACCAGCCTGCCGCCTGACGCCTGATCAGTCCTCGTAGGCCGAGGGCGCCGGGCAGCTGCACGCCAGGTTCCGGTCGCCGTACCCGCCGTCGATGCGGCGTACCGGTGGCCAGTACTTGTCCCTGCGCAACGAGGCCAGGGGATACGCCGCCCGCTCGCGGTCGTAGGCCGCCGGCCAGTCCCCCAATAGGCAGGCCGCGGTGTGCGGCGCGTTGCGTAGCGGGTTGTCCTCGGCACTCCACTCCCCGGAGCCGACGCGGGCGATCTCCGCGCGGATCTCGATCAGCGCGTCGCAGAACCGGTCGAGCTCGGCCAGGTCCTCGGACTCGGTGGGCTCGATCATCAGCGTGCCGGCGACCGGGAACGACATGGTCGGGGCGTGGAAGCCGTAGTCGATCAGCCGCTTGGCGATGTCCTCAGCCGTCACTCCCGTCTCACGGGTGATCCCCCGGATGTCCACGATGCACTCGTGGGCCACCAGCCCGCCCCGGCCGGTGTAGAGCACCGGGTAGTGCGCCGCGAGCCGCCGCGCCACGTAGTTGGCGGCGAGCAACGCGACCTCGGTGGCCTCCCGCAGCCCGTCCGGGCCCATCAGACGGACGTAGGTCCACGGAATGGGCAGGATGCCCGCGCTCCCCCACGGCGCCCCGCTGATCGGGCCTACGCCGGTGTCAGGACCCGCTGCGGCCACCAGCGGGTGGTTCGGCAGGTACGACGCGAGGTGGCTGCGGACCGCAACCGGTCCGATCCCCGGCCCGCCGCCCCCGTGCGGGATGCAGAACGTCTTGTGCAGGTTCAGGTGGGACACGTCCGCGCCGAACTCCCCCGGCCTGGCCAGCCCGACGAGGGCGTTGAGGTTGGCGCCGTCGACATAGACCTGGCCACCCGCCTCGTGCACCAGGGCGCAGAGCTCGGTGATGCCGGTCTCGAACACGCCGTGGGTCGACGGGTAGGTGACCATGATCGCCGCGAGCGAGTCCCGGTGATCGGCGAGCTTCGTGCGCAGGTCCTCGAGACTCACGTTGCCGTCGTCGTCGCAGGCCACCACGACGACTCGCATCCCTGCCATCGCCGCACTGGCGGCATTCGTGCCGTGCGCCGAGGAGGGGATCAGGCAGACGTCCCGCCCGGCCTCGCCGCGGCCGCGGTGGTAGGCCCGGATCGCCAGCAGCCCCGCGAACTCCCCCTGCGAGCCGGCGTTCGGCTGCAGCGACACGGCGTCGTAGCCGGTGATGGCCGCCAGCCACTCCTCGAGGTCGCGGATCACCGCGAGGTGCCCGGCCGCTTGGTCCAGCGGAGCGAACGGGTGAATCCCCGCGAACTCCGGCCAGGTGATCGGCTCCATCTCGGCGGCGGCGTTGAGCTTCATGGTGCACGAGCCCAGTGGGATCATCGTGCGGTCGAGCGCCAGATCGCGGTCGGCGAGCCGGCGCAGGTAGCGCATCATCGCGGTCTCGGAGTGATGCGTGTTGAACACGGGGTGGGTGAGAAAGCGCGACGTACGCCGCAGCTCCCCCGGGATCCGGGTTTCGGCGCCCTCGACGAGCGCTACTCCGAAGGCCTCGCAAACCGCCTCGACGTGGCCGCGCGTGGTGCGCTCGTCGGTCGTCACCCCGACCCGGTCGGCATCGACCCGGCGCAGGTTGATGCCGGCCGACAGCGCTGCGGCGACGACCTGGTCCGCCCGCCCCGGAACCACCGCACAGACCGTGTCGAAGCAGGCCTGGTGGGCCAGCTCCACCCCTCCTCCGGCGAGGGAGGCGGCCAGCGTCGCGGCATGGCCGTGGACGGTCTCGGCGATGGCGGTCAGGCCGTCCGGGCCGTGGAAGGCGGCGTACGCCCCGGCGACCACGGCGAGGAGCACCTGGGCGGTGCAGATGTTGCTCGTCGCCTTCTCCCGGCGGATGTGCTGCTCACGGGTCTGCAGGGCCAGCCGGTAGGCGGGGGCGCCGTCGGCGTCGACGCTGACGCCGACCAGCCGTCCCGGCAGCCCGCGCTCCAGTCCGTCACGGACCGCCATGAACCCGGCATGCGGGCCGCCGAACCCCATCGGGACGCCGAGCCGCTGGGCGGACCCGACCGCGATGTCGGCGCCCCACTCCCCTGGCGGCGTCAACAGGGTCAGCGCGAGCAGGTCAGTTGTGGCTGCAACCAGTGCCTCGACGGCGTGGGCTGAGTCGACAAGTCGATGTGGGTTGAGCACCCTCCCGGTGCTTCCCGGATAGGCCACCAGGACCCCGAAGCAGCCCCCCTCGGGCAGCCCTGCGGCGAGGTCCGCGACGACCACCTCGATGCCGATCGGCTCCGCTCGGGTACGCAGGACGCCGAGCGTCTGGGGATGGCACTCCGTGTCGACAATAAAGCGTTGACTTGTCGACTTAGCGCTTCGTCGGCACAGCGCCATGGCTTCAGCAGCTGCTGTCGACTCATCGAGCAGCGACGAGCCCGCGATCGCGAGCCCCGTCAGGTCGGCGACGACGGTCTGGAAGTTGAGCAGCGCCTCCAGCCGGCCTTGGGAGATCTCCGGCTGGTAGGGGGTGTAGGCGGTGTACCAGGCGGGGTTCTCGAGGATCCCCCGGAGCAGCACCGGCGGAGTGATCGTGTCGTGCCACCCGAGGCCGATCATCGACGTGAGGACCCGGTTGCGGGCGGCCAGCTCCCGGATCTCGGCGAGGACCTCGTCCTCGGCACCGGCGGGCGGCAGGGCCATCGCCGCGGCGGTGCGGATCGTCTCCGGCAGCGCCGCGTCAGCGAGCTCGGCGAGTGATCCGTGGCCGACGACGGCGAGCATCTTCGCGCGCTCGTCGGCAGTCGGACCGATGTGGCGGTCGGCGAAACGGCGGGTCATCAGGGGCCTCCCGGATCGTGCCGCCGGGGCGGCCGGACCAGTTACCGGACCGCCGCACGGCGACCGGGGCTCCCCCTCTGTCCTTCGACCTGAAAGCTTCACCCGCCCGGTGTCTGATCCGACACTGCGCGGGTTTGCCCCGTCGGTGAGGCGTGTCGTACGCCTGCTCTCCAGAGTGCCTGCCCGCGCGGTCCGTCGGCCTGAGAGGTTCCGGGGAGGTTGCTCCTTCGGCGCCCCGGGCTGGCTTGCCGGGGACTCTCCCACGCGGGTTGTATGGCGTTGTCGTGCAGCCGCGACGTTACCAGCCGGCCCTCGTCACACCCGGATTGAGCGGGTCCGCGCGTCGCGTGAAATGTCCGATTTTTCGGGCTGCTGTGACGGCCGTAGAGCGAGTTTCGGCTAGGAGCCGGTGCGCCGCATGCGGCGGGCCGCCAACTCGTCGCCAGCAACCGTCTCAGCCCCGGCAACGGGCTCGGCGGGTTCGGAGGGCAGCTCGGAAAGGCTGCCGGCCACCTCGCCGATCACCCGGCCGACCGCGATCCCGAAAACGCCCTGCCCGCCCTGGACCAGGTCAACCACCTCGTCCGGCGAGGTGCACGCGTAGACCGTGGTGCCGTCGCTCATCAAGGTGATGCCGGTGAGGTCGGCGTCCCCCGACTCCCGCAGGTGGTTCACCGCGAGCCGGATGTTCTGCAGCGACACCCCGGTGTCGAGGAGCCGCTTGACGACCTTTAGCAGCAGGATGTCGCGGAAGGAGTACAGGCGCTGGGAGCCGGAGCCGGCTGCCGGCCGGATGCTCGGCTCGACCAAGCCGGTGCGCGCCCAGTAGTCCAGCTGCCGGTACGTGATTCCGGCGACCGTGCAGGCGGTGGGGCCGCGGTAGCCGCTGGACTCTCCGCCCGCCTGCTCGCGCCCGAACAGCGCCGTCTGCACGCCGTTGTCAGCGCCAGGACCTGTCTGCCTGCCAGTCACGTGCCCTCCGAACGTCCGGCGGTGGGAAGCGTCTCGGCGCCGATCACGCCAAAACATCACCGGTGGAACTTCGCCGATGACGCTAGGCAGCCTGGTGCGGCGGGTCAATGAGTGAAATCTGGCGCGTCCTATATCTCAATCCGTACTTGAGACTTAGGATTCCCCTTCCGTCTCGAAGTCCTCGGGAGATATCTGGTCGAGGAACTCTCGGAAGCGCTCGACTTCGGATTCCTGCTCATCCGCGATCGCGATGCCGGCAGTGTCGAGCACCGCCTCCTCGGCGTAGATCAGCGCCCCGGCGCGGATCGCCAGCGCGATCGCGTCCGACGGGCGGGCCGACACGGAAGTGCCGTCGGCAAATCGAAGGTCGGCGTAATAGACGCCATCGCGCAACTCGGTGATCAGGACTGCTTCGAGCCGGGCGCGGAGCGCCTCGACGACGTCTTTGAGGAGGTCGTGGGTGAGCGGGCGAGCAGGGGTGATGCCCTGCTGGGCGAACGCGATGGCGGTTGCCTCGACCGCCCCGATCCAGATCGGCAGGTACCGGTCGCCGGTCGACTCCTTCAGCAGGACGATCGGCTGGTTGGACGGGAGCTCGACCCGCACCCCTACGACCGTGAGCTCGTTCACTCGCCACTCCGCTCGCCCTTGCGATGGGACTCCGGCCCGACGCTACACGCCCGCCTCGGCACCGACCACCGGCAGAGCCGAAGCCGGTCAGCCCCCGAGCTGGGGCCGCAGCCCGGCGCGAACCAGCGTCGCGTGCAACCGCACCGAGAGGCTGGCGAGCTCGCGCGCCACCTCGTCGGCCCGACCGCGGGCCTCCGGGTTGCGTTGCCGTACCAGCGGCGCCACGACCTGCTCGACCAGCCCGAGCTCGCGTTCTGCCGTCGTACGAAACGACCGCAAGTGGCGCGGCTCGAGCCCGAACCGGCTCATCGCGGCGACGGTCTTGGCGATGACGAGCGCGTCCCCGTCGTAGTGCCCGCCCGGCCTCGCGCCGATCAACCCGAAGCTCTCGATCTGCTCCAGCTGCTCGGCAGCGAGCCCGGCGGCCTCGAGCAGCTCCGAGCGCGACAGGCGCAGCTCGGACGGCTCGGGCAGGAAGTCCGCGGCGGTGGGCAGGCCGTCGGCGTCCCCTGCCCCGGCCGGCACCTGGGGCGCCCCGACGCCGGGCAGCGCGGCGGGTTCCAGTCCGCGGTCGAGCGCCTCGAGCTGGGACTTGATCACCCGAAGCGGCAGGTACTGGTCGCGCTGGGCGGCGAGGACGTACCGCAACCGCACCACGTCGTCACGGGAGAACTTCCGGTAGCCGGAGGCGGTACGGGTCGGGGTGATCAGCCCTTCGCCCTCGAGGAAGCGGATCTTGGAGATCGTCACGTCGGGGAACTCCCCGCGCAACTGCCCCAGGACCTCGCCGATGCTCATGAAGGCGTGCCCGCCCGTGGTGGCAGGCGCGCTCACGTCGACCACCCCACCCTTCGCCCGAGCGCGCCGTGGGCTGCGCCGAGGCTCATGACTGGCCCGCCGGCAGGCTGGCGAAGAACAGCAGCCGGAACTTGCCGATCTGGACCTCGTCCCCGTTGCCGAGCGGCGCCGACTCGATCCGCTCCCGGTTGAGGTAGGTGCCGTTGAGGCTGCCCGCATCCGCGAGCACGTATCCGCCGGGGGTCCGGGTGAAGGTCGCGTGCTTGCGGGACACCGTCACGTCGTCGAGAAAGATGTCGCTGTCCGGGTGGCGGCCTGCGGTCGTCACCTCCTGGTCGAGCAGGAACCGGCTGCCGGCGTTGGGCCCGCGCTGGACCACCAGGAGGGCAAATCCGCTCGGTAGCTCCTCGAGGATCTCGGCGGTGGTCTCGTCGTCGACGTCGGAGTCCACCCCCGCCAGCGCCAGCGTGCTGGTCTGGTCGGCGGCCGAGGAGTCACCCGATCCCCGGCGCAGCTGGTTGCCGCAGCGCGCGCAGAACAGCGCGTCGTCGGGGTTTTGGTGTCCGCACTTATCGCAGAACACGCTGGCCATCGGCGAGTGCCCGCCTCCTGATCCGTCGTGAAGTGATCAAGCGCTTCGATACGACCGCCAAGATCGGATGAAACCTCAACCACAGGTAGAGGTGTCAGACCGTACGGGCACGCGCGGTGTCGGTCAACCGGCACCTGGGGAAAACGGTCAGGCGGAGGCGTCGACCAGCGAGGCGTACGCCGCAGCGTCGAGCAGCGAGGCCACCTCGTCGTCGTTGGTCGGCCGCAGTATCACCAGCCAGCCGTCGCCGTAGGCGTCGCTGTTGATCAGCTCGGGACGGCCGTCGAGCGCCTCGTTGGTCGCCAGCACCTCACCGGCGATGGGGGCGTAGATCTCCGACACGCTCTTGGTCGACTCCACCTCGCCGAGGACTCCCCCGGCCGCGACGGTGGTGCCGGCTGCCGCCAGCGACACGTAGACGATGTCGCCGAGCTGCTCCTGGGCGAAGTCGGTGATCCCGACTCGCAGCGTGCCGTCGTCCTCACGCTTGGCCCACTCGTGCTCGGCCGTGTAGCTCAGGTCCTGTGGGATCACCCGGCGGAGCCTAGACGGTGAGCCGTTGGGCGCGCGCAGCCACCACCAGGCGCCGCTCGTGGAGGAGGTACAGCGCGCCCGTCCACACGTAGAGGACGGCCCCCCATGCCGCGAACGCCCACGCCAACGGCCGCACCACGTGGTCGAGGGTGGAGTCGCCGACCGACAGCAGGAGCAGCGGGAAGGCGTACATCAGGTTCAGCGCAGCCGCCTTGCCCAGGAAGGTGACGTCGGGCGGCCCGATGCCGTAGCGCCGGATGGCGAGCAGCGCGACGCCGAGAACGACCTCCCGCGCGGCCAGGACGACCGTCAGCCACAGCGGGATGATCGAGCGGTCGGTGAGGACCGCGAGGGTCGCCAGGATGTAGAGCCGGTCAGCGGCGGGGTCGAGGAGCTTCCCGAGCTCGCTGGTGAGGTTGAACCGGCGCGCGATCTTGCCGTCGAGGTAGTCGGTGATCCCCGCGGCCATCAGCACGATCACCGCCCAGCCGTCCGCCTTCGGGCCGAGCGCCAGCCAGCAGAATAGCGGCACCCCGAGCAGGCGGAGCACCGACAACCCGTTGGGGACGGTCCACACCCGGTCACTGGGTGGGGCCGGCGCCGTCATGCGGCGAACTCTACGAGGTGGGTCCGCACGGCACGGCCCGACCGATCAGTCGGGCTGACAGGATTTGAACCTGCGACCCTTCGGCCCCCAGCCGAATGCGCTACCAAACTGCGCTACAGCCCGTAGCCCGCACGAGTCTAGCCAGCACCTGGCCTGCCGGTGCCGGCACCATCCCGGTTGGCGATGAACGCCGGACCGGCGGCTAGCGCTTGCGCTTCTCCCGGGCCTTGACGCTCAGCTCGATCGGGGTGCCTTCGAAGCCGAAGCGCTCCCTGAGCCGCCGCTCCAGGAACCGCCGGTAGGACGCCTCCAGCGGACCGGAGGTGAACAGCACGAACCGCGGCGGCGCGGTACCCGGTTGGGTGGCGAACAGGATCTTCGGTTGCTTGCCGCCCCGCACCGGCGGCGGCGTGGCGGCGACCACTTCACCCAGGAACGCGTTCAGCTCGCTGGTGCCGATCCGGGTGTGCCAGCTCCGCAGCGCCGCTCGCATCGCCGGCGCGATCCGCTTGACCCCCCGCGCGGTCTTGGCCGAGATCGCGAGGCGGGCGGCCCAGCCGATCCGGCCCAGCTCCCGCTCGATCTCCCGGTCCAGGCGCTCCCGGCGGTCCTCGTCGAGCAGGTCCCACTTGTTGAGGAGCACGACGAGCGCCCGGCCCGACTCGACGATGGTGTCGGCGACCCGCAGATCCTGGTCACTGATCGGCTCGGAAACATCGAGCAGGAGCAGGACGACGTCGGCCGCCTCGATGGCCGAGGCGGTACGCAGGCTCGAGTAGTACTCGGCTCCGCTGGCCTCCTTGACCCGCCTGCGAAGGCCCGCAGTGTCGACAAAACGCCAAGTCTCCCCGTCGATTTCCACCTCCGAATCGACCGGATCCCGGGTGGTACCGGCCTGTGCGTCGACGAGGGCGCGCTCGCTTCCGGTGAGCGCATTGAGCAGGCTGGACTTGCCGACGTTCGGGCGACCGGCGAGCGCCACGCGCGGGGTGGGGTCGAGCTCGCGCGGCCGGACCGACACCGGCAGGTGGGAGACGACGGCGTCCAGCAGCTCTCCGCTGCCCCGGCCGTGCAGGGCGCTGACCGGCATCGGCTCGCCCAGCCCCAGGCTCCACAATGCGGCCGCGTCGGACTCCGCGTTCGCCGAGTCGACCTTGTTGGCTGCCAGGACGACCGGCCGGCCGCTGCGCTGCAGGACGCGGGCCACCGCGAGGTCGCTGTCGGTGGCGCCGACCGTGGCGTCGACGACCAGGATCACCACATCCGCGGCCTGGACAGCGATCTCGGCTGCGGCCGCGATGCGCGCTGCCATCCCCCGCGCGTCGGGCTCCCAGCCGCCGGTGTCGACCACCGTGAACGCCCGACCGGCCCATTCCGCGTCGTAGGTCACGCGGTCCCGCGTCACACCGGGCACATCCTCCACAACCGCCTCACGGCGTCCGAGCACCCGGTTGACCAGGGTCGACTTGCCGACGTTCGGCCTCCCGATGACCGCGACGACGGGTTGCGGGACGCCCTCCGGCGAGCTCACGCCCGGGTCGCCGGGTCCGCGGCGGCATTCACGGCGGCGAGATGGGCCAGCAGGTGCTGGCGGATCTGCTCGGCCGCAGCGGCGATCGTGGTGCGGGCTCGCGGGTCACCGGCAACGTCGAGCGTGAACGGCGGCCCGAACACCACGTCGATCGGCGCCCGCAGTCGCGGTACCGCCTTGCCCTTGGGGAGCGCAGCCGCAGTGCCCGTGCACACGACCGGCACGATCGGACAGTTCGCGTTGAGCGCGAGGTAGCCGATGCCGTGCTGGATCGTGGTCAGCTCGCCGCTGCCCCGGGTGCCCTCCGGGAACATGCCGAGCACTCCACCGCCGGCCAGGACATTCAACCCGGCGCGCAGTCCGGTGCGGTCCGGCGTACCGCGGTAGATCGGAATCTGACGGGCGAAGGTGAGCACCCTCTTGAGCGGCCCCTTGTACAGCTCGGACTTGACCAGGAACGACGAAGGCCGTCGCAGCGTGATCATCACGATCGGCCCGTCGAGAAAGCCCGAGTGGTTCCCGGCGAGGAGCACCGGGCCCTCCACCGGGAGATGTTCCATCCCGGTTAGCCTCAACCTGAAGTAGAGCCTAAGGATAATTCGGGCAGTACCGCGTGCCGCCATCAAGTGAATCGACTCCCGGCGGGGATCGTCCTTGCGCCTCACGCGCTCACCGCCTCGGCCAGGTCGACCACGCGGGCAATCGCAGTCGCGGCGTCGATGTGGGTCGAGTCGAGGACGACGGCATCGGCAGCCTGGGTCAGTGGAGAGGCAACCCGCGTGGAGTCGGCCGCGTCACGGCGCGCCAGGTCCGCCTCGGTGCTCGCAACCGCGCGCTCCCCTGCGCCGTCCTGCAGCGCGCGGCGAACGGCGCGAGCGCTCGGATCGGCAATCAGGAACACCTTGACCGCGGCGTCCGGCGCGACGGTCGTCCCGATGTCGCGGCCCTCGACCACGATGCCGCCTTCGCCGATCACCCCGCGTTGCCGGGCAACCATCGCGGCCCGCACGGCAGGTACGGCGCTCACCGCGCTCACCGCGGCCGTCACAGCGGCGCCGCGGACGGCATCCGTCACGTCGATGGCCTCGATCGAGATCGCGGGCCGGCGCGGGTCGTCGACGATGTCGAGCTTGGCCTCCTCCGCCAGCGCGCCGAGCAGCTCGGGCGCGTCCAGTGCGACGCCGCGCTCGAGGGCGAGCCAGGTCACGGCCCGGTACATCGCGCCGGTGTCCAGGTAGCGCAGCCCGAGAGCTTCCGCCACGCCGCGAGCGACGGTGGACTTGCCCGATCCCGAGGGTCCGTCGATCGCGACGACCAGGTTGCGCCGCTGCACCGGACCTCCCGCTCCCTGACGCCGCGGCGAGTCTAGGGCCGCAGCGCCCTCCCCGGCGTCGGTCAGGCCGGCTCCGACCCGTCGGCCCGCCAGCCGCGCTCCTGGAGCGCATCGGCAAGCTCCCCTGCCCGGCCGGGCGCCACGTCGAGATCGACCAGCCCGGCCGGCTTGCCCGGCGAATGATCCAGCCTGATGTCCTCGACGTTCACCCCGGCCTCGGCCGCCTCGGCGAGCAGCCGCGCGAGCGCACCTGGCTGGTCCGGAATCACGACGGTCACGGTGGCCCACCGCACCGCGGCCCGACCGTGCTTCCCGGCCAGCAGCTGCCGGCCCTCGCGACCCCGCTCGACCAGCGCCCGTACCGCACCCGCGGGAGGTTCACCGGCCGCCAGGTCCTGCCGGAGCTCGAGCAAGGGTTTCAGGACCGCATCGAGAGCCACGGCGACCCCGTCCGGGTTCGCGGCGACGATCTCCGCCCACAGCTGGGGATCGCTGTCGGCGATCCGCGAGGTGTCCCGCAGCCCGGAGCCGGCCAGCGCCACCTCCTCGCGGGCGAGACCCACCAGCGCGGCCGCAAGCGCCGACGCGACCAGTTGCGGTGCGTGCGAGAGCCGGGCGAGCAACGCGTCGTGCTGCGCGGCCGGCATCCGAGACACTCGGGCGCCGCAGGCCAGCGCCAGCGCCTCGACCGCGTCGGCCGCCTCCGCCGAGGATGCCGGCGCGGGACAGACCACCCATGGGCGGTCCTGGAAGAGGTCGACGGTCGCGTGCTCCGGCCCCGAGCGCTCGCGCCCAGCGACCGGGTGACCCCCCACGAACCCACCCCAAGGGCCGATCAAGGCCTCGACCTCGACTTGAGGTTGCATCTGGACGCTGCAAACATGGGTGATGATCGGTGCGATGGCTGCCTGCTTGAGGCGCGCGATCTCGCCGGCGAGGACCGCGGGTGGCAGGCAGACGACGGCGAGGTCCACCGTGCTCGTGCCGTCCCAGCGCTCGCCGGCGCCCCGCTCGACGGCGATCTCGAGTCGCTCCGGCGCGCGGTTCGCCAGCACCACCTCGTAGCCAGCGGCCCGGGCCGCCAGCCCCACGGAGGTGCCGATCAGGCCCGTCCCGGACACCAGGAGCCGCCCTCCCCCGATCTGCTCCATCTCAGGCCGTCACGTCAGTCGCGGGGCAGGTCGGTGCGCAACGCCTGGGCGCCACGCAGGTAGACGTGACGAGCATCCGCCCGGGTGAAGTCGGCCTCGACGAAGGCCATCAGCCGGATCACCCGGGGCAGCGCCCCCGGGACGTCGATCTCGGAGGCGCAGAGGAACGGCACGTCGGTGATCCCGATCGCTCGGGCGGCGTACGCCGGGAACTCCGCCACTAGATCCGGAGTGGTCGTGAAGACGATGCTGATGAGCTCGTCCGAGGTCAGCCGGTTGCGCTCCAGCACCGTCCGGACCAGTTCCGCGGTCGCCTCGATGATCTCGTCGCGGTCGTCGCGCTCGACCTGGGTCGCCCCCCGCAACGCCCGCACCGCCACGACCAACCCTCCGAACCTGTCCCGAGACCTCGTGCTTGTGAGAGACCTCGCAGCGCCGTCCCGGCGAGGGCGCTCCGCTTGGCCTTCATTCTCTCTTGCTGCGGACGCTACCGGGCGAGCGGCGAGCAAGTACGGAGTGACGGTCGCGGAGGAGTTGCTCGCCGCTCGACCGCTTAACCGACCCCGCGATCTAGCGTTCTGTGGACGAAGCGCTAAGACGACATATCGACGGCACGATAGAGGGATTGAACCTCTTGTGGCTGCAGGTGGCGCCGCTTGCCGGGCTTGAGGTCGCCGAGCCGGATCGGGCCCACCGCGGTCCTGACCAGGCGTTTCACCGGGTGATCGAGCGCGGCGAGCGCCCGCCGAACCACGTGCTTGCGGCCTTCATGGATGCTCAGCTCGATCACCGCGCGCCCCGGACTGGACTCGAGAACCCGGGCGGCGTCGGCCTTCACCGGGCCGTCCTCCAGGTCGACCCCGGCCTTCAGCGCCCGCTCCAGCCCGCGGCCCGCAGACCCTTCGACCTCCACCAGATAGGTCTTCGCCACCCCGAACGACGGGTGCGTCAGGCGGTGCGACAAGGCGCCGTCGTTGGTGAGCAGCAGCAGGCCTTCGCTGTCGGCGTCCAGCCGTCCGACGTGGTGCAGTGGGGCGCCGATGTCGGCGACCAGGTCCCCGACGCAGGGGCGCCCGCGGTCGTCGGACATGGTCGAGTGCATCCCCCGGGGCTTGTTGATCGCCACGTAGGTCAGCCCGCTCGCGGTCGGGATCTGGGACCCGTCCAGGGCCACGACGTCGTGTTCCGGGTCGATGCGCTGCCCGAGCCGGGCGACCCGCCCGTTGACGGTCACCCGCCCGTCGTCGATCAGCTCCTCGCAGGCGCGGCGGCTGCCCAGGCCGGCGGCTGCGAGAACCTTCTGCAGCCGGACCCCGCCCGAGTCGACGCCGTTGTCAGCCGACTCCGGCGTCATCCGACGCTGGCATCGTCATCGAGCGCGGTGTGATCGGGCAGGTACTCCGCCAGCGGCGGCAACTCCTCCGTCGAGGCCAGGCCGAGCCGCTCCAGGAAGTGCTCGGTGGTCCCGTAGAGGATCGCGCCGGTCTCCCGCTCGATCCCGGTCTCGGCGATCAAGCCCCGGGTGAGGAGGGTCCGGATCACCGCGTCGACGTTGACGCCGCGCACCGCCGCAATCCGCGAGCGCGTGGTCGGCTGGCGGTAGGCCACCACGGCGAGCGTCTCCAACGCCGCCTGGCTGAGCTTCGCGGGTTGCCCGTCACGGACGAACCGCTCGACGTAGGGCGCCAGCTCGGGACGGGTGTAGAAGCGCCAGCCGCCCGCGATCGCGCGCAGCTGGAAGCCCCGGCCGGCGTCGTCGTACTCCGCGGCAAGAGCGTGCAGCGTCGCGTCGACCTCTTCCCGCGGGCATTCGAGCACCTGCGCCAGCAGGCCCACGTCCACCGGCTCCTCGACGACCATCAGGATGGCTTCGAGAGCCGCGCGCAACTCACTCATCGGCGTCCACCACGTCGTACTCGCTGTCGATCTCCTCGCCGAGCTCGAGGCTCGGCCCTTCGCCGCCCACCCAGCGGACGTGCAGCTCGCCCAGCGGGGTGACCTGGTCGAACGCCACGACCCCCTCGCGGTAGAGCTCCAGGACCGCCAGGAACCGACCGACCACCGTCATCGTGTCGGGGCAGTCCGAGATCAGCGCCCGGAACGTCGCGGCGCCGCTGCCGCGCAGCCGCTCGGCGATGATCGCCGCCTGCTCGCGGACGCTGACCAGCGGCGCGTGCAGATGGCCGATGTCGACCACCGGGACCGGCCGTGGCGCCATCGCCCGGGCCGCGAGCTCGGCGAACTCCTGGGGGCCGACGCCCAGCTGCACCTCCGGCAGCAGGCCGGCGAACTGCGGCTCGAGCGGCACCAACCGCGGGTAGCGCAGCGCGGCGGAGTCCATCAGCGTGCGGATGACGTCGACGACGTCCTTGTACGCCCGGTACTGCAGCAACCGCGCGAACAACAGGTCACGAGCCTCGAGCAGCGCCAGGTCTTCCTCGTCGGCCTCCGCCGACGGCAGCAGCCGGGCGACCTTGAGATCGAGCAGCGTGGCAGCCACGACGAGGAACTCGCTCGCCGTGTCGAGATCCCAGTCGTCGCCCCGCTCGCGGATGTAGCCGACGAACTCGTCGGTGACCTTCGACAGCGCGACGAGCGTCACGTCCAACCGCTTCTTCGCGATCAGCGACAGCAGCAGGTCGAACGGTCCTTCGAAGACGTCGAGGTGGACCTCGAAACCGCCCTTGCCGCGCCCGGTATCGGGCCCGAGTCCGTCCGCCGAAGCCTCACCGGTAGGCGCCACTGCGCTGTCGACCGGGACCATCGGTCGACGGTAGCCCAGCGCTCACGCCGGTCACGGCGTGTCGGCCCGCGTGTCGGAGACGCCGTCCCGCATCGAGGGGCGACGGCGGCGGCCGCTAGAAGGCGTGGACGATCGCGTCGCCGATTTTGGCCACGAGTTGCAGCAGCGCCGGCTGCTCGCCGGCGAGCGGCAGGATCAGCAGGATCAGCACGACGGCGATCCCCCAGTTGTCCTCGAGCAGGTACGCCGCCAGTCTCCGGGCTCCGGGGGTGCGCGGGAACGTCGACCACACCGCCACGCCGGTCGGCAACGGAGGGATCGGGATCACGCTGAGGACCGCGATCGCCAGGTTCGCGGTGCCGAAGCCGAGGACGATCCGGTCGCCCGTCGACTGCGCGAGGAACTGCGTGCCGTGCAGCACCGGGATGGTCGCGAAGAACGCCAGCACCCCGCGCCCGGCCGAGGCGGCGTAGCCGGCGATCCCGGCGGCAGCCAGCACGCCGGGCACCAGTACGGACAGCCCGGCGACCAGCCACAGCCGCCGGTGGGCGCTGCTGCCGAACCCTCGCCGGACCTCCGGGCGGCGGGCCCATCCGGCTCCCGCCAGCGCGGCGCCGACCGCGCCGTACGGGTCCGCCCAGCTGTGGGGGTGCCACCAGGGCCGCGGGTGTCGCACGCCACGCTCAAAACGGCGCAGCACGGCGCTCAGCGCCACCATTCCGGCGCCATAGCCCAGCAGCAGGCCGAGGAACGTCGCAGGTTGACGTAATGCAAAGAGCACGCGGGGCTACAGACCTGGTCTACCGGCCCCGGAGCCGGCGAACCAGGATGCTCTGCTCGCCCTTCGACTCCAGGTCGGCCAGGACGACCGCGAGCGCCTCGCGGACGATCCGGCCGCGGTCCACCGCCAGCGCGTGGTCGGCGCGCAGCACCAGTCGGGCGTGCTCGAGGTCGACCAGCTCGCTCGGCGAGACGTAGACGGTGATCTTCTCCTCGTGGCGCTGCCGGCCGCTGGGCCGGCGGGGCCCACTCGGCCGCTGGGTGGGCGCAAGCGGCGGCCGTTCCACGACCTCCGTGGCGACCGACGCCGGTGCACCGGGCACCGGGGCGGTCAGCTCACCCTCGTCGTCCTCGGACGGTCGCTGGACCGATCCGGTGGAGCGGAACAGCTCGTCGGCACCGGGCAGGCTCACGCGGCGAGGCATCGAGCCACCACCTCTCTGGCGAGGTCGCGGTAAGCGGCGGCGCCTACCGATGAGGAAGCAAAGGACGTGATCGGCTCCCCCGCGACCGTCGTCTCGGGGAAACGGACGGTGCGGTTGATGACCGTGTGAAACACCTTGTTGCCGAACGCTTGGACCACCCGAGCCAGGACTTCGCGGCCGTGGAGCGTGCGACTGTCGTACATCGTTGCCAGAATCCCCTCAAGTTGAAGTTGAGGGTTAAGCCGCTCACTGACTTTCTCTATAGTTTGGATCAACAGTGCGACGCCGCGGAGTGAGAAGAACTCGCATTCGAGCGGGATGATCACCCCGTCGGCGGCGGTCAGTGCGTTGATGGTGAGCAGGCCGAGCGACGGCTGGCAGTCGATCAGAATCACGTCGTAGTCCGGGATCAGCGGCTCCAGGACCCGCTTGAGCACCTGCTCGCGGGCCACCTCCCCCACCAGCTGCACCTCCGCCGCTGACAGGTCGATGTTGCTCGGGAGCAAGTCCATGCCGGCGTTGGTCTTGAGCAGAACGTCGTCGGCGGTGACCGAACGCTCCATGAGGGCGTTGTAGATCGTCTGGTCGAGCTCCTGGGGGTTGACGCCCAGGCCGACCGACAGGGCGCCCTGCGGGTCGAAGTCGACCAGCAGGACCTTGCGGCCGAACTCAGCCAGCGCCGCGCCCAGGTTGATCGTCGTCGTGGTCTTGCCGACGCCGCCCTTCTGGTTGCACAACGCAAGAATCACCGCGGGGCCGTGCTCGGTCAGCGGCTTGGGATCACGCAGCTTCGGCCGCGGACGCCCGGTCGGACCCAACTCGCGGGGCTCGCGAGTCTTTTGGGCCGGGGAAGTCGACATATCGTCCTTTCGACAAGTTGCTAGACCGATTCCACGATTTCTCGGGATGCGGTTTCAGCGACGAGTCGGGAACCTAGCCGCCCCAACCGGATCTTGGCAACCGCCACATGGACGATCCATGGTCCCACTGGTCACATGCGTACCTCGAACCGTCCGGGTCACCGGGCGCGCGGGTGCGCCGTGGCGTACACCTCGCGCAGCTTGTCCACCGTGACCAGCGTGTAGACCTGGGTGGTGGTCACGGACGCGTGGCCGAGCAGCTCCTGAACCACCCGGACGTCCGCGCCGCCGTCGAGCAGGTGGGTGGCGAACGAGTGCCGCAGGCTGTGCGGGCCGACCGCCGCGCGGACGCCGGCCCGATCGGCGACCTCGCGCAGGATCGCCCACGCACTCTGCCGGGTGAGGCGCCCGCCCCTGAGGTTGAGGAAGAGCGCGGCGCGGCCGGCACCGCGACCGACCATGGCGGACCGGCCGCGCACCAGATACGCGTCGAGCGCCTCGAGCGCGTAGGAGCCGATCGGGACCACTCGGTCCTTCCCACCCTTTCCGTGGAGCAGGACCGAGGCCGCCTCCCGGTCGACGTCGTCGACATCGAGCCCGACCGCCTCGCTGACTCGCGCGCCCGTCCCGTAGAGGAACTCCAGAAGCGCCCGATCCCGGAGCGCCTTCGGCGTACCGTCGAAGCCGGCCGCCTCGAGCATTGCCAGCACGTCATCGACCGGCAGCGCATGCGGTAGCCGTCGCGGTGGTGTCGGCGGCCGCACCCCTGCCGCGGGATCCGACGCGGTCATGCCCTCCCGGACGGCGAACCGGTGGAACCCCCGCACCGCGACGACGGTGCGGGCCGCCGACGAGGTGGCCAGGGCCGGCCGGTCCGCGGTGCCCGCCCGAAGCTCGGTGAGGAACGCCGCCACGTCGCTTTCGGCGATGTCGGTGAGAGCGTCGATCCCCCGGGCGCCGAGAAAGCCCAGGTAACGGTCCAGGTCGCGGCGGTAGGCGCTCATGCTGTTCGCACTCAGCCCCCGCTCGACCTGGAGGTGGTCGAGGTAGGTACGTACGGCGCTCGCCGGCGCCGAGGCAGCACGATCAGCTGACATAACGCATCGACCCTATTGCCGGGCAAGCGTTCAGCCGAGCAGCTCCTCCAGCGACCGATGCCGCAGACCGTGCGCGTCGGCGACCGGCGCGCACACCAGCTCGCCCCCCACCGCGTTGACGCCGGCTGCCAGTGCGGGATCGTCCCGCACTGCCTGGCGCCACCCCGACTCGGCGATCCGCTCCGCGTAGGGCAGCGTGACGTTGGTCAACGCGTAGGTCGACGTGTGCGGCACCGCGCCGGGCATGTTGGCGACGCAGTAGAAGACCGCGTCGTGGACCCGGAACGTCGGGTCCGAGTGCGTGGTGGGCCGGGTCGACTCGAAACAGCCACCCTGGTCGACCGCGATGTCGACCAGCACCGCCCCTGGCTTCATCCGGGAGACCAGCTCGTCCGAGACCAACGTCGGTGCCTTCGCGCCGGGGACCAGCACCGCCCCGATCACCAGATCCGCGTCCAGGCAGGCCCGCTCGACCTCGTAGGCGTTGGAGGCAACGGTCTGGAGGTGGCCCTGGTAGATCCGGTCGGACTGGCGGAGCCGTTCGATGTTCTTGTCCAGCAGCAGGACCTCCGCCTGCATGCCGAGGGCGATGGCAGCAGCGTTCATCCCCGAGACACCCGCTCCGAGCACCACCACCTTTGCCGCGTAGACGCCCGAAACGCCGCCCATCAGGACGCCGCGACCGCCGCTTTCCCGTTGCAGGTGGTGGGCACCGACCTGCGGCGCCATCCGCCCGGCAACCTCGCTCATCGGCGCGAGCAGCGGTAGCGAGCCGTCCGCGAGCTGGACGGTCTCGTAGGCGATCGCCGTAATCCCGGAGGCGAGGATCGCCTTGGTGCACTCCTCGCTAGCCGCCAGATGGAGATAGGTGAACAGCACCTGGTCGGCGCGCATCCGGTGGTACTCCTCGGCGACCGGCTCTTTCACCTTGCAGACCAGCTCAGCCTCGCCCCACACCGCGTCGGCATCCGGCAGGATCCGGCCGCCGGCCTCGACGTAGTCCTCATCCGGGATCGAGGAGCCGACCCCAGCCTCGTGCTCGATGAACACGTCGTGGCCGAGCCGGGTCAGCTCGTGGACGCCGGAGGGGGTGAGCGCCACGCGGAACTCGCTGTTCTTGATCTCGCGAGGGATCCCGACCTTCATCCGCCGCCTCCGCGAGAGCCCGGGAAGTCCGACATCTCGGGCCAGGCGGCATCGGCGGGCCTGAGGTCGGCGTACGACGCGCGGGCGGCTGCGGCCAGGGCCAGGACGCCGGAGACGGCAATCGGGTTGTGGATCCGGCCGGCGAGCACCGCAGCCACCGCCTCGGGCATCGGCACCCACCGCGTCGGCATCTCGGCCTCCTCGTCCTGACCTTCATATCGCGGCTGGTCGGAGTCGCGTACCCCGCGGGCGAGATAGATCCGAACCGCCTCGTCGGTCATGCCTGGTGAGGTGAACAGGTCGACGAGGACGTTCCAGTGTTCCGCCTGGAGGTGAGCCTCTTCGTGCAGCTCACGTTGCGCCGCGACGAGCGGATCTTCGCCGGCCACGTCGAGCAGGCCGGCGGGCGGCTCCCACAGGTAACGACGAACCGCGTGGCGGTACTGCCGCAACAGCAGCACCTCGTCGCGGTCGTTCAGCGCGATGATGCCGACCGCGCCCGGATGCACGACGACGTCTCGCGTCGCCGCTCCCCCACCTGGCATCGCGACCCGGTCGGTACGGACGTCGACCACCCGACCGGACCGAAACGAGGTCTGCGACGAAAGCGTGCCGAAGGAGTCGGTCGGTTCGTCGCGCAGCTCGCTCACAAAGCCAGCGGTGCCCTCAGTTGGCGACGGACATGCCGCTCGATGGCAAGTGCACGACACCGGTGCTGTCGACCGACCTCGCGAGCGCCGCGGCGATGAAGCCCGCGAACAGCGGGTGGGCGCGCGTCGGGCGGGACTTGAACTCCGGATGCGCCTGCGTGCCGACGAAGAACGGGTGTACGTCGCGAGGAAGCTCGGCGTACTCGACCAGGCGTCCGTCCGGCGAGAGCCCGGAGAACACCAGCCCGGCGGTTTCGAGCCGCTCGCGGTAGTCGTTGGCGACCTCATAGCGGTGCCGGTGCCGCTCGGCGACCTTGGTGGCTCCATAGGCCTCGGCCACCAGCGAGCCTTCCTGCAAGGAGGCCGGGTAGGAGCCGAGTCGCATCGTGCCCCCCATGTCTCGCTCACCGGCAACGACATCGAGTTGGTCGGACATCGTCGCGATCACCGCATGCGGGGTGTCCGCGTCGAACTCGGCCGAGTTGGCGCCGGCCAGTCCCGCGAGGTTGCGCGCGACGTCGATGACCATGCACTGCAGGCCCAGGCAGAGCCCGAGCACCGGTATCCCGTGCTCACGCGCATGCCGAACGGCGCCGACCTTGCCCTCGATCCCGCGTACGCCGAACCCGCCCGGGACCAGCACCCCGTCCACCCCGTCGAGGGTCGCCGCGGCACCTTCCGGGGTCTCGCACTCGTCGGAGGTGACCCAGCGGATGTCGATCGCCGAGTCGTTGGCGGCACCTGCGGCGCGCAGCGCCTCGGTCACCGAGAGGTAGGCGTCAGGCAGGTCGACGTACTTGCCGACGAGGGCGATCGTCACCCGATGGCTCGGCCGGTGGATCCGGCGCAGCAGGTCGTCCCACTCGGTCCAGTCGACGTCGCGGAACGGCAGCCCGAGCCGGCGCACGACGTAGGCGTCGAGGCCCTCGGCATGGAGCACCTTGGGGATGTCGTAGATCGAGGCGGCATCAGGCGCCGAGACCACAGCTTCGTTGTCGACGTCACAGGTCTGCGCGATCTTGCGCTTCATGTTGTCCGGGATCGGCCGGTCGGAGCGGCACACGATCGCGTCCGGCGTGATGCCGATGGAGCGCAGCGACTGCACCGAGTGCTGGGTCGGCTTGCTCTTCTGCTCCCCCGACGGCGCGAGGTAGGGCACCAGCGACACGTGCAGGAAGAAGACGTTCTCCCGTCCGACATCCTGGCGGACCTGGCGGGCGGCCTCGAGGAACGGCAGCGACTCGATGTCCCCGACGGTGCCGCCGATCTCGGTGATGACGACGTCCACGTCATCGGTGGCCATCGCCCGAATCCGGCCCTTGATCTCGTTGGTGATGTGAGGGATCACCTGGACGGTGTCGCCGAGGTACTCCCCGCGGCGCTCCTTGGCAATGACGTCAGAGTAGACCTGTCCGGTCGTGACATTCGCAGCCGCGAACAGCTCCTCGTCGAGGAAGCGTTCATAGTGGCCGATGTCGAGGTCGGTCTCGGCACCGTCCTCGGTCACGAAGACCTCGCCGTGCTGGAACGGGTTCATCGTCCCGGGGTCGACGTTGAGGTACGGGTCGAGCTTCTGCATCGTGACCCGCAGACCGCGGGACTTCAGTAGCCGCCCGAGGCTCGAGGCCGTGAGCCCCTTACCCAAGCTGGAGGCCACGCCTCCGGTGACGAACACGTGCCGGACGGCGGATGAGCCGCCCCCGCTGGACCGATCCAAGGCGCCTCGACTCACGGATCCTCACGGTAACACCCGCAGGTGACTCCGCCGTTCACTGCACTCCCGCGTGTTCGTACCGGACGCGACCCGATCAGCCGGCCAGCTCTCGGTAGAGGCCCGCAAGCTCCGCCACCGCGGCGTCGACCGTCGGCCACGTCCCGGCCTGCGCCCGGCCCCTGGCCCGGAGGTCGGCAGCCCGGGCGGTGTCCCCGACGATCGACTCGATCGCGGTCCGCAGGCCGTCCGGGTCGCCGACCGGGACCAGGACCGCCCCGTCGCCGACCAGCTCGGGCAGGCCCCCGACCGGCGTCGTCACGAGCGGGACACCGGCACGCAGCGCCTCCTGGGCGACCAGCGACCTGGCCTCCCACGCGCTCGGGAGCGCGACCACGTCCGCCCCGAGCAGCAGGTCCGAGACGTCCGAGCGGGCGCCGAGCAGCCGCACCGGTGCGCCGGAGGCGTCGATCTGTCGCTGCAACGCCGCGCGATCCGGGCCGTCGCCGGCCACGACGACGAGCGGCGAGTCCTCGCTGCCCGCCCACCGGGCGGCTGCCCCGACGAGTACGTCGAACCGCTTCTGCGCCTGCAACCGTCCGACGGCCAGAACCACCGCACGCGTGCCCGCGCCGAGCTCCTCCCGCACCTCCTCGCGCTGCCGGCTGGGCGGTGTCATCGGCGGGGCCACCACGAATGTCGAACGGGCGACCCGGGATCCCGCCCGGCGGGCTGCCTCGGTGAGATCCGCGGAGGCACCGAGGGTGAGAGCGGCAGCCCGCGCCACGTAGCGGGCGAGCAGGTCGTGGGCGACTCTCGCGGGGCCGGTCATCAGCGGCGCGTTGTGCCACGTCACTGCGAGCGGGACACCCCGCGGGCGGGCCGCCGCGACCGCACCAGCGCGGAGCCCGTGAGCGTGCACGACGTCGAAGCCTCGCGCCATCGACCGCAACCGTCTCCGGCTGGCCCACAGCGCGTCCGGGCGAAGCCGCGCCGTGTCCAACCGCTGGGTGCCGACGCCCGGCGGGTCGCCGACGACTTCGAGCGCCGACTCCGGGCCACAGACCGCTGCTGCCACCCCGTGACGACCGAGCCGTTCGGCGAGCAGCGCGACATGCCGGCCGATCCCGCCCGCGGTCTCCCCGACCACGAGCAGCACGCGTACCGGACGGTCAGCCACGAGCCGACCGCAACCGCGACAGCGGGAGCCGACGAAGCAACGCGGACACGGTGGCCCGGTCCATCACAGCAGCGATCATCAGATACCCGAGGACCGCGACCGCCGCGACCACGACCGCCACCACGGCGTTGCGAGCAATCCCGCGTTGCACCAGGGGGTCCGCGATCAGCCAGCCGACGGTTCCGGCCACGAGCCCCCCGACAATGCCCGCCGCGGCCGAGCGACGGACGCCATGAAACGCATCCGCCCCGACAGCTCGCGTCGCGGCTACGAACAGCCACACCCCCGTGACGGTCACGCCGACCGCCGTTCCGATCCCGATCGCGGCGACCGTCCAGCTCCGTGGCAACGTCTCGGCCATCACCACGTCCAGCACGATCGCCACCAGCCAGCCGCCCACCGCTGCGACGGCGGGGGTTCGCGCGTTGCCTTGGGCGTACAGGCTCCTGGTCATCAGCGCCACCAGCGCGTAGCCGGGCAGACCCAGCGCAAACGTGACCAGACCACGTACCAGCACCTGCGGATCCACGTGCCCGGGTGCACCGAGGATGACGACTCGCGCCGCCGGCGCCGCGACGGCGGCCATCACCGCCGCAGCACCGCAGATCACGACGATCATCACGCGACTCGTCCGCGCCAACGTGGCGGCGTACCGGTCACGGGCGCCGGACTGCCACGCCGCAGCGAGACCCGGGTAGGCACTGGTCGCGAGGGGCACTGCAGCCACCGCCCACGGCACGGTGAAGACGGTCCAGGCGAGGTTGTACAGCACGACGGCGCCGTCGGTCCCTTGGGAGTTCGTCAGCCGCAACGCCACTGCCGTCGCGATGTCCTGGCTGCCCAGCACGAACGCACCCGACACGGTCATCTGCCGGATTCGTTGTGCCACGCCTGGTGGGAAGCGGTACGTCGGGCGCAACCGCAACCTGACCCGCGCCGCGGGAAACACCATCGGGACGACCAGCGCGGCAACGCCGAGGGTGGTGCCAACCGACAGGATCAGCTCGTGGCTGCGGGTCAGCGTGGCAAGGCCGGTCTCGTCGTGGCCGGCCGCGACCGCGAACACGCCGTATGCCCCGATGACGACGAGGCTTGACACGAGCGGCCCGGCGGCCGGGCCGAGGAACCGGTGATGACCCTGCAGCACACCGATCAGGATCACCGCGACCGCGTAGATGACGATCTGCGGCAGGAAGACCGCAAGCATCCGCGCACCGACCGCGACCTCCGAGCCGGCGGAGCATCCCGGGTGGCCGGCGCCGACGAGGAGCCGCATCAGCGGATGGGTGAACAGCAGGCCGAGCAACATGACCGGGACGAGCAGCGTGAGCGCCCAGGTCAGCAGCGCGGAGGTGGTACGCCCGACAGCTTCCCGGTCACCGGCTGCCGCCGGCCCGGCAATGATCGGGACCACCAGGCTCGACAGCACGCCACCAGCGACGATGTCGAAGACGATGTTCGGCACCGTGTTCGCCGTGAAGTAGGTGTCGCCCAGGCAGCTCGGACCGACCGTGCGCGCAAACACGATGACGCGCGCGAATCCGGCGATCCGGGCGAACGCGGTGACGACGGCGATCATCAGCGCCGCTCGCGCGATGCCGCCCGCCCCCGGGGACCTCAGTCCGTCTACCGGGCCCTCATCGGACACTGCTGTCCCGCTGCCGGCCAAGTCGGTCGATGTGGCGCAGGACCGGGTTCGCGTCGATCACCGCGCTGAAGCTGGTCCGCTCGCTGGCAAGCGTCGCGCCGACGACGCCGGCCGCGGCCGCGAGCCGTGCCGTGCGCGACGGGCGGATGGCCAGCGACCAGCCGAGCGCCGCGCCGAGCGCACCGGCGCCGCAGTCCCCCAGCATGGCCGCCTCGCGCACGTCGGGCCCGAGCGCGGCCGCGGCCGCACCACCCGCAGCGCCGGCGGCCGCTCGAGCGGAGGGGTCCCCCACCCGGCTGAGGGCGTACGCCGCGATGCTCGTCACCTTCGCGGCCCGGCCCGGCCGCAGGTCGAACAGGTTGACCAGGTTCGCCGTCCCGGCCACCAGGACGGTGCCCAACGCGACGTCGAGCGGCTTGCGATGTTGCCGTGCGGAGGTCGCGCCGGCGACACCCGCCATGGTGACCAGCTTGACCATGCCGGTCGTGACCCGGCCCTTCCGAAGTGCGTCGAGATGGCCGCGCAGACCGCGCGCATGGCTGTCCCCGAAGCGGTCGTCGTACGCCCCGACCGCACCGATCGCGGCGACCGCCAGGAGCGCGTTGCGCCGCGGAGCGGGCACGGCGGCGGCCAGTCCCGCAACCGCGCCCGCGGCTGCAGCCGGCCCGAGCAGCAACGTGACGTCACGGTCACGGAAGTTCTGCCTGGTCCACCGCTCATCGCGCGCGACGGGTTGTCGCCGTAGCCACGACCAGGCAGCGCCGGCCGTGGCCCCCGCTACGAGGCCCGCGACGCGGGGTGAGGCGGATCGAGCTCGACGCCGGGTCACGACGGCGGGCTCGAGCTCGGCAACGGCGGATCCTGGGTGATCCCGAACGAGCCGGCCGTTCCGGCGGGCGCTGCCGCGAGCGCCAGGACCGTCGCCACGCGCCCGACCGCGGTGTCGTCGGCATCCACCGTCGAGATCGTCTTGGCAAAGCCGGAGTCCGCGCGCATCGTCGCGATCACGCCGTTGTTGGCTCCTGACTCCAAGGTCGGTGCCGCGACGACCAGCCCGCTGGCTCCACGACGCAGCGCGCGAGCCAACCCGATCAGTCCGAGGTCCCGCTGGCTGGCCTGCGGGGAGCCGTCGGGCGCGGTGCCGAGCGGGACGAGCAGCAACGCGAGGTCGGCGGGCCGGACCGGCAGGTCACCGTGCACCGACAGCATCTTGCCGGTCGACAGCGTGTTGAGGACCAGCTGGACCTTCTTGGTCGACACGATCCGGGCGCCGGATCGCGTGACCAGAGCCCGCGCGAGCTCTGTCGCGGCCTGGATCGCTCCGCTCGCGTGCGGCAGCGGCTTGGCCCCGGCGAGCTGGCTCGCGAGCTGCCCCAGCGCAACGTCCTGGTCCGGATCCAGATAGCCGGCGTCGATCCGAATGTCCGCGGTCACGGTCGCGCCCGCGAGGCTCAAGGCGTTCAGCAACGCGGTGCGGTCACCGTCGTCGACGCCGGGGGCGGACACGACGGCAACACCGGCGTCGACGAGCTTCCCGGCGACGGCGTACGGCTCGACGTCGGCGACATACTTCTGCTCTGCAGACAGCTCGTTCTTCAGCGCGTCGTTCTGGTTCTCCAGCGACTGGTTGTCCGCGGTCACGCGGTGCGCCTGTTGCCGCAGGTTGTGGGTGACCGTGCTCTGCAGGCTCGTACTGCCGAGGAACAGGCCGAGTGCCAGTGCCAGGAAGACGGCGACCAGCGACACGATGTGGTAGCGGAAGTCGATCACAGCAGCCCGTGAACCCAACGCGTGAAGTGGTCCCAGTCGGTCGCGAAGTACTCGCGGTAGAGGCTTCCGCCGGGCGTGACGTAGAGCGCGACGAGGAATGCCAGCACTGTCGCCAGCACGAGCGAGACCAGGCTGTAGGCCGGGATCCGGGTGCGGTAGAGCCGGCTCACTCCTTTGGCGTCGATCAGCTTGCCGCCTACCCGCAAACGGGTGAGGAAGGTGCTCGCCATCCCGGCGCGGCCCTTGTCGAGAAACTCGACAAGCGTCGCGTGGGTGCCCACCGCGACGATCAGCGTCGCGCCCCCCTCGTCGGCCAGGAGCAGAGCGACGTCCTCGCTCGTGCCCGCGGCCGGGAACACCACGGGGTCGATCCCGAGCTCCTGGACCCGGGCCAGTCCCGGCGCGGTGCCGTCGCGATACGCGTGGACCACGACCTCCGCTCCGCACAGCAGCGCGGAGTCCGTGACCGAGTCCATGTCGCCCACGATCACGTGCGGCTTGAGGCCTTCCTCGAGCAGCGCGTCGGCGCCGCCGTCGACGCCGATCAGCAGGGGCTTGTACTCGCGGACGTAGTGGCGGAGCGCGATCAGGTCCTCGCGGTAGTGGTAGCCGCGCACCACGACGAGGACGTGGCGGTCCTCGAAGGAGGTCTTGAGGTCCGGGACGCCGACGCCGTCGAGCAAGAGATCACGCTCACGACGCAGGTACTCCATGGTGTTAGAGGCGAAGGCCTCGAGTTGCACCGCCAGCCCCGCCCGCGCATCGGTCATCGCGGCGGCGACGCTTTCGGTCGTCTGCCGGACCCCTTTCGCAAGGATCAGCCCGTCGACGTCGTACACCGTGTCGTCCTCGACCCGCACCAGATCGCCCTCGCGGAGCCGGGCGAACGCCTCCGGACCCACGCTGTCGATCAGCGGGACCCCGGCGGCGATCAGGATCTCCGGACCGAGGTTGGGATAGCGGCCGGACACGCTCGGCGCGACATTGATGACCGCGCCGACCGAGCGGGCGACGAGCGCTTCCGCGCCCACCCGGTCAAGATCGACGTGATCGATAACGGCGATGTCGCCGGGACGAAGCCGGCGGCTGAGGTTCTTGGTGCGCCGATCGAGGCGGACGTGACCGACGACACCCGACGGCTGATCACCGGCGCGGGCGCGGCGGAGTGTCGCGAGCCTCATCTGTCGCAGTCTGCCAGAGCGACCATCAGCATCCCTGTGAGTTGTTTCAGGAACGCTTGGCTGCCGCGGCCATGGCGAGCAGCTCCTCGGCGTGGCCGCGCGCGAGCTCGGAGTCCTCCTGGCCTCCCAGCATCCGAGACAGCTCACGGAGCCGGTCGGCTCCCTCCACCGGACCCGCCGCGCTGGAGGTCTCCACGCCGCGCTCCGGCTTCGCGACCACGATCTGGTGATCGGCGAAGGCGGCGACCTGGGGCAGGTGGGTGACCACGAGCACCTGCGCCGTCGCGGCGAGCGCCGCGAGCCGACGGCCCACCTCGACCGCCGCGCGCCCGCCGACGCCGGCGTCCACCTCGTCGAAGACGAACGTCGGCACCGGGTCCGCCCCGGCGAGAACGATCTCGAGGGCGAGCATGACCCTCGACAGCTCACCGCCGGATGCGCCTCGGTGCAGCGGGCGAGCCGGGGCGCCCTCGTGCGCGATCAGCCGGAGCTCCACCTCGTCGACTCCCGCCGGCCCGAACGCGACGGTCTCGCCACCCATCGAGATGCCGTGGGGGTCGTCGCGCCGCGACACCACGACCGGAACGGCGGCCTGCCCCATTGCCAGGCCCGCGAGTTCGGCCGAAACGGAAGCCTCCAGCCGGGCGGCCGCCTCCGCGCGCGCCCTCGACAGCCGGGAAGCGCTGTCGGTGAGGCGCGCCAGGATCGCGTCACGCCGCTGGCCCAGGGCAACGACCAAGCCGTCGTCGTCGTCGAGCGCCGTGAGTCGGGAGCGCGCCTCCTCCGCCCACCGCAGCACCGCCTCGACATCTGCGCCGTACCGTTTCGTCAACGCGGTGATCTTGGCGAGCCGATCCTGGGACGCGGCCAACCGCGCCGGGTCGGCATCAAGCCGATCGAGGTACGCCGCAAGGTCCGCGGCGACGTCGGTGAGCTGGTAGGACACCTCGGCGAGCCGGGAGGCGAGCACGTCGAGCTCGGCGTCGTGACCCCCGACCGCTTCGAGATCACGACGAGCAGCAGCAGTCAGCCCGAGCACGTCGTCGCCCGCGCCACCCTCCTCACCGTGCAACGCGTTGCGGGCAGCCTGCGCGGCCGCGCGGAGCGCCTCGACGTGCCCGAGCCGCGCCACCTCGGCGGCGAGCGCGACGTCCTCGCCCGCCACCGGCTCGACCGCGTCGATGTCGGCCAGACCGTGGCGAAGCGCATCGGCCTCCAGCGTCCGCTCGCGCCGGCTGCCGGTGACGGTCTCGAGCTCGGCGCGTACTGCAGCCAGCTCGGCGAAGGCCGACCGGTACTCAGCAAGTGCCGCCTCCGCGGGCCGCCCGGCGAACCGGTCGAGCACGCCGCGCTGGACGCTCGGCCGCAGCAGGCCGCGCTGATCAGCCTGCCCGTGGACCGTGACCAGGTCATCGGCGAGCGAGGAGAGCAGGGCCGCCGGGACGCTGCGCCCGCCGGCGAAGGCCCGCGAGCGCCCGTCGGCGGCCACGGTTCGTACGATCACCACCTCGTCACCGTCGAGATGGCCACCGGCCTCCTCGACCGCGACCGCCACGGGACCGCCCACGTCGACGCGGAATCGGCCTTCGACCTCGGCCCGCTCGTGACCGGTGCGAACCAGTCCGGCGTCCGCGCGCCCGCCGAGCAACAGGCCGAGGCCGGTGAGCAGCATCGTCTTGCCGGCACCGGTCTCACCCGTGACGGCTGTGAAGCCCGAGCCGAACGCGAGGGTCGCCTCGTCGATCGCGCCGAGCCCGCGGATCCGCAACTCGAGGAGCACGTACGAAGCCTAGGCGCGGCGACGGACGGCGGGGCCGACAACGCGGGGCGCGCGGGACGGCGTGTCGGTCAGTGGGGCGCGAGGCCGACCGGGCGGTACGCCAGGCCTGGGAACACCCGGTCGAGGTGGTGATTGGCCAGCCGGTGCTTCACGACGTCCGACACCACCTGCCGATAGTCGGTGGTCACCTTCAGGTCGCCGTAGTCGAGATCCGTCGGCGCGAGGCCCGGCCAGTGCGAGTAGACGTGCCGGCCACGGACCCCCTTGCCGATCACGAACATCACGTTGCCGTGGCCGTGGTCGGTGCCTCCTGCGCTGTTCTCCTGGACCCGCCGGCCGAACTCGCTCATCACGACGACGGTCGTGTGGCGCATCCGCTCACCGAGATCGGTGGTGAAGGCGAGCAGGCTTGCTGCCAGGTCGCCGAGCAGCCTGGGCAGCACGACGTTCTGGGCGGCGTGGGTGTCCCAGCCACCGGCGTCGATGGTGACTGCCTCGAGCTGCGGCACCGACTTCACGACCTTCGCGATGTCGAGCAGCGCGGACCCCAGCGGCGAGCTCGGATACACCACGTTGTGCTCGGGGGTGTACGCCGCGTCCCGCAATGTCGCGACCCGCTGCAGCGCGGCGAACGTCTCGTGTGCCGCTTGCGTCGCCGGCATCCCGCGATCGCTATAGAGCTTGTCCAGGGCGAGCATCACGCGGTCGTACGACGCGGGGACGTCGCCCAGCGCGAAGGCACCGAGACTCTGCATCGCCGAGGTCCGCCGCCAACCGACCAGGCTGGCTGCAACGTGATCGCCGATCGAGATGGCACGGAGGCTGTCGGTCGCCTGCGGCCGGCACAGCAGGTGCCGGGCGAGCCAGCCGCTGCCGATGCCGGTGTCCTCGGAGCCGGCCTCCATGATGGCCTGCCCGTCGAAGTGGGAGTAGCCGGCCGTCGTCAGCATCCCGGTCGCGTGGATGATCGCCAGCTCACGCTTCTTCCACAGCGGCAGCAGCCCGGCGAGCGAGGGGTGCAACCCGAAATGCCCGTCGAGGTCGAGCACCCGGTTCTCAGCGATCGAGAGCGTCGGCCGGGCCCGGTAGTAGGCCTTGTCCTGATGCGGCACAACCATCGAGAGGCCGTCGACGGCACCTCGGAGGAACAGCACGATGATGCTGCCGGCCGGACGTTTCGACCCGCTCGTGTCCGCCGCGAAGGCGTAGCGCGGGATGACCGACGGGATCGCCATCGCAGCAAGCCCCGCGACCCCGCCCTTGGCGAGCAAGCCGCGGCGGCTCAGGCTGCAGTCCTCGACCCTCATCGGACGGTCATGTATTCGCTGGCGACGATCCCGAAGTGGATCGCAGAGTGTGCGGCGTCGGTGGTGAGATGCCATCCGGCGGCGGGCTTGTCCCCGGGCTTCAAGCCGGCCATGGCCGCGATCGCGTGACGGTGCTCGGGCCGCATCGCCTGACCCGTGATCCGCTTCGCCGCGCCGGCGATGATGCCGTCGTAGGTGACGCCGGGATGCCATGCCGCAGCGGCGGGCCCACCACTCCGGCTGAACGGACCGTCGGCCGCGCCGCCGGTGAGGTGCCCGAGCAGGCGCCAGGTCTGCAGCGTGGTGTTGGAGTCGAGCCACGCGGCGCCAACCTGCGGGTAGCCGTTGGGTGCGGGCCACTCGCCCGGCGCATGCCCGGCGTTGCGCAGCAGGTTGAGGTACCTCCCCCATCCCGCGACGACGGACTGGGTGACCTCACCGACATCCGGCAGCAGCGACCAGCTCCACCCGAGGCCGCGGACCGCCGCGGCGAAGGTGTCCGACGGTCTGCGTACCTTGCGGCCCCGGCTTGCGTAGAACTCTGGCTGGTCGACGATGTAGCGGAGGGTCGCTGCGATGTCGGTGTGATGCTTCAGGTACTGGCGCGCGACGCGGTCGACCAGTCCTTTCGACGGGTTGTCCTCGACGTAGTGGACCAGCAGGCGGCGCGCGACGTTGCGGGCGGTGGCCGGCCGATGCGCGAGGTACTCGGCGAACGAGGAGATCAGGTGGTCGCCGTTGGCCGAGCGGTTCGCCGTTCGGTAGCCGAGGATGTGCAGCGGCCCGGTGTAGTGCGCTTTGGGGTTGTATTCGTAGGCCCAGCTGTTGGGATTGATGGTCGCGCCGGTCAGCAGCTTCGAGTAGGCCTTGACGTCATGCTCGGCGAAGTTGCCGAGCCCGACCGTGTGAAGCTCGAGGTCTTCGCGGGCGAGGTTCTCGACCGGATACTCCTTCGTGGACACCCACTGGTCGAGATACGTCAGCATCGCAGGTGCCCTGAGGACCGCCTTGAGCAGCTCCGAGAACGGACCCATTGCACGAGGCCGGATCACCTCGGTGTCGTAGGTGAACCGCACCCACGGCAGGAACTGCTTCGGGACCGTGACACCGACATTGAAGTGGTCGAGCCAGACCTCGGTCAGCCGAGCCTCGACCTGCCGCGAGGAGTACATCGCGCGGTAGAGAGTCGCCCACTCGTAGGCATCGATGGCCGCCTGCCCGCTCCCGGCGTAGGCCGCGTATGCGAGCACCGGTGGGCCCTTGAACAGCGGGAACATCAAGTCGACCAGCGTCTCGTGCAGGTCGGGTTTCGCAGGCTTGAGCTGCTCGTTGAGCCAGCCGTGCACTCCCGCCTTGCGCACTGCATCGAGGTCCGCCGGCGTCGGGCCGTACCCGAGGCGCCGCAGCGCGTGGAGTGCGTGATCGTCCGGGACGTGCACCGGGACCCCGCGACGGTGTGACACCGCCGGTGCCGCTGCCGCGACGTCGGACATCACCGGCACCGCCGCGAGCGCCGTACCTGCTGCTGCCGCACCGAGCAGGCCGCGGCGACCCAACAGCTTGGGCTGTTCGGTCATCCGGTCGACCTCCACCTTCCGGCACCCGCGGTTGCACTACTTCTGCTGATCAACGACCGGCGCGGGGCGCCGGTAACGGTCCTTCCGTCCTAGCGTCCGCTCCAACCCTGCACCGGCAGCTGGAACTTGTCGACCAGCCGGTCGGTGAACGGCGCGCTCCGCAGGCGCACCAGGCGGATCGGCTCCGCGCTCGGAACGATCTCGAGCCGGTCCGCTGCTTGGAGCGGGTGGGTGCGACGGCCGTCGCAGAACATCACCGCGCTCGAGGCGGCGTCGGTGATCTCGATCGCGACGGTCGACTGCGGCGAGACGACCAGCGGTCTGGCGAACAACGCGTGCGCGCTGATCGGCACCACCAGGACGGCCTGCACCGATGGCCACACCACCGGCCCGCCGGCGGAGAAGGCGTAGGCGGTTGAGCCGGTAGGTGTGGCGCACACGAGGCCGTCGCAGCCCCAGCGCGAGAGCGGCCGGCCGTCGATCTCGAGGATCAGGTTCACCATGTGTTCGCGGCTGTCCTTCTCGACCGACACGTCGTTGAGGGCCCAGTCGCGAAGCACCTCGGCGCCGTCACGAAGCACGCGCACGTCGAGGGTCAGCCGCTCCTCCACCTCGTAGTTTCCGTCGGCGATCGCGGCAGCGGCGAGGTCGAGAGACGTCGGGTCGGCCTCGGCGAGGAACCCGACGTGGCCCAGATTGACGCCGAGCAGCGGGGTCCGCTGCGGACGGGCGTACTCGGCAGCACGAAGCAGCGTGCCGTCACCCCCGAAGGCAACGATGAGCTCGGCGTCCTTCGCGGCGGCGGCGTCGTCGGGGACGGTCGCGGCCCCGCCGCAGGCGACGTCATCGGCCTCGGACTCGATGACGCGCACCGTGTGTCCGCTCGCGTGCAGGCGCTCGCCGAGCTCGCGCGCCGCCTTCGACGCGCCGGGGCGACGGGTGTGCACCACCAACAGCACGGTACGAGGGTCGGGGCTCACTGCGGCCCCGATGCGATGGCGGCGGCGATGTCGTCATCCGCCGGCGGCTCGGCACCGGCCTGCAGCCAGAGGAAGTACTCGACGTTGCCGGCCGGCCCGGGAAGCGAGCTCGCGACGATTCCTGCGGTGCCGAGGCCGAGCTCGTTGGCCGCCGACGCGACCTTGGCCACCGCAGCGGCACGCACCGCCGGGTCTCGCACCACTCCCCCGGACCCGACCGCGTCGCGTCCTGCCTCGAACTGCGGCTTCACCATGACGACGAGGTCGCCGCCCTCCGCGAGGCAGTCGACCAGCACGGGCAGCACGGTGGTGAGCGAGATGAACGAGAGGTCCGCGACCACCAGGTCCACCCGCCCGCCGATCACGACGGGTGTGATGCTGCGCACGTTGGTCCGGTCGAAGACCCACACCCGCGGATCGCTCGCGAGCGACCATGCGAGCTGGCCGTACCCGACGTCGACCGCGACGACCTCGCGCGCTCCGCGACGCAACAGGACCTGGGTGAACCCGCCCGTCGACGCACCGGCATCCAGGCAGCGGCGCTCTGCGACCGGAAGCGCGGACCACCTGTCGAGCGCCCCTGCCAGCTTGTGGGCCCCGCGAGAGACGGTCGTGTCGCCCTGTGCCTTCGCCACGACGAGCGGGGTGGCAGCGTCGACCGCGGTGGCGGGCTTGCTGGCCGGCATGCCGCCGACCTTGACCCGTCCCGCGGCGACCAGGTCCAGCGCATCCTGTCGGGAGCGCGCCAGGCCGCGACGCACCAGCTCGACGTCAAGTCGCGTCTTGGAGGCCATCGGAAGCTCCTGCCGCCTACTGCCCGTCGTCGAGCTCGGCGAGCGCGTCGTGCAACCGGCGCTGCACATCGTCGAAGATCTCGACGTGACCCTCCACGGGCGTTGCGTCGAGATCACCGAGCCGCTCGATCGCCGCGTCGACGGATGGCACCCCCGTCGCGTCACCCGCGCCGTCGTCCGGGAGGTCGCCGGCCGCGCCGTCGATGGCGGGAGTGGCGGCGTCGTCCACCCCGGGCTCCGCAACGTCTTCCACGCGGACGACGGTAGCCGAGATGAGCGCTGCCGGATTAGGGCATTAGCGTGGCCTGGTGGCGACGCTCAAGCAGTGCCGCTCGGCGCTCGACGGTCTCGTCACCGCCGTGGCAGAAGTCGATCCGGACCTACGGGCCAAGCACATCCCGGAGCGGACCGTGCTGTGCCGGGTCCGCGACCTAGGCGCCGTCTTCTACGCCCGGCTGGATGCGGACGGCGTGCATGACGTGACACTGGTCAAGGATCCGGCCGCCGAGCCGAACACCGACGTCCGCCTCGCCCTCGACAGCGACGACCTGGTCGCGCTGGCGAACCGGTCCGAAGACTTCCTCACCTGCTGGTTGCGTGGCCGGGTGCAGGTGTCTGCATCGATGCGCGACATGTTGCGGCTGCGCTCCCTGTTCGGCCTGTGACCGGCCCGAAATCCCGGCCCCGTAGCATCCCCGCATGACCCAGAGCGCGTCCTCCGGTGTGCCCCGTCCCGACGGTCTCGTCCTGGCGCCGTTCCGGGCGCTGCGCTACGCCTCGGCTGATGCGCTCCCGGACCTGCTCGCCCCGCCGTACGACGTGATCGACGCCGCCGAGCAGGCCGAGCTGGAGGCACGTCACCCGCATAACGTGGTCCGCCTCACGCTCCCCCGCGATGACGCCGGACCCGACACCCGCTACGCCGCCGCCGGCCGGCTGCTGGCCGAGTGGCGGAGCGACGGCACGCTGCGGCCCGACGCCGAGCCGGCCCTCTACGTCTACGAACAGCACGCCCATGGGCACACCCAGCGCGGCCTGGTCGGAGCGATCGGGCTGACCCCGGCGGAGGACCAGATCGTGCTGCCGCACGAGAACACGATGGCCGGGCCGGTCGCCGACCGGCTCGCTCTGATGGCCGCCACGGCGGCGGACCTCGAGATGATCTTCCTGGTCTATGACGGGGGCGGCGTCGCGAGCCAGGTGGTGGCCGACGCCGGTTCCGCGCCGCCACTCGTCGAGGCCTCGACCCCGGACGGCACCCGGCACCGGCTCTGGGCGATCACGGACCCGGCGACGCTCGCGGCGGTGGCCGCGGACCTCCACCCGCGCCGGGCGGTGATCGCAGACGGGCACCACCGGTACGCGACGTTCCTCCGCTACCAGGCGGACCGCCACGAAGCCGGTGACGGCGCCGGACCGTGGGATCTCGGGCTGGCCTTCCTCGTCGACGGCTCGGCGTTCGGGCCGGAGGTCCATGCCATCCACCGCGCGGTTCCGGGCCTTCCGCCCGCGCAGGCCGCCGAACTGGCTCGCGCCGGGTTCACGGTCGAGGAGATCACCAGCGGGATCGACGCCGCCACCGAGGCGCTCGCGAAAGCGGGCACGACCGGAACAGCGTTCTTGCTGACCGATGGCGTGGCCGCCTGGCTGCTCACCGACCCGGATCCGACCCGGCTTGCCGCGGCGATGCCCGCGGAGCGGTCGGACGCCTGGAAGGCGCTCGACGTCGCGGTCGCGCACACCTTGCTGATCCGCGAGCTGTGGCAGCTCGACGACACTGAGCAGGTCGTGGAGTTCCACCATGACGTGCCGGCGGCCGTCACCGCTGCCGGCGCGAGCGGGGGCACGGCGCTGCTGCTCAACCCGACGCCCGTCGCCGACGTCGCTGCCGTTGCCGCGGCCGGCGACCGGATGCCGCGCAAGTCGACGTTGTTCGTCCCGAAGCCCGCGACCGGACTGCTGATCCGGGCGTTCGCCGACTCCGAGTAGCTACCGCCGGACCACGGCGCGGGACACCTCGACCTCGTACCGGCTGGCGGTTCCCGCGACACCCCGCCAGAACCGCCGCCGCAGCGCGCCTTCGACCTCGATCGTGTCGCCGGGCAGCCACTTCACCGCCGAGCGTCTGAGCCGAGCCGCGAACGTCGCGCAGTCGACCACGTCGATCCCGCCGCCGTGGCGCTCGACCACCAGCCGCCAGGTGACGACCTCGTCGCCGCTGGGGAGCTGCTTCGCCGTCGCATAGCTGGACAGCCGGCCGACCATGCTGACCTCGTTGCGGTGGACCGGCTCGCTCTTACGGGCAACGGCAGGATCTGTAGCCATCGATCTCTCCTCTTGATTGAAGGAGACCGACGTTCGGGGCGGGGTACGACGCGGAGTGACCGGATGAGGGAATCCGGTGGATAACCGGGATTGCGGCGGCGCGTGTGGAGGACGGCGTCAGCTCTCGAGTCGCTCGAGCTGCTCCTCCGCGTCGGTCTCGCCTTCGTCGTCGATCGAGGCGACCTTCGAGAACCACTCCCGCGCCTCCTCGATCCGGCCGTCGGCCTCGAGGGCAGCGGCGTAGGCGTACCAGAGCCGCGCCGTCCAGTCGTTGACCTCGGGCCGTCGTAGCGCGGGGACCTGCAGCGCGACGACGGCGGCCCGGGTCTCCCCGCGGTCGCGTCGCGCGCCCGACTCGACGATGGCGAGCTCGATCCGCTCGGCGGGCGCGAGCCTGCGGGCATCGGCGTCCCGGACCAAGGCGAGCGCACGCTCGGGGCGCCCGAGGCCTCGCTCGCAGTCGGCCATCACCGGCAGATAAGACGGATCCCCGGTCATCCGGCGCACCGCGCGCAACTCGGCCAGCGCGGTCTGGTAGTCGCCGGCGTGGTAGGCCGCTACGCCGACGGCTTCACGGGTCACCGCGATCCTTGGCGCCAGCGCGCGGGCGTACCTCGCGTGGGTGAGCGCCAGCTCGGGGTCCTCGTCGAGCGCGCGACCCGCCGCCACGAGATGGCGGGCGATCTTGTCGGCCAGCCCCTCGCTGAGGCTGCGCAGGCCGGCTCGGACGGTGCGGTCCAGGTCCCGGGGATGGATGTCGTCGGGCACCACAGGCTCGGGCGGCCGTGGCGGTCGTTCGTCGCGCTCGGGCCGGGGCTGCCGGGACCGATCGACCCGCTCGGGGCGCATGGGCTGTCCGCGGTCCGTACGCTCGCCGCGCCGCGGCTGCGGCCGACCGGGTTGCTTCGGCTGTGACCGTTCGCCGCTGGGCGCAGCACCCCCGCGCCCGGCGCGGTCACCGGGCGGGCCCGAGCGACGGCGGGGTGGCGGTGGCATGCTCTCGATCTCCTCGAAACGGCTGAAACGACGAAGGGCCACCCGAGTATTCAGGTGGCCCTTCGTGAAGATGTCCGGCGGCGTCCTACTCTCCCACCCCGTCTCCAGGGCAGTACCATCGGCGCTGAGAGGCTTAGCTTCCGGGTTCGGAATGGGACCGGGCGTTTCCCTCTCGCCATTGTGCCGCCGAAACTCTATGGAGATGTAAAGGTCGGTTACCCGACCCGGTCGATACACACCGACCGCATCTCGGGAACCGCACAGTGGACGCGAAACATCGAAAGTTGTAGTCAAGCCCTCGGCCTATTAGTACCGGTCAGCTCCATGCGTCGCCGCACTTCCACTTCCGGCCTATCAACCCGCTGGTCTGGCGGGGGCCTTACCAGGTTGACCCTGTGGGAGACCTCATCTTGAAACAGGCTTCCCGCTTAGATGCTTTCAGCGGTTATCCCTTCCGAACGTAGCCAACCAGCAGTGCCCTTGGCAGGACAACTGGCACACCAGAGGTTCGTCCGTCCCGGTCCTCTCGTACTAGGGACAGCCTTTCTCAAGTCTCCTGCGCGCGCAGCGGATAGGGACCGACAC